>DATBPZ010000098.1:0-22925 GCA_036561105.1 Methylocella sp. | reverse complement strand
CTGGATGCTTGCCATTCCATTCGAACTGGCCCGTGGGCATGCCGCCTTGGCCAAGGAAGCCGATCCGGCCGGGCAGGACGCGGGCGACTGCGGTCTATATCATCGGCACGGAAGCTTTGAAGGATGCACTTGCTGCAAGGCTGCGGATCGAGGATCGCGAGGGGCCTGGGGTTTGTCATTTCCCGATAGGGCGCGGCCTCGATTGGTACGAGGGGCTGACGTCAGAGCGGCCGATCAGGCGCTATCACAAGGGCGTTGCAACACGAGTTTGGACGAAGACCGCGAACGCGCGCAATGAACCCCTCGATTGCCGATGCCTCGCACAAGCCGCGCTCGAAGGGCTGAAAGCATCCGGGCTGCGATTGGAGAATGAGATCCAGCGGGTTTCCGATCCGAAACCGGCGAGGCCAACAGTGACATACATCAAATGGATGCAGGGATTTTGAAACCCTGCGAGCGCGCAACCGGCGCGTGTCATGCGGTCAAAATGGCTTGAGGCGGGGCGATTTTGAGCAACCACCTACCCGTGCGATCCCGAGCCAATTGCGAATGTGCTGGCAAAAGGTGCTTTTTTCTGGTGACCTACCTCTATGACCTTCTTGTACACTTTTTCCAAATCGGGAACGTCAAGCTTAGGAATGGTCTTGAGTATGTCTTCCAGCGCCGGTTCGGTTTTCTCTGCCATTGTGAGATCCTCGGATTGGCTGCCTCAGCTTGCGTGAAATGGGGCATTTCAAACAACAATCAAGCTTGGGGGGTTATGACAGACGCGGAACGCCGCGAACGCGCCCGCCTCCGCTCTGAAGCTGCTAAGGACGTCAAAAAACTGGTAACGTCCTGCGTACTTTCTAACGAAGGGCGCTTTCGGCTCGGTAAATTCCTCACGCCTCGGCCTTAACAGTCATCGGCAGTATGATAGCAGCCCAGCGGGGGCGATCGCGCTGCAAATCCACAAATTGCCGGAGCGGTAAGAATTGGCCAGCGCGTTGGATCTCGTTTTCTCCCAATCCGTCAAATCGAGCCGCTTTTTCTTGAGATCGCCTCCCCAGCCGATCTGCGTGCCTTCGCAGCGTCCATTCAACCGAAAATTGGCCAGTTTGAATAAGGCAACATATTTTACTCTGGCTAGGTCGCCTCTATAGCCCCATAATGCAAACATGGGCGAAATTCATCCATTCACGGTTAGGATTGAGGCTGACCCTTTGAACGTGTGCCGGTTCCGATGGACGGTTTGCGAGGGTAGTCAAATTCATATTCGATCCCCGCAGTCTTACGCTACTCGACGCGAAGCCGATAGCGTGGCGAACGAAGTGATGCTTAAACATGCTGCAGCATGGCGGCTTAACAAATGACAAAGACGCCCAAACGCCCGCGCGATCTAAATCAGTGGGCAAAACGTTTTGCGGAAAGCAAAGCCGCCGCGCCAAACCGTGCTATGGCTATCGCTGCAGCACGATTTTTCTCCCGTGGCGCGAGGCATCAACCCATGACTGGCGATAAAAAGATTCGGACCCTGAAAGACCAAGTTGAATCCGAAACCGCCGACTTGGAGCGGAGCGCTGCTGAAGACTCGGAGCGGTACAACGGTGGCGACTGGTGGCAGTTGACCGACGAGGAGGAATCCATTTTCGTCATCGACCGGGAGCGGTTCCCGCGTATGATGACTGTCTGGTCATGCTACGAAGCTTTAAAGAATATTGCCTACAGCCTCTCATGGGATGACGGCCTTATCGAACGGGCCTGCCATGAGCATCCCGACTGGTGCGGCGCGGGCATATCCGATAGTGAATTTTCCGACTTCGCCGATGCATTCGGCGGACTGACCCACCGGGAGGCTCATGCGTTCTATAGCAAGCATGATTTTTGGTGCGTCCGTGCTGGCATAGGCCGGTAGCAATGACCCGAAAGTTTTACGAACGGCAGGACGTTCGTTCGATGACGTTGCGCAGGCGATAAAGTCCGGCGTCGAACCTGGGGAAAATCCGGGGACATGTGTTTCTAGCGTTCCCGCCGCCCTGTCCCGGAAAGTCAAAGTCGGGGTTCTGAGCGCTGTTGGCGCGCCGTAAGGCGGCCTTTTAAAGACGATGTTGCCCGATCATACGGCGGGGTCAATCGTCTGATCGCATGGCCTTTCGTCGAGGCTTCGGCAGCCGTCCGCATCGTGATCTAGTCAAAAGCTAGCAATCCAGAAAAACATGTTTACGTCGAGGTTAGCAGGGTCCGGATCTTGACTCGCCCTTTCCATTATTTTTTGCAGACATTCGATCGCATTCAATGTCCGGATCGATTTCCATGGCGTGCTTTCCAAAAATGCATGAAGTTGAACAGCTTGTGTGATCGTCACGGCTCATGCTTGTTGGCGTTGGGATAAAAAAGCTGCAGCCCATTAACTTTGTAGCTAGCGATTAGTTTCTGCCCCTCCGGTGAGATCAACCAATCGATGAATTGCTGGCCGAACTCTTTCTTCACGTTGGGATGCTTCGCGGGATTCACCAGCATGACACCATACTGGTTGAACAGGCGTTTATCGCCTTCTACCATGATGAGACTCTCGCCCTTGTTCTTGAACGAGATCCAGGTTCCGCGGTCGGAGATCGTATAGGCACTCATCTCTGCCGAAGCGTTGAGCGTCGCACCCATGCCCTGGCCGATCTCGCGGTACCAGGCTCCCTTATCTTTTGTCATGTCGACGCCGGCGGCCTTCCACAGCGCAAGTTCGGCCTTGTTCGTTCCGGAGCGATCGCCGCGTGAGACAAATGGTGCCTGCTTGTCGTTAATCGTCTTGAGTGCCGCGGCGATATCCTTCTCTCCTTTTATGCTCGCGGGATCGCTCCGCGGACCGACCAAAATTAAGTCGTTGTACATGACTGGAAAGCGCCGCACGCCGAAACCATCAGCCAGGAACTTCTCTTCCGCCACCTTGTCATGGACGAAGACGACGTCGGCATCGCCGCGCGAGGCGGTGTCGAGCGCCTGGCCGGTGCCCTGTGCGAGCACCTTCACGTCGATGCCAGTCTTCGTCTTGAAGATCGGCAATAGGTAGCCGAACAGACCGGAATCTTGCGTCGATGTGGTCGATGCGACCACGATCGATTTCTCCTGAGCAGACGCGGTTACGTTAGATGCGGTCGTCAAGGCAATGATGGTGGCAAACAAGAAATGTCGAATCGGCATGGGAGACTCCTTTGTGTTCAGATTACGATGTCGCCACGTAGAAATGCGGCGGCCTCTGAAGTTGCGGGTGACGTGAAAAAACGTTCGGCGAATGCGTGCTCGACGATGCGTCCGCGCACGAGGAATATGATTTCGCCAGCGAGCCGGCTCGCTTGGCCAAGATCATGAGTCGTCATCACAATTTTGATGCCACTTGCGGCTATAGCGCGGATGATGTCTTCGACGGCTTTGGTTGCCGCCGGGTCAAGGCTCGCTGTTGGCTCATCGAGGAACAAGATCTCCGGGTCGCGGGCGAGCGCGCGCGCTAGTGCTAAACGCTGTTGTTCACCGCCAGAGAGGCGGCGGGCTTGGCGAAAGGCAAGATTTTTAAGACCAACCTTGCCGAGTAGTTCAGCGGTGAGCGCCGATTGTGCGTTCCGGCTAATCCCGGCCGCCGCAAGGGCGAACGCGACGTTGGCGGCCGCCGTCCTGCGCAGCATGACCGGGCGTTGGAATACCATCGCGCGCCGATCCCCGTGCGAATGGGCGCGCCCACCCCATGTAATCGACCCCGCTGTTGGGCAGCAAAGCCCCATAGCAACCCGGATCAGAGTTGTCTTACCCGATCCATTCGGCCCGATCAGCACGGTCGGAGCCCCGGGTTCAAGGCTGAGCGAGATATGGTGGAGGATCGTAAGCTGGCCGATGCTGAAGCTGGCGTCCTGTAGAACGATAGGCAGATCACTTACGGGCGGGCGCATGAGATTATACCCCGCGGATTTCGGCGACGCGCCGCACGCTCCATGCCACTGCATTGACTATAATGATGATAACGATCAGCACGAGCCCAAGGCCCATGGCAAGTGGAAGGTCGCCCTTCGATGTCTCGAGCGCAATCGTAGTAGTTATGGTACGAGTAAACCCGTCGATATTTCCACCTACGATCATCAATGACCCAACCTCTGCCGCCGCACGGCCGAAGCCAGCCAGCAATATCGTCACGAGGCTAAAGCGGGCGTCCCACAGAAGAGTAAGCACGCGCCGGAATGGACCGATACGCATCGCCGTCAGCTCGTCACGGTATTCCATCCAGAGATCCTCGACGGTCTGCCGCGTAAGCGCTGCGATAATCGGCAGGACGAGGAGGGCCTGCGCAACAATCATTGCTCTCGGCGTAAAGAGGATACCAAGGAAACCCAATGGTCCCGAACGAGACAGCAACAGAAAGACAGCAAGCCCAACTAGGACGGGCGGTAGACCCATGAAGGCATTGGTGACGACGACAAGGAACGTCCGTCCCGGAAAATGGACTAGCGCCAGGAAAGCGCCGAGTGGCATACCGATAAATGACGCGATGGTGAGCGCCGACAAGCTTACAAACAGCGAGAGCCGGACGATGGAATAAAGCGTCGGATCGCCAACGAGCACGAGGTCCAACGCTGAAACGCCCTCAGTCATGGAAGATCCCTCTCACCGCTCTCCTCCGGCCTTTTGGATATTAGCGAAACTTGTTTGTTACAAATTTTCTTTAGGCGTAAACGATGCGGCTCTCGAACCACTGATGCTGATTCATGCTTCTTTTAAGGCGGCTCCCTGCCCAAAAGCCCAGACGATGGACACTACGTTACTTCCCAGCTTCCAAGACAGCAACCATATCGGCGATCGTCCAGGGTTTATCAGTCACTCACACAGCCATCGCTGGTGTCACCGTAACATCTTATGAACACGACAAAAATTGTAGTGCATATAGTGGAGCGCGACTGAAAAGGCGTGGTTTTCGATCTTTTCGAGGAATGCAGTTGTTAGCTCCGGGAACCGCCACATGTTGACGCGCATAGCAAGGTTTAAGCGATCTGCATACGATATCGAGACATGGTTGGGACCGTGTTCCTCTTCGATAGACAATTTAACTGCCCCATCGCGTCCGGCAGTGCCATCGTGCTTCGGAGTGCCCTCGGGGGCACCACGGTAGAGCTTTAAAAGGATGGCGTCGTCAACGCCTGGGACGAATAACTCCTCAACTGCCACAAGGTTTAGACGATGACAGTCCGTTGCGATCCGGACGCGACTTGTGAGCCGCGCCGCCAGATCGGCAACAAAAATCGATGCGGTTTCACTGGTGCGGTCTCCAATGTGCCACGACGGAACGATCTTTCGCCGATAGCGACCCAAGTCCAAACATTGCCGGCGCCATCCGGTGCAGCTCTGGCGTCAGTGCGTGCTTTGTGACGCAGACGAAGCACCAAATTTTGTCACGTTAAGCCGCCTGCATGGCAGGTTCTGAAGATCCTGTCCTGGTATTCGGCAAAGGCAATTCCTGCTTCGATGAACAGCGTGGCGATGGTGTCAAACAATAGGTCCGCAATCCGACTCGTTGTACGAAGCGTATTGCCCTCGACAAGAAGGTTGAGAATGTGGGTGCCCTTTTCTGATGAGAGTTTGTTCACACGAAACGCAGAGCTTGTTCGGCCCGAAGCCACAGCCGAAGATTTTCTTTCCCCTTAGTGCTGGCCCCCGGTCCTCTAAATCCCCGATTGATAAATCGACGATGAGTTTGCCCAACAAACTTGGATCGAACGGGCGTCTCCGTGGCCTACCGGGCTTATCTGGCATCCGAATGAAATAAAATATTGGGGCACAAAATTCAACCCAAACAAGATCGCCGATCAAAGAACTTGTTGAGTCGGATCAATCGATGTTTGCGGCGAATCGCGGCGGCAAGCGCTCTGATCCCCAGGGCTCGTCGTCTTGCGATGGATAGTCGGGCGAACCCTCTCCTAGATCCGCCGCGGCCTTAAGCGCGACTACGAGTGCTACGACAAAACAATCCCCGCATTCATCCGTCTCGCAACGACCCGTCTCAGCTTAAAGGCTCCTCTCCGCCGCCATCGAATTGCCGCTGGGGTATAGGTGCTGCCGAAGCTTCTCGCACTTATGGTGTTTTCCGCCTGATGTAGAAAACGTAGAGTCCATCCGCCGCGTCCTGGCGTTCTAGTGTGTCGCCTGTCTCACGCACGAGATGCGGAATGTCGATAATTGCGAGTGGATCCGTGCACTCGACGATGAGAAGCTCGCCGGGCGCGAGCGTACGCAGCATTTTACGGGTCCGCAGCGCCGGTAAAGGGCATTGCAATCCACGCAGATTGAGAGGAGCCCAATTCAACTTGGCGGTCCTATGTTCTATTCGCTATAAGTTCAATCCGCAGGAAGCGCAATGTATGTAGGCTTCCGGTTCCAGTGGAACAGTGTATTTTGAGCAATTTTCGCGAGATGCAACGGGTGGTTGATTGGCGCGGATTCGACCGTTTGACGCCAGTTTCACAGGCCTTGACGGCGCTTGTGGCCTATTGCGTTGAGCTAGCTCCCGTCGAGATGGGAATCGAAAACGCGGCGGAACGAATTGTGGCCGCGCCCATTCGCGCCCCTATCGCCGTTCCATGTTCTCCGATCGCTCTAGGCGACGGATGGGCCGTGGCGGCGCAAGATACGCTTGGCGCGTCTTCCTATGCGCCGGGGTTTACGAGCACGCCGCCCCGTCGCATTGCCTGCGGCGATCCTATGCCAAGCCATGCCGATGCAGTTCTGCCGTTGTCGGGGGTCAATGCATTCTCGTGCCCGATCGAAATTCTTAGCCCCGCCGCTCCAGGCGAAAACGTGCGTACAACCGGAGGCGATTTTGCTGCCGGTGACGTAATTGTCTCGGCCGGGGCAAGGCTGCGGCCAGATCATATCGCGCTTTTTCGTCTTGCTGGGATCGATGAAGTGAGCCTTCGTATTCCACGCGTAGCCATCGTGTCGTTCGGCGATTTGGGGTGCGCGGATCGAATTGTAGCTTGGGTCGCGGCACTGTCCACCAAGGAAGGCGCGGAATGCTGCTTGTACGCGCCGGACATGACAGTATCGGACAATTTGGCCGAAGTAATATCGCGTCCGAGTGCCGACTTCATCATTGCGATTGGCACCCTTGGATCGGGTTATCCTGTGATCCAAACACTAGCGAGCGCGGGAGGAGTTCTCGTCCACGGTGTCGCCATACGGCCGGGAGAGACAATGGGAGGTGGGTTCCTTCGGACTGGGTCTGCCCAAAATTCCGTCCCGGTCGTTTTCACACCGGAGCGAATCGAAAGTGTGCTCGCGGCGTGGCTTTTGCTTGCCCGGCCATGCCTGCGCCGGCTGACTGGAGCGAATGGGCTGGACCATGGGGAGGTATTGCCGTTGACACGGAAAATTGTCTCGAATCCGGGAATGAGCGATCTCGTTCTTTTGCGCCGCGCTTCAGGGGCGGACACAGGTCCAAGGTGGCAGCCTTTGGCGATCGGTGATATTCCCTGGGTCGCAATAGCGCATGCCGATGCCTGGCTGCTGGTGGCGCCCGAATGCGAGGGATATGCTGCTGGGCAACATGTTTTTGGGCAGTTCCTTTGAGCCGCTCAAATCGGCTAACCAAGAGCAATGCCAAGAACAAAGATTAGCGAGGTTCAATCGTGAAAGATATGTTAGTCAATCACGCAACCCTGCAAGTACCGGGCGCGCAAGACCAGTTTCTCACGGTGCTCTCGCGCGAGGAGGCGGCGTCGCGCTTCCAGAGTCATCTCGCTATGGAGCCGCTCGGCGGAGAAACGGTTGGGCTCGCCTCGAGTCTCGGCCGCGTGCTCGCACAAACACTTCGCTCGCCGATTGACGTACCGCCTTTCGACCGCTCGCTGGTCGACGGTTTTGCGGTCCGCGCGGCTGACATCGCGCAAGCGACTGAGGCCGCGCCCGTCCGGCTGATGTTGAATAATGAGACCATCGCATGCGGCATCGCCCCGAAGCTCGAAGTTGCGAGCGGCACGGCAACGCCAATCGCGACTGGAGGCCCGTTGCCGCGTGGTGCGGACGCTGTTTGCATGGTCGAACATTCCGACCCTGACGGGACTACCCATCTTCTCGTGCGACGCAGCGTGTCCCCGGGCCAGAACATTGGCTATGCCGGCAGCGACATTGCGCGAGGCGAGACGCTTTTGCGGCGCGGCGGACGCATCGGCTCACGTGAAATTGGCATGCTGGCGGCCTGCGGCGTGGCGAGCGTACCTGTCTACCGTCGTCCCCGCGTCGGCGTCCTATCGACCGGAGATGAACTCGTTCAACCGGGCAACCCGTTACGCCCGGCGACCATCTATGACTCGAACGCTCCGATCATCGCCGCGGCGGTGAATGAAAATGGGGGCGAGGCCCTTTCGTTTGGGGCGATCCGCGACGAGGAGGCCGCACTCGAATGCGCGTTACGCGAGGCGCTTTCGACCTGTGACATGGTGATCCTATCCGGCGGCACATCCAAAAGTGCGGGCGATCTCACCTATCGGATCGTGTCTCATCTCGGTCAGCCCGGAATTATCGCGCATGGCGTGGCGCTGAAACCGGGCAAGCCGCTTTGCCTCGCGGTTGCAGAGGGCAAACCCATCGTCATCCTGCCTGGCTTCCCGACTTCGGCAATGTTCACTTTCCATGATTTCGTTGTACCTGTACTGCGGGCGATGGGTGGACTTTCAGCACGCACAGACGTCTCGATCGAGGCGACGTCGTCGGTCCGCATCATGTCTGATCTAGGGCGCGCCGAGTTCGTCATGGTAGCTTTGACGCACGGAAAATCGGGCCTCAATGCTTTTCCTTTGGCCAAGGGATCCGGGTCGATTTCGGCCTTTGCGCAAGCTGATGGCTTTTTGACGATCGAGGCTCTAGCCGATCATATCGCCGAGGGGGAAACCGCACGGGTCACTTTGTTTGATCCCAAGCTGCATGTTCCAGATCTCGCAATCATAGGTTCCCATTGCCTCGGGCTCGAGTTTGTGATCGATCGTCTCATCGCAGCTGGACTGAGTGTGCGTAGTGTTGCTGTCGGTAGCATGGGCGGCCTCGCGGCGGTCAAACGCGGCGAATGCGATATTGCGCCAATCCATCTGATGGACGCGGAATCGGAAGTATATAACGTGCCGTTCCTCGGGCCCGATCTGACCCTCGTCGATGGCTGGCGGCGCATGCAAGGCATCGTATTTCGCTTAGGGGATAGCCGCTTTGAAGGCCGCACGGTAGTCGAAGCGATCGCCGCCGCGCTCGCCGATCTGGATTGCCATATGGTCAACCGTAATCAAGGTGCGGGCACCCGGATCATGATCGATCGGCTGATCGGAACAGCGCGCCCGAATGGCTATTGGAACCAGCCGAAATCACATAACGCGGTTGCCGCGGCAGTAGCGCAGCGCCGCGCCGATTGGGGCATAGCAATCGAGCCCGTGGCGCGCGCCTATGGCCTTGGGTTTTTGCCTGTCGCAGAGGAGCATTACGACTTCGCGATTTTGCGTAGTCGGCACGAAGATAAGCCCGTGCAAGCTTTCGTCGATGCTCTTTCCCACGAAGATGTCGCGCACCGATTGTGCGATATCGGTTTCGTCCGGGTTCTTGAGGAAACACGTCATCATGGCGCAACTCAGCAAGGATAGTTTCGTAGTTAGTGGTTCGCTAATTCCGGTAAGCGATGCGGTCGAGCTACTTTTCATGCGCGTGCCTTGCATCGATGCTACAGAAACGGTCGATCTCATCGAGGCCCACGGACGCGTCTTGGCACAAGCACTGGCAGCGCCAATTGATTTGCCAAGTTTCGATAATTCCGCCGTGGATGGCTATGCAGTTCGATTTTGCGATATCTTCGCAAAAGGGGAATCCGTTCTTCCTGTTGCGGGCAAAGTGGCTGCTGGGCATAGCCTCGCGACGAATGATATCTCGGGAAAAGCGGTGCGAATCTTCACAGGCGCCGCCATGCCGGATGGGATGGACACGGTTTTCATGCAAGAGGATTGCCGGGTCCTCGATGATGGTTCAGTGGCACTGCCTGCTGGCCTCGGGAAGGGCGCGAACCGGCGCCTGCGCGGCGAGGACGTCCAAATCGGCGAAGAAGCGTTGAGGCAAGGGCGCCGGCTGGCGCCCGAGGATGTGGGTCTTGCCGCGGCGCTCGGCGTCAAGGCGCTCGTTGTGCGACGCAAACTGAAGGCGGCAATCTTTTCGACTGGCGACGAGATTGTTTCACCGGGTGAACCGTTGCGCGCGGCGACTGTTTATGACGCCAATCGGTTTATATTACACGGTCTTCTCCACCGCCTTGGCGTTGAGGTTACCGATCTAGGTATTCTCATTGACAATCCGCTGCAAATCGGCGCCGCGCTTCGTGCGGCGGCGCGAACTCATGATCTTGTCTTGAGCTCTGGCGGAGTTTCGACCGGGGAAGAGGATCACGTCAAAGCAGCGATTTCCGACAATGGTTCCTTGTTTTTCTGGCGACTTGCGATCAAGCCGGGGCGACCTGTCGCGATGGGCATAATCGAAAGTACACCATTTGTCGGTCTGCCCGGTAATCCGGTAGCAGTCTTCGTCACGTTTATCTATGTCGTGCGGCCTTTGATCGCCGCGCTCGAAGGCGCCTTGCACGAACCTGCGAGGCTGCTTCCGGTTACCTCTGGATTTGCCTATAAAAAGAAAAAGGGCCGGCGCGAATATGTTCGCACGTCTTTGCGGATGGATGCGACGGGCGCAGCAATCGCTGAAAAATATCCGGTCGAAGGTGCAGCGGTTTTAACTTCGCTTACCCGCACCCATGGTTTCGTCGAATTGCCTGAGGACGTCACTAATGTGATGCCGGGAGATAAGGTGGCCTATATTGATTACGGTCTGATCCGTTAGCTCTCGAAACTCTGTTTGCCCTTGGTCTATCTGCATACGAGACGGGAAAAAGCATCTTTGTCATTGCAGCTGAATAACACTGCCCTGTTCGATTTCGGATGGCTCGGGACACCGATTCGTGCAAAAGTACATCTTGGACCAAGCTACGGACGAGCTTGTTTTATAATTGTGGCGGGAGAGATCGACACCATATCTCACCGTCGCGGAAACCGATACTACCGCTTATTCGAGCCGGTGCCGTCCGGTAGCAATCCTAAGCCCTTGAGACCTCCGCTATAACCAATTATAAAAGAGAACAACATAGTAAAGCTTTGGCCATATCAGAAGGATACAGTTTCCCATGGGGGGTGACCGGAACCAGAGCGTTCAGACCTACGACCATCCGGGCGAAGGTATCAGGCGGGCCAAATCGACTCCTAAAGGGCGTCAAATCGATCCGCGCGCCCTGGAAGAGATCGAAGCGCTCCTAGGCGAGCGCCCGCGACGGCGTGATCTCCTTATCGAACATTTGCATCTGATCCAGGATACCTACCATCAGATATCTGCAGCGCATCTTGCTGCGCTCGCCGATGCGATGAGGCTGTCCCTAGCAGAAGTTTTCGAAACGGCGACTTTCTACGCCCATTTCGATGTCTTGAACGAAAACGATCCGCCGATCCCGCCGCTGACCGTCCGTATCTGCGACTCCCTTACCTGCGCATTGTTCGGCGCTGACAAGCTCCTGCACGCGGTGCGCGCGGGAGCCGGACCGCATGTCCGCGTCGTGCGCGCCCCGTGTGTGGGGCGCTGCGACACCGCGCCGGTCGCCGAGGTCGGACATTACTTCGTCGATCATGCAACGTCGTTGGGCGTGCTCGCCGCGGTCGAGCAAGGCGAGACGCACCCACATATTCCCGATTATATCGGCTACACCGATTATGTCGCCAACGGCGGTTACAAACTTCTCGAACGTCTGCGCTCTGGCGCTGTTGCCAACGAATCGCTCCTGCAAGCCCTCGATACGGCGAGCCTTCGCGGTCTCGGCGGTGCCGGTTTTCCGACCGCACGAAAATGGCGCTCGGTGCTCGGCGAGCGTGGCCCGAGGCTCATGGCGGTCAATGGCGACGAAGGTGAGCCCGGCACGTTCAAGGATCGTTTCTATCTCGAAACCGACCCGCACCGGTTTCTCGAAGGCATGTTGATCGGCGCGCATGTCGTGGAGGCGCCGGACATCTACATCTATATGCGCGACGAATATCCAGCGTGCCGGATTATTCTGCAGCGCGAGATCGCTAAATTGCCGCCGGGTGGCCCGGCGATCCATTTGCGGCGGGGCGCCGGCGCCTATATTTGCGGCGAAGAATCATCCATGCTCGAAAGCTTGGAGGGCAAGCGCGGGCTCCCTCGCCACAAGCCGCCTTATCCGTTTCAGGTTGGACTTTTTAACCGTGCGACGCTGATCAACAACGTAGAAACCCTGTTCTGGGTCCGCGACATTGTCGAGAAAGGCGCGGGCTGGTGGACGAGCCATGGCCGCAACGAGAGGCATGGGTTGCGCAGCTACTCGGTTTCCGGGCGGGTCAAGTCGCCCGGTGTCAAGCTCGCGCCCGCTGGCGTGACGATCCGTGAGCTGATCGACGAATTCTGTGGCGGAATGGCGGAAGGCCACACGTTGCGCGCCTATCTCCCGGGTGGCGCGTCGGGTGGCATATTGCCGGCCAGCATGGATAATATTCCGCTCGATTTTGGTACGCTGGAGAAATACGGCTGTTTCATCGGCTCGGCCGCCGTGATCGTTCTGTCGCAACAGGATGACATCAAGGCCGCAGCATTGAATCTCATGCGTTTTTTCGAAGACGAGAGCTGCGGCCAGTGCACGCCTTGCCGTTCGGGCACGCAAAAGGCCGCGATTCTGATGGAGAAAGAGGTTTGGGACAGGGACTTGCTCGGGGACCTGAGCCAAGTCATGAACGATGCCTCGATCTGCGGGCTCGGTCAGGCGGCGTCCAATCCGTTGATGACCGTTATAAAATTTTTCCCGGAAGAGTTCGCACCCAAGGGAGCGGCGGAATGAGCGACAAGATCACCTTTGAACTCGATGGACGGCAAGTCGAGGCGTCTCCCGAAGAGTCGATCTGGCAGGTCTCCAAGAGGACCGGAATCGACATCCCGCATCTTTGCTATCTGCCCGCCGCCGACTACCGCGCCGACGGTAATTGCCGCGTCTGCATGGTCGAGGTCGAAGGCGAACGTGTGCTTGCGGCTTCGTGCAAACGCCTGCCGACGAGTGGCATGAAGGTGAAAACGGCGAGCGAGCGCGCTGCCAAAGCGCAGAAGATGGTTATGGAGCTTCTCGTCGCCGATCAGCCTCCCCGCGAAACTTCACACGATCCAGATTCGAAGTTTTGGAATTGGGCCGGTCGCATGGAGGTCACAGAAAGCCGCTTCCCCGCGGCGGCACGCTGGATTGGCGATGCCAGTCATCCGGCCATGCGCGTCAATCTTGATGCCTGCATCCAATGCGGCCTCTGCCTGCGCGGGTGCCGCGAAGTTCAGGTCAATGATGTGATTGGCATGGCCTACCGCAACCATGACGCGAAAATCGTGTTCGACTTCGACGATCCCATGGGGGAATCGAGCTGCGTCGCCTGCGGCGAATGCGTGCAGGCTTGCCCAACCGGAGCACTTATGCCGGCGGTGCTCCTCGATGAGCACCAGACTCGCGTTGTCTATGCGGATAGAGAGGTTGATTCGCTGTGCCCCTTCTGCGGAGTCGGTTGTCAGGTCCGCTATCAGGTTAAAGACGAACAGATCATCTATGCGGAAGGGATTGACGGTCCAGCCAACCATAATCGTCTTTGCGTCAAGGGTCGGTTCGGCTTCGACTATATTAGTCACCCTCATCGACTGACCAAACCGTTGGTTCGGCTTCCCAATGTGAAGAAGGACTCGAACGATCAGGTCGACCCGGCCAATCCTTTCACACATTTCCGCGAAGCTTCCTGGGAGGAGGCGCTCGACATCGCAGCGCGTGGCCTCGTCAAGATCCGAGATGAGAAAGGCGTGAAGGCGCTCGCTGGTTTCGGTTCGGCCAAGGGTTCGAACGAGGAAGCTTATCTTTTTCAAAAGCTGGTTCGCACTGGCTTTGGCTCAAACAACGTCGACCACTGCACTAGGCTTTGCCACGCCTCTTCGGTCGCGGCCCTGATGGAAGGCCTAAACTCGGGCGCTGTCTCTGCGCCATTTTCCGCTGCCCTCGAGGCGGAAGTCATCATCGTCATCGGCGCCAATCCGACCGTCAACCACCCGGTCGCCGCGACCTTCATCAAAAATGCAGCGAAGAAGGGCGCCAAGCTGATCGTTATTGATCCACGCACACAGACGCTGTCGCGTCACGCGATCAAGCATCTCGCTTTCAAACCAGGCAACGACGTGGCACTGCTTAACGCCATGCTGAACACGATCATCACCGAGGGTCTAACCGACGAGCAATATATTACAGGTTACACTGAAGGGTTCGAGGACCTGAAGGCGCGTATCGTCGACTTCACCCCGGAGAAGATGGCTCCGATCTGCGGCATCGATGCCGAGACCTTGCGCGAAGTTGCGCGGCTCTACGCGACGGCCAAATCCTCTATCATCTTCTGGGGCATGGGTATTAGCCAGCATGTTCACGGCACCGACAATTCGCGCTGTCTGATTGCGCTTGCGCTGGTTACCGGCCAAATCGGCCGTCCGGGTACGGGACTGCATCCCTTGCGCGGTCAGAACAACGTGCAAGGCGCCTCCGACGCCGGCCTCATTCCGATGTTCCTGCCGGACTATCAGCCGGTCGAGCGAACCGATCTGCGCGAGCCTTTCGAACAACTCTGGAACAAGTTGATTGATCCACAACGGGGTCTGACCGTCGTCGAGATCATGAATGCGGTCCATGCGGGGGAGATCACCGGTCTTTATATCGAGGGCGAAAACCCAGCGATGTCGGATCCCGATCTGCAGCACGCGCGGGGGGCGCTCGCTATGCTCGAGCATCTCGTCGTGCAGGATCTGTTCGTCACAGAGACGGCGTTCCATGCCGACGTGATCCTGCCCGCATCCGCCTTTGCCGAAAAACTCGGCACATATACGAACACCGACCGTCGCGTCCAAATTGGACGGCCGGTGGTGCCGCCGCCCGGCGACGCGCGCCAGGATCTCTGGATCATCCAGGAGATCGGCAAGCGCATGGGTCTCGATTGGAATTATTCGGGGCCCGCCGAAGTGTTCACCGAGATGGCCAGCTTGATGCCGTCCTTGGCGAACATCACTTGGGAGCGGCTTGAGCGTGAGGGGGCCGTCACCTATCCGGTCGATGGCCCCAATGTTCCGGGCAATGAGATTATTTTCACAACAGGCTACCCGACCGAAACAGGGCGTGGAAGAATCGTGCCCGCCAGTGTCGTCGCGCCCGACGAGGTTCCCGACGACGAATATCCGATGGTGCTCTCGACCGGGCGCTTGCTCGAACATTGGCACACGGGTTCAATGACGCGGCGCGCCAATGTGCTGGACAACCTGGAACCAGAAGCGGTCGCCCACCTTTCTCCGAGGGACTTGCGCCGAATGAATTTGTGGCCGGGCGATTTTGTCCGGCTGGAGACGCGGCGCGGCGCGGTCGAGATCAAGGTCCGCGCGGATCGCGACGTACCCGAGAATATGGTGTTCATGCCGTTCTGCTACGCCGAAGCTGCCGCGAACCTGCTAACCAATCCCGCCTTGGATCCTATTGGAAAAATTCCCGAATTCAAATTCTGCGCAGTCAAGGTGACGCGCGCTGAGGCTCGCGTGGCGGCGGAGTGAGTTAAACTAGTCTGTCTGCAACAAGCCGCAACGGAGAGCATGGCCAAGATCATGGAAGAGGCCGACCTAGCGGACTTGATTGCGAGCTATATTGTCCACCCTGATCCGGTTGATCCACATCTGAGTCGCGAGGTCGAAGGCATCGACCAGACCGGAGCGCGGATCACGACGCGCGTCGTCACCGAGAAGGCACTGACGCTTTATCTCAATGCGCAGGAAATCGTGACCATGATGACGATCGGTGATCATCCCGCCTATCTCGGCATCGGCTATCTTTTGAATCAGATGATGCTGCGCCCGGACGATGAGTTGATCGGGGCCGATTTCGATGAAGAACTCGATGTCGTCGTCGTACGCACCAAGCGGCGGACAGATTACGAAGACAAGCTCAAAAAACGCACTTTAACCTCGGGCTGCGCCCAAGGCACAACCTTCGGCGATCTCATGGAGGCGATCGAGGATGTGGCGCTCCCGAAGGCGGAGTTGCGCACCTCCTGGCTCTACAGGCTGACCCATGCAATCAATCTGACGCCCTCACTTTATCTCGAGGCAGGCGCCATTCACGGCTGCGTCTTGTGCGCTGCGGATCGGCCGCTCGTCTATATGGAGGATGTCGGCCGCCACAATGCGGTCGACAAGATCGCTGGCTGGATGTTTGTCAACAAGGTGGATCCCGCCGATAAGATATTCTACACCACGGGACGCCTTACCTCGGAAATGGTGATCAAGACGGTGCGTATGGGCATCCCGGTACTTGTCTCGCGGTCCGGCTTCACTGCGTCGGGTGTCGATCTAGCCCGCAAGACCGGCCTAACTCTGATCGGTCGCGCGCGCGGTAAACGTTTTGTCGCTCTATCTGGTGAGGATCGCATAGTTTTCGATCAGGATCTGGCCTACGTCGCCGAGGAGTCGAAGCGAGGGCATCGCAAAGGCGCAACAATCGATGAATGACACCTGTTTCGGCGTACTGCTCGCGGGCGGCCGGGCGCAACGCATGGGCGGTGGCGACAAGGCGCTACGAACAATCGGTGGCATATCCATTCTCGCACGCGTCGTAGCATTGATGCGGTCGCAATGCGTTGGTCTCATGTTGAACGCCAATGGCGACGCAGCAAGACTGAATGACTTCGGCTTACCAGTCGTCGCCGATGATGTGGCGGGGTTCAAAGGTCCGCTTGCGGGTATTCTCGCTGGCCTCGATTGGATCGCTGTGCACCGTCCGAACGTGGGGTTTGCGATCAGCGTGCCAACAGATACGCCTTTTTTGCCTGTCGATCTCGTCACGCGCCTGGAAGCGGGGCTGGAGAAAAATAATGCGGAGATTGCTTGCGCTAGCTCCGGCGGTGTCACGCATCCGGTCATCGCGCTTTGGCCAGTTGGCATCAGGAGAGATCTGCGCCATGCGCTTGTCGACGAGGATCTGCGTAAGATCGATCGCTTCACGCAGCGGTACCGTGTCGCCACTGTGGACTGGCCAATCGAACCCTACGACCCGTTTTTTAACGCGAACGAACCGGGCGACCTCGCCAGGGCAGAAGCCATTTTGGGGCATTGACACGGAAACGAGCAACGGGCGGGCGAATGTGCTAGGTTTGGGCCATGAAGCCCATCTCCTATTCCCGCCACCGATTTCCACCTGACGTCATCCGGCATGCCGTCTGGCTCTATCTCAGGTTCACTCTAAGCTACCGGGATATCGAGGATCTCCTGGCTGAGCGCGGCCTGATGGTTACCAATGAGTCGGTCCGTCGGTGGGTTCTCAAATTCGGACCAATCTTTGCCAGGAATTTACGGGAGATCAGGCCCAAAGCTTACACTCGGTGGCATCTCGATGAAATGGTGGTCTCAATCGCTGGACGGCAATTGTACATGTGGCGCGCTGTTGATAGCGAGGGCGAGGTTCTCGAGATCTTGGTCCAGCCCCAACGCGACAAGGCCGCGGCGGTGCGGCTGCTCAGGAAACTACTTCGGCGCCAGGGGATCGTTCCGACGGTGATCGTTACCGACAAACTGAGATCCTATGGAGCGGCGCTCCGCGAAATTGGCTTTTCTGGTTTGCATGAGCAAGGACTGCGCGCCAACAATCGCGCAGAGAATTCACATCAGCCGCTTCGACGACGTGAACGAAAGATGCAGGGCTTCAAAATCCACGAAATCGGCTCAACGCTTTGTTTCCGCCCACGCGGCGGTTTACAACACGTTCAATGTGCAACGGCATTTAATAAGTCGGCGGATCCATAGACAATTTCGAACTGCGGCGCATGATACTTGGAGCGATGCGACAGTTGCGGCCTCATAAATTGAGGCCTCAGTGGTCACGCTTCTCACCGCCCGCTTGTTAACGTGTCAAAGCCCCATTCGTCCGTCACAGATCGACGTTGATGATCTAGCCCTGGAGAAAGGTCAGCTCCTCATAAGCAAGTTTCAGATGCGTGGGAGGTTCGCAATGCGGCTTGCCGATTATCGGGACGAGGAAGGGGCTGTCGCCCGCCTTAGCGGTGTGCGCGATGCATTCAACTCACCGTTCCGACCGTTCGTTCTTGCGACGACGTCGGTTGGGCAAGAGGGGCTTGATTTTTATCCGTACTGCTACCGCGTCTATCACTGGAATCTTCCGACCAACCCGGTAGATTTGGAACAACGCGAAGGTCGAGTTCACCGCTTCAAGGGTCACGCCATTCGGTTAAACATCGCGCACCGGCAGGCAAGTGTTGTGCGTGGCAGCGGCAGCGTTCCAGACGATCCGTGGAAAATCATGTTCGATACTGCCCATTCGCAGTCCGCCGAGGACACCGACCTAATCCCATATTGGATTTATGAAGGACCGGTCAAAGTGGAGCGTCGAGTTCCGATGCTGCCCTTCAGCCGCGAGGTAAAACGTCTGGAATGGCTAAAGCGAAGCCTCACAGTTTACCGTCTCGCGTTTGGACAGCCTCGACAGGACGATCTGATTGAATATCTTCAGGGCCTATCAGGCGAGAAGATGAGCATCCAAGAGCTTGCTGATCTCCAGATTCGACTCGAACCAGAACCGAGGGCTCCCTTGTCGATCCGACCAATTCAAGCATCCGTGACCAAAGATCAGGCGCTCGAACTTGAAAGCGCGATGAAGTTCGAATAGCCGGTAGATGCAGTCGCTCGTTCGAGAGTTTCGCAAAGGCGCGCGACTGGGAATTCGACTTTCTTCGCATCGATGAATGAAACTCTCATCGACTTCCCTCCTTGGCGAAAAAAGCGGCGGCCTTCTTCAGGATCTCGCGTTCCTGTCGAAGGATCTCATTCTCCTTGCGCAGGCGGGTGAGCTCCTTGCCAACATCCTCATGCGGGCCTTCAGGCAAATCGCTTTGCTCGTGCTCGGAACGCCACCGGCTCAACGTCGATTTGGCTATGCCGAGATCATTTGCAACCCGCTCGACGCCGCGTCCGCTGGTCAGCGTCAGCCGCACCGCCTCCCGTTTGAACTCGTTCGTAAATCGTCTTTGTTTGTTCCTGCTCATCGCCACCTCCGCTATCTTTCATAGGGGATGGCTCTCCACTTTTGCAGGGCACGTCCAAACTCGCATCCATCGCGCCAGGGAATGAATACTGCGTGTCGCTTCCTCCTTTGCAATCTTCGCCACTTTGACAACGATCCACTATCAATTTAGCGGCGAACAGCATCGCTCGCTGCGCGTCTGTCTATCCCCCGAGATGACCGACGCTTGCGCCCGGTTAGCTGGTGCATTTGCTATCGAGCAGTGCTTCCGCATTTATTGTGGCTCTTGGCGACGCTCCGGCACCATTCGCTAAAAGATAAAAGCCGGTCTTGCCGTTAAAAAATGTCGCTCCGATTACAGCCAGCGTTTCGTTTCCCATGGAAGACGTGCCCGACGGAAGATCGCGCGCCAGCAACTTGAACGGATCCACGTTGGCCAAGCCATCAGTCTCGACTTTCATGACCGCAAATCTGTGCCCGAGAAGTGGCACGCGAAGGAAAGACCAGGCTCTGCGAATTTCCCCTTGGTGGCGGCGCAAGAAATCAGCTACCAAGGGGGCGACGCAGGTGACATGAATGTGCAGCTGGTCCTGGCTGCGAGTGGATGTCGAATTAATTGCCATTCCGATTTTGTCACGTGGCAGTCGGTGGCCCGCCCGTTCCTCGACGAAACGCCGGGTGCCCCATGCTGCTTCCCAATAGTTAGGCGTACCTTCGCTGAGTAGCGCTGGGCTCTCAATGCCGGAAACGGGAACAGTTGGGACGACGATGACATGCGTGGCTCTCGAAGGCTTCTGGAGCACGGCAAAGCCTCGGTCGAGGCCGTTGGCAATGTTGACCTCGATGCAAGGAAGCGCAACGCCGATGCCCTGATAGGCTGGCAAACAGAGGTCGTGCACGACGGCCCATAATCCATTCCGGTTGGCCGCCACGCTGGCGGCAATGTCGTCGAAATAGTCGGCATGTACGCTACAAGTCGGTCCAGCGGCCAACGCAGTGGCGCCGACAGCGAGGCGGAGTGCGGCCAACATGCTCCGCCGCGTAATGCCCATCCATATCTTCATTGCGTCGATGCGGTTGAAAAACTGGCAATTGCTTTGCGTCACAGATTCGCAAACTATCAACTGAAAGAAAGTTGCGGGCAAGGCCTTTGCAAAGCCCGAATCGCCGCGACGATCCTACTTTAGTCAATCGATCCGAAAGCGATAAGATGCCGGTCGCTGACGACTTCAATCTGCAACGAATTCATATTGATGGAGACGAGTTGCTCCATAATCTCGGCCGGACGGTACGCGGCAAGCAAGGATTTCAAGAAATCCCCCTTCAATACTTCTGTCTCTTTGCCAGCGTATTTCTCAACTATCATTTCGGCCTCAATCCGAGATTGGGGTCGGATAAGATCCATTATAAGCACCGCGGCGCCAGGGGCGGCGCACGCACGAATCGCCTTCCATAAATCGAGCGGATCACGCAGGTGATGGAGCAAGCTGTTACTTACCACTGCGTCAAATACTTCCGTACCGAGTGGATTTTCTTCTCGGCCTATATGCCATCTTCGAACATCAACTCGATTGGCCAAAGCGGCATGCTGGAGGATGATCTCGCGAGCGATATCGAGCATGGCATCGGCACCATCCATGCCGACGACTCTTGCTTGCGGGTAACGGGCTGCAAATCTAACCGTAATATCGGCGGGACCACATCCAAGATCTAGGATACGATCACCGCGAAACGCGGGAAACTTGTCCGCAAAGTGAGCGACGAATTTCGAATTCGGTTCTGAGAAGTCCGCATTCGCATAAGCTTCAGCCTGGAGTGGTACATCCATTAGTTCTTCTTCGCGGACGCGCTTCACAACCTTTGTCGCCTTTTTTTGTCCGATCAACGATGATGTCAAGCCTATTCGTTTTACTTGTCAACGGCGAGGGGCGTTCGCGGCCTGCAAACGAGTCGGGCAGAGGCGATCGAGTCTAACCCTCTCCTTGTTTGATCCTTGATTCTGGTGCGAGTCTAAGGTCGCCGCGCCGTCAGCATAGGCTGCCCCTTGATGACGGCGTCGTCTCGGGCATCGCAACGATAATCAGCAACAGTCCGGCCGAGGCGACCATCGCAAGAGTCAGGAAGGCGGCACTGTAACCGGTCGTCGTGACAAAATATCCGGCCACGGCCTGGCTCGACGAGCTGCCGATCCCCTGAATGGTGCCAACGAGGCCGCGGGCGAGACTATAATGGCCGCTCCCGCCCATGATATCGGCGAGGACGAGAGGCAAAAGCGCTTCGAAGAGTCCGTCGCCGACGCCATCCAACACTTGAACGACGAGCAGCCAGGACGGGTCGTCGGACCACATGCAGAGCCCGCCGCGCAGCGGAACCGCGGCGAAAGCGAGGAGCAGAAGCGGCTTACGACCGAGCACGTTCGCGCGGGTAACGAGCAGCGCCATGAAGATCGTGGCGAATTGGGCGACGACAATCGCGGCGGAGGTGAGGCCGGATTCCCAGCCAGGATTGGCCAGAGCGAGCTTTTGGACGATGAGCGGCAGCATCGGCGCGTTGGCGAAGTGAAACAGCGCCGCGGCGGCCGCGAACACGAGAAGTGCTCGGTACCGGATGAGGACGCGCCAACCGGTGGGAGATCCTGCGTCGTGGGCCGCGTCCAAATAGAAACCGCGGGCCTTGGCGTGATCGATGGCGCGCGCGGGAATCGCGAGCACTGCGATCGTCGTCAGCGCCGCAAATAAGGGCGGGAGATAAAACGGCGCCTTTTGCGAGTACGCCACTCCGACGATCCCGATGAAGACTGCGATGAAAACGTTGCCCGCGCGGTCGAATGCGGCGTTGCGGCCGAGACGGGTTGGCAGCGCCTCTTGTCCGTAGAGGCCCAAGGTTATCGCGGCGACCGTCGGCGCGAAAACGCCACCGAGGACAGCCATGATGATGTCCGCGACAAGCACGACGGGAAGGATCGGCCACCAGATTATCGCGAGGCCGCAACCCGACAAGACGAAGGCGCCGGTGATGATCAGGGCCCGCTTTGCCCGAGTGTGGTCGATGAAGGCGCCGGCCGCTGGGTGCGCAATGATGCCGATGAGGCCACTGGCCGAGAGCACGACGCCGATCGCGGCCTGACTCCACTGTGCCCTTGTGAGCAGGTAAACATTCACATAGACGCCGAGCCCACCACGCACATCGGCGAGGAAGAAATTGAGCCAGTCCAGAGCATTCAGCCGCATGCCAGAGACCAATCTATATCTCGCTACCGGTAGGTAGCACGCCTGAGACACTGCGGGCACAGTCGAGGTGTCGAGGCGTTTAAGACGTCAGGAGAAAAGCCGAAAAGCCGGTGGTAAGAAGACTCTTCCGGAATTGGATGAAAAGCCGACGTGACGATGACCGGGTGGTTAGTCTCGGGAAAGGACATCATATTACATTAGTCGGCGTGAGAGATGTTATCCATCCAACTTTGCGTAAGAGATCCCCTTGTCATGTTTGCGATGAGCGGGGGAAGATCAGCTTTTGATATGCGGCGAACTTCTCCGCGGCGGGATTAAAAAGACAGGACAATGATCTGATCGTGATCGAGAGCGCCATTGCGGCGGCCACATTCAAGCTCCACGAGGTGAATTGCTCTGCGTCTTGAGCGTCCGCACGGGGTATGACTCATACGTCATTGGGTTTGCTAAGGACGGGGGTCCGTCAACACATTACCTTCAGCGGACTACGATAGTTGTGCTACCTCTATGGGCTGATACAAGATTAAAAAAACTGA
>DATBPZ010000097.1:0-7083 GCA_036561105.1 Methylocella sp. | reverse complement strand
CCGCCGGCGCCCGAGGTCTTCGTGCCCGCACTGGCAGCGCGGGCGGCTACGCAATCCCGGCCAGCTACGCCGCCCGCGCTAGCATCGAGGCCGTCAATGCACTAACATTTACAGTGGACCCGTCAGTGGGGGCCGGTCAGAAGCGCGACATCGGCTCATCCGGCCCTCGTCCGAGATACTGAAGCTTTGCAACTTCAGCTTCTTTGGTCTGGACCGGATGGACAACCTTTGAATAGTTCACATCTTGCGAAATCCGAAGGGCCCAATCAAAGTTTGGATGGCCCTCGTCTCATTGCGGGAGCGTAAGAGGTGCCGACGATTTGCCGGAATTTTTTTGGTCGGACGGCGATTCTTCTGAAGGCGTACCGCACGCCCCTAACGACAACGCAAAAACCGCAAAGAGCAACGCTAACAAATGGCGCATGAATTACCTCCCTTTTCCATATTGGCGAGAGCGAACCGAATTTGGCCCCGTCGCACCTTCAGGGTATCCGAGCGCATGGTTATTGTCGATGCCGAGGATTTGGCGGGCCGCCGATGAGCGCCGCGCCTTCCTCGGTAGTAAATCCGACTCCGTCTTTGATATAAAATTGCGCAATCATCTTCTCTCGCCTTTCCTTTGAGCGACCGCCGGGGTGGCAGTCTGCTGCGCAATGCAAAGGAGGCTTGGGATTTGGTGCGACCGGGCGCGACTTTTGTCGCCGTGGCGACAGGGCGGCGACAAACCATCATCAAGCAGGCTGAACTTAACCTGTGTTGCCCGTAAGTGATTGATTTTGATGGTGGGCGCACACGGGCTCGAACCGTGGACCCGCTGATTAAGAGTCAGGTAGACCTTACCTTGTTGGCCAGGACAAAGGACCCATAGAAGGAAAGTCAAGTCTTAGAAGGGTATACCCATGCAATACGATGCCGTAAGACAGTTTTTCTGTCTTATTAGGGTTGATTTGTGTATTATAATACAGTATTTATAGAGGGTTAAAACCCAAACAAGACATTGATATCATCATGGCTACTTATGGATATGCTCGGGTTAGTTCCTCCGATCAATCGACCGATACCCAAGTCCAGAGGCTAAAGGCGGCAGGATGCAAGGTTGTCCGCACAGAAAAGATTTCCGGTAAAAGCCGGGAAGGACGCGATCAGCTGGCGACGTTATTGGAATTTATCGGTCCCGGCGACGTGCTGGTCTGCGTTAAGCTCGATAGGCTGGGGCGCTCGACGCGCGACGTCCTCAATCTCGTTCATGAACTCGACCAGAAGGGTGCGTTCTTGCGTATTCTCGAACCTGCCATTTCGACCGATGGACCGATGGGGAAAATGGTGCTGACGGTGCTGGGCATGGTGGCGGAAATGGAGCTGGGTTTCATCAAGGCTCGCCAACGTGACGGAATTGAGCAGGCAAAATCCAAGGGCGATGTCTACAAAGGCCGCAAACCGACGATCGATCGCTTGGCCGTGCGCGATTTATTCAATGAGGGAATTGGGGCGAGCGAGATTGCCCGGCGTCTCAAGATTGGCCGCGCCTCCGTCTATCGGGTTTTGGAATTGTAATGTGCATTTGGAGCGTAGGCGGTAGGCGCGTAGGCAGTGAGCTCAACGACGCTGCGTGCATGTCCGCTTCGAACGCGTCACTTGGCCCGCAGAAAGTCTATCACTGCCGCGACAGTGCGTACTGGATCTTCTTCGTGCGGGACATGGCCGAGATCGGGGAAAACGACAATCCTGCTGCCCGCGATATCACGGTGGAAACGTTCTGCGTAGTCCGGCGGGATCAATCGGTCACGGCTTCCCCACACTATAAGCGTCGATACCTTAAGCTCGGCGATTCTGGTGGCATCGGCGCCGAAATCCGATTGCGAAAATCTTTGGACCAATGCGTGGCGATTCCCCGCGCGTACGGTCATATCGAAATATCGGTCGACCAGCGCTGGCGTCACCTTGGATGGGTCACCATAGACGTTGCGCACGCTCGCCTCGACGAGGCTCCGCGGCGTCACGTATTCTAGGAAATGGTTGACTACGGGGATCTGGGCAATGCGGAATCCGATGGGCATCGAAGAGGAAACGAACGGATAGCCGGCCGAATCCACAAGCACAAGTTTGTAGACCCTATCGGGCATGGCATGGGCCGTCGCCAACGCTATGTTGCCGCCCAACGAATTGCCGCCGAGGACGCATCGTTCGACGCCGACTTTGTCGAGCAGCGCGCCGACGAATCGGACATAGGCCGCGATTGTGTAGTCTCCGTCGGGTGAGGGGCCGGTCAGGCCGAACCCCGGCAGATCGAACGTGATTACGCGTCGATCGTCCTTAAGTGCGGCGACCCAGCCCTCCCAGGTGTGCAGGCTCGCGGAGGTTCCGTGGACCAGGACGATGGGGGTCGGATCATCGCGTGGGCCCTCATCGCGCAGGTGCACGTCCATCCCCAAGATCGGGACGAACGTGGAGGGGGGTGGGGCCCAGCGGGCGGCGAGCGCCGCAAGCGGCTTGTCGGGAACCCAATTCGCGGCGACGCCGCCACTGAGCAAGGCGACGACGGTGATCAATGCGCCGGTGATGATTTTCGTGCGGACTTTCATGCTGAGAACTCACTCGATACGGCAACATCGAATAGCAACGGCGCGGCTTTAGTAGCCTTCCTGGCTGCCATGACCACAAACTCGGCTATTTCACACTTCCCGAATTGAAAAATCGATGCCGTCTTGGCGCGGATATCAGGTACCAAACCAAACGCCGATTTTAGATTTGGCCATCTGGCGTCGCATGCCTGCTACGGGTCACGGTGAGAAGAATTCGCGGCGAGCATATATTTTCCGCATTGCCTTCGATAGCTGCCGGAAGCGAGTCGTGCCAGCACTTACGTTCAGCGCCAGAAGCGGTCATTCTCTGATGGGCGCCGAATAGCGGATTTCGGACCCGAAGCGGAAATTCGGCTCACAGTTCTCGATGACGAGATTTTGCGCGAAGCGGTCCTTCACGATAGCGGCTTTTTTGGCCCTTCCTGAACCATTTCAGGCTATTCCCCACTATCCGGCCGCCGCTGTCGCCGCCACCGAAATTCCCATGGCTACCATGCAGAGCGCCTGCACGAAAAAGAATGCAAAGCGCACCGAGGCGACAAAATCGGTTTGAGTAAACGCGAGATGCACGGTTGTCTGGCAGATTCGCGCCGCCATGAACGCGAGTGCAAGTGCATCCAGAAAACCGCTTCTGGCGCCAGCCGCAGTTGCGCAGACGACGATGGCCCCATACACAGGTAGGTTCTCCACGCAATTGATGTGCGCCCTCATTGCCCGGCGATACCATTCGCTTCCCTGGGCCGTGTCGGCCTGCCATTCGGCTACTCTCATACGGCCCGTGAGAATTCTGGACCAGCGATAGACGCCGATTGTTCCGAACAGCACGATCAGCGTCCATCCCGCAAAGCCGAGTAAGACCCATAGTGGAATTGTCATTAGGTGTTTCCTTTGCAGCGATTGACCCGCGGTGCGCGTTGCCTTCAGATCGAGACGGGCCATCTCAGCCAAAGCCTCACTGATTTTGGTCGCAACAGCTATAGCATGCAACGCACTGGGGCCAATTTTACCCAGACCGAACTTAAGCGACTCCCGAAATTTGGAGGACTTTCCGTTGCGTACCACCTGATCCGATTAACAACTGATGTTTCTAAGGCCGCCCTTTTCGGAAGTGCGGCTCAGAGTTCTCGATGACGGGAGTTGACCCAACTGAGACATTTGGCGGCGAGCCGAGCTTCGACGTCGCCGCCACTTCTTCTGCTGCACGACGGTGGTCATGACAGGCGGCCCTTGGCGTCCGGACGAAGAAAACGTGATGGAGATCGGGTCGCAAAGGCAGTAAGCTATCGAAGCAGACATACACTGACACCAATCACCTAAGGGGGCACTCATGGCATGGAGCGTCGAAGGCACCTACATCGAGGCCTGCAACTGCGAGGCTGCGTGCCCCTGCATCTTCCTCTCACCTCCAACGGAAGGCGAGTGCAAGGTTGTCGTCGGATGGCATGTTGACCAGGGTCGTCATGGTAACACCTCTCTCGATGGTCTGAACGCGGCGCTGATCGTGTACACGCCGGGCAACATGAAAGATGGTCAGTGGAAGGTTGCGCTCTATCTGGACGAGCGTGGCAATGACGCGCAACGAACTGCCCTGCAGGGGATCTTCTCGGGCGCCGATGGAGGACACATCGCCAATCTGGGGCCGCTGATCGCCCAAGTTCTGGGTGCACGGCCCGCGCGGATCACATTCGACAAAGGCGCGAATGCCCGGTTCCGCTTCGACGTCGACGGCGCGGCCTCAACCGAGATAGAGCCGATTCAAGGGCAAGGTGGTGGAACGACAGAGATCAAGGGACATCCACTTGCCATATCGCCTGGCCAGCCTGTCACCGTGTCCCGTGCATCCCACCTGAAGATCAATGATTACGGGATCACTTGCGAGATCGCTGGCCGAAACGGTTTCTTTGCTCCGTTCGCCTACCAAGGCTGATGCTACCTTGACAGCATCTTCGCGCGACCTGATCCGCGCGCATCCGTGGACGACGGCGGGCATTTGGGCTCCGACGCTTGCGGGCTGGCTCCTCCTGCTGTGGGGAGCCACCAATATGCAGAGTCCCGCGGCGCAGCTCATGATGCCCATGTCCGCATGGTCAACGGCAAACTGGCTAGCAGTGTTCACCATGTGGACAGTCATGATGGCCGCCATGATGCTCCCGTCAGCAGCGCCCATGGTTCTGTGCTTTGCAGCACTGAACCGGAGGCGAAGCGAAAGAGCGAGAACGCTTCTTTTTGTCGCTGCCTATCTGGCATTGTGGACTGCGTTCAGTGGGGCGGCAGCCGCAACGCAATGGGTACTCCAGTCGATCGGCTGGGTGTCGCCCATGATTGTGAGTATGTCCTCTGTGCTCAGCGGGGTACTGTTGCTTATCGCAGGGATATTTCAGTTCAGTCCTCTCAAGCATGCTTGTTTGCGTGCATGTCGCTCGCCGCTCGGCTTCCTGATCAGCGATTGGCGCGACGGGCTATGGGGTGCTTGGCATATGGGGATCCGCCATGGGCTCTATTGTCTTGGTTGCTGCTGGGCACTGATGGCCTTGCTGTTCGTCGGCGGCGTCATGAATCTTCTTTGGATTGCCGCTCTCGCCGGTCTCGTGGCGATAGAAAAACTTGCGCCGAAGGGAGAGGTGGTCGCGCAGGTATTGGGCGGCGTCATGATTGGCGTGGGTGTCGTGAGATTGGTTTGGGATTCGCTGTCCTGAGAACTCGTGTGCAACGAGCGGAGTGAGTAGCCCGGCACTTCCGTTGTTGTGCATTGGCGCACTGGCGTCGTTCACGCGGCCCTGGTGAATGACCGCCTTCCACCCCTTGGCGGCATCCAAGCTGCGGTGGCGAATGACTGCTTCGGGTCAAACTGAGAAAGGCTCGTTATGAGCATTTGGTTTCCGCTTGTGCCCCAATGACGGACATGTGCATAGGTAACTTCGGCGTGGTGCTCAATCGAATCCTCCCTCGGCGAATTTTCGAATGGCTGTTCGGCCGCATAATTGACTCGTGACCGGGCCGAGTTGAGGTATGCCGCCGCCCTTCGCGCAATCACTTAATTGATTTATCGGCGCCAGAAATTGTGATCCGTCTATGTTCGCTCACTGTTTTTCCTGTTGGGCGTGTTTTCTTTGTTTCAGGGCCGCATCGTTGGAACGGAAGGAAGTGAGCCCATCGAAAGTTATGGCCACCCCCGGCCTTCCAGGCACTGTTTTTCGTGTTACGCCCGTTTTTTGTTACCGAGCGACGGCATCAAAACGGGCTAAAAAATTCGTAACTTTGGTAACCAATCCCGTTCAGCCATTTTGGAGTTCCAGCGTGCCTAATCCCATGGTCAACGCGAACGCGTCGAATTCGCGTATTGGCGCTGCGCTGATTATCGCCGCCAGAAATTAGCGCCAGCTCTATCCGCTTCTTCAATCTGCCGAACGTTGGACAGGTCGAGAAACAGTTGTAACAGGAAAAACAGGGTATTTGCTGGGTGTGCAGTGTGGGCACTTTGCGCACGAGCCTAACGGCTGCAAAACCTAGTGCAGCTCCCCAAATTCCTATTTAGAAATAGACTTTTGAGGGCACTTCTAGGCTGATTCATTAATTGCCCCTGGTTTGCATTGGGAAACTCCTCAAAGAGAAACCTGAGGCAACCATTGAGAATTAAAATGGAGTACATTGGGATCGATAATCTATGTGCTACCATTGATTAAAGAGACACAGCAGCCCGTAGTTCAAGCATTATACCGGTTTCGTTGATCATGACCTATTACGTCATCCACGCCGGAGACTGACCAAATGGAAGCGAAGTCAGGTGACGACCGCATGAAAACACGACTCCAGCTTGTCGAGGGACACGTTCGACAGGAGAATTTGCATAACCTCGACGGCATCCTTGCTACATTCGGACCGGACGCACGGTATGATGATGAACCGTGGAATGATCATCGCATTGGTCGTGATCAGGTCCACCGCTACTATAAGGATCTGCTCGCAGCCTCGGCTGATTTTCGGATCGAGGTTAGAGATCGATACACGACTGACGAAGCCGTAATTCTGGAGGTGACCATCAGCGGCACTCATACGGGCGCCTGGAGAGGTTTGCCAGCCACTGGAAAGTCAATCAGCTTCCCTCTCTGTGGGATCTTTACTTTCGATCAAGAGAACAGGCTTTTGGGCGAAAAAATCTACTATGATAGGGCGACGGTATTTCGCCAGCTTGGCGTGTTCCGGGAGCCCACAACGATTCTGGGCCGCTTTCTAACAGCAATTAATCATCCCTTGACTATCGCAAGGGCTTTCGCTCGTAAGATGCTCGGGTACTGAACTAACGCCAAATCGTCGCCCATGACTTGGAAACACCCCTACCCCGAGGGCGGTTTTGAAAACATGAGAGAACCTGATGACCGGAGTCATCGACGATCTTTGGAGATACCCCTTTAAAGGGGCTCGTGGGCACAGGCCGGAATTTTTAACTATCGATCCCACAGTCGGGGTCATGGAGGATCGACGGTACGCGATCAGACGCATA
>DATBPZ010000096.1:0-9237 GCA_036561105.1 Methylocella sp. | reverse complement strand
CCGCCGGCGCCCGAGGTCTTCGTGCCCGCACTGGCAGCGCGGGCGGCTACGCAATCCCGGCCAGCTACGCCGCCCGCGCTAGCATCGAGGCCGTCAATGCACTAACATTTACAGTGGACCCGTCAGTGGGGGCCGGTCAGTTTTAAAGACTTGTCAGGGTTCACCTAAAATAAAAGCCCACCGTTGTTAGCGATGGGCTCAGTAGAGTGCGGGTCGCTAATTGGCCGCCCAAGTCAGCCTCCTCCCCGTAACCGCCATCGCGACAGTTGGGGCCAGGAAGCAACAGCATTTTAGCGTCCAGAACAAAAATAGAACAAATGACTCGCGCGGTACGATCGACTCCGTTAGGACTCGCATGCTTCACTGGAGCGACGCATGGCAGCCGACCCATCACGCGATGACCTAGAGGCGAACACCCAAGCCGTGATTGCGGCGTGTGATGGAGATGCTCGCGCGGCGGTCCGGGCTTTGCTGGTTGCTAACAGCTATCTTGAACGGGATGTGGAACGTCTGGAAAAGGCGGTGTCGCTCGGCTATGTACGCGGCCGCATCAGGAGGCCGCCGAAGTTGACCGGCGACCCCAGGCGCTGAGCGGCGGGTTCACCCGGCTCAGGCCCGGTGGGCTTCCAACCATCGACGGATTGCGTCGAACCGCCACGATCTGCAGATGGCAAGTGCCGCTGCCTTTATTCTACATAACCTGCTGTAAATTGTTCAATGCGGCTTCTGCATGCGTCTTTGCGACATCGGCATGGCCTTGCTTGCCCTCGTCAATCGCTGCCTTCAGATGTTTGATGGCATCTGCCGTGTGCGGATTGGCCTTCACCTTCTCACTGGCTTCCGCGTGCATGAGTGCAGTCTCGGCATGAGCAGCTAGGCCATCGGCACGTCCATAGTCGCCATCATCAACGGCGAGTTTTGTGAACTCAATCGCCTGCGAGAGATGCTCATCCACAGCCAGCGAAATTTGCGGGAGTAGAATTAAAGCGAGGCCGATGCCTACCATGGCGACGATAAATCTACGGGACATAGCGAATCCTCCGATAGGCGCCACCTAATCCGACCCTTCGCTAAGTAGTGCGGGCGGGGGACATTCAAGCAGTGAGCTGTCACGAAGCCGTGATTGATCCAGTTACAACGTCGCTTTAGGTGGAACTTTATCTAGCCCTGCAGCGATGGGCAGCAGCGAGGCCGATCCAACCTCTCAGAGCGCTTTGCTCAAGCGCAAGCCCCTGATCTGATGGGTCAAGGATCAGGGATATTTCTTACGGCGGCCGCCATACTTGGCGTGCCGCTTGCTTACACTGTTTTCTGGCTTGATTCCTCCCCCAAGCCAGGACACTTGGAGATTAGCCTATGAGATTTTTCGCGAGGCTGGAGAAGCTTTTCGACGAAGGACTCGGGCCCTGGATCGCCCTCCTCGGCGCAGAACACATGATCTTAGCTTTCATTTATTTGACGCGGGTACCGGGTTGAGGAGTGCGGCCTGCGCCTCTACCTCGGCGAGAACTCTCCTAGCTATCCCTTAATCCTCAGTCTTCACAATAATAGCACGGCCGGGAACCATTCGTCCCCTCTTCGATTTGCCCTTTTCGAAGTAAAGGAGGACCCTATGCGTTCATCAGTATTCGCTATTGCTACCGCAGCATTTTTGGCATTTCCGGTAGCAGCATTCTCGCAGACCGTTGAAGTCGGCCCAAGAGGCGTTGAGGTGGAAGGCATGCATCAAGGCCGCTCCGCTTCGCCCCCAGAATGCCGGGAGATGCGTAAGGCATGTCTCAATAAGGACGAGCTGGGCGAACAAGGCCAAGTCAATTGTGAACGGTATCGTAGACATTGTCAGGACGAGTGAGGAACTTTTCTCTCCTAAAAGCGATAGCCGACCACGGCGCAAGGGCGCCACCTTTGAACTAACTAAGCCCCTGATCTTTTCCCTCCCCGGGGATCAGGGGTTTTTTGCGACCGTCGCCCTGCCGTTGTCATCCCCGCCGCAGCCGGTCAGGGATTATGCGGCCCTCGGTTCCGGCGAGTCAGCCCGATCTTTCAGCTTCTCTTTTCCTAGCATTGCCTAGACATATTCGTGGTCGTCCCGAAACAGGTGATAAAATCATGGCTGCGCTGGCAAAGGCAGGTGTCGAGTTCATCGCGGAAAATTATGGGGGCCAGGGGTGAGACTCAAGAAGGTTCGGCGCGCAGCTACCAAACCAAAGAAGGGCGACTAATTACGCTTGGGTCATTCGCAAGAAGTATGAAGTGGAAAGGGAGGGACCCATGACAATCTATATCACCCAGGGTCGGTACACGGCTGATGCGGTCAAGGGCATGGTGGCGAATCCTGAGAATCGCGAGACGGCCGTCGCAGACCTGATGGAAAAGGCGGGTGCCAAGCTACTTGCCCTGTATTTCACATTCGGCGAGTACGATTTCCTTTCAATAAGCGAGGCTCCTAATGAGGAGGTCATGGCTTCTGCATTGATCGCGGGGGCGGCGTCTGGCGGAATTCCTCACCTCAGAACGATGGTCGCGGTAACAAGCAAGGATGCCAAGAAGGCGTTTAAGTCAGCGGGCGCCCTCAGCAAATCATTCAAACCGCCGGGGCGAGGCGATGACGAAATGGCTTGAATCAGATGAACGTCTGCCTCAAACTCTTGGCAGAAGGAGGCGGACAGGTGCAATTTACCGTTGGACTTAAACTGAACGGGAAGACGGACCACATCGCCGTGGACGCCGAAGACGCGCTCATTGCAGCTCTTAAGGTCAAGACCGAACGTCCTGAAGCGGTGATCACCTACGTCCGCCAACAAAATCGGCGCGGCGATGCGCGTCACCCATCGCATGTGCTCGACGAAAACGCTAATTGAGGGACAATTCCCGCGTCGAATGCGGCTTTGGCGTTTCCTCCACCAATCTAGGAGTGCGTCGGCTTCATCGAGCAGAAAAGCGGCGACTTCGGCGTGATTCTTAAAGGTAATATCCTCACGCCGTAAGGTCTCAAATTTCCAACAAACCGATGCGGCGTTCATAGCAGCTTCGTAGCTTGGCCCTTCCCAATCACCGGCCTCGCCAATGGCCTTGCACTGGCATCAATGGTGTCATTCATCTTCAAGCGCGTCAGGCTGCAAAAGGTGGCCCAACTTGGGTCACCTGTTGTCGCGCGAAGCGGCTACTTGGTCTTTTTGATCGCGTTAAAATCGGGGTAGTCTCTACTGCCTTGGCTCTTGTCGTCGGCAGCCTTATTGCCATCCTGCTTATTTGCATCGACGTTCTTGTCTGATTCCTGCACAGAGCGACCGGTAACTTTCTCGATGACCTTGTTCACTATGCCAGGCTCTTCTTTCTTCGTGCTTTCCGTACCATTCTCTTGTGCGAGCCCTATCGCCTCTCTTGCGCGAGCCCTATCGCCGGGATAACGAGCACGAACGCTGCGGCGGACCATGCTGCTAGAAATCTCATTTGAATCTCTCCTGCTTGAACAGTTTTCTGCCCGGATTATTCCGTTCAGCGACCCTGAACGCGGGCGATCCTATAAGGTTCGAGCTTGGATTTAGCGGCACCAGAGGCTTACCAGCCTGAGCCATCTGGACTGGCACCAGAACAGGCCATTGACTTTCTTGATGCCGCGCATAGTTCATTAGCAATGCCGTGATGTGGCGATGCTCTACAGCACACAGGCCGCTTCAATGGTTTGCCGCGCCATGCACCTTGTGGGCTGGCAGGTTGTCCATCACGACCACATCACCGGGCGTGAGGTCGGCAACGAGGACGTGCTCGACATAAGCGCGGAAAGCATCGCCATCCATCGGGCCGTCGAGCACAAAAGGCGCCGTGAGGCCGCCAATCCGCAGCCCAGCCGTGAAGGTCGTCGTCTTCCAATGGCCGTGTGGAATCGCGGCAAGACAGCGCTCGCCTTTAGGAGCCCGCCCGTAGAGGCGTGCCATCTTGGTGGAAGCGCTCGTCTCGTCAATGAAGATTAACCGCGCCGGATCAAGATCGAGCTGCCCCTCGAACCATGCTCCGCGAGCAGCCTTCACGTCAAAGCGTTCCTGCTCGGCGGCATGCGCCGTCTTTTTTTGAACGTGATGCGCCGCCGGTCGAAGAAACGCCACAGCGTCCCGATGCCGACGCTGATGCCGCGTACATTCAACTTCTTCTGAAGCTCGGCGAGCGTGATGTCCGGTGTCTCGGCGACCTCACCAAGGAGGAACGCCGCTTCGGCTTCTATACGGCAGGACTTGCGGTCGCCGCCCTGCCTCTTTGCCGCGACGTCGCCTTGCTTCTTCAGCCGGTCAAGCCAGCGGATCGCGCTCGACGCGCTCACCCCGAACCGTGCCGCCGTCTGGCGGCACGAAAGACCATGTTCAATGGCATCCACCACACGGCGGCGAAGATCAACGGAAAGAGACTTGGCCATGCATGCCGGCCTCCTTCACCAGCACGCAGCTTGAATCACAAACACGCTCATTTGGGAATCCCAGACGATTCATTCAGATGGGAAAATGCTCTAGATATCTCCTTGTTTCTTGGTGACCATATGGAGACCAGAAGGCAACGAACTTGGTAATCGGCGATTCGGTCCAATCCATCTCCTATCCAAAGACGTCCCATAGCCAAAATGAACCAAAGTCGAGAAGGGACGGCACTGTGCGCTCGCCGCCACGGCTTCATCAAAAGATATGGTGTGCTCGGCAACCGTCATGATCAGGATTTACGCTTTCCACACGTCCAAGTGGTTGCGAAGTGCGCAATCATCTGAACTTGCATCTGCATAACGATGTCGCGATCATTTGATGAAATAGGAGGCGCTGCGTTGCTCGCCTTGAGCCTGTAAGCTCGGGGTGCAAACTAGCGGCACGCTGGAACAAGCTGTTGCATCCAACGCCCTTCCAAGTAGACCGGAGTGGTCGTCAAACCGCCCTGCGAAGCGATGAACTCTTTGATACGAGCGGGATACCATTGCATCATATATGTATTGGCTTCTGGGTCGGGCCCCGCGGTTCCAAGCTTCCCAAATCGAAAGTACGATGCATGGAACACAAATTGTGCAGTCGGTTCGGCGCATAGGTATGGTGACTTCAAATACAAGGTACACGCCGAGCCACAAAGGCCGCGCACTATGATACGACGGCCCTTTGCTTCCCATGCACGTTCGCGTTGCGCGTATTTGGAGACTTCACCCCCTTCGTCATTGTTAATAATAATCGCCGGCGGCGGTTCGGACAATGTTGACATGACCCATCGTTTTAAATGAGGAAGAGAAATTTCTACAGTACACGTGGGATGTTGATTAGCGAGCCAGAAACCGGCGTAAGCTCAACATCACGATTAGAGTTGTGCGGTGAAATAGTCCTGCTTAGCAGGCCATTTCACCATTTTCCATTTAAAGGCAACGAAAATCAACCGCTCAGAACGGGTAGTATCGTAAGCTGGTGAGGAATGTATTGGCGTTCCGCTCCGGCGATCCTGCGAAGGCCAGCCTCGCCGTCGGTCCGCCATATCCCGCAAAGCCAAATTTCTGGGTGAAGGAATATTGCAACCCGCCGGCCAGCCGCCCAAACGGTCCCTTATAGATATTGTCCCAGAAGCCTATTGTTGCCTGACGCACCAAATCGGGGTTGCCGGTGCATGCAGCGCCGACGAAATCTTCAACGTTGCATCCGTTGTTGACAAATTGCGGATTGCCCCAACCGAAGGGCGCATGGGCACCCGGAGTTGAGAATCCGAAGTGGGAATTTTGGAATTCCTCGCCGGCATAGGCATAGATGTCCAACTCAGGGAAAGCGTGCCAAACCGCGCCCGCGAGCAGCATCGTTTCTTGGATCGCGGAGAGGCTGCCATCGGAGTTATAGGTCACATCCGGGAATTGCGACGTACCGTAGCGGCCGATTCCACGCCCGGTCATGCCAGAGAATTGTAGCTCCAACGTCTTCGGAATCACCGGGATGAGGATCGAACCGCCGGCTCCTTCTCCCACGGTTTGATTGTTGTGATTGAGGAGTCCGGTGCCGAAGGGGAACGCGGCGGACCCAAACGGATAGATCACCCGGTTGGTGAACTGGCGGAAGATGCCGAAGGCTTCCATATGGATGGTGCGATCGAAAATGGTCGGCTCCCAAGCAACCTTGCCGATGATATCGGGCATCTGACTAAGGTTAATCCCATTGAGCGTGTTGAACAGCGACCCGCCAACGACGCCGGTCTGCGGGAAGCCGGGAAGGGGAATACCGGCCACCCCGTTGACGATGACGCCGCCATCTGGCAGCAAAGGCGCGGTCCCGCCGATCGTCGTCGCGGGATTTTCCGCCGACAGTGCGAACCACAAAGTCTTGTCGAAGTCTTTCACGACTCTGATCTGCGGCTGGCGGGTCCAGACAAAGCCCGGAACGTACTGCGCGTCGATCGTCAGAGGGATATCCTCTTGCCGCGGGGTAATGCCCTTGGTGTTCATGGTCGCCAAGGACCATTCCTGCCCAGCAAGCAGATGCGCACCAAAATCGTCGTTGTCCGCGGTCAAGTAGAGATGGCGGATTCGTAAATTGTAGGAATTGCTTTCATTCGAGTTGGCGGTTCCTGCCGCGCCGAGGAAGTCCATTTCGCCATAGCCCGACAGATGGGTCGCCGGGTCGACGTCACCTTGCGCGAGCAATGAGGCGCGGCTTTGGCGGGCAGAGAAGCGGAATTCCGTGGAATGACTGGATGGAACGAAGTCGAACGGGATGTTTGTGTAAGGCGGCGATCCGATATCGGCGCCGATGAACGGGTTGCGAGTCACACTTTCCAGGGCCAGAAAGCCGCCAGGTGTAATCGTGATCCCCTTATAATAAATGGTTGAGGGTCCAAGGGTGGGCAGGCCGCGAACCGCTGTCTCGGTTCCAGTGAGGCCGCCAGGTCCTGGCTGCGGCGGCACGCCAATCCCAACGGGATAGAGATAGGGCGCAGGTCCCGGTGCTGTCGCAGGGGCCGGTTGTGACGCGGCTTGACGGAGTTTTTCCTGAGTCTGTTTTTCTCTGCGTCCTTGCTCGGCAACGCGCTGCTCAAGCTGCTTCAGCCGCTCCTTAAGCAAACGAATCTCGGACGCAGTGTCGTCCGCATAGGCCGAGAACGGTTGGCATACAGTGATCGCGCCTAAGGCCATTGCCGCAACGGCACCCTTCTTGTCTCGTTTCTCCAGTCGAATTTTCATGGCTCTTCACTCCTTCACCTCGGCTGTGGATGGAAAGAGTTTTTGACCGAGGACATGACAGTGCAACGTCATCTGAGCCATAGAATATTAAATCGAATTTTAATTTTATAATTGCGTCTAAGCAACCGACTGAAAAATATAATGTATCAAGATCTTGCCATAATCCGACCGAATGCACTTCCAAAAAGACTGTGCCAAATCCATCACATTTTGGGCGTTGCAGCCCGCCAATACCTGAAATGAATTTCATGAAACTTGTTTTATGAAATCCGCGTATAAATATTCATTAAATCTTCCAATGTTGGCTATTCGCTGAGCATTGCCGGTCCCGGCGAAAACACAGCAATCCAAGGGCCGCGAAACAAATCCTTTGGCTGAGCCGTCACCGTTTGGATGAGAATGCCGATGCCGATCCTGGAACATCTGACAAAACAGCAGCAAGAACTCGGGGCCGGTCAAGCTTCGGAGACCAGCTCTTTTCAAAACATGCCTGTCCTCCTCATCGAAGATGACCCGGAGATGGCGTGGGAAATCACTAATGAGCTGACGAGGCTTGGTTATCACGTACTTACTGCCAAAACGGACGCCGAGGGGCTCGCTGCGGCTCGCCGCGATCAATCCGGGCTCTTGATCGTCGACCGCATGCTCAACGGGGTCGATAGCCTTTCCATGATCGAGACTCTGCGCAAAGAGGGCATACGCATTCCAGTGCTTGTCGTGAGTGCGCTTGCGTCCGTCGATGAGCGGATTCGGGGGCTCAAAGCGGGTGGCGATGACTATCTAATAAAGCCTTTCGCGATGGACGAACTCGCGGCGCGGGTCGAAGCGCTATTACGCCGATCAAATGACTCCCGTCTCACCACCCTTCAAGTAGGTCCGCTCAGGATAGATTTGATAGAACGCAGTGCCGTTCGCGGCGAGCGCGTGCTCGATCTGCTTCCGACCGAGTTCAAGCTCTTGGAATATCTTATGCGTCACGCGGGCCAAGTCGTGACCCGAACAATGCTATTGGAGGATGTTTGGCATTATCGCTTTCTGCCGCAGACGAATTTGGTGGACGTCCACGTCGGCAAGTTGCGGCGTAAGGTGGATATAATTGGCGATCTCCCGCTCATTCGTTCTATTCGCCGCTCGGGTTTCATGCTCCATGCGGGCGATTGAGCTTTTCAAGACTTCGACGTTTCGTGTCGCCATCTTTTTTGCGCTTGCGGTGACTGCCTGCACCGCCGTGATCTTTCTTTTTATTTATTGGCAGGTGGCAAGCTTCGACATCAATCGGTTGGATGTCATACTGGTAGAGGAAGTCGCTAGAGCCGTCACCCAGCCTGATGATCGAATTATGCGCGAACTCGAGCGCAGGTTCAGCAGTGATTTGCGGAGGCTCGACTACGCGGCCCTGTTCGATAAAAGTGGCAAGCTACGATACGGTAACGTCGCAGCGATCCCGCCGGACTTGCCCATCGATGGCAAGGCCCACACCATCCAAGCACAGACGCTTCGGAGGGGAACCGAATCCGCAGTCTTTGTCGCCGGACGGAGGGAAGACGGCAGTATCATCCTGCTTGGCCGAAGTCTTTACGAAGTTTATGCCCTGCGGCAGGTTGTTATCAAAGCGCTTACCATTGGCATCGTGCCCGCGATCCTGCTGGCGCTCGCCACGGGGACAATCTTCAGTTTGCGCGGCACCCGCCGCCTCAAGACAATTAACGAAACGATCGTCCGTATCATGAAGGGTGATCTTCAAGAGCGATTGCCGACGCACGGCAAGATGGACGATCTGAACTATGTGGCGAGCGCGGTCAATCTTATGCTGGACGAGATCGTCCGGCTTCTCAGTCAGCTCAAGAGTGTCGGTGATAACATCGCGCATGATCTGCGCGCGCCGCTCGCGGTTATGCATGCCAAGCTCGAACGCGGTCTCGCGGGACAATCCGATCAGGACTTACGCATCGCGGCCAAACGAGCGCTCGGCGACCTCGACCATGCGCTTGCCACCGTCTCCGCCCTTTTAAGAATTTCGGAGATTGAGTTAGGACGGCGACGAAGCGCTTTCACAA
>DATBPZ010000095.1:0-105130 GCA_036561105.1 Methylocella sp. | reverse complement strand
CGTTGGCCGTTTCGCGCCGCGTTCGAGTTGCGAGACATAGCCGACTGTCACGTTGAGGTGACGGGCGAACACCGCCTGGCTTAAATGCGCTTTCTCTCTCAAGGCGCGAATTTCTTCGCCTGTGATTGGCTCGGCTTTCGGCGCCTCGTTTTCTGCGAGATGCCGCATGGTGATTTTCGCGTAAGCCGCCTCATCGAGCAGCTCGCCACGTCGCATGTCCTGGGCTGTTTCCAGCAATGATTTCGTCAGCCTGCTAGGTTTCTTTTTTTCTCTGGTCAATTTTGCTTTAGTCATCGTCTACCTCCTGCACAAAACCGTCCGCTATTGCGCGATCGAGCTTTGCGTCATTCGCTTTGAGCCACCCCTCTGCAATGTCCCGCAGGGTCCCCAGTTCGTCGTGATCGATGTTCTCGCGCTCGCTTTTGGCGAAGCCGTAAAGGAATACCGCCCGGTTGCCTCGCCGATACGCGATCAGCACGCGGTAACCGCCCGACCGGCCCTGTCCCTTTCTGGCGACCCTCTGTTTGATGACGTCACCACCCAGGTCTCCATCCACAAGGCCGCGGTCCGCGCGCTCTATCGCTTCGCGCAAGCTGTCATCGCCGATCCGTTCCCGCCGCGCATAACGCACAAACCATTTCGTTTTAAAAATTCGCAAACAACCCTCATAACAATATAAACTATAGCACTATGAACTATACTTTGCAAGGGTGTTTTCTACGCACGTCGCCTCAGAGCCGTAAGCCGCCGCACTCAGGCTTCCAGCCTTTCAGCCCTTGCGCCAAATAAACGGCGGCCAGTCCAGCGCAAACATCTTCACGCCCGGACAACCGTAGGCCGACAAGGGTCCTGGTTTGGATTTACGCCATCCCTGCACACCAATGTATGTGCAGCTTGTGTAATACGCGCAGTGCCGGATGTCGTAACCCTCGCACTCATACTCGTACAGCAGGTGCGGCGTACCGAACAGCGACGCCGCCATGCAAATTCCAAGCGCCGCAACCGCTCCGTCGATCTTCATGGCTGTTCTCTTTTGCTATTATGGACGTGGTTCCGGGATCGGCGTCGTGCGCATTCTCTTTCGGATGTCATCGGTCATCATTCTCGCTCCTTCGCGCGGTCATTGCTGTTGCGCGACGTATTCGTCCGGCGATCGCGCCACGACGATTTCTGCATGGCCCGCGACTTCACCAATTTCAGACTCAGCTCCAAATCGGGCCGAGCATGGACGCGGCCAGACATCCATTGCTCCTTTGCCCTGAAGTTCTCCCACGCGTTCACCAAGGCCCGCCACCGCTTGCCGACATCCGCGATCTGCGGCCTGTCCTTCTCCGCCTTGAAAAAGATCGTCGCGTTGGCCTGCCTCCAATCACGATAGGCTTCAAACGATTCCACCGCCGCAGCCGGACCCTCGGGGAAGTGGTCTTTCAGCATGTCCCGCAGAGCCTCAAAGGTTTCGGCGGGCGACACCATCATCTCGGAGGGTTCGCCATGCTCCGGTATGGGAGCCGGCCAGCACTCGAATTCGACATGATCCCAGGACTGCATTTTCAGCATTACCTTTCGTGTTCGGCGTCGCGATCGACGTCTGCTCACTCGCGGTTGAGATATTTGTTTATCCGGCGCCACATCCTGAAAATCAGGATCGCGGCGGCCAGCGCGACAAGCAGGTACGCGCCGATGATTCTGCCATGGTCCGCTTTCGGATCTGAGAGAACGAGATTCAAATGGGAGCACGCGACAAAGGAAATCCAAACGTCTCTTCCCCAATGCAGGCGAGGCTTTTGTTCCGCCTGACGAAGCGCCGTATCGTCCTTCTTGAAAATTCCCCCGGTCATTTTCGCAGACCCTTTCCCGGCAGCAGCGTCCGACCGTGCTCGATCGCGAGCCGCGTGGACGATCCGGCCCGTGCCGCATCGAGGGCATCGTGCCGCGCAGTCTGGAATTGCGCGGCGCAGCTGTCGCGGCAGCTGAAAGAATGGCCGGAGCTGCGGGCGCCGCAGACCAGCATTTTGCACCTGTCGCAGAGCGTCCAGCGCGTGTCGTCCGCGCACCAGGCGCAGGGCACAGTCGAGAAATCTACCTCTTCAGTCCGGACCCGAAGCGCGTCTGCCGGACGCAAGAACCCCTGCAACCGCGCTAGCGTCGTCGCCTGATGCGATTCAGTCTTGTCGACGCTCTCGCACCGGAAGCGCTGTGCCGAAGAGAAGCGGGCGAACGTCACGCGAAAGGCGCGGTCATGCAAGGCGCAGGCAAAATCCGCCACGAAACGCTCAGGCGTGCCCGTCGCCTCCCGCACTTTGGCGAGTTGCTGTTGCCGAAGGATCGCCAGTTCAGATTTATGGCTCATTTCTTCCATCCTTTTCGCTTGAGAACCAGGGCGCGCGCGGCTGTGACTTGCTGCGCCAGATAGTCGGAACCGCCCGTGTCGGGATGGACGCCTTGCATGATCCTTTTGAATCGCGCGTCCATCTCCGGCCGGGCAAAGGGTTCCACGAGGCCGAACAGACTCAATGCGTCGGCGTAGTCGTCCCGCTCGACTTTGGGCTGTCCGGTCATCTGTCGGCGAAATTCATCCCACGACATCATCGCGCGGAACTCGGCCCGCCAGATCTTTCGCTGCGCCCGATAATCAGCCGCGAATGCCAGAGCCTTTTCCGCCTGGTCGATGAGCCACTCGATCGGCCAGATTGCCGCCAGAGCAAGGGTCTCCCCCAAGACCATCCCTAGATTTACCGAAAGCTGGCAGCCTCTCACCACCACGATGATTGCGCAGCGTATCGCGATGACGGCGAGGGTCAGCAACAGAAAGGCGGCCAGCACCGATGGAATAGGATCGCTCATGATCGACCTCCTTCAAACGGATCTGGCCTATAGCGGCCGCGCGGAAACAGCTTGTCGTAGGGCGTCCGGCGCAGCAGAAACGCCTCGCCCGTCTCGGTGAACACGGCCATGTTGCCGCTGGCCCGGCTTGTCGCTTTGGCAAGCTCTTGCGCGTCCCGCAGATTGGCGGCGCCCGCCAGTTCCCACTCATACCCTTCAGGACCGCGCATCCTGCGCCAGAGAACCCGCTTGCCGAGACGCTCGGACAGATACCGCGCCGTGGTCTGGTCATTCATCGCAAACGCCTGCCACATCCCGGCATTGCCCATGAATGTCTCCCAGTTCTGCGGATAGATCTCCTGAACCTGGCCCAGATTCTGAATGATCGGCCACAGCTTGACGCCGAAGCCCGCCATCAGGCCGGCTGCCTTCGCCAGCTGCTGGAGACGCCCGAGGGCGTAAAATTCATCGAGCAGAAACAGCGTCGCGTACCTGCCCTTGCGCCCCTCGGCGGCCGCGTGCAGAGCCAGATTGACGAACAGCCGCAGGAATCGCCCGTGGATGTCCAGATATTGCGGCGGCAGCACCAGATAGATCGTCGTCGCGCCGTTGTTCAGGTCCTGCAAATTAAAATCCGACGCGGCGAGCGTCCGGCGCATGCCCGCGCTGTCCAACCATTTCGTATGCGAAATGGCCGTGGCGATGACATCGCCTTTGGCATTCTGGCCGGCCTGCAGCGCCAGCGACGCGGCCGCCTGCGCGAGGCCGCCCATGTCCTCCATGCCCCGGAAGGGAGGGTTCGCCACCGGATTGCTTTCGAGCGGAGGGCCGTCGGGATGGATCAGCAGATCACGCACCGTGCCGAGATGCTTATCTTTTTCCGGAATGTCCGGACTCATCACGACGTAGTCGATCAGGCCGCTGATGATGACCCGCGCCGAAATGTCAAAAAAGTTATCCTTCGCTTTTGCATCTGGAACGACGAGCGCGTCCGCGATTAGCTCGACGCGCTCCGCATAATCGTCCGCGCCCGGATCGAGCCCGGCGAGCGGATTGAAGCGCGCCTTGCAGTCTTGAAGCAGGGGATCGCGAATCTCCCCCAATGGATCGAGAATACGCACCGTCTGGCCGAGCGGGTGCGTCAGGCCTTTTCCCCCCTTGCCGCGCGCCAATGCGGTGACAAGGGCGTTCTGGCCCTTCGGGTCGATGACCAGAACCGAGCCGCGCCATGTGAGCAGATTCGGAATGATCACCGACCGGCCCTTGCCCGCCCGGTTGGTCGCAATCGTGCAGACATGGCGATCGTCGCTGAAACCGACGATCCATCTCGGATCGTACATCGATGCGCCGAGCAGCACCTGTCCGGGCCGCCACGGATTCGCCCATTCATCCAGAAGCCCCGAGAAACGCGACGTGCCGCCCAGCCCGACATACCGTCCCGCCAGGAACCAGCGCAGCGGACGGGTCGCGCGGCCGAGAAAGATCTTGAACGGTCGCAGCCCGCACCATGCGAGCAGAGCAGCCATGCCGACCGTAAACGGGGTCAAGCCGGTTACCGTCTGCAACGCCAAGCCGATCGAAGCCATCAGCACGATGAACGCCGCCCAATGCGCGGCCCAGCCGATGATCCGCCGTCCCGCCGCAGACTGCCACATGCCCGATGTGCGCTGGTTTGACATCGCGCTTTGCACTCCGGCGGCCGCAACTACCACGCAAAGCATCAGCCCGCCGAGAATGGCGGGACCATTGGAAGAGAGCTGGCGGGCATAGGCCGCCGGCGTATGTTGAAACAGGAACAGCGAAAACGGGTCCGATAACTGGAGCCAGGCGAACCCGCAGGCAATGGCGATGATCAGGCCCATGACCCTTACTCCATCGCTTCTGCGGTGATGGCATCGGTGCCGTCAGGCGCAATGCTTTCCTGCGCGAGCGGCGGCACATTCATCGAGCCATGCTTCGGGCAGTGCGGCGGCCCGCAATCCTTGATCCACCGTGCCGCAACACGCACCGTGTATCCGCAGCCGGAGCCGGGACATTCGGCCTTCAACATGCGCGTTCCCTGCTTTTTAGGCCCGTCTGCCGCAACTTCACCGGCGAGCGTCACTCGGTCGAAGTTCAGCCGACCATGTGGGAACGGACCAAGGGATGTAGCGAGCTCGTTTAAACGCTCCCTAAGGACTGTGCCGGGCAGCGCGTGCCGCATTTGCCCTTCAAGCCCGATCTTCAGGGCCGCTTCCCTGAACGCCTTGCCGTGTTTCACATCCGGCGGCAGCGCGGCATGCACCAGCTCATGCACGAGGATCCCAAGCACCTCGGCAGGGTCGGCGAAATCGGCCCGGATGATGATTTCATAGTGGCCGTCATCGGACGCGCCGGCATGCCAGCACTCTCCGGCCACCTTTCCTTTCTTGCCATGCGATGTGAACGCAACGGCAAATCTGATCTTCTCCGGCAGGGTCAGACCAAGCTTGGCGAAATAGGGTCGCAGCTCGGTTAAAGCCGCGCGCAACCACGATTCCCTGCTCTCCTGACGATTTTTTTGTCTGGCTTCCATTATCCGCGACTCCTGAGTAACTACACTCAAGATGAACACCCGGATCGCCTTTGTCGTGGTCACATTCTGGTCAATGGAGTTCGCGGCTATGCCGGACTTTCGCAGTGCTTTATCTCGTCACCAGCGGCGTCTGCATAGGGCCATGAAGACCCTGTGGTACTTCACACATGGGCAACTCGTGCGAGATGATTCCACAAGCCATCTTTCGGTGTTGGCGATGCGAAATTTCCGCATTGTGAAATGACTCCATGAATGTTTATATGCAGGAATCGCACGCCAGGTCTTGGACACTGATGGGGGCGAACCAATGGATCAGGAACATCCGCCAGCGTTTGATGAAACGACACGTGCTCTGATTCGACAAAAGCTATTGCATTACATGCGTCGCCACCGCATCGGCGTCCCGGCTCTTGCAAAGCGCGTTACTGATGTCGCGCCCCGAAAGCAGGAAATCCCGATCAAAACACTGCAACGATTTCTCACCGGTCATATATGGACTATCGACAGCTATGTGTCGTTATTCCAGCGCTTCGCCGAGAATCTGCCCGATCCCGATCCTATCGGTTCACTGGGAAAAGCAATGGCTGGCTTCTATCGAGCTACAGACAGCCAACATCTTGCAGGCGAATATACGTTAACAATCGGATATGCGACGGATCCGCAGCGTGTGCCGTTTGCAGGCCCGATGACTGTAACGCCAGACGACGGTTTTTGCCGCGTCGTCGCACGGTTGGAGACGACATTAAACTATTTTTTCAATGAGGGCGTTCTGGTCTCCGACGGAAAAAGCGCGGTCCTTTCTTTAAGGGACAAGATGACCAATGCACCAAAGCATTTTTTTCTGAAAGGGAACACAGAATCGCATTCTGGAAATGGAGTGATTGTTAAATTTGATCCCCACGCAGAAGATGTTGTGACAGTGCCGGATTTTGATTTCATGATGACGCGAATGGAGCGGCAATGATGGCCAAGCAACCTGAGAATGAAGACGAACTATCAATTGTAGGTGGAACCAAAAAAGGATTATCGCCGGCTCGGCAAGAAGAAATTCAGGCCGAGTTTCTGGCTGCTGCAAACGACGGTAACGATCCAGTGCTTTACCACGCTCTTGCCTTTGGAGCCGACATCAATAAACCGGACAAACGCACTGGATTGACGGCGCTACACCTGGCCATTGGTCGCAACGCATTTGACGCCGTCAAACTTCTAGTTTTGCGTGGAGCAGCGTTTGTTCCAGACAATTTGGGACGAATGCCTTCGGTCATCGCGGCGGAATGTGAGGTCAGCGAAGAACTTTGCGATTTCGTAGTTGAAGCAGAAGCGGCAGCAGAAGCTACGGCCGAGGGCGTTTAAACGCTTTCTATCCGAGGTATTACGGGGCTCTGACTACTCCCGTATGCACTCGCGACTCCGGTCTAAATCCCCCAATATCACCGTGTAAATTGTGCAAATGCGCCTCTCTGTTTCGGCGTATTCGATTGAGCATAATTCGCATTCCGGCGTATATATCTGATAACATTAGCAAACTAAAGTTCACAAATTGGTTGTCTCAAAATGTATTGAAATATTCAGTGTTGTGCGTTTATACATGATAGGTTTGTTACTTAAAATGCTGCCTTCATATCTGTTGAAATCCTGAGTTGTAAGGCCATATACTAAGTATAGGGGATAGCGAGCAATGTTTTTGTATTACAAAAACGCTCGTCAGGGGGGCACCCCCTGAAACCCCGCTGGTAAGCGGCCATGACACATGACTCAACGAACACCACCCTTCCGCAAGGGCGGCAGGCCTCGCAAAACCGACTCCGAGAAACGCAAGCTGCTTATTTCGGCGCGCGTGCGTCAGGACGAGATGGCGATCATCGAGGGACGCGCGGCGGAAAACAATATCCCGCTTTCGGACTTCGTCCGGGAGCAGGCGTTGTCCGGCGCGATCCTGGTCCGCAAGTCGCGAGATTTGAGCGCGATCGACCGGCACGACCTCGCCCGGATCGGCTCGAACCTCAACCAGATCGCCCGTGCCTGCAACGCGACCGGCGACACATTCCGGGCGCGCCATATCGAGTCCACCCTGGAGGAATTACGCCGCCTGCTCAGACGCATCGACGCGCCGGGGCAGGCCTTGGATGAACTGGGCGAAGGGTAGAAACACCAGAGGGCGCGGGACGTCGTTCAAGGGCGCTCTTGTGTATGTCCTGCACGACAAGGACGCCCAAACCTCCGAGCGCGTCGGTTTCGTGGAACTGCACAATCTGGCGACTGACGAGCCGCACCGCGCCTGGCGCGAAATGAAAGCCCTGTGCGAGGCGGCCAATGACTTGAAAAAGCGTTCCGGCATCAGGGCGACCGGGCGCAAGATGACAAAGCCGGTCTATGCCTTCACGCTCAACTGGCACGAGGCCGACAACCCCGACGCAGCCCATATGCGCGAGACCGCCTTCGACGCCTTGCGCACCCTCGGCATGGAGCATTGCCAGGCGGTTATCGTCGAACATACCGACCGACCCCATAAGCATGTCCATGTCATCGTCAATCTGGTCAACCCTGAGACTGGTCAGCTCGCGTCGCTGTCGAACGACGACCATAAACTCGATCGTTGGGCCGACGACTACGAGGTAAGCCAGGGCGTGATCCGCAGCCCCGACCGGCGGGCAAAGTTTCATGCCCTCGACAACGGCATCGAGCCGCCGAAGCGACCGGCCCAGGCGAAGTCGCGCGAGGAATGGGAGGCCACGCGGAAACTCAACAGCGAAAAGGCAAAACAGCGCGCCGCCGAAATCAAAGCCGCCTATGCCGCTCATGTCGCCAATCTGAAGGCAGCGCAGGCCAGTGCATTTAAAGCACGCAACGCCGAGTCACAGAAATTGTGGGCCTGCTATAAAGCCGACCGCAAGGCCGTGAACGACCGCTATCAACCATTCATCGACGCTATCTGGAAAAGCAGGCGGACGAGACCGCCGCATCCCTATACCGAGCAGGCGCTTCACGATCTTCAGGAAAGCGCCGAGTGGAAGCAACTCGGACGCACGCAGTTCGTCCAGCGTCGCCTCTTCAACGCCCGCGAGCGCTCCCTCCTTGGCGCGATCGGCAACGCCGTGCGCCTTAATTATGTGGCGATGAGAGAGCGGGGCGGCCTCGCCAATCTGTTCAAGCTGATGATCAGCCCGGCCGCACGGCGCAAGCAGTTGGAGCGGCAACAAGAGACCCAGAAGCAGGCCCTGCGCAAACGTCAGGCGCTGAGCCGCAATGAAAGAGCGGCGACCCTGAAGGCGGCGCGCCGGGTCGAACTGGCTAAACTCTCACAGGAGTTCCAGAAAAATCGGGAAACCATGAAAGCACGCCACGCTTCCGACGTTGCCGCACAGAAGACAGTTTGGCGTCAGCTCGCCGCTGAACGTGAGAAGGTCTGGTCGGACTATCGTACTGAGTTCGCCACTCCAGAACCCCAGCAGGATGTCGGCCAGCAGAAATTTCATCGCGACGAGTTCCGGGACGCCGCGTCCGGCGCCACCGAGTCCGGTGCCAATCCAGAACGCGAGCGGAAGGCCGATCAGAACCAGGGAAACGAAGCCGACCGCGCACCGATCCCCGAAAAATCACCCCGGCGAGACTGGCGCGCCAGACGGTCGGCGGCGGAGCGCAAAGCCGATGGATCGTACAAAAAGAGAGACAGAGACAAGGATGACGGCGGGCGCAGCAGGGAACGCGGTCGGTACGACCACGATTGAGCGACTGCATACCATCGTAGGTTGATCCGAAGACGGGTTTATAATGGGGATATTGGTAACATTTGGCGTCGGGATCGCAGAAAGCAGCGTGACAGAAATAGACGACGATAACACTGGAAGGCAAGAACACCGCGATGACCGGCTGCCGAAAAGCAGCCCATCCGGCAAGCAGGGCTTTGTCAGTCAAAGACCCCATTATCTCGATCTTGAAGAAGCCCGTCAGCTTCTGGCTGAGATGAATATTCACCTGACCCAGCGCCAGATCAAACGCTCGTCGGACATAGATGCGAAAGGAAAGCGCAAGCTGCCCTGGTTTATCGATCCCATTGAGGGACGGCTTAAAATCGAGCGGAACGCGCTATTGAGCGCTTATTTCAATAGGCAGGTCGAAGCGGAGCGCAATTGCGAGCTCTATTCGCGCGGCGAAGTATTCCAAGAGCATCCCGCTCGGAAAGGGCTTCACGAGAATGATAAGCGTCATAGTTCCTAATGTAATATTTCTGTTGCGTTGTGGAATCTGACATTGCTAATCTTGGAATAATGGCAAACATCAGAAAAATTACGGGGAAAACAGGTACAGCATACCAGGTACGTTACCCTTCAAAAGAGCGGTCATCGGGTTACGGTTACTCCCAATTCGACACTATGAAAGCGGCTCGGGAGTTTATCGAAAACCTTGGTAGCTTGCGCGAGGCTCCGTTGGGCCAAACCCTCTCGGTTTCCGAATCTGTGGATCGATGGATCGACATTTGCGAGAAGATCGGCAGGGATGGCCGCGAGCGTGTAGAGCCGGAAACATTCAAGGAATATCGGCGTCGCGCCCGTGTCATGAAAGAGTATGTTTGGAGCAAGCGGCTTCACGAGCTGGCGCCGTCTGACGTAATCCAGTTCCGCAACTGGTTGCTTGAGCACAAAACACGCGATCTCGCTCGTCGAACCTTGTCCTCGTTTCACTCGGTCATAATCGAAATGAAGCAGCAGGGTTTCATCCGAGATGACCCTGCTGCCGGTGTGACCATCAAAGCAGGCGGCCGGTATGAAGATGAGGATGGCGAAGTCACCATCCCAACCGATCAAGAAATGAGAGATATATACGCGGCGGCCGACCGGATGGGCAGGAAGAACGCTTATCTGGAGAAGTGCTGGGCCCGGTATCGGCCAATGATTTACCTTGCAGGTTTCTCCGGGATGCGACCTTCGGAATACCGGGGACTTCCCTGGTCGAACCTTTCAGATGGTCGAATACTCGTCCGGCAGCGAGCTAATCGCACGGGCATTATCGGCCCGGTCAAATCGAAAGCTGGGCGTCGAACGATCTATGTGCCGACACTTGTCACGGACATGATCTTCGAATGGCAAGAACGATGCCCCGACTCTTCCCTAGATCTCGTGTTCCCGACCGAGAGCGGAAAGCCGGTGGCGCTGACTAACTTCACAATCAGCGCATGGCAACCGTTGATGAAAGAGGCGGGTCTTATCGATCAGGAAGAGGACGACAAGGATGGGAAAACCGTTCAGAAGCCCCGGTACACCCCCTACGCGTTGCGGCATTATTATGCATCGAAGCTGATCGAGCTGGGGCGAGACTTCAAGTCGATCCAGACCGCGTTGGGCCACTCCAGCATCGAAATCACGTTCAATGTCTACGGACATCTCATCAGAGGAAAAGACGACGCACACCGAGAAGCCGCCGAAACCCTCATGTCCAGCCTTCTTCGAGGATAATGGGCATCAAAAGCATGTGCTAAATCTGTGCTTTTCGATACTGAGATCATTGTTACAGAACGCTTATTTTCAGCCTTCCAAGCTGGCTATGAGGGTTCGATTCCCTTCACCCGCTCCAGTTTAAAATCAATGGGTTAGAGCCTGTCATTTTTCGGAATGCTGCCAAAAATAGCGCTTTTTGCCACAAAATACTGGTCCCCTGAAACCCGCAGAAACCCGCCATTTTCCGAATCGGTCTTTTTCGGTCTGTGCTAAATTTGTGCTAAATCTCTCCTGTGTGCAGCGGCTGCAGATTGGCGTTTTGTGCCCACCTTAGGACTGTGCCAGACACGGTTGCTCTCTAAGTTCGACAGTCAGTCCGCAGCTGCGCTTATGTCAACCTCCGCCAGGTGGCGCACGCGATCAGTGATACCAGCCATCACCGATGAGATGAGTTGATCCGGAAACCTTTCCGGTAATGAGTTGATGGCGGTTGCTGCGCGCTTCTCAGCTTTCGCTGCCAGGTCTTCGATGATCGACATCAAGACAGAGGTGCCCACACCGGCGAGCTCTGCCGTCTGCATGAAGTGCCGCGGTATGATGTCGTGTATGGCGTAATGTCGATTCTTGCCAACTGACATTGCCAACTTGAACTTCTTTCGTGGGATCTGGTTTGAATCGAGACTGGGCTGCGCAGTCAGGACGTCGTATAGGGGCGTCAGGTTGAACCTGCCACCCGGTGTCAGGAAAATGCTGAAGTTTTTCGCGTGCCCGTCAGTCGCACCAAGCAGCCAGAAGATAATGTTGGCGCGCAGAAAGCTCGCTATGTCGCTCTCTGGCGTATCGCTGCCCTTAAGAAGATTGAGGATATCACGAATTCCGGGGCCGCCTTCGGACTGATACTTGCGCGTTGGTGGGACGGATAAGGCCTGGCAGCAATCCTCTTGCGGCAGGCGGAGAAGTCGTCCGTCTTTTGTCCAGCGGCGATCGAACCGCTCGACAATTAATGTACGCCTTTCGCCGAAGTCCGCGATCTCAACATTGGCCGTTGGGACGCCCAAGGCAGCAAGCAGCTTCAGGCACAGGTATTCGTTTTCTACGCTGTTCGAAAGGTCAATACCGTTGGGAAGTTGGCCTATCTGTGGCTTCAAGATGTGGGTCGTGGCGGTCATGCCGACGGGCTTAAACCATTTACCATTATGGCGGAGTAAGGCTGTTTTCTCCTGTGCCCCGGCGATCGAGATTCGGAAGTCATCGTCGTCGCCAACACCGAGCGGCGCGGCAACAAGATTGCTTATGATGGCAGATATATCGTCATTGCTGACTGGATTACCATTGACTGCGCCGACGACGCCTAGATTGACGCCATCCCGCAGAAATTGCAATGCGCCAATGCAATCATGGCCGAGGGCCGTCAGAAGACTGAAGGGGTCGATGCCTTCTGCGCCCACCCGTTCGGCGATGCGCCGCCGAATGGCATCGCTGTCTGGCAGCAGATTGTCGAAGACATTTATGACCGGATCGCCAATATAGCGGTCTTCTCGAAGTGGCAACGACAGCGACACCGGGAAGGTGCCCCGCCATCCCAGCCATTCCTGCGCATACTGGAAATCAATTGCGCCTGTCGACTCACGTCGCAACGCGCCGACAAGTCGGCCGTTGACGAACACATTCAGTGGGGGATGCGCCCGCCTGCGTGTCATCAGAATAGTTCCTCGATGTCGGCCGGGCTGCCATGGGTGCGCGGACGTACCACAAGTTCGAGATTCAGTGCCGATAGAGCTTCCATCAAAGTGTGCAATTGGACGGCGGGTTCGCCAGCCTCTAGGCGTGATACAGTACCCTGCCTTAGGTGGATCTGTTCCCCTAGGTCGCCCTGGGTCAGGCCAGCCCGTTTGCGCGCGCGGCGCAGAATGGCTCCGAGCTGTTTTTCAGTGCGGGCGATTTGCTCGTTCATGATTCCCATCTTCGATAAAATATACGCGATCGCGTCTAATCTGTCAATATACGCATAGCCGTATAAATTGAAAATATACGTGATCGCGTGTAAATTATTTTTATACGCACTTCCGTATAAAAGAAAGATAGGTTTCAGTTGCCCAAGCTGCCCAACGTGAACCCGCCAACGCTAGTAGAGGGTTGAAAATTCCTGTTTTTACTACGTCACTCTTAGCGACGCAGCCGAAATGCGAGCCTGGGCGGTTCCCTTGAGGCAGCCCTTGCAGCGACGACGTCAATACATATGTTGATATACCTGGAAACTACGTCAACTTATAAGTAGACATTCTGGCTAAAACGGTATACGTATATACATACAAACTAGGATAAATCGTAAATACATGGGTTGACAATGACCGTCAAGACAGTCGTCCAGCAGCAATATCAGCGCCTTGTCGATGGCGCTGCGAGTTTTGCAAACCTGCGAACGCCGCCGGAAGGCTGGCTGCGCACGGTCCGTAAGGCCCTTGGCATGTCTGGCGCTCAACTGGCGAAAAGAATGGGTGTCACGCGAGCCCGGGTCGCGCAAGGCGAACATGCCGAACTCAGCGGCGGCGCCACTCTGAAATCCATGCAGGCGGCAGCCGAGGCCATGGGCTGCCGGTTCGTCTACGCTATCGTTCCCGAGAAGCGTATCGAGGCTGTAATCAGGGCCCAGGCACGAAAAAAGGCCATGGCTCTCGTTGGCACGGCTAGCACCCACATGGCACTGGAAAGCCAGAATTTGCCCAAAGACAAGATCGCTCAGGAGATCGAGCGCCTCACGCGCGAAATAGCGCGCGAGATGCCATCTGATTTCTGGAGCGATAAATGACAGGGATAATGGAATATCCGGACGGGGCGACACCGCTTGATCCCAACGAGCTCGGCGGTTTGAAATTCAAGCACATCACAACCCGCGAGGAGTTAGATGAGCTTGAGCAGGCCAATATCGAGTCCGGCTTGCAATGGCTCGCGCGGCACAAAGGAGATGTGCTGAAGGATGACTTCGCGGTGACGCTGCATAAGAGATTGTTCGGCGATGTGTGGGATTGGGCAGGGTCATTTAGGCGAACCGGCAAGAACATCGGCATTGACCCGATTCATATCGGGGTCGAATTACGCATGCTGATGGATAACGCCCGGTACTGGAAGGAGCACAAAACCTTTTCTGCCTCAGAAGCGGCGGTCCGGCTGCATCACAGACTCGTTGAGATTCATGCGTTTCCAAACGGCAACGGCAGGCATGCGCGCATCGTGGCGGATACCGTTATGACCCGTGTTTATGGAGCAAAACCGATTGATTGGGCAGGCGGGCATGATCTTCAGAAAATGAATGAAAGACGCGTCACGTATATCGCCGCGCTCAAGTCGGCAGACCAAGGCGACTTCGGCCCTCTTATTCAGTTCATCGGGTCACGAGATGACCTTCATGGTTGAGGCACGTGACAATCAGCAGCTTCGCGCAAATAATTAAGGGAGAGAAAAATTTGAGTAAATCCGTTTTTATAAGTCACGCCGTAAAGGACAAGGCCCTTGTTCAGGAGATCGTCAGTCTGATCGAGGAAGGCATGGGCGTGCCGGAGGAGGAAATTTTCTGCTCCTCCCTTAATGGCTATGGGATTCCCAACGGCAAGAATTTCGTTACCTATATAAAAGAGCAACTGTTTGAGCCGAAGGTCGTCGTCCTGGTGCTCACCCCGTCTTATTTCGAGAGCAAGTTCTGTCTAAGCGAACTCGGTGCTGCCTGGATCAAGTCGCACGATATTTTTCCAATTCTTGTGCCGCCCCTGAAGTACGAAGACGTAAAGGATGTTCTTCTTGGAACTCAGGTTGCAAAGATAGATGATGATATAAAATACAACGAGCTTCTCAGCACGCTTACTGCGACTTTGGATTTCAAGCCAAAATCTCAGACTAAATGGGATACCAAACGGCGGGCGTTCTTGAAGGCGATTGAACCGCTGCTCAAGGCGGTTCTTGGGCCGACCATGGTTTCGGCTGCAGAATTCAAGGCAAAGACAGACAAGCTTGCGGAAGCGGAAGTCGAGTTGGACGCCTCGGAAGCCGAAATCCGGGAGCTTAAGGAGCAGCTCGCTGCGACAGAAGCCCTGAAGGATAAAAAGGAAGTCAGGACTGTCAGAGCCAAGCACTCTGATGTCACTGTTTCCAAAGAATTCAAGACTCTTACCGACGCGGTTAAGGGTTTTCGCTCTGTCATTCGAAGCGGCGAAGCTATGAAATTCGTGCTCAGCGACCATTACGGCAAGCCATACAAAATCAACTGGCTTCAAGACCGGGAAGATTTCGAGCTAGCCACACGATTAGGCTTCATCGAAGCTGAGGATGGGGAGCGGGCAGTTTGGACCAAACGGCAGATGAAAGAGCTTTCCAAGAAGCTCGATGAGTTAGAGACCTTCACTGACGAGCACCGGCGCGCTCTGGAAGTCAGTGAAGGCGAGGAAGTTCCGCTTGAGCCTGATGCTCAGGATTTTTGGGAACACCACTACGATCTCTAACGACGGGCAGAACGTAAATGCGGGCGGAAATGCAGCTATCACCAGAGCTTCTGTCGGCAGATGTATTGCCAAGCGCATCCAATCCCGCGTTCTCAGCTGTTTACAATGCCCACGGTGTCTACAATACGTTACAATTCGTACTGCGGCTTTCGCCTCAGGTTCATCGAATCCTGGGCAGCCTTGATCCTGGTATCACGACCAACCGCGCGCTTAGTTTTGAGGGCGCCCAAGCGATGTCCACCTTTCTACACGAAACAATTCATTGGTGGCAGCATATTGGGAGTACTTATGGATTCATTTTGAGCCTGAACTACCCTGTACAGTCTCACAGCACGCACTTCGATTTGATAGAGCTCGTCGAAGAAGATGGGTTCAAAAAATCCGTAGTTGCTCAGGCCGGCGCGTTAAGCCTGCGCGGTCCGAGCGGGTTTGGCACAACCGCTGGCAGGGCGAACACAATTATAAATAATCACTATGACCTGCTGGCATTTCGGGCGTTCACGCTGGGACCTGAAAGCGCCAAGGCAGTGGTGGAAAAAAATTTGTTTGAGAATATGGGCCACGCATTCCACATGACATATGCCCATACAGTCAATCAGCTGGCATCCACAGTAGACAAGGACTTCAAGATTCTCCCTCATCCGAAGGAGTGGGTTGACGGCTTTCGCGCCCTTCGAGACAATAAAGTCGAGGGTTATTATTACGGATCGCCAATTGGTTTATGGCCTATAGGATCGAGAGAGATTTTCGAAGGACAAGCCTGCTTCGCCCAGCTCCAGTACCTTTCTCACGCTTGTGGGCACAGGCTAAATCTAGATGACTTCCGCTCTCTCGGAATGCTGCACGGTGTGTACGTCCGCGCGTTTGAGGAATTTCTGCGTCTTACCGAGTCTGACGCGCCTAGTAGCATCAACGATCCATTGGTCGGTCTGTTCTTGTTGGTATGTGATCTTGCCATTAATCCAGGTAGCGGATTTCCATTCCCTGTAACGCCCAACTACGAGTCTTTTGTTCTCGATGTGAATCCAGGAGGTCGGTTTTCGCTTTTATGCCGCTTGATCGCGCTACAATTCCCTAGCATGAAGAAGGCGGTCACAGAGTACAGCCGAGCTGAGTACGAAGAGATCAGCTCGCATCTTTGCGTGGCGGCAAAGGAAGTATCGCCACTATTGATATCGCAACTATTTGCAAAGTGGTTTGCCTCGGGCGGACCGTTGTCCTCTCTGCGCACGGAGTATCAATCTTACCTATTTGACCCGGAGAATTATCCCCTCCGGTATCTGTTCGCTCACTTTCTTGCGTTTCAAGAAGACAAATTTAGAAGACCCGAATTTTTTTGCTGGCCGGGCGCCTGGATGGCGGGTAACCGCGTCGATGAAAATGCCGCTGAATTGTTCGACAGACATGGGGCGCTTTTTATCGACAAGGAGGATGACGATGCCGTTTTTCCAAAGGTGCAAGGTGGCCGCGATGAGACCGTCGTGTCACAGGCCTTCAATGAATTCTATAACAACACCGTTGTGTACGATCTAACCAACCAGTGGATAAGCCAACCAGGCCCGTTTCGCTATGACATCGGTTGGCTGCAGCCGTCAGCCTCGCGTGATCAAATGAAAGAATTCATGCGAGGAAACTTCAAGGCGGCATTCCAATTTGATCCCGAAGATGTCCGATTGCTCGCATGACAGAATACCCTCGAATAATCAGAGGATGAGGATTGCCTGCCTTGGATGGGGTTAACTCGTAAGGAATCCGGACAGCCTAATTTTGGCGAGCCAGGGAATGACGGACGGACTACAACGACATAGGCGTTTCCAGTTTCATCCTCCTGGGCGCGCCAATTTGGAACAAAACTGCGCTCTCCGGCGGGACAGCCTTGTCGTCCCTCATTAGACGTTTGCTGCGGAATTCCGCTTCAATCACGTTAGTCTGATCGATGACCGAGGCGAAATGCAAGTGAGACGTTATGGCGTCGGCGGCTTCGGTCTGCGGGCATTGAGTGCCCGTCTCAGACTTTCGAGAGCCATCAGCGCTTCCTTGCGCTGCGCTTCGTAGAAACCAATCGCGCGGACGGCTTGCTCAAAGAGCGCCTTCAGTTCGGCTTCGGTTTTGTGTCTGGTCCGGTTCGTCATTGTCGTTCCTTTCGTCCATGGTGTTGTTCACGGGCGTTGGAACAGCGGCGGGCCAAACCGCACCCTGTAAGGGCCGCAACGTCAGAGGAGGAGCTTCACGCTTGCCACAAGGACAGCCGCTATAAATGACCGGCAAAGAACGAACACAGATGGACGGGGAACGGCAGGGCAACTTTGACCAGATCGCGACCAGGAATTCCGGCTGCTGCGCCACTACGTTGAGCATGACGGCACTTGACGCCGTTTTTCGACGCGAAGCAGTGCATATGAACCGAGCACAGGGCTCCGAGAAAAAGTCTGAAACCGCGCGCCGGCCGCAGGGGAAATGACCTGATGGCTCGCGTTCGCACCATAGAGCCTCGTTTGCTGGATCGCTCCCAGGCCGCTGCCTATTGTGGTATAAGCCTCGCCGTTTTCACGGCGCGATGTCCGGTACGGCCTCTTGCGATGGGGCAGGGGAAGAGGCTGGAACGCTACGACATCCGCGACCTGGACGAATGGATAGACAGGCTTGGCGCACGCGGCATGTCGTCTGAAACCGTGGATTGGCTCGAAAAGATGGACGCCCCTCATGGGAACGCTCGTTCGGGTAAAAGGTATTAGGCGCTGGCGGCATCCCAGGACTGGCATATGGTATTGCTACCATCGTAAGTCCGCAACGCCGGTCCAAGCCGAATTTGGATCACCGGCTTTTTTCGCCGAACTGGCCGCCGTCGAGGAACGTCAGCAAGCAAAGACCGCCAGACCAGGAACATTAGGCCTCGCGATTGATGCCTATCACGGAACTCCGGCTTGGGCCGCCTTGAGACCCAAAACCCGGGTCTCCTATGAGCGGGCCATCGCCATCCTTGAGCCGCTCCGCGACATGCCCTTGATCGCGCTGAATCGCTCGACGATCATACGCCTCCGTGACGAGAAGATTTTCCCCAGACACGGCCGATGGATGGCGAACTATGTCGTCACGTTTTTGGGCATCCTGCTGCCGTTTTGCCGAGACTATGATTTCATCAAGGACAATCCGCTGGCCGAGCGGGTTAAAAAGATCCGCAAGCCGAGGGACGGCTTGGTCCAGAATCGACCCTGGACGGAGGAAGAATGCCGAGTCGTTTTGCAAAAAGCGCCTCCGCATATTCGCGTCCCCATAGCACTTGCCATGTGTGCGGGTCTCCGCAAGGCCGATGTGTTGACCGTGACCAGGGCGGCGATCGCTGACGGCATGATTACGGTGACGACAGCCAAACGGGAAAAAGAAATTTCGGCGCCCATTCATCCGCTCCTCGCCGACGCCCTAAAGGCGCTTCCGGCAAACAATGCGGTGCAGATCGCCGTGAACTCATTTGGCCAGCCCTGGTCGGAGACCGGCTTTAATTCGTCCTGGTCGAAGTTCCGCAACAGCCTTCGGCGTCAGGGCTTGATCGGTCCCGGCCTGACGATCCACGGCCTTCGCCACACGTTGGGAACGCGCCTGAAAGAGGCCGGCGCCGATGACGGGATGATCGCGGACATCCTCGGCAACACCATTCCGCGTCACTATTCGAGCGGCGCGAAACTCTCGCAAAAAGCCAGGGGAATCGTCGTCAATTTGAGCCTGGACGGAAACAAAACGCGTCCAAAAGTGTCTACACCGGACTGAAAAAGTGTCTACACGGTGAAAACGAGAATCGCTAAGTTGTTGATTTTAATGGTGCCCAGGGGCGGAATCGAACCACCGACACTGCGATTTTCAGTCGCATGCTCTACCAACTGAGCTACCTGGGCGCCGCCGGAACTCTGGAGAGCCTCCGGGCAGCGGCGGTTATAGAGGAGCGGTGAGCCAATTGTCTAGCGCCCGCTGGAACAAGTGTTGAAAGAACGGTTGAGTGGGGAACCGGGCGCTCGAACCGGTCATCCGTAAATTGCCCATCGAATCGAACAATTGCTCACTCCTACCTATCACTCCGCTCTTGCTGGCGTGCGATCGATCTCGCCCACGAAAGCGCAGATACGGGCAATCGTTTCCTGATCCAGCAGCAGCGGCGCGTGGCCTTGACCCTTGACCGTATGAGTTTCTGCGCCCGCATGCCGGGCTTTCATTGCGTTGAGCGTTTCCACCGAAAGCAGATCGCTGTTGGCGCCTCTGAGGATGAGCAAAGGGATGCCGCGCAGCCCGTCGAACTGCGGCCACATCGAAGGGAGCGGCTGTTCAAGGTCAAGGCCAATCAGCGTTTTCATCAAATTTTGATCGTAACGCGCACCGATGCGTCCGACGGCGTCCGTGAACGTTATCTTGGCGTAAGTCTCCCAATCGGCCCGGCTGAGGCCGTTGAATCGCTCGCTCATCATTTCCTTCAACAGATCAACGGCGTCCGGGATCGACCGCGGGGCTGGGAGTTTGCCCACATAGCCCCGAATGCGCGCCATTCCACGTGGCTCCAGGACAGGGCCGATATCGTTCAAAACCGCACCGCGAAGGACAGCAGGCCGGCTTGCCGAGAGCAGCATGGTATGCTGGCCGCCGCGGGATGTGCCGATGAAAATAGCGGCATTAATCTCGAGGGCGGTGAGGATCGACAACACGTCGCTGTTTTCGACAGCGAGGCTGTAATTCTTCCAGTCCGGGTCATAATCCGATAGACCGCGGCCACGGTAATCGAGTGCCAGAACCCGCCGCATCTTTCCGGCCTGCCCGGCGGCGAGGGCGCTTGCCAGAGGACCAAAATCCGCTGAATTGCGGGTGAGACCAGCCAAGCAGACGACGGGGATGCCAGCTTCGAGCGGCGAGCCATAATCGCGCACGTGAAGGCGTAGGCCATCGGCCGCTGAAAAGAAGCGGCTTTCGAAAGGAAACTGCGGCAAACTCATGTCCCCATCCGGAGGCCTGCTCGCGTAACCGCGGACAAGGCGCAAGCGACAGCGAAGACCGCCAAGAGCCCTAAGCGGCACCGCAATGCTTTGTTAATCAACTAATCAAAACACAGGAACTTCTGTCAAATGCTAATGTTACCTCCCCGTGATAGTCAAATCGCCCAGGCAGAGTTCCGGTCCTAACGATGTCGTTCTCGTCGTCGAGGATGAGCCATTCGTGCGTCTGATGGGCGTCGATCTTCTTAAGGACGCGGGATTTGATGTTTTGCAGGCGTGCAATGCCGACGAGGCGTTGCGGCTGCTTGAAACCCACCCCGAGGTGCGCGTTGTCTTTTCGGATGTCGAGATGCCAGGCTCCCTCGATGGGTTAGGACTGGCTCAGTGCATTTGCCAGCGCTGGCCGGAAATCGGAATCGTTCTCACCTCCGGCCACCGGATTCGCACCGATATGATGCCTCGTGACGGAACCTTCTTAATAAAACCATATGACGGCACCGTCCTCGTGCGGACGATCGCAGAAATTATCCAATGATTTGCTCACGCCGTCTGCTTTAGCGAACTCATATCGATAGTAAACCGGTACTTCACATCGCTGCGCAACATGCGCTCATAAGCTTCATTGATTTTCTGGATCGGGATCACCTCGACGTCGGCCGTGATATTGTGAGCCGCGCAAAAGTCGAGCATTTCCTGTGTCTCGGCTATGCCGCCGATCAGCGAGCCGGCAAAGCTACGGCGTTTGAAAATGAGACTGAAGATTTCGACCGACATGGGTTTTTCGGGGGCGCCGACTTGCGTCAGCGTGCCGTCCCGCTTCAAGAGGTCGAGATAACGGCTGATCTCATGCGGGCCCGCGACCGTGTCGAGGATGAAGTCGAAGCTGCTGGCGTGCGCGGCCATCTCGCTGGGGTTTTTTGAGATCACCACCTCATCGGCGCCGAGCCGCTTGCCATCCTTCACCTTGCTCTCGGAGGTGGTGAACAGGACGGTGTGGGCACCGAACGCGTGCGCGAATTTCACGCCCATATGACCCAGGCCGCCAAGCCCGACGATCCCCACTTTCTGTCCCGCTCCGACCTTCCAATGACGCAGCGGAGAATATGTGGTGATCCCGGCGCAAAGAAGCGGCGCCACACCTGCCAGATCAAGATTGCCGGGCACCCGCAGCACGAAAGCCTCGTCAACGACGATGGCGTTGGAATATCCGCCAAAGGTCGTGCCGCCAATGACGGTTTCCTTGCCGTTATAGGTCGGGTTGAACCCCTTCTCGCAATATTGCTCCAAACCTTCCCGGCAGGATGCGCAGGTGCGGCAGGACTCCACCATGCAGCCAACACCGGCGAGATCGCCCTGCTTGAAACGGGTGACATCCGCTCCGGTTTTCGTCACCCGCCCGATGATTTCATGCCCCGGCAAACAGGGATAGACCGTGTTGTGCCATTCGTTGCGGGCTTGATGGAGGTCGGAATGACAGACGCCGCAATAAAGAATCTCGATCTGAATGTCCTTCGGGCCTGGGTCCCGCCTGTTGAAGGAAAAAGGACCAAGGGAATCGTCCGCGCTTTGGGCGGCAAAGCCAGTACATACGAACAACGGAAACTCCATTTTTGGGAGCGAAAGCGGATCGCCGTGCAAAAACATTCCCCGCCAGAAGGGCCAATGCGTACAGTCATACAAGCGGCGAAGAGCCTGAATCGTGGGCAATGAGGCTGCGTGTGAACTCTATAATACGGCGATGCCGCGAAATTTCGAGGGGTGCCGTGTTAACAAAACCGCGATCTTAAGCGCCGGGGCCGCCAAGCCCCGGCCGGTGCGGCGTGATCGCTAAGCTTTGGGGTTGACGCCTCAGCTGCGCGGCGCAAGCGCTGCTAGAGTTTTGCCTGCGTGTTGAGCAGAGCCTCCGCAGGTGTTTGCTCCGACTCACCGAAGCGAACCTGATAGACGCCCAGATTTTCGATGACCCGCTGAACGTAATTGCGGGTTTCTGTGAACGGGATACGCTCCACCCAGTCAATGGGATCGACGCCGGGTTTGCGGGGATCCCCATAAGCGTCAACCCATTCCTTAACGTGCTTGCCGCCGGCATTGTAGGCGGCGAATGTCAGGATGTAGGAGCCCTTCTGTTCGGCCAAGAGCTCTCCGAGATGGCGCGCCGCGAGTTGCGCGTTGAACGCCGCGTCGGTGAGAAGCCGCCTTGAGTCGAAGGCGACTCCGGCGCGCTCCGCTGTCCGCTTTGCCGTCGACAAAATCATCTGCATCAAACCCTTGGCGCCGGCTGACGACTCCGCCGTTGGGTCGAAGGCGCTCTCCTGGCGCGCGATGGAATAAACAACCGATGACGCGGCGGAGTTCTCCAATGGTGTGAACGAGGGCACGCCGTAGTCGGGGAACGCCAGCGTGTCGGCCGGCATGCCGCGCTGGTTGATGATTTTGCCGACACTGAGCGAAAGATGCGCATCGTGCTGATTCGAAACGAGACTTGCCAAGGCCGCCACTTGTCTTTCATCGGCGAGGTGACGGGCGGCCTCATAGACGAGCGGCGCGGCCAAGTCTTTTTCACCCGCGGTATAAAGCAGTTCGATCACCTTGAGAGAATCTTCGCGTTCGTCACCCTTGGCCTCGTTGGCGATCGAGCGGATCGGCAAGGAGGCAAGCCCGAGCTTGCCGCGCGCAAGCTGGCCATAGTAGGTCGCCGGATGATTTGCCGCCTGTTCGTAGAACGCATGAGCACTGGCTGCGGCGCCCTCTGCAGAGGAAGCCTCGGCGGCGCGGCCTTGCCAATAGGCGGCCCGCGCACGTGACATGGGCGTTTCGGCGAGCTTGGCGAGCTTGCCGAAATGCATGGAGGCGCGCACTGGATCATTCAAAAATCGAAGTGCAATCCAGCCGGCATGAAATTCCGCCTCGATCTGCATTTCATGCGACACCGCGGAGTGCTCAGCGCAAATCTTATAGGCTGTCGCCGCGTCGTTTTGGTCAAGAAGCTTACGGGCGAGAAGCCGGCGTTCGACCCACCAATCGTCGCCGTCGATCAGGAGCGCGGGGTCACGCGGGGTGGCAAGCATGAGGTCCGCCGCCGCGCGAATTTTCTCGGCGTGGCGTAGCTTGTGGATCAATGCGAACTGGAATCCAGGGTCGGTTCTCAACGATGCAGGCACCTTGGCGATGAGCTTGTCGCTTGGGGCTTCATCGTTGACCGCGGCTCTGGCTTTGATGAGGGCCAGTTCATCAGGTCCTGCTAAAGCGGCGGCGCGGAAGGCCGAAGCGGTCTGCTCCCTATAAAGCAGGCGATCGGCGCGGAATTTATGATCGGCCTTATCGAGATAGCTGCCGAAATCGCTTTTGATTTTGGCTTCAAGCTGAGGGTTGAGGTCGGCTTCGCGCCAGACCGAGCGGGCAAGGGCGGCCGCCTCGCTGGTCTTGCCATCGCTGGCCAGGGCGCGGGCAAGGGCGAGCTTGCCAGCCGGTGTCTCCGGATCGGTGCCGCTGAAAAAGCTTTTGATCAGTCCAACGCTTTTGCGGTCACCGAAAAGCGCTTCCTCGCTGCGCCTTTTTAACCAGTCGAGGGCCGGCCATGCGGGATGTGCCTGCACGAAGGCTTGCGCCCGCTCAAACCCCGATTCGCGCGGAAAGCTTCGCAGCGCGACCCATTCCAGGGCCGTTTTAACGATCCTGTCGTTTGCTGCCGCGGCGGCGGCGTCCCCCTGCGCGAGATCGCCGGACTTATAAGCCGCGACTGCTGGGGCAAACCCGGTCATGTCATGAACTTGCTGCGGAACCGGCTCCGGCCGGAGTTGCCCGCTTTGTTGCGTGGCGCCAGAAAACGGGTTGGCGGGAGACATTGCGGCCGCGCCATTTTCTGTGCCCTTGGAGATCTGCGGCGCCTGGAACTCCTGTTGGGGAGAGAGCGGCGGCAGCGCAGGGGAGAGAGCGGCGGACGAGAGGTTCTCGTGGGGTTGCGAAGGAAACCGCGCGTGCTGTCCGGCAATCCATCCAGCGGTGAGCGCGCAAAAGGCGACCGCGCCGATTCCGGGGAAACGCCCCATGAGAATTCGCGAGACGAGAAGGCGTCCGGGGAAATAATGCCTTGTCAGCATGGTTCATCCAATCTTACAAAGCAGCGCGAAAACGGAGAATTTTGAATGATTCTTCGTTAACAAACAGCAAACCGCGCCTGCCTCGCGCGAAGTCCTCCAAAGCGCTGGCCGGCCAAGACCGGCGTGCAATCAGCTGCGTGATCCTGGCAAAGAGCCCTTTCCGCCAGCTGGTTTAGTGTCTATGTCTTCGTCTTCGTTCCTTGGCGCTTTTGGGGCGCTTCGTGCGGGGTCCAATGCGGTACAGAGCCCGTGAATTAAGGCGTCACTTGGGCGGGATCTTCGGAAAGGCAAAACTGTGGCAATTGGGAGACAAACTGCTTTCAGGGGTTCGATCACCGCGCTCGTCACTCCATTTGAAGATGGGAGCTTTGACGAAACCCGTTTCCGTGCCTTGGTGGACTGGCAGATCGTCAGCGGCACACATGGACTTGTGCCGGTAGGAACGACGGGAGAGAGCCCTACGCTTTCGCATGAGGAGCATCGCAAGGTCATCACGGCTTGCATCGGCGAAGCCAAGAGGCGGGTGCCTGTCATTGCCGGGGCGGGCTCGAACAACACGCAAGAAGCCATCGAACTTGCGCGTTTCGCGGAGCAAGCTGGCGCCGATGGCCTTCTCGTCGTCACGCCCTATTACAACAAGCCGTCGCAAGAGGGTCTCTACCGCCATTTCAAGGCGGTCAACGATGCCGTCGGCATCCCCATCATCATTTACAATATTCCGCCGCGCTCGATCGTCGATATGGCCATCGACACGATGAAGCGGCTCTATGAATTGAAGAACATCGCGGGCGTCAAGGATGCGACCGGCAATCTTGCCCGCACCGCCTTGCAGCGCCAGGCGCTGGGGCCCGATTTCATCCAGCTTTCCGGCGAGGACATGACAGCGCTCGGCGTGATGGCGCATGGCGGTCATGGCTGCATTTCGGTGACGTCCAATGTTGCACCGAAACTGTGCTCGCAAATGCAGGAGGCATGCCTTGCCGGTGATTTCGCGGCGGCCTTGACGGTGCAGGATCAATTGACACCATTGCACGCGGCGTTGTTCGTCGAGCCCAATCCGGCGGGACCCAAATATGCACTGTCGGCTCTTGGCAAAATTTCCGGCGAAATACGCCTCCCCATGTTGGCGGCGTCAGAGAGCGCGCAGACCATCATCAAAGCGGCGATGCTCCATGCGGGGCTTCTTCATGCCTAACGCAGCAAACTTATGCGGGGTGTCCTAAGTGGCCCCGAAGCCAGAGCGCACGTACAAGGTCGCCGCCGACAACCGGCGGGCGCGCTACAATTACGAAATCGGCGAAACCTTTGAAGCGGGCTTGATGCTCACCGGCACCGAGGTGAAATCCTTGCGCACGGGCAAGGCCACCATCGCGGAAAGCTATGCGAGTGTCGATCGCGCGGGTGAGGTGTTTCTCGTCAATGCGAACATCCCGGAATATCTGCAGGCGAACCGTTTCAACCATGAGCCGAAACGGCCGCGCAAACTGCTGTTGAAAGCGCGCGAGATCGCCAAGCTTTCGCAAGGAACCGAGCGGCAAGGCATGACCATCGTGCCGCTCAAAATCTATTTCAACGAAAAGGGCAGGGCGAAGATCGAGATCGCGCTGGCGCGAGGAAAACAATTGCACGACAAGCGCGAAACCGAAAAAGCGCGCGACTGGAACCGCGAAAAGGGCCGGCTTCTGAAGGAGAAGGGGTGAGGGTTGGCGAAACCTGCGCCCTCCCTTTAAGAAGATGCATGGTTCGGCGCTCTTCGGTCCAGAGCTATTCTTTCGCACGAAATTTGCGATGCCACGTTCTTTGGAGAAATCCCTGTGCAGCCCGCCCTTCCGAGTTCACCCACTTCAACATTAAACAAGATGGATTGCATAGCCGTCGCCGGGCTTGTTTTCTCGGCGGTTTCTTTCTTTGTAGGATCGCTTGCCATATTTCTTTCAGTTAGGGCGGTGATTGAAAAGGGTAACGCGGACCTCGTGCAGATAGGGATTAATGTGTTGCGAGTAGATCCTGAAAAAGAAAAACAACTAAGTGATGCAACACGCGAATGGGCGCTTAACCTCATCGATGCCAACGCGGGTGGTGTCACATTCTCTCCCGAGGCCCGGGCGCAACTGCTAAAGAAGCGCTTGGAATACGCTGACGTCAGTTGGGGTGAATTTGCGTGGGGTAGTGGGGTTCCGCTGCCCGGCGTTCCAGCTGCACCGTCTAGGTAATCACGCATGTCTTACAACACCTTCGGCCATCTCTTCCGCGTCACGACCTTTGGGGAAAGCCATGGGCCGGCGATCGGCTGCGTCGTCGATGGCTGTCCGCCATTGATCCCGCTCGATGCCGCTGAGATCCAGGTCTTCCTTGATCAGCGCCGCCCCGGCACCTCGCGCTTCACCACCCAGCGGCAAGAGGCCGATCAGGTCAAAATCCTCTCCGGCGTATTTTTCGATGAAAAAACCCAACGCCAAGTGACGACGGGGACGCCCATCGGGTTGTTGATCGAGAACACCGATCAGCGCTCGAAAGACTATGACGCCCTCAAGGACACCTATCGTCCCGGCCACGCCGATTTCACCTATGATGCAAAATATGGCATCCGCGACCATCGCGGTGGCGGCCGATCCTCCGCCCGCGAAACCGCCATGCGCGTGGCGGCGGGCGCCATCGCCCGCAAAATCATCGCGCCGGTGGTGATACGTGGTGCTCTTGTGCAGATGGGGCCGCATGCCATTGATCGCGCCAATTGGGATTGGGACGAGGTCGGCAAAAACCCCTTTTTCTGCCCCGACGTCAAGGCGGCGGCGTTTTTAGAAACTTATCTCGATTCCATCCGCAAGGCGGGCTCCTCCATCGGCGCCGTCATCGAGATCGTCGCCGAACATGTGCCGCCGGGGTGGGGGGCACCCATCTATGGCAAACTCGACGCCGAACTCGCCAGCGCCCTGATGTCGATCAACGCGGTCAAGGGTGTCGAGATCGGCGATGGTTTTGCCGCCGCCACGCTGTCCGGCGAGGCCAATGCCGATGAGATTCGCCGTGGCAACGGCGACGAGCCGCTGTTTCTGTCGAACCATGCGGGGGGCATCCTCGGCGGAATTTCGACTGGCCAGCCGGTGGTCGCGCGTTTCGCGGTCAAGCCGACCTCGTCGATCTTGCAGCCGCGCCGGACCGTCGATCGCTTTGGGGCCGAGACCGAGATCACGACCAAGGGCCGCCACGACCCGTGCGTCGGCATTCGCGCCGTCCCGGTCGGCGAAGCGATGGTTGCCTGCGTCCTCGCCGACCAGTTTCTGCGCCATCGCGGCCAAACCGGAGAGGGTCCGAAATGGCCTTTTTCCGCGCCATAAGTGCGAATGGAGGACGGATTGGCTGAAAGTGACGTTTCAAGCCATCGCGGCGTTGTGCCTTCCGCCCGCGCGCGTGCCGAAAATTTTTGCGCAAGCTACGGGCTCGAACTTCCCATTCTGCTGGCGCCGATGGCCGGGGCATGCCCGGTGGAATTGAGCGTGGCTGTCGCCAATGCGGGCGGGATGGGTGCGATGGGGGCTTTGTTGACGCCGCCCGCAGGGATTGCGGAGTGGTCCGCGGCGTTCCGGCGTCAGAGCCGTGGAAGCTTCCAACTCAATCTGTGGATTCCTGATCCGCCACCCGTCCGCGATCCGGCCGCCGAAGCCAATGTCCGGCGTTTTCTGGCGGATTGGGGGCCCGAGGTTTCGCTGCAAGCAGGCGACGCGCGGGGACCGGATTTCGAGGCCCAATGCGCGGCGCTGCTTGCCGCAAAGCCACGTACCGTCTCCTCGATCATGGGCGTTTTCTCACCTCAATTCGTCGCCACCCTCAAGGCGCAGGGAATTGCCTGGTTCGCCACCGCGACGACACTCTCCGAGGCGCTGTGCGCGCAGGAGGCCGGGGCGGACGCGATCATCGCGCAAGGCATTGAGGCGGGAGGACACCGGGGCGCCTTCGACCCTGCGGCGGCCGAGCGCCAAGCCATTGGCCTTTTCGCCTTGCTGCCCCGCCTTGCCGACAAACTGTCGATTCCAGTCATCGCGACTGGGGGTGTCGGCGACGGACGCGGAATTGCGGCCGCACTGACTCTGGGCGCCTCAGCTGTGCAAATGGGAACAGTGTTTCTCCGTTGCCCGGAAGCCCAATTGAACCCGGCATGGGCCAAGGCCCTGGACGGGCTTGAGCCGGAAGACACGGTCCTGACCCGTGCGTTCAGCGGGCGGCTGGGGCGCGCGATGGCCAATGCTTATGTGCGTGCCGCCGATGGGTACGGCGCGCCGCCACCGGCGCCTTACCCGGTTCAGCGCGGGCTCACCCAGGCCATGCGGGACGACGCACAGAGGGTCTGCAATATAGAAAAACTCCAGGCTTGGGCCGGGCAATCCGCAAGTCTGGCGCGTGCTGAGCCTGCGGCAGACCTCGTCCGCCGCATTTGGCAGCACGCCACGGCGCTCCTCCCCTGAGGGGGCTCGTTTGCTCTTGCAAAACAATGCGGCGGGCATAGTTTAGCCTTGCTAAACCAACCTTCCTTTCCGGGCAACGGCTTTGAAACTCCACGACTGGCTCAAACGCAACAATTTCACCCGCGCGGATTTCGCGCGGCGAACCGGCCTCTCCAAGGGCTCCGTTTCGCAAATCTGCAATCAAAACTCGCCTTGGGTCTCGCGTGAGACGGCGCAGCTGATCCTGCGGGAGACAGGGGGCGCTGTCACGCCGAATGATTTTCTCGAATCCGGCGCTACCGAAGGGATTGTACCGATGTCTCATTCCGTCACGGAAGCGATTGAAGCCATCGCGCGCGGCGAAATCGTCATCGTCACCGATGACGACGATCGTGAAAACGAGGGTGATTTGGTTTGCGCGGCGTCCCTCTGCACGCCGGAAAAAATGGCCTTCATCATTCGCAACAGTTGCGGCATTGTCTGCGCGCCTGTGACCGCCGCCGACGCACGGCGCCTCAACCTCCAACCGATGGTGGCCGCCAATGAGGCGCCCCTTGGCACTGCCTTCACGGTTTCGGTCGATGTCAGGCACGGTTTGACCACCGGGATTTCGGCCGAGCAGCGCAGCAACACGGTTCGCGGCCTCGCCAATCGCAATATGGGCGTCGAGGATTTCGTACGCCCTGGCCATGTGTTTCCGCTGATCGCGCGGGAGGGCGGCGTGCTCATGCGCTCGGGCCATACCGAGGCGGCGGTCGATCTTTGCCATCTGGCGGGACTGCCGCAGGTTGGCGTGATCTGCGAACTTGCCAATGACGACGGCACTGTCATGGCGGGTCCGCAAATCGAGGCCTTCGCGGCAAAGCACGGCCTCAAACGGATATCGGTCGCCGATCTGATCGCGCACCGGCAGGCGCGCGAAAAAATCGTCGAGCGCGTCAAAACCTTCAAGGTGACGGGCACCAGTGGTCCGCTGACCGGCTATGCCTATGTCACGCCCTATGACGCGGTTCAGCATTTCGCCTTTGTCCAAGGCAAGATCGGCGATGGCCGTGATATTCCGGCAAGGTTGCATCGTGTCGACATCATCACCGATGTCATCGCGGGCGGCGACAGCATTCGCAAAACGCTCGCGGCGTTCGCAAAAAACGGCCGAGGTGTGTTCATCTTTTTGCGCGACGGCACGGCGGGCGTTCCGCTCAGTATCGCGGATGCGGAAAAACACGATTCTGAGACGAAGCGAACCCAAGAATGGCGCGAAATCGGCCTTGGTGCCCAGATCCTGCGGGATCTTGGCATCTCTTCAATTCGCCTGCGAACGTCGCGGCCGATGACTTATGTCGGCCTGTCCGGCTTCGGCATCGAAATCACCGCCTGCGAGGGATTGGAGTAGAAATCCCGTTCAAAAGGTCACAAGCCACTCGCGGAGATGCGTCGGCCTAGCTCGGCATCATGCACCGCGATGCGCGAGATAGAACAACAGTATCCCGAGAAGAACGGCAACGACGAAAATTTTGATGAGGTCAATGCGTGTTGTCATCAGTAAAGCTCCAGTCTTCGTAAGACGGTGTCTCTGCGGTCAACTGATCGACAGCCTCAGGCTAACCTGGTTTTTAGCCACATCAAGCAAAATGTTGCGCCGGAAATTCCCGTACAGGCGGCATCTTTGCTTTAGCTGTTCACTTGAGAGGGTGGCCCACCTTCGTGTCGCTCGGCCGAGGCATAATTCTTCTGACCTCTTCATGGCGCGGGCGATCTGATTCAAAGTTCCGTTTATGGAGTGGATAAGAATTGCGCGTTGACGTCAAAAGAAAGCAGTCATAACGCTTGCAGGACCCTTGCGGCGCCGCCCGGGGGAGTCTGTCATCAGGAGGTCGCTGTGAGCTCAGCCTATGTCGTTTCCACCCAAAAACTTCCGCGCGCGCATGTCGGCGGCGTCGATGACCCTTCGGTCCGTTGGGCTGGCGCGTTTGCCACCTATGGCGGACATGGTGCGACGCAGTCCTCCACCATTGTTTACGAAATCGAGCCGGGCGGGCGGCTCGGCTGGCACACCGACGCCACCGAGGAGACGCAGTATATTCTTTCCGGTGCTGGCGAACTTCACTTGGAAGATGGCACCGTCCACGCGGTCGGACCCGGCAGCGTGTTCGTCCTTCCAACGCCCATTCGTCATGACCTTGCCAACACGGGCAAGGACACCTTGCGAGCGGTCGCCTTTTTCGCCGCGCCTATGTTCACCCAGCAGTTCGACAATGTGATGCTGGCGCCCGATGTCCATGTGCTTGGGACCCCGAACCGGGAGGGTTAAGCATCCCGGTTCGGGGTCCCCTTGGCCAAGCATGTTTTCGCACGGGATATTTGTATTTCCGCGTGACGCGTGGCGGCCCGTGACGTCATAGAGCCGGTACGGAAATCACCGGACATAATGCCAACAACCACAAGGAGTGGCGCGAGACGGCGCTCAGTTCCTTGCGGCTTTCCCTTCACTCACTCCGCCAGATTTCGTCGCGGCGGTTTTGGCATCCAAGTTACACAGAGTGCGGGCTCGGTCTGAAATTTATTGACCAGCCAGGAAATTGACGGTCAAAGTTTGGCCGCTCAGGCACGCGGTGTTCGGTTGATATTGATTTTCGGGTGGGTCGAACATCGGATAAAAATACGCGTTGAGGCAGTTGGCAGAGCCCTGACATATCGCATTCGGATTGCCGCACATGCTGGGATAGTTTGCCGTCCCATATTTGGTGCTGGCTGGCCCTTGGCACGTATAAATCGTGTTGCCATTGCAGGCGACCGACACCGGAAGATTGTAAGAGGCGCCGCCGGTCCCCGCGCATTGGTTTGCCTTCCATAATGTGTCGGTGCACGTCGAAGGAATGACACTGATGTCAAACCAGACACAGTTTCCCTTATTAAAGCAGCCCGGATTGCTGGCGGGTTCAAAGTTTGTTTCAACCATGGTTTGATGATTGACCTGAGCATTGAAGCAATCTGATGGAACTTGCGTCAACGACGCGCAAAAACGCGAAGCGACTCCATTGCTTGTGACATTGGCGATACATGTGGCTCCGCTGGCAATGATTGCCCCTGTGCCCGTCTTGGAGCAGCCATTGCCCCAGCTGATCGGTCCGGGATTGTGATCAATCGTGGTGAAGCCAACAAAAATTGGGACGTTGCGGCTGTTGACGATGTTCACGGAACCGCTCCCACCGCCAAGAATTGGCGGGTTACATGCTTTTGCAGCAACCGCCTTGATCTGCGGATCGGTGATCGCAAATGTCTTTCCGGTCTTTGGATCGCCCAATTGAGGTTCGCCCAGCCCGCCGCTGGGACAGATTAAAGTCAGATTCGAATTTGGACTTATCCCTGTCGCAAAGGCCGGGCTCATCCATCCAACGGCAATTCCGGCAAGCAAACACATCGCTGCTGCCACCGGCCATCCCGGACGGCGCTCAATTTCACAACCCGTTCGCATTGGCATATGATTCGTTTCCCTGTTGGCTCTCACAAACCGGCGCTTATCTGGGCGGAGAGCAGAAACCGGGACGTGATCTAACAGCCGGGGCTTTCGCGAAACATATGCGGATATTTTATATCAGGGCCGGGAAGCCAGGCCGGAGGCAGACGGTTCGGCTTGCCGTCAATCGCCAGACCCATAGTAGCCGCCAAAGAACGGCGTTCCAACGCCATCCTCAGGGTTGAAGACGCCGTAGCGATAGCCCTGGTTCGTCGGAATCCAGTCATAGTAACGCGAGGCGTCGGCAGCGATCGCGAAAAGAACCGGGTTGTCCCACGGCGGACGCGGATGCGTCGCGCGGTAGCGCGCGGCGCCGATCCGATAGCGCACCGGCAGAGGATAAAAGCCAAACCCGCTTTCGGGATCGCCAACGAGGTCGATCATGTGGCCCTTGCGTCCCGTCGTGTAGAGGGCTCTTTCTCCACGCCCGACGCTGCGGATATAGGTCCGGTGAGAAGGACTCCCGGCATGCTGGTGAGCGGCAGTTCCCTTGTGCGGTGTGGATGCTTGCGCCGCGACCGGCACGAAAGCGAACGCCGCGGCGATCGCGAGAACTCCAATTGTCCAGTTCCGGCGCATCACCCGATCTCCACAGCTCGCCGCGTCATAAGCGACGCTCATACTAGATGGGCGGTCTCGCCTCGCATTTCCACTGATATCACTTGAACGGCCAGGAACAAGGCGTAAAAGGCGGCGAGATCGCTCGGCGCCTGCCGCTTTCGGCCGCCCTTGGCGAGTCTTGCCAATGATTATCGCGTCCGGCGGCCGAACATACAGCTTTTCTGCACAATGCTACTCGCATCAGGTGCTGGAAAATGTGCGAGGCCTTGCGACTCTAGAGCCATGCAATCGTACCAAAACGTTTCACGTGAAACGTTTTGGTACGATTTGGGCCCGGTTTCGGTCAAAAACTCCGTCATGCCTCCATGAGTGCCGCGACATGTGCGGCGGCGGAGAGACCGAGGCCTTGGAGATCGTAGCCGCCTTCGAGTATCGAGACGATACGGCCCTTGGCGTGTTTTGCCGCAATCTCGATGAGCCGGGTGGTGACCCAGGCGAAATCCGCTTCGCCGAGATCGAGGCCACCCAGCGGATCGCGGCGATGCGCGTCGAAGCCCGCCGAGATGACGATCAAATCCGGACAAAACGCATCGATGCGCGGCAGCAGTGCCAGTTCCATGGCCTCCCTGAATATCTCGCCATTGCTGCCCTGAAGAAGCGGCGCATTGACGATATTGTCGTGTTCGCCGCATTCGTCGCGCCCGCCCGTGCCAGGGAATAGCGGCATTTGATGCGACGAGGCATAGAGCACCGAGGCGTCGGACCAGAAAATCTCCTGTGTCCCATTGCCGTGATGGACGTCGAAATCGAGGATCGCCACCCGCTCGGCGCCGTGGACGGCTTGGGCGTGACGGGCGGCAATCGCGGCGGTGTTGAAGAAGCAAAATCCCATCGGCGATGCGGTCCCGGCGTGATGGCCCGGGGGGCGCATCGCGACGAAGGCGTTTTGAACGGCTCCTTGCATGATGTCATCGACCGCCGATGTGACGCCGCCGACGCAATGCGCGATTGCGGCAAAGCTTTTCGTGCTCATCGGGGTATCGGCGTCGAGATAGATTCGTCCTCGCGCGGGGGAGGCCGATTCGATCGCATCGGCATAATCGGCGGGATGCACCCGCAAGACGGCGGCGCGATCGATGCCGGGGGCCTCCGCCCGCCGCAGCGCCGCGAAGCGCGGCTCATTGAGGGCTTCCATGATCGCGCGGATGCGGTCCGGGCGTTCGGGATGACCACTTCCGGTATCGTGATCAAGACACGCGGGGTGGCTCAAAAGAAGCGTTGTCAAAATCGAAAAATCCGTAGGTTAGCCTCCCTGCCTCATCCATTATGGGTTTGGAAGGCCCGCGTCCATAGGCGCTCGGACGCCCCTTCGGCAAAGGCCGCGCCAGCAGGTAAAAGGATAACTATCAACCTGCGCCAACATAACGCATATTGGGAATGCCGGTGGAAAAAATGCCGGGAACCGGCCAGATTCAGGGAGGACAAATTGGCGCGGAGTTCACCGGGAGAGATAGATAGCTTGCTGGCATGGCGTGCCGGCGGCCGGCTGCTGATCGGGCGCGAGCGCATCGCCCTGCTCGAATCCGTGGTGGAGCACAAGAGCATCACAAAGGCGGCGGAGGTCACCGGGTTCAGCTACAAGACGGCGTGGGATGCCGTCAATGCGATCAACAATCTCTTGCCGCGCCCGGCCTTCATCACCCGTACCGGCGGCTCGCATGGCGGCGGCGCCGAAGTGACAATTGAAGGACGGCGGTTGATCGCCGCCTTCCGCCGTCTCGAGGAAAAACTCGGCCATATCTCGACGGCGATCGCGGAAGCTGGCTTGGAGCACGAGCGTGACTTGCTCTTTTTGGGCATCGGCCTCAAACTCAGCCTGCGCAACGCGTTATTTTGCGAGGTCGTCAAAATCACTCCGGCGCCGATCAACAACGAGGTCAAACTTGAAGTCTCGTCCGGCGTTATGATCACAACCGCCGTCACCAATGCGAGCGTGAAGGCTCTCGGACTCACGATTGGCCGCGGCTGCATCGCCATGGTCGATGCGTCTTCGGTGATGCTGGCGCCCCGTGGCGAGGCGTTACGCATCTCGGCACGCAACAGAATCGCCGGAAAGGTCGTTAGCCGCATCGACGATGGTGCCGATAGCGAGGTCACCATCGATATTGGCGAGGGAAAAACCCTCGTGGCCGTGATCACCAGCGAAGGCGCCGATGCCGCCGAAGTGGCGGCTGGCGCGGAGGTCACCGCGCTCTTCAAGACCTCGCATGTCATCCTTGCGAGCGATTGAAAGGAAGAGCCGGCGTGCGGGACGACGAAGCTCTTCGCCACAAGCAAAAAATGGAAAAGCGCAAGGCTGCGCAGGATGCTGAGGTCGCCGCCAAGACCATCACCCAAAAAGGCCTCCTTATCGTCCATACCGGCAAGGGCAAGGGGAAATCGACGGCGGCCTTCGGGCTTTTGCTGCGCGCGCTTGGCCATGACTGGCCTTGCGGCGTCGTGCAATTCATCAAGGGCGCATGGGATACCGGCGAGCGACGGGCTTTGAGCCGGTTTTCCGATCTTTTGTCCTGGCACACGATGGGCGAAGGATTTACGTGGGAGACGCAAGATCGCGCGCGGGATATGGCGGCAGCGGGGGCGGCTTGGTCGAAGGCGCAAGACCTCATCGCCGATCCCAAGCTAAAACTTGTTGTCCTCGATGAATTGAACGTGGCGTTGCGCTACGAGTATTTGCCTCTCGATAAGGTGATCGCGGTGTTGCGGTCCCGCAGACCAGCGCTTCACATCGTCGTGACCGGCCGCAATGCAAAGCCCGAAATGCTGGAAGTGGCGGACCTTGTGACCGAGATGAGTCTCGTCAAGCATCACTTCGAGGCTGGCGTGAAGGCGCAAGAGGGGATCGAGTTCTGAACGCCGCGCATCGGGCCAAGAGTTTGATGCTCCAGGGCACTGGTTCCGGCGTTGGCAAATCGCTGATTGTCGCCGGTCTCTGCCGCGCCTATCGCAATCGCGGGCTCACTGTCCGCCCATTCAAGCCGCAGAACATGTCGAACAATGCTGCCGTTACGCCGGACGGCGGCGAAATTGGCCGGGCCCAGGCAACGCAAGCAAGAGCCTGCGGTGTCGCGCCACATGTCGATATGAATCCTGTCCTGTTGAAACCGCAAAGCGAACATGGCGCCCAAATCGTTTTGCGCGGCAAGGTCATTGGCCAGGCTCGGGCTTGCGATTATCAGGAGCTCAAACCAAAACTTCTTCCGGCCGTGCTCGACAGTTTCTCAACGCTATGTGGGAATGCTGACCTGGTCCTTGTGGAAGGCGCCGGTAGCGCGTCGGAAATCAATTTGCGCGCGAACGACATCGCCAACATGGGCTTTGCCCGCGCCGCCAATGTGCCGGTGATTTTGATGGGTGACATCGATCGCGGCGGTGTCATCGCTCAGATCGTCGGGACCAAGACGGTGATCGATCCGGCCGATGCGCAATTGATCAAAGGGTTTTTGGTGAACAAGTTTCGCGGCGATTCCTCTTTGTTTGTCGATGGCATGCGAAGGATTGAGGAATTTACTGGCTGGCCCGGCCTTGGTCTTATTCCGTTTTATGCCACAGCCGCCCATTTACCGGAGGAAGATTCGCAAGGGCTTCCCATTGGCAGACCGCGCGGTGACGGCAAGATCACGATCGCTGTCCCAGTTTTGCCCGGCATCGCCAATTTCGACGATCTCGATCCGCTGGCGCTGGAAAGCGATGTCCGTCTCGTGATGGTACGACGTGGCGAAACTTTGCCAGCTGAGGCGGCGATTGTCATTCTGCCTGGCTCGAAAACCACGCGAGCCGATCTTGCATGTTTCCACCGCGAGGGCTGGGACACCGATCTTCGCGCGCATCTGCGGCGCGGCGGGCATGTGCTCGGCCTTTGCGGCGGCTATCAGATGCTTGGCAAAGTCATTCGCGATCCCGGAGGCATCGAAGGTCCGCCTGGCGAGATGCCAGGGCTCGGCCTGCTCGACATCGAGACGGATCTCGCGGGCGACAAATTGCTGGCGCCCGTACAGGGAAAAGACGCGCGCACCGGCGCTCCTTTCACAGGCTATGAAATGCATATCGGCAAAACCACAGGACCAGATTGCGGGCGGCCTTTGTTGCATTTCGACGATGGACGCAATGATGGCGCGGTCTCCGCCAACGGTTTGGTGAGCGGCTGCTATGTGCATGGTCTTTTCACAGACGCCGGGCAACGAAGCGCTCTCCTCGCCCGCCTTGGCGGCAAAGGGTCCGGTGTCTCCTATGAAGAGACTCTGGAGGCGGCGCTCGACGCCGTCGCTGCGCATCTTGAAGCGCATGTTGACCTCGATCGTCTTCTCACGCTTGCAAGATAAGAATTGCCATCAGCACCATGGCGATCCAATGGACGGTGCAGGCGCATCGATAGAGCGTAAGGGCGCGCCTTATGTCTTGGGTGCAAGGCGCTTTGCCCGAACCGATCCAGGCATCGTCAACCGTCGTTCCCGCATAGGCACGCGGGCCGCCAAGCCGCAAGCCGAGAGCGCCCGCGAATGCCGCCTCGGGCCAGCCGGCGTTGGGGGAAGGGTGCCCGCGCGCGTCGCGCCGCACGACACGCAGCGCCTCCGCAAGCGACGCTCCGGGGACGAAGAGAGCAGCGATAGAAATCCACACGACGGAGAGCCGCGCTGGAACAAAATTGACAACATCGTCAAGTTTCGCGGCGGCAAAACCGAAGGCCGCGTGCCGCGGCGTCCGGTGGCCGATCATGCTGTCGGCGGTGTTGATGGCTTTGTAGCAAACGCCGCCCGGAAGGCCGCCAATCGCCAGCCAAAAGACGGGAGCGACGATTCCATCCGAAAAATTCTCGGCAAGGCTCTCAATGGCGGCGCGGGCGACGTTAGCCTCATCGAGACACGCGACATCGCGGCCGACGATGTTCGCTGCCGCCACGCGGCCCGCGTCCAATCCTGCGGCAAGCGCCTCGGCGACGGCCAGGACATGTGCGTCGAGGCTTCGTTGTGCGATGAGGCTGGAAGCGGCAAGCGCTACGAGGGCAAAGCTGGCTGGGGGAGGGAGTCGTGCAAGCGCAAGGTTGAAAAGTGTGGCGGCACTCCAAGCGAGTGCTAAAAGCAAGGCGAGCGCCAAGACTCCCATCGCCCGCCGGTACGCAAAGGAGCGATCCGCATGGTTCAAGCGCCGGTCGCCGAGCGCAATCAGACCCCCGATCCAGGTGACCGGATGACCGATGGCGCGAAACAGCCAGGGCGGATAGCCAAGGCCGGCCTCGAGGGCGGCCGCGAGGGCCGCGAGCGTCAAATTTGCGGCCAAATCCATGGGTGAGACGTCCGTTCAAAGCTTTGAATTGCCCGCGCATGGCGGCAACCTCTTTGCCGCGCGACAAGCCTATCCGCAAGCGCCAGAACCCTGGCTCGATCTTTCGACCGGCATCAACCCCTATCCCTATCCGTTCCCCAATCCGCCGCCGGAAAGTTTTGTGCGATTGCCGGAACAGGAGGCGATTCGCTCGCTGGAAGCGGCGGCCGCGAGTGCCTACCGCACGCCTTTCACCGCCGAGACGATTGCCGCGCCGGGAAGCCAGGCGATCATCAATTGGCTGCCCCATCTCGTGTCCGCAAAGCGGGTTGGAATCCTGGGAGTTACCTATAGCGAATATGCGCCACGCTGGGCCGCCGCCGGAGCCAAGGTGACGATGGCCCACGACGTCGCGGAACTCGAACGGCAGGATGTTGCGATCGTCGTCAATCCCAACAATCCCGACGGCAGGCTTGTCCCGGCTGCGGATCTCCATGCGGTCGGGACGGCGCTCGCTGAGCGTGGCGGCTTGTTGATTGTCGATGAAGCCTTTGTTGATTTTCTTGAACCAGGTGTCAGTGCCGTTCCGGGGATGCCGGAGCAAGGGATGATTATATTGCGCTCCTTTGGCAAGGCTTATGGCTTGCCCGGACTCCGGCTCGGTTTCGCGGCCGGGCCGAAAGCTCTCGCGGAGAAACTTCGTGCCGCATTCGGTCCCTGGCCGGTCTCGGGCGTCGCCATCGCGATCGGTTCAAAAGCCTTACTCGATCGTGCCTGGCTCGCGGACGCGTCGATGCGCCTCATGGCACAGGGCTTGGCGCTCGACAACATACTGGCTGCGGCCGGTTTTTCAGTGGCTGGCAGCAATGCGCTCTTCCGGCTTGCGTGTCACAATGACGCGCAAGTTTGGTTCGATCATCTGTCGAGAAATGGCATATTGGTACGGCGTTTCACAGCGCATCCGGAGTGGCTGCGCTTTGGTATCGCGGGCTCGGATATTGACATCTCCCGGCTCTCTCGTGCACTCAAAAAGTAGCAAACCGGCAAACAGTAGAAACAACTAGCTTGAAATACTTCTAAATTGACATTTTTAAAATGATTGTAAAATATCGGTTCGCGTAGTAACGTAGTTTTCAATATAAAAGTTACGATTTGTCTGGTATAGTTATCTGTTATTGAGCTAAGGTCTGGGTTTCATCGGCGCATTGCGGGAAAACAAAATGGCGCGGCTTGGGTTTACTTTGGTTCTTGCTACGAGCGTATTGGCAATCGCCGGTGCTGCCACGGCCAAGGAATACCCCGTTGGGGCGTCGCAGGAAAAAAACGGGATGGAGATTGGCGCTGTCTATCTGCAGCCGATCGAAATGGATCCCCCCGGCGTCATGAGGCCGGCCGCTGACTCCGACGTGCATCTCGAATCCGATATCAAGGCGGCCAAGGACAACAAGAACGGTTTGGCGGACGGCGAATGGATTCCCTATCTCACGGTCGCCTATGAGCTGACGAAGCTTGATGACAAACAGACTCAGAAAGGCGACTTCATGCCAATGGTCGCCAACGACGGTCCCCACTATGGCGACAACGTTAAGATGATGGGGCCTGGCAAATACAAGCTCATTCTCACGATCGCGCCACCGGACGCGAACGGGCACGCCCATTTCGGCCGCCATGTCGACAAGGAAACCGGCGTCGCTCCTTGGTTCAAAACCTTCAACGTCGAATTTGAGTTCACTTATGCTGGAATAGGAAAAAAAGGTGCGTATTAAAGAGGGTATCGCGGGTTGGTTGTTGGGGGGCGTACCGGCAATTTTGATGTCGGCCGTCCTTCTCGCATGCGGTCCGGCGGCTCCGCGCGCGGAGGAAGAACAGGTTTTCCAGATCGAGTTCAAGGATGGTGTGGTCGTTCCGCAGCGTCTTGAAGTACCAGCCAACCGGCAGTTCCGGCTGCATTTGATCAATGCGGGCGAAACGCCGGCCGAATTCGAAAGCAACGAACTGCGCAAGGAAAAGGTGCTTGCGCCGATGTCGAGTTCGATGCTTGTGTTCCGGACGCTTGACCCTGGCGAATATGCTTTTTTTGATGATTTTCATCCCGATGCGCCAAAGGCGGTGCTGGTCGCGAAATAAGTCTCGCGAAAGACCCAGGACGGTCATCGCGTTTGGAGAGCGGTTTGCATGACGGAATTCTTGGTTTCGCCAGAGCCCGTGCCCTCCCTTGCGGCGCCCGCGCATCCGGTTCCTCGTTTCGAACCGGAGCGCCGGGGCTGGCTCTCGCGCGCGATGAACGCGCTTGGCGACGGTCTGCGCCGCCATCAACGGCTCATCCAGCGCGGCCAATGGGCGATTGTTCTCGTTTATCTCGTGCTTGTTGCCGTTCCAGCGTTTCTGCCTTTGCCTGGACGCGTGGCCCGCATCTTTGACAATCTGACGCTCTTTGCGCAGTTCGCCTTTTGGGGTGTCTGGTGGCCGTTTGTCCTCCTCAGCATAGTTTTGGTGGGCCGCTCCTGGTGCGGGCTTTTCTGTCCCGAGGGGACATTGACGGAGGCCGTGAGCCGTTACAGCAGGGGCCATGCGATCCCCCATTGGATTACTTGGAAGGGCTGGCCTTTCGTGGCTTTTGCCATGACCACGATCTATGGGCAGATGGTCAGCGTCTACCAATATCCAAAGCCAGTGCTGCTCATTCTCGGCGGCTCGACGCTGGGCGCGATCGTCACCGGCTATTTGTATGGCCGCAACAAGCGCGTCTGGTGCCGCTATCTTTGCCCGGTGAACGGTGTCTTCGGCGTGCTCGCCAAACTGGCGCCGGTCCATTTCGCTGTCGATGAAGAGGCCTGGGCGGTGTCGCGGCAGACCGGGAACGCCGGGGTGCGGATGGTCAATTGCGCGCCGCTCGTCGCGATCAAGACCATGCGCGGCGCCTCCGACTGCCATATGTGCGGCCGCTGCAGCGGCTTTCGCGGCGCGATCAGCCTTTCGCCGCGCTCGCCCAATCACGAGATTGTCCATATCGCTGGAGCGGCGCCAAAGCGGTGGGAAAGCCTGCTCATCGTGTTCGGCCTCATGGGCATCGCGGCGGGGGCTTTTCACTGGAGCGTCAGTCCCTGGTATGTTGCGTGGAAGCAGGCGGCCGCTAGCTGGCTCGTCGATCATGACGTGCTGTGGCCGTTGACCGCGCAGCCGCCGTGGTGGGTTTTGACGGATTACCCCGCGCTCAACGATCAGATGACCGTTCTCGATGGCGGTGTCTTGTTGGCTTATATCGGCGTGACCGCGCTCGTCATTGGCGCCGCCGTGTCGATCTTCGTGTGGCTTGCGGCGCGTGCCCTTGGACCCTCGGCCGCCGCCAGATTTCATCATCTTGTCCAGGCCCTCATTCCGATCGCCGGCTGCGGCGTGTTTCTCGGATTGAGCGCGATCACCGTCACCATGCTGCGGGCGGAGGGCCTTGCGCTCGACTTTATAGGTCCCTTGCGGGCAGCGGTCCTCGGCGGCGCGGCGCTCTGGACCATCGTCCTTGGCTGGAAAATCGCGGGCCTTGCGGGATCGCCTGTTTTGCGCCGGGGTGCCGCGACCTTGTCGATCGCCGGCGCCGCGTCGATCGGCGTTGCGAGTTGGGTCATGCTGTTTTGGGTCTGGCAATGATCCGTTGAGATGTCTCGCGCAACGCCGTCGAGGACATGGGCGAGCGCGGCCCGTGGAGAAACACAAACGCCGGCGGCGACGTCGTAGCAAGACATCCGGCGTCCGCTTCATCGACACGGTAAGCTGCCAGCGTCTCCGCCGCGCGGCCGCTTGGGGCCGTGAGCGTCGAACCTGGTCGATCGACGATGGCGACCGGAACCAGCCGCGCGATCTCGCGCCAGTGCTGCCAGCGATCGAAGGAGCGGAAATTGTCCGCGCCCATGATCCAGACGAAATGGACACCGGGGCATCGCCGCTTCAAATAGGTGATCGTCTGATAGCTATAGGCCGCACCGATCCTCGCTTCGAGCACGCTCACCACGATGCGCGGGTGCCGGCTGATTTTTACCGCCGCTTCGGCACGCTCCGCGAGCGGCGCCAACTCACGCTTGTCCTTCAACGGATTTGCCGGGCTCACGAGCCACCAGATGCGATCGAGCCGCAGGCGCCTTAATGCCAGCAGGCTCGCGGCCCGATGACCGTCGTGGGGAGGATTGAAACTGCCGCCGAAGAGGCCCACGCGCAGGCCGGGTGCAAAAGGCGGAATCTTGACATACGGCGCACACTTCAAGGGCGAATCTGCCCAGTGCCATGGACCCGGTATTTGAACGAGGTGAGCTGCTCCAGTCCGACGGGCCCGCGCGCGTGCATCCGCCCCGTCGCGATGCCGATTTCCGCGCCGAAACCAAACTCGCCGCCGTCGGCGAATTGCGTTGAGGCATTGTGCATGACAATGGCCGAATCGACTTCCTTCAAGAAGCGTTCGGCCGCCGCCTGGTTTTCGGTGACAATGCAGTCGGTATGATGCGAACCGCAGCGTTCGATATGCGCGATGGCCTCATCGAGACCCTCGACGACGCGCACGGAAATGATCGAATCGAGGTATTCGGTCCGCCAATCCGCCTCGCTCGCGGCCGTAACCCGTGTATCCGTGGCGCGCGTTGCTTCGTCCCCCCGCACCGCGCACCCGGCGTCAAGCAGCATTTTGACGAGCGGCGCGAGATGCGTCGCGGCGCAACCTTGGTCCACGAGCAATGTCTCGGCCGCGCCGCAAATGCCCGTGCGCCGGAGCTTTGCGTTGTAAACGATAGCCAGCGCCTTTCTGAGATCGGCGCTGCGATCGATATACACATGCACGATGCCTTCAAGATGCGCGAAGACCGGCACCCTTGCCTCGGCTTGAACCCTCGCAACGAGGCTTCTGCCGCCGCGCGGGACGATGACATCGAGATTGCCGCCAAGCCCGCCAAGCATTTCCCCGACCGCGGCGCGATCCCGTACCGGCACGAGGCTTATCGCGGCGGCGGGCAATCCAGCCGCGCTCAGACCCGCCACGAGACATTCGTGAATGCAATGGGAGGAAAAAAAGCTTTCCGAGCCAGCGCGCAGAATGGCCGCATTGCCGGCTTTGAGACACAGCGCGCCGGCATCCGCCGTCACCGCCGGGCGGCTCTCATAAATAACACCGATGACGCCAAGCGGGGTTGCAACACGCTCGATCAAGAGGCCGTTCGGCCGCTCGAATGTTGCGAGGATGCGGCCGACGGGATCGGGGAGGGCGGCGATGTCATCGAGGCCCCTGGCCACAGCCTCGATGCGGGGTCCATCGAGGGCAAGCCGGTCGAGAAAGGCGCTGGCCGTGCCGTTCGCCTTGGCGGCTGCCATGTCACGCGCATTGGCGGCGAGAATTTCTGCTGCACGGGCTCGGATCGCGTCGGCCGCTTTGCGGATCGCAAGGTTTTTTGTCTCGGCCGAAGCGAGCGAAAGCGCGTGTGCGGCGGCGCGGGCCGAGCGGCCGATCCCGGCCATGAGCTCGACGGTGTTGGTCTCCCGATGGGCGTCTTCGATCGTTTTAAGATGTCCCATTGGTATCCGGTTCCCATGCAGCAATCTTGTCGCGCGCGAGGGCCATATCATCCCGGTGGATGATCACCGCGCGGCCCGGCGAGCCAAGCACAGTTGCAATGTCCTGTGAATTGCGCCCGGCGATCAAGACCGCGTCGCTCGCGTCATAGGCGACGAGACCGCGGCCGATCTCGACGGCGCGGCTGTCGCGGATCAGCACACAATCGCCGCTCGTAAAGCTGCCTTCGACGCGTGTCACCCCGGCGGGCAGCAGGCTTTTGCCGCTGGCGATGGCGCGCGCCGCTCCCGCATCGACATGCAAAACGCCGCGCGGTTCGAGGGCGCCCGCGATCCATTTTTTCCGCGCGGTCATCGGGTTCGAGCCGGTCAGGAACCAGGTGCATGGCGCCCCATCCTCGAGGCGCGAGACGGGGTGCTCGACCCGCCCGTCGGTGATGATCATGTGTGTGCCACCCGCCGTGGCGATTTTTGCCGCCTCGATCTTGGTGCGCATGCCGCCCCGTGAAAGCCGCGAAGCGGCGCCGCCTGCCATCGCCTCGATGGCCGAGTCCACCCGGGCCACGACAGGAATGAGCTCTGCTGCCGGATTTTCCGCTGGCGGCGCGGTGAAAAGACCTTGCACATCGGAAAGCAAAATCAGGAGATCGGCGCTCGCCATCGTCGCGACGCGGGCGGCAAGTCGGTCGTTGTCGCCATAGCGAATCTCGTTTGTCGCGACCGTATCATTCTCATTGATCACCGGCACCGCGCGCAGATCGAGAAGGCGGCCGATTGTCGCCCTTGCATTGAGATAACGCTGGCGCTCCTCCGTGTCCCCGAGCGTGACGAGAATTTGGCCTGCGGTGAGCTTTCGATCCGCCAGAACCTCGGCCCAGATGCGCGCCAAGGCGATCTGCCCGATGGCGGCGGCAGCCTGGCTGTCTTCAAGTTTGAGGTCACGTTCCGGCAGGCCGAGCACGGTGCGCCCCAGCGCGATCGCGCCCGATGACACGACAAGAACATCGGCGCCGCGTGCATGCAGTTCCGCGATGTCTTGCGCCAGCGATTCGAGCCATGTTCGTTTGACGCAGCCTTGTGTGCGATCGACCAGCAGCGAGGAGCCGGCCTTAATGACGACGCGTTTGAAATCCTTGAGTTGGGGTAGGCTGGCGGGAGGAGACGCCACGGCCAGTTGGGTTGCCGCGTTCAAGGGTGCCACTCCGCGGCGGTCGCGGGCTGAACCATCTTGGCTGCTCTTGCTTCGTCGATTTTTGCCAAAACCCGGCGCAGGGTGTCGGTGAGATGGGCCCCCGTCGCGGAGGAAAGCCGCAACGGTGTCTGCTTGGCGGCCCGCTTGAGACGGTCCGCCTGGGCTTGCAGCGTCGCCGTATCGACCGTGTCAATTTTCGAAAGGGCGACAATCTCGGGCTTGCTGGCAAGATCGCCGCCATAGGCTTCGAGTTCGCGGCGCACGGTTTTGTAGGCCTTGCCCGCATGCTCGGTTCCGGCATCGACCAAATGGAGCAACACCCGGCAGCGTTCGACATGGCCCAGAAACCTGTCGCCGAGCCCATGACCTTCATGCGCGCCTTCAATGAGACCCGGAATGTCGGCGATGACGAATTCACGGCCATCGCAAGCTGCTACGCCGAGCTGCGGGTGCAATGTGGTGAAGGGATAGTCGGCGATTTTCGGCTTTGCCGAGCTGACCGTCGCCAGAAATGTCGATTTTCCGGCATTGGGCAAGCCGACAATCCCGGCGTCGGCGATCAGCTTCAAGCGAAGCACGATCGTTCGTTCTTCGCTCTCCTGGCCCGGATTGGCGCGGCGGGGCGCCTGATTGGTCGAAGATTTGAAATGGGCGTTGCCGAAGCCGCCGTTGCCGCCACGTGCGAGGCGGATGCATTGGCCAACCTCGGTGAGATCAGCAATAAGAACCTCGCCGTCCTCGTCGAAGATTTGGGTGCCAGCGGGCACTTTCAAAATTGCGTCAGCGCCTTTGCCGCCCGAGCGATTCCTCCCCATGCCATGCATGCCGGTGGCCGCCTTGAAATGCTGCTGGTAGCGGTAATCGACCAATGTGTTGAGGCCCGAGACGCATTCGGCGACGACGTCGCCGCCGCGGCCGCCATCGCCTCCATCGGGGCCGCCGAATTCAATGAATTTCTCGCGCCGGAACGACAAGCATCCGGCGCCGCCAGCGCCTGACTTAATATAAACCTTGGCAGTATCGAGAAATTTCATCGCGAAATCTTATTCTGGATCGGAAATTGTGAGCACGATCCGGGAAAGTCGCATATTTTTTGGATAAGATCATGCGGAAAAGCAAAACTGGCGACGCAATGGCTCGCTCGCAAGGCTCAGCTCGCGCGAGCCCAGCCTGATTTCGCTTTTCCTGAGAATGGAAATCATACCAGCGCAAATAGATGCCGTGGCCGCCTTATCCTTAAGCGCGGCGATTACACCATATATTGTCCGCCATTGATGGTGAGCGTCGAGCCGGTGATGAAACCGGCCTCGGGGGCGACAAGAAAGATGACGCATCGGGCGACTTCCTCCGGCTCCCCAAGCCGCCGAACCGGAATCAATGGCAGGACCGATTTTTCCAAAACCTCGGCGGGAACAGCCTTGACCATGTCGGTGGCGATATAGCCGGGGCAAACGGCGTTAACCGTGATCCCTTTACCGGCGTTTTCCTGGGCGAGGGCTTTGGTGAAGCCAATGTCACCCGCTTTCGAGGCCGTATAATTGGTTTGGCCCACTTGGCCCTTCTGGCCGTTGATCGAGGAGATGTTGACGATGCGGCCAAACCCGCGCTCCCGCATGCCCTCGATCAGCGGCCGAGTCATGTTGAAAAGCGAATTCAAATTGGTATTGATCACCTCGTACCATTGTTCCGGCGTCATTTTGTGGAACATCGTGTCGCGGGTGATCCCGGCGTTGTTGATGAGAATATCGATGGGCCCTATTTCGTGGCCGACCTTGGCGAGGCCTTCGGCGCAGGCCTTGTAGTTCGAAACATCCCATTTGTAGACGGGGATTCCCGTCTCCGCCTTGAATTTCGCGGCGACGGTGTCGTTTCCGGCATAGTTCGCGGCGACGGTGTAACCCGCCTCCTTGAGAGCCATGCTTATGGCAGCGCCGATGCCGCGCGTGCCGCCGCTGACTACCGCTATCCTGGCCATGCGCTCCGCCCCTTCCATTTTCTGCTTAACGAATGCAATACAAACTGAAACGCCACCACCTCGTCGCGGTGCCTCAGCGCTCGACGGCCAAGGCAATGCCCATGCCGCCGCCGATGCACAATGTTGCGAGGCCCTTTTTGGAACCCCGGCGCTGCATTTCGTGCAAAAGGGTCACGAGGACACGGGCGCCCGACGCCCCGATCGGATGGCCGATCGCAATGGCACCGCCATTGACGTTGACGATCGCCGGATCCCAGCCCATGTCCTTATTGACCGCCAGCGCTTGCGCTGCGAAGGCTTCGTTCGCCTCGACGAGATCGAGATCCTTGACCTTCCACCCAGCTTTTTCGAGCGCCTTGCGGGACGCGGGGATTGGACCTGTGCCCATGATCGCCGGGTCGACCCCGGCGGTTGCCCATGCGGCTATTCGTGCAAGCGGTGTCAGGCCCCGGGCGGCCGCGTCCTTGGCGCTCATCAAGACGACGGCGGCGGCGCCGTCGTTGATGCCCGACGCATTTCCCGCTGTCACGGTGCCGTCCTTGGCAAAGGCGGGTTTTAACTTCGCCAGTGCCTCAAGGGTCGTTCCGGGGCGAATATACTCGTCCGAATCAACGATGATGTCGCCCTTCTTCCCGCTCACCGTGAAGGGAGCGATCTCGTCCTTGAAGCGGCCGGCCTTCTGTGCCGCTTCCGCTTTGTTTTGAGAGGCGAGCGCGAATTTATCCTGGTCTTCGCGGCTAAGCTGCCATTTTGCCGCGACATTTTCCGCCGTCTGGCCCATGTGGTAGCCGTTGAACACGTCGGTCAGTCCATCGCGGATCATGGTATCGACGAATTTAAGATCGCCCATTTTGGTGCCGCCGCGCAAATGAGCGCCGTGCTGCGACAGCGACATGCTCTCCTGGCCGCCCGCGACGACGATTTTGGCGTCGCCATTGGCGATTTGCTGCAGGCCGAGAGCCACCGCGCGGAGGCCTGAGCCGCACACCTGGTTGAGCCCAAAGGCGGTCTTACTTTGTGGCACGCCGGCCTTGATTGCCGCCTGACGGGCAGGATTTTGCCCCTGATTCGCGGTCAAGACTTGGCCAAGAATCACTTCATCGACGTCCGCCGCTTCGGTCTTGGCGCGAGTCAGCGCCGCCTTAATGATCTCAGCGCCAAGCTCATGCGCGGGTATCGTTGCGAAGGCGCCGTTGAAAGACCCAACGGCCGTACGCGCCGCGCTCACGATAACGATTTCGTCCGGCATGCGGAACCCTCCTGAATTTTGACCGCCTCAATTTGGACCGCGACGCTCGTATGACAGACATATGTTACCATTGCCAAGGGGCGTCCGCGACCATGCTTTCGACACTCGTATCACAATGGCAATGAAATTTCGCAAGTGTTATTGCGCCGGAATCACTGAGAATTCTCATGCATATATACTTATATACGTCTTCTGGACATGAGGGATGTGTTCCTTGCCAGCTGCTCACCCCCGCCGGTCGCAGACCCTGTTTGCGCTTAAGGCGTCGTGGCGCTATCAAGATGGGTCTTGCCTGGAATTGAATTTGACTTCCTTGAGGAAGCTTTGGCCATGTCGAAAGATAAAAGCCCTATTATCATCAAAAAATACGCGAACCGGCGGCTCTACAACACGGATACAAGCGCCTATATCACGCTCGAGGATTTGGCTTCCATCGTCAAGAAAGGCGATGATTTTGTCGTCTATGACGCCAAGAGCGGCGACGACATCACCCGCTCGGTGCTGGCTCAAATCATTTTCGAGCAAGAAGGCAAGAACGGGCAGAGCTTGTTGCCCATTACGTTTCTGCGCCAGTTGATCCGCTTTTATGGCGACAGTATGCAAATGCTGGTGCCGAGTTATCTCGAATTTACCATCGGGAAGCTGGTCAACGAACAAACCAAATTCCGCGAGAAATTCGCCAAGAATTTCGCCGGTCCCTTGGCCACGCCAGTGTTTGGTTCGATCGAGGAACAGGCCCGCAAGAATATGGCGGTTTTCGAACAGGCCCTAGCCATGTTTGCTCCGTTTGGAAATCCACTCCAACCGGTGTCCGGGACTCCCGGTGTTCAACCCGTGGGCGAAAAATCCGCCGCCGGTTCCGGGGAGGAGCAATCCTCTCAAGATCCTCATACGGATCTCGAGGAACTGAGGCGCCAACTCGACCAGCTGCAAAAGCAGATCGAAACCTTCGTACCCAAGACGTGATGCTGTCTCCCAGCAGTTGAAGCGAGCCTTCATTCGCCTCCGCCATTACACTCCCAGTTGGGCGGTGCGAGCTCGAAGCCGGAAAATTCGAAGCCCGGCGCGACGCTGCAGCCAACCAAACTCCAAGCTCCAAGGCTTGCGGCGGTCTGCCAGCAATGGGCCGGAACGACGCATTGGGGGCGCTCGCCCGCAGTCAAGCTGGAACCCAGGCGATGCACGCTCGGCGGATCGTCACTGCTTGAGATTTTGATCTCCAACGGGGCCCCGGCGTAATAATGCCAAACCTCCGCCGCATCCACGCGATGCCAGCGCGATATTTGCCCGGCTTCGAGAAGAAAATAAATCAGCGTCGAGACCGCGCGGCCGTGTAAGTCTTGCGCCGGATCGCGAAAGGTTTCCCGGAAATAGCCGCCTTCCGGATGCGGGCGCAGATCGAGCAAGGCGATGATAGCAGAGGCGCTTATGGGGGCAATGGCATCGTTCACCATCTGAGGGTCCATTGGATACTTAAAACCGGTTTTTGCGCTCGCGCAGTTCCGTGAACACCGCAGCCGGATCGGCGCCCGCCATTCGAAGCTGCTCTTGGATGCCGGGGTCGTTTGCCCGCAAAAAGGGATTTGTCGCAAGCTCGATCGCGATCGTCGTCGGCAAGGTGAGTTGGCCAGCTTCCCGCTGCCGTGCGACGTCCACCGCGCGCTCTTTCAAAACCGCGTTGGAAGGATCGACGCTCAGCGCGAAACGCGCATTGGCCAAGGTGTATTCATGCCCGCAATAGACCTGCGTTTCCGCTGGAAGCCCGGCGAGTTTCATCAATGAGTGAAACAGCACGGGGGGATTTTCCTCGAGGGCGCGGCCGCACCCCATCGCGAACAACGTATCCCCGGCAAAAAGAATATCCTCGCCTGCAAACCAATAGGTGACATGGCCGGAGGTGTGCCCCGGAACTTCGATGACCCGCGCTTCGAGCGTCCCCGTCATGACACCGCTGCCTTCCTCAACGGGGAGGTCGAGATGGCCGATCTTGGCGGCCTCTCTCGCAGGGCCGACAACGCGGGCGCGGGGAAAATGTGCTTTCAGCCCGGCGATCCCTTGGACATGATCGAAATGGTGGTGGGTGATCAAGATGTCGGTCAGGGTCCATTCTCTTGCCGCGAGCGCGGCCAGAATAGGAGCGGCCTCGGGCGCGTCGATCGCCGCCGTGGCGCGCGTTGCCGGATCATGCAAAAGGACACCGAAATTGTCCTCCAGGCACAGAAACTGCTGGATGTGGGCGGCCATGGTCGCTGGTCCAAAGAGTTGTCCGGCACAGCTCCGCGCGATGGGGTCATGAGGCAGCCTCCGGGTGCCGTTACTATGGCGTCAAATCAAGGCTTTATTTTTGCGCCAGGGAGGCGGATCATCGGCCGCAGCTTAACGGCCGGAAAAGACGGCAGTCCATGTCCATCGATGTGATCGATCTTCGTTCTTTTTACAGCTCGTCCCTGGGCGAAGTCGCACGGCGGATTGTCCACAAAATCGTGCGGCAGCGTTTTGCCAATTGCTCGGGCTATTCGATTCTCGGCGTTGGCTACGCGACACCTTATTTGGAGATTTTCCGTGAAGAAGCGGTGCGGGTGCTGGCGTTCATGCCGGCCGAGCAGGGCGTCATAAACTGGCCCGTCTCAGGATTGTCATCTTCGGCACTGATCGAAACAACCGCGCTGCCATTGCCAAACTCCTGTATTGACCGGGCGCTTGTCATCCATGCGTTGGAAATCACCGAGCACCCGCGTGACCTCCTCGCCGAAATCTGGCGGATTTTAACGCCCGGCGGGCGCGTCGTCGTCGTGGTGCCGGGCCGCTCCGGACTCTGGGCGCGGCTCGACCGGACACCGTTCGGGCATGGGCGGCCCTATTCGCGCGGTCAATTGGCAGAACTCTTGCGCGAGTGTTTGTTTTCGCCGACCCATTGGTCGGAAGCCTTGTATGTGCCGCCGTTCCAGCGCCGGACGTGGCTGCACGCCGCGACTTTCGTCGAGGAGATCGGCGTTGGTCTCTCATTGCCGTGTGGCGGCGTCTTGGTCGTCGAGGCGACCAAGCTTTTGTACCGGCCGATCGCAATCCGCAATCCATTGGCTTATGCGGAGCCGCGCCGCCAGCCTGTCCTGTCGCCGGAACCGGCCGGGGTTACTCCTGGAATGGTGGCGGGGCGCGTCGTCTCATAAGCGTGCGGATACACCGGCGGCCGGTTTCACACCGAAGCATTTGGCAAGGAACAAACCGCCGTGCAGGAGACCTTCGCCGTCGATCCCATGTCCAAGACCCATTGAAAGATGCCATTGGCATGGAAATCCGGCCTGCGCCAAGTCTGCCACCGAAAGGAACAAGGCTTCGGCCGGAATGACGTCATCCTCGCTGCCATGGACGAGCAGGACCGGGGGAGACTTACCTGAGGGCCTGGGCGGAACGGCTTGAGGCTGATTTTCCGCAGCGACAAGCTCGCCCGAATAGCCGAGAATTGCGGCCGGCGGCCGGGCACGCCGCAATCCGGCATGCAAGGCGAGCATGGTCCCCTGGCTGAAGCCCACCAGCGCCAGCCGGCTGTCATCCAGGCCTTGCCGGTCGAGCTCGGCATCAAGAAATGCGTCGAGAAGCGGGGCGGCCTTGTTGACTCCAATCCAGCGCTCATTTGGATCCCGCATGGTCAAACGAAACCATTGGCGCCCGCCTGGCACTTGCCCGCACGGCTCCGCCGCATCCGGAGCGACAAACGCCGCGCCCGGCAAGAGCGCTCGCCATTGCTGGCCGATTGCGATCAGATCATTGCCGTTGGCGCCATAGCCATGCAAAAAAACGACGAGTTGTTCCGCCGTCCGCGATTTTGCCGCGAGCCGCGGTCCGTCGAGCGTTACCGCCATGTGACAATGTCCGGTGAGATTTCGAGGTCTATTGACGGCTCTTGAGGGTGAAGGTCAAGACCTGTGCGGGCAATGACAAGCGCCATCGCGCCGGAGTTTGTTAACAGCGAATTGAAGGAGTAGCCCTTGCCAGAGTTTGCCGGGCCGGGTTTGTATTGCCGGCCTGGAGCTTTCAGACAGATGACGAGGTCCTTTTCCAGCGGCGTTTTCCGGTTCGCGCCTTCTTCCAACGGCTACCTCCACCTTGGCCATGCCTATTCAGCAATGTTGAACTTCCTCTTGGCGGGCGCGGGGGGAGGCCGTTTCTTGCTGCGAATCGAGGATATCGATCGTGAGCGGTGCAGGCCCGAATTCGAGGCGGCGATTTACGAAGATCTCGCTTGGCTTGGGCTCACCTGGGAAACCCCCGTTCGCCGCCAGGCCGAGCATTTTGACGCATATGCAGGAGCTCTCGCCAAGCTTACGGCGCAGGGACTGACTTATCCATGTTTTTGCTCGCGCCGCGAGATCATGGACGCCGTCGCGGGCCGTGCCGGCTGGCCGCGCGACCCGGATGGTTCGCCGTTCTATCCGGGGACCTGCAAGCATCTTTCGCGGAGCGAACTTCAGCGGCGGATTTCGGCTGGCGAACCCGCGGCGCTGCGAATCAATATGGAAGCGGCGACGGTTAAAGTTGGCCGCCCGCTTATTTGGCGGGAAATAGGGCCAGATTTACAGTCGCGCGAAATTGCCGGCGAGCCTTCGTTGTGGGGAGATGCGACACTTTCACGCAAGGATATTCCAGCAAGCTATCACATAGCCGTCGTTGTCGATGATGCGCTGCAAGGCGTGACGGATGTGGTCCGAGGAGAAGATCTCTATTTGGCGACGGGGTTGCATCGTCTCTTGCAGTCCTTGCTCGATCTTCCAGTGCCCTCCTATCGCCATCACACGCTGTTGCGTGACGCTTCAGGTCTGAAATTGTCGAAAAGTTCGAGGGCCAAGCCGATCCGGGCGTTCCGCGAGGAAGGCCTTTCCGCCGCTGCGGTGCGGGACAGGCTTTCTCCCGACTTGGTTTTTATAGGGGCGCCGTGACAGGCGGCGCCGGACCCGGACATTCTTTGGCCTTGAAGCCGCCGTATCGCCATAAAAATGAGCAAATTGAAGCTTCAAATAAACACCAATCAGCCACAGGCTTGGCTTTACGGAGCGTCTGCGCCCTCGGCCATGACTCTTCCCCGCGTCTCACAACCGGCGCTTTTCTCAAGAAAGTGTCGTGAGCAATCTCCACGAATGGTGGTCCATATGCGAACAATTGCCCTTTCCTTAACGCTTCTTCTTTTGCCCGTCGTGCCGGCGGGTGCCGATAATCCTCCCGCCGCGACCAAGATCCACAAAGTCTTCGATATTGTCCGCGGGAGCGACAAAATCGGCACCGACACAGTCGACATCGAACATCAGAAAGACACGACAACCGTGAAGGTCAAGACAGACGTTTCGGTGAAGGTGATGTTTATCGAGGCGTACCGCTACGAACACTCCTGCGATGAAACCTGGAAGAATGGACAACTTGTGTCTTTTAAGTCCCGCACCAACGACAATGGCACGAAACACTCCATCGACGTCAAGGCAGCGTCTGACAAACTGAGCATGGAGGCTGATGGCAAACACACTGAGTTGCCGAAGTCCGCCGCGCCGGCGAGCTTGTGGAACATAGACACGATTCATCAGACCGAGACTTTCGATCCCGATACGGGCAAACGCCTATCACTGAAAGTGACGGACCTTGGCGAGGAAACCTTGACGCTGCATGGCGCGCAACATCAGACCCACCACTACAAGATCGCCGATACGCTCGAGGGTGAGTTCGCGCGCGAGCTTTGGTACGATGGCGATGCGCTCATCCGGACCAAGATTATCGGCTCCGACAATTCGGTGATCATTACAGATTTGCGCTAGAGCATGTTCCGAAAAAGTTGATCGACTTTTTCGATCAGAAAGAGTGATTTCTTTTCCATCAGGTGAGTCCAAGTCAGCCTGATGGAAAAGCGCTCTAGCGTCCGTTCGCCGCGCGTCAGTGATCCTGGCGAGCGGCGACCCGGTCGGCGTTGGGGGCTTTCAGGACCAAGCTGTCAATGCGTTCGCGTTCGCGTTTGAAATTGGCCAGCATCCGCCCGTCGAATTCGCGGGTGCGGGCAAGCTTCACCCGCATCGGATCAACAAAATGTCCGTTGACCATGATCTCGTAGTGGAGATGCGGTCCGGTCGCGAGTCCCGTCTGGCCAAGATAGCCGATTGGCTGGCCCTGCCGCACATGTGCCCCTTCGGTCGCGCCGCGGGCAAACCCGGACATGTGGTTGTAGGTTGTGATATAGCCGTTGGCGTGCTGGATCTCGACGCGGCGGCCGTAGCCTGAATCCCATCCTGCCTTGATGATGGTGCCGCTGCCCGCCGCGAAAATCGGCGTACCGATCGGGGCGGCCCAATCAACTCCGGTATGCGGCCGCGAATAGCCAAGGATCGGATGATACCGGATCCCGAAGCCGGAGGTAAACCTGCCTCCGACGATTGGCATGCGAACCAAAAACTTGCGGGTCGAACGGCCGTCTTGATCGTAATAATCGATGACGCCGTCATCGGGAGTCTGAAACCGGTAGTAGCGGTAAGTCTCGTTGCGGGCGGTAATTGCAGCGTAAAGTAGCTGATTGTGTCCCTCGCCTTCCTCGCTTTCATCATAGAAGGCCTCGAATGAATCGCCCCCGCTGACAGCGCGTCCAAAGTCGACGTCATTGGCGAAAATCCGGACAAGCTCATCTGTGACCGGACGCGGAATTTCTTGCTTCATCGCGGTTTCGTAAAGCGAATCATAAAGCCGCATGCCGTCGGTGTCATCGGAATCGTCACCGTCACCGGAGTTTTGCCGTTTGGCGGTGCGGCGCGGCAAAGTCACCGGAACATATTCACCGCGGTCATTCACCGCGATATTCGTCTCAAGGGTCTCGCCCGAATATACCGAAAGGCGGGCAAGCGTCATCGTGGCGCCAGAACCATCGAGATCGGCAAAGAGCAGCTTGAGGCGTGCCCCTTCCGCCACCACGGCGCGGCCGCTTGGCGTCCCGAAGGCCGCAACGATTCCTTTGATCTGATCGTTTGAGACGCCGGCGGAGCGCAGCACGCTTTCTAGCGTCTCACCGTGCCGGATCACGACGAGACGTTCTTCCATTTGAGTTGCCTCGGACACGCGTGGTGTGCGCCCGATATTTGATACATTTTCCGGGACCATGCGGACTTCGATGGTGGAAAACGGAGCCGTCGAAATCGGTTCGCCAGGATTGGCATACGCCAACACATTCGGCAGATAGGCGCGGGAGGTGCGCATCAGAAGAAGCTGCGGCGGCAAGGGGAGCGGTCTTGCGCCCGCCGCCAAGGTGTTTTTGACCTGCTCGGCGATCTGCGCTTGAACCTCCTCCATCGAGAGCGCGGCTGCCAGCGAAAATTTCTGGCCGGTCAAATCACGCGTGGACCATGAAATTTCGGCGTCGTCCTGCACCGGTTCGGGGGCGGCATCCAAGGCATTGCGTGCGCCGGCCAGAACCTTCAGCGGATTGAATTGCGGCACATCGTCGGAAAGGCCGAAACTTGCCAGCGTCAAGGTCGTCTGAACATGGGTGAAGGTGTGGACTTTCATAACCTCCTTGTCGCCGGACTGGACCGCGGCCGGCGCTTGGAAGCTCTGTTTTTCGGCGATGATATCGACGGCTTTGACGAGACGGTCACCCTTACGCGAGTTTACCCCATAGTCGAGAGTAATCTCCTTACGCGGCGAAAGTGCCGGCGCTGTGGGCTCGGCGAAATAGGTTTGATGTCCAAGCGCCGCATAAATAGCGGCCGCGATGAGGGCGCCCCCGGAAACGCCGGTCAGGAGGGTCCCTGCGAACCAGCGGAGAGAGACTTTGCGGCGATCGAAGGAAGTTTGCCGTGCGCCGCCGGTCTCGATCGCTGGATCGATGCCAAACTCGATGGCGTCAAACCGGGAGGGCCGAAGGTGAAAACCGTGGTTCTGGGGTCCCCATTGCGCGCTCATCGTCATTGCGCGGCTTCAATCTTGGCTAAGGTCGCTGAGGGTTTGGCGATGCCGAGCAAGGTAATTTGAACCCCAAAGCATGTTCCGAAAAAGGTGAGCGGCTTTTTCGAATCCAACATGCTCCCCCTTTAATGAAACTGCCTGAGCCTGTCCGATTCCGTAAATCGACGGTATCTGGAGGCGTTCTTGGTTTGCGCGGAAGCTCATAACCGCTTCGGTGAGACGACCCATTGAACAAACCTTTTGAAAATGGCTCAAATGCGGCGTAGCCCAAAGAGGTTGCGCCGGGCCTGCTTTGTTGCGACGCCGCGTGGACGCGTGCAAGCGGGGCTGTTCTGCTGAAAACCATAGTCTCAGAAGGGAAAATTTTGGAGTTTCTGGGTGTGGCGCAGGCCGTGTGGCGGTTGACAACTGGCGCTTGGCTTTGTAGATACCCGACCGGAACGACAGCGACGGCCGCTCGCTCGCGACCGGACGGCCGTGTCAGAGCATCTTGCAATATAGGCTATTTCGGGCGTCATGCCATGAAGCCTGCGCGATAGATGCCTTTACGAAGGTTTGGCCGCATACTTTTTGAGGGTCCGGGGACGCCGCCGGATTTCCGCCCCCCGTTACGTCTCACGCCGGGATGTCACGCGGTAAGATTGAAATTTTGTCGGTTGCGCTTGCTCAAGAAGCGCCCGAGACATGAGGGAAGCCCAGTTGTTCGCAGTCATTAAAACCGGGGGCAAGCAGTACAACGTCACCGCCGGGGACACGATCACCGTCATGACGCTCGCGGGCGAGCCCGGGGATGCCGTGACATTCGATCATGTTCTCATGCTGGCAGGTGACGGAGCACCGGCGTTGGGAACCCCTTTCATCGAAGGCGCCAGTGTCGCGGGCGAGATCGTTGAGCACACGCGCGGACCGAAGGTGATCGCCTTTAAAAAGCGCCGGCGCCAGAATTCCAAGCGCAAGCGCGGTCATCGCCAGGATTTGACGCGTGTTAAGATCACAGGGCTCCCTGGGGCCGCGCCAACCAATTGATCCGCTATCCCGGATAATCCGCGTTCCGCTTCGGCGAAGATTTGTTTGATGCGAAAAGCGCGATGCCGCGTGATATTCGCGCAGATTTGGAGCCAGACCAATGGCACATAAAAAAGCAGGTGGTTCGTCCCGCAACGGCCGCGATTCCGATGGGCGGCGGCTTGGCGTCAAGAAATTCGGCGGCGAATCGGTCATTGGCGGAAACATTATCGTGCGCCAGCGTGGCACCAAATGGCATCCCGGCGCGAATGTAGGAATCGGGACCGACCACACGTTATATGCCTTGATCGAAGGAAAGGTCGCTTTCCGCACCAAGGCCGATGGACGCGCCTATATTTCGGTCCAACCATTGCCGCAAACAGCGCCTACGGAATAGGCGGAGGCCGGAAACCTCCACCTGATCCCGATCCCACGGACCCGGTGGACTTGGTTTTTCAACGCGAGAACCGCTCCTGAAATTCAGGAGGCTAAAGTCCGGAAAACCCGCAAGGGTATGAAAGGGGCGTGGATACCGCCGCCCTTTATTGGTCGAACGCCTTGCGATGGGCTGACCACCGGAGCCAGCATGTTCCCGGATTTGACCACCGACGACATTTTTCGCATCGAGACAAGGCGGCTCTGGTTGCGCTGGCCGCGAGCGTCCGATGTTGCCGCGATCACAAGTTTCGCCAGTTTGGCCCATGTCGCGCGGATGACCGCGTTGGTCCCGCATCCCTATCCGCCGGGTGAGGCGGAACGGTTCGTCATGAAGGCGCGCGCCGACAACGCCAGCGGCTCGGCGCTCAATCTCGCGTTGACCCAAAAAGGTGCCGGCCGCCAGATTGTTGGTCTGGTTGGCGCACATCTGGCCACGGCTCCGGACATGGAAATCGGCTATATGCTCACGCCCGCCGTCTGGGGTAAGGGTCTTGCGACCGAGGCCGTCAAAGCGCTCGCCGACACGGTTTTTAGCCTCACTCGTGCCGACCGGATCGTTGCGAATGCACGTGTCGACAATTTGGCCTCGCGCCGGGTTCTCGAGAAGACCGGCTTCGCTTTTGTTGATACGGGTCTCGACTTTTTGCCCGCACGCGGGGGCCTGCACCCTTGCGACAGGTTGCAGCTGACGCGCCAAGCATGGGCGGCGGCGAGGAAAGCCAGAGGCGAAAAACGGCCTATGCCGCCCATGGTGCAGCAAGCCCATGATACAACCAGCGCGAAAGAGCTGCCATCGGTCCGGCAAGCCGAAGGTTGACGATGCAGAGTGAGCGAAGCAGAGGCACATGAACGGCAAATCTTGTACGTCACCGCGCGCCGATGTTGCGCTTGTCGAACGCCAGTTCTTTCCAAGCAGAGCCAAGGCGCAGGAAGCGATCGCGGCCGGGCTTGTGCGGTCCGATGGGAAAATCATCCGCAAAGCCTCCGAGCCCATCCCGCTAGGCGCCGAGATCGAAGCCGCCCCCGCCTATCCTTGGGTTTCGCGCGGCGGCGTCAAGCTTGCTGCCGCGCTCGACGCCTTCGGCTTCGATCCCGCCGGGCGCGTGTGTCTTGACGCGGGCGCCTCGACGGGCGGTTTCACCCATGTTCTGCTGACACGCGGCGCCGCCGAAGTCATTTGCGTGGATTGCGGGCATGGCCAATTGCACCCTGACATCGCGGGCGATCCGCGTGTCGTATCGCATGAAGGCATGGATATCCGGCATGTGACCAACGCTTTGTTCGCGCGGCCTCCGTCCTTCATCACTTGCGATGTGAGCTTCATATCGCTCGCATTGATTTTACCGGCTTTGTTGCCGCTCGCCGCGGCGCGTGCGCAGCTGGTTGTTTTGATCAAGCCGCAATTCGAAGCGGGCCGTGGTCACACAGTCAAAGGCATCGTCAAAGACAGCGCGGTGCGGCGCCAAGCCTGCGAAAAAATCGAAAGTCTGGTCAACAGTCTCTGCTGGCAAATCGCCGGAATCATGCCTTCCCCGATTGAAGGCGGCGACGGCAATCAAGAGTTTCTCCTCGGCGTGCAACACGGATGATCAGCTTCCACACGCGCCTCACGATCGACCGGCTTGGACGACGGGGCGAAGGAGTCGCGCAAGGCCCCGATGGGCTGATCTTCGTTCCTTATGCACTGGCTGGCGAGACAGTCATCGCGGAAATCGATGGGCCGCGCGGCACATTGATCGAGGTCTTGACCCCGAGCCCGGACCGGATCGCGCCAGTCTGCCGGTATTATTCACGCTGCGGCGGCTGTGCGGTGCAAGCGCTTCGCGAGGAGACCTACGCGCAATGGAAGCGCGGTCTTGTCTCCGAGGCCTTGCAACGGGTGGGCCTTCACGCCGAAGTCGCCGCTCTGATCGATGCGCATGGGGCAGGGCGAAGGCGCGCGACATTTCACGCCCGTTACCCGCAAGGCAGGGCAAAGACCGGCTTCACCCAAGCGCGCACCCATGACATCGTGGAAATCCTATCTTGCCCCGTGCTTGCTCCGTCGCTGGACACGGCCTTGCCGGCCGCCCGCGCTCTGGCGCAGACCTTGGCCGCCTCGGACAAGCCGCTCGACATTCTTGTCACCGCGACGGCCTCCGGCCTCGATGTCGATCTCAAGGGCCACGGCCCGCTCGGCGAGGCCGCAACCCAGCGGCTCGTCAAGATTGCGCTCGCCCACGATCTTGCCCGGCTTTCAAACCACGGGGAGGTGGTTGTCTCCAACCGCACGCCCATGCTCACCATGGGAAAGGTGATGGTGGCGCCGCCGCCAGGGGCTTTTCTGCAGGCCACCGAAAGCGGCGAGGACATTCTCGCGGCGAAAGTTTGCGGGCATATCACCGGGGCAAAACACGTCGCCGATCTTTTCTCCGGCATCGGGACTTTTGCCCTGCGGCTAGCAGAGTTCGCAAAAGTCGATGCCTTCGACCTTGAAGAGTCCGCGCTCCAGGCTCTGGCAAAAGCCGCTTGCGTCAAGGGCTTGCGTCAAGTGGCGGTGACGCCGCGCGATCTTTTTGCGCGGCCGCTCCGCCCGGCGGAACTGGAACGCTATGATGCCATCGTATTCGATCCGCCGCGCGCCGGTGCCGAGCAGCAGGCAAAGGCGCTGGCCGCCTTGCAAGTGCCGCTCATCGTTGCGGTGTCCTGCAACCCCGATAGCTTTGCACGCGATGCCGCGATCCTATGCGCGGGCGGCTACCAAATCACCGAGGTCGAGCCGATCGACCAGTTTCGCCATACGCCGCATGTCGAAATCGTCGCAGGCTTTCGGCGGCAAGCGGAGAAGCGGCGGCGTATCCGGCCGCTTCTCGGCTAGATTTTCGAACCAGCGCCCTATCGGGGCGGGACGAGACGCCCGCCCCTTTCAGATCAGGTGAGGTCAAAGCGATCGAGATCAATCACTTTGGTCCACGCCGCCACGAAGTCTTTTACAAACTTCTCCTTTGAGTCCGCGCACGCATAGACTTCCGCGACGGCGCGCAGCTGCGAGTGCGAACCGAAGATCAGGTCGACACGCGTGCCGGTCCACTTGACCTCGTTCGTCTTCCGGTCACGCGCTTCGTATACGCCTTCAGAACCGGCGGCGGGCTGCCATTGCGTAGCCATGTCGAGCAGGTTGACAAAGAAGTCGTTCGTCAGCGTCTCGGGCCGCGTGGTGAAGACACCGTGCGTGGATTTTCCGGCATTTGCGCCAAGGACGCGCAGGCCGCCGACGAGAACTGTCATCTCAGGCGCGGTCAGCGTCAGCAATTGCGCCCGGTCCACCAACAACTCCTCAGGCGACAGGCGCTGCTTGCCGCGAAGATAGTTGCGGAACCCGTCGAAAGTCGGCTCGAGCGGCTCGAAAGATTCGACGTCGGTCTCTTCCTGCGAGGCGTCCATGCGGCCCGGCGCGAATGGAACCTTCACATCCTGCCCGGCATCTTTCGCCGCCTTCTCGATCGCCGCGCCGCCGCCGAGAACGATCAGATCGGCAAGCGAGACCTTTTTGCCGCCTGGCTGTGACGCGTTGAACTCCTTTTGGATTGCTTCGAGCGTCTGTAGCACCTTCGCCAGCTGAGCCGGCTGGTTGACGTCCCAGTCCTTTTGCGGCGCGAGGCGAATGCGTGCCCCATTCGCTCCCCCGCGCTTGTCACCGCCACGGAAGGTCGATGCCGACGCCCACGCCGCCGAGACGAGCTCGGAAACGGACAGGCCAGACGCGAGAATCTTCGCCTTCAGACCGGCGATGTCCTGCTCCTCGACCAACGGATGGTTTACGGCGGGGACCGGGTCCTGCCAGATCAGCGTCTCCTTCGGAACAAGAGGTCCGAGATACCGCACGATCGGGCCCATGTCGCGGTGCGTCAGCTTGAACCACGCCCGGGCAAAGGCATCCGCGAATTGATCCGGATTCTCATGGAAGCGCCTTGAAATTTTTTCGTAAGCCGGGTCGAACCGCAGGGCGAGGTCGGTGGTCAGCATGGAGGGCGCATGACGCTTCGACTTGTCGAACGGGTCGGGCACCGTATTGGCGCCTGCGCCGTCCTTGGGCTTCCATTGATACGCACCGGCCGGGCTCTTGGTCAGTTCCCATTCGTAGCCGAACAGGTTCCAGAAGTAGTTGCTGCTCCACTTGGTCGGTGTCGTGGTCCAGATGACTTCGATTCCACTGGTGATCGCATCTGCGCCCTTGCCCGTGCCATATGTGTTCTTCCAGCCGAGCCCCTGATCCTCGATGTCCGCGCCTTCGGGTGCCGGACCGACATATTGCTTCGCATCGCCAGCGCCGTGGGTCTTGCCGAAGGTGTGACCGCCCGCAATCAGCGCGACGGTCTCCTCGTCGTCCATCGCCATGCGCTTGAACGTCTCACGAATATCCTTGGCGGCAGCGACCGGATCCGGCTTGCCGTTCGGCCCTTCCGGATTGACATAGATCAGACCCATCTGCACCGCGCCGAGAGGATGTTCGAGCTCGCGGTCGCCGAAGTAGCGCTCATCCGCGAGCCACTCGCCTTCAGGACCCCAGTAGATCGAATCGTCCGGCTCCCAAGTGTCTATGCGGCCGCCGCCGAAACCGAACGTCTTGAAGCCCATCGATTCGAGGGCGACATTGCCCGTGAGAATCAAAAGGTCGGCCCAGGAAATTTTCCGGCCGTATTTTTTCTTAATCGGCCACAGGAGGCGGCGCGCCTTGTCGAGGCTCGCGTTGTCCGGCCAGCTGTTGAGGGGCGCAAAGCGCTGCTGACCATCTCCTGCCCCGCCGCGCCCGTCAGCGATGCGATACGTGCCCGCGCTGTGCCACGCCATCCGAATGAACAAACCGCCGTAGTGGCCATAGTCGGCCGGCCACCAATCCTGCGAGTCCGTCATCAGGGCATGAAGGTCCCTGATCAGCGCATTCAAATCAAGGCTCTGGAATTCCTTGGCATAGTTGAATGCCTCTCCCAAAGGATTGGCTTGGGGGGAGTTCTGGTGGAGACCCTTGAGGTTCAGCTGGTTCGGCCACCAGTCACGAATCGAGCGCGCGCGGGCTCCGCCCGCCATCGGGCATTTGCTTTCGACGTTCATGTTCCTCTCCGATCGTATTTTGCTTTTTTCCATTCTGTATACAAGGATCATCAATCCTTGGAAAGTGCACCCGTTTCAAGACGGGCGGCAGCCGTGCCTTGAGCGGAGCCAAAATTGCGCCGCGGCTAATATAATGATGCGCGATGCGCCGAGCTTCGTTGAAAGCCGTTCCCAACCCATTTTGTCACACATTCACATGAGAATGGGATGACCATTTCACATTCTCTCCGGGCTTTCGGCTCGATTTTTGCTCCGCCGTGGACATCACGACATTTTTATACATCTGGCCTAAATGAGGTCCTCAATATAGAACGTAGCTAACGTCCGATCCGGGACGCCGGTGTCAGACCGGGGCACACCGCCACTTTCATGGTGTGTTTGAGTCCGGCGCACGGAACTGCTCTTATCGTCATCTTGCTCTCGTTGGCGAGCTGCCGCTCCAGACCGGAGTTTTCTTCTGGCAAAATACATGAAGACCGTGGGAGAAGACTCGACGACAGCACCTAGCGTCAGCCGTGGCGCGAGCAGTGACGATGGCATGCTTACCGTCATCGCTGAGCCTGCTCTGCCCGTCGAGACACGTGGTACGCCCCGATTGAGGCAACGGCGGCGGTACGTCCTTCTCCTCCTGATTTTGTTTGTTGGGATAACGGGCGCGGGCGGCTGGTATTGGTGGCGCCAGCACCAAAATCTTCTTCCTGCCGGCATTGTTTGGAGCAACGGCCGCATTGATGCCGAGGAAATCGACATTGACACGAAGTTCGCGGGACGTGTCCTCGAACTTCTTGTCGAAGAAGGCGACATGGTGAAAGCAGGGCAAGTCATCGCCCGCATGGACACACGCGACCTCGAAGCTCAACTCAGGAAAGATGAAGCGCTGTCGCGCCAAAATGAACATGCGATCTTGGAAGCGGAGGCGAATGTCGCGCAACTACAAACGCAGCTCACCTTGGCGCAACAGCAACTCAACCGGACGAACGCGTTGTTGCAAAGAGGCTATGCCACGCGGGAGATCTATGATCAACGCCAACAGACGTTGGAAGGGACCCGCCAAGCTTTGAACGCGGCAAAAGCCCACGTCATTGAAGCCACGCATTTTTTTAATGCGGCCGAGCACAATGTTGAGTTGGACAAAGTCAATATCGCCGACAATACGCTCGTTGCCCCCCGCAATGGGCGCGTTCAATACCGCATATCAGAGCCAGGCGAGGTCCTCCCGGCAGGAGGCAAGGTCTTCACGATGCTCGACATCGCCAACGTTTATATGGACATTTATCTGCCGACGCTCGAAGCAGGCCGCGTCAAGATCGGGAATGACGCCCGTATTGTGCTCGATGCCTACCCGGACCATCCCATAAGGTCCAAGGTTACATTCCTGGCCGCGCAGGCGCAGTTCACACCGAAGGCGGTGGAGACGAAAAGCGAGCGTGACAAGCTGATGTTCCGCGTGAAGGTGCGGATCGATCCCGACATCTTGAAAAAATATGCCGAGTCCGTGCGGACGGGACTTCCTGGGAATGCCTATATCCGGGTCGATCCCAATGTTGAATGGCCCGAGCGGCTGAGAGGCAAGTCCGGCCAATGACTCCGGGCGATCCTTGTGTCGCGCGCATGCGGGAGGTCAGCCTCAGTTATGGAAGAAATTTCGCGCTGGACCGGGTCAATCTTTCCTTTCCAAGGGGCATAAGGATTGCGCTGATCGGTCCGGATGGCGTCGGCAAATCTTCATTTTTGAGCCTTATCGCAGGCAGCCGCCGAATTCAGACTGGCACGGTCACAGTTCTCGGCGGCGACATGGAAGATACGCGCCACCGCGCCGCGGTGTGCTCCAAAATCGCCTATATGCCACAAGGTCTCGGCAAGAACCTTTATCCGGACCTCAGCGTTGGAGAGAACATCGCCTTTTTTGCCCGGCTGTTCGGGCAGGCGAAAGCGGAGCGCAAGCGCCGCATCGAGGAGTTGACCGAGAGCACGGGTCTCAAACCGTTCATCGACCGGCAGGCCCGCAAACTTTCCGGAGGCATGCGCCAGAAACTTGGGCTTTGTTGCGCTCTCGTCCATGATCCGGAGCTTCTTATTCTCGACGAACCGACGACGGGTGTCGATCCTTTGTCGCGCAGGCAATTCTGGGAATTGACCGAGCGGATCAAGGAACGTCACGCAGGCATGAGCCTCTTGGTCGCAACCGCCTACATGGAGGAAGCAGAGCGCTTCGATTGGCTTGTCGCGATGGACGCCGGTAAAATCATCGCGACCGGCACGCCACAAGAGCTCAAGGCGAAAACCGGTGCTTCGAGCTTGGAGGACGCCTTCATCGCATTGCTTCCGGGCGAACGCCATCGCGGCCGCGCATCCCTCGTCATTCCAAAGCGTCCCCCTTCGGATGGCGTCCCCGTGATTGTAGCCCGAGATCTTACTTGCCGCTTCGGCGACTTCACGGCCGTCGACAGTGTCAATTTCAGCATCGAACGCGGCGAAATCTTCGGGTTTCTTGGCTCGAACGGCTGCGGCAAGACAACCACGATGAAACTGCTGACCGGTCTGCTGCCGGCAACCTCTGGCGTCGCGCTGCTGTTCGGTCAAGCCATCGAGGCTGGCGGCATGAGCGCGCGTGCACGCGTCGGTTATATGTCTCAGTCCTTTTCACTCTACACCGAGCTTACCGTTCGCCAGAATTTGCAGTTGCATGCCCGCCTGTTTCATCTGCCGCGCGAGCAAGCCAAGATACGAATAGAGACGCTCGTCGAACAGTTCGGTCTTTCTGACTATCAAGGCACTCTCGATCTGCCACTTGGCATCCGGCAGCGCCTGTCGCTCGCGGTCGCGATCGTTCATGAGCCGGAAATGCTGATTCTCGATGAGCCGACTTCGGGTGTGGACCCGATGGCGCGCGACCGTTTCTGGGAGCTCTTGATTGACTTGTCACGAAACCAGGGCGTGACCATCTTCATCTCCACCCATTTCATGAATGAGGCGGCGCGCTGCGACCGGATCGCGCTCATGGATGCGGGCCGCGTTCTGGCCATCGGTGCTCCTGGCGCACTGACCAAGGCGCGAAAGTGCGAAAATCTCGAAGACGCTTTCATTTCTTATCTCGAAGAAGCGATTGGTGCGCGCCGCGCTGCGGGCGAGGCAACCGCCGATCTGGCGGCAACGAATCTTCCCCCGGCAGAAATCGCCCTGGAGCCGCCAGCAGAGCAAAATTCCTGGTTCAGCCCGCGCCGCATGTTCGCCTATACGATCCGCGAGACGCTTGAACTCTTGCGGGATCCGATCCGGTTGGGATTTGCGCTGATCGGCACGGCATTTTTGATGGTGGTTATGGGAGCGGGCATCTCGACCGATGTCGACAATCTCAGTTTCGCCGTTCTCGATCATGACCAGACGCCCGAAAGCCGCGCCTATCTGGAGCAGCTTCGGGGATCGCGCTATTTCTCCGAGAAAGCCCAAATCAAAGACTATGGGGAACTCGAACAGCGTCTCCAGAGTGCGGATATAAGGGCGGCAATCGAAATTCCTCCAGGGTTCGGGCGAAACATCAAGAAAGGGATTCCGACATCAATCGGCGCATGGGTGGATGGCGCCATGCCATTCCGGGCTGAAACCATCCGGGGCTATTTGCAGGCGATGCACCAGCAATATCTCACGGAGTTTGCAACAAGGGAGGGCATTTTAGGGAGGCCAGGGAGTTTGTCTGGGAGCCAGGCGCAACCCGCCACAATCGAAATACGATGGGTCTACAATCAGGATTTTTACAGTGTTTACGCGATGGTGCCGGGCACGATGGCGTTCCTGCTCATTCTCATACCTGCCATTCTCATGGCGCTGGCGATCGTGCGTGAAAAGGAGCTCGGCTCGATCACCAACCTTTACGTGACACCGGTGACCAGACTCGAGTTTCTCATCGGCAAGCAGCTCCCTTATATCGCGATCGGAATGGCCAATTTCATGGTCTTGTTTCTGATGGCGGTGTTCGTTTTCGCCGTGCCGTTCAAGGGAAGTTTTCTAACACTCCTGGTTGGGGCTCTCTTTTATGTCGCGGCGACGACCGCCTACGGAATGCTGATCTCATCTTTTGCAAGCACCCAGATCGCGGCGTTGTTTGGGACGGCCATTCTCAGCTTTCTGCCGGCAATGCTGTTTTCCGGCCTGTTAACGCCGGTGTCCTCTCTAACAGGAATAGCCGCTCTGATGGGCCGGATGTTTCCGATGACGTATTTTCTGCCAGTCAGTGTCGGAGCCTTCACTAAGGGGCTCGGCTTCCAGGACCTTGGCGGAGACTTCTTCGCGCTCATGATCTTCATCATGGTTCTGACACTTCTGAGCCTTGGCTTCCTACGCAACCAGGAAATTTAGAAGAGACAATGAGATGCGCTCACTGGCCAATATTTTCTGGCTCGGAACCAAGGAAATTCGCAGCTTCATCCATGACTACGTTCTGCTCGGTTTGGTCCTCTGGGCCTTCTCGGTCGCGGTCTATGCGCAAGCCCAAAGCAGCTCGCAAGAACTTCACAACGCCGCGATTGCAATCATCGACGAGGACAATTCCGCGCTTTCCCGTTACGTTACTGAGGGATTTTATCTGCCCCCCTATTTTAAGCCGCCAGAGCTCATCAACTTACGCGACGTGAACCGTGTGATGGACAATGGACGTTACACTTTCATTCTGAACATCCCTCTGCATTTCGAGCGGGACGTGCTCGCCAGGCGGCAACCAGCCATACAAGTCAATGTCGATGCGACCGTGATGGTCCAGGCGGGAATTGGCGCTGGATACATCCAGCAAATTCTCACAACTCAGATCAAGGATTTCCTCTCCAGGTCCGAAAGAGCTCCGCCATCACCAGTCAAACTCGACATCCGCGTTGCCTTCAATCCCAATGTCACGACGTCCTGGTTCACGAGCATCATGGGTATCATCAACAATGTTACTTTTCTGGCGATCATTCTCTCGGGTGCGGCTGTTGTCCGTGAGCGGGAGCACGGAACCATGGATCACCTGCTCGTCATGCCGGTGACGCCCTTCGAAATTGCCATGTCGAAAGTCTGGGCCAACGGGCTCGTGATCACGCTCGCGGTTGGCCTTTCGCTTAGCCTGGTCGTACGTTTTCTCTTAGGGATTCCGATCGCAGGATCAATCGTTCTGTTTTTGTCTGGCGTGATGATTTATCTTTTTTTTGCGACGGCGATCGGCATTTTTCTGGCGACCATCGCCCGCACGATGCCGCAACTTGGCCTTCTCTATCTCCTCGTGGCGACTCCGATGAACGTTTTGTCAGGGAGCAATACGCCGCTCGAAAGCATGCCGCGAGTGCTTCAAATCGTCATGCAGGCGTCGCCCTCGACCCATTTCGTGTCGTTCGCCCAGGCAATTCTCTACCGCGGCGCCGGCCTTAACGTGGTATGGCCAGAATTCTTGGCTGTCGCGCTGATGGGAGGTCTCTTCTTCGGCCTTGCATTGCTTCGATTTCGCCGGGTTTCGGCCCAGACCGCATGAATGCTGCGGTCAGGCCAAGACTCCGTGGCAGAGCAGGGTGTTCCCCTCCGGTTCAACCTGGCCATCCTGGCGAGTGATGCACGCGGATGGCGGCTTGGACGATGAAAGATCTTACGGCCGGAAGCCCTTGTCCACCATACAGCTCGAATAGATGTGAACGAGCGCTTTGGAGTTGGCGCTTGTGTTTATGTCATTCCCATCGCTGACGGGCGCTTCTTTGTGCGCCTTCGCCATGCACTCTTCGAGGGCAGCCATGCGTGAACTCTTTGCCGACCCAGTTCCAATCGAAACGACGGAAACAATACAGGCAAAGCCTACAGTTTTGAGACAAATTTTCATGATCAATCCCCCCTTAAAACCAAGAATGAATCGGGCTGCGAATCAGAGCGATAATCTTACCCCAGAATATCTAAACATTGAGCTTTTTTCCCATTCAACGCATATCTTCTGAAAGTTTTATAACCCATGACCGCCTCGCGCCGGCACGCTCAGGGCGGAGGGGGCCGGCGGGTCGAACCAGCGGAAGGCAAGGAGTCCAACGAGAAAACCGCCGATATGAGCTTCCCAGGCAACCGTTGCACCGGTGCCGCCAAGCGGCGTGGGGATCGTGCCAAACAAAAAATTGAGGAAAAACCAAAACCCGAGAAAGCTGATCGCGCTCCGGTTGGAAAGGATTTCCCGCAAGGGGAGGGGGGGCTGCCTATAGGCGTGGTCCTCATGTGCGCGCTCCGAAAAGCCGAGCGCTTCGCCAAGCGGCGCGCCGGGCTGGAAAACGAAGCGCGCTGCCGCAGCCATGACGCCGGAAACCGCGGCCGAAGCGCCGACAACGGGCTGCAAATCCGCGATATGCGTCGCGTAATGCATGGCCGCTCCGGCAATTGCCGCAACCGCGCAGAACAACAAAAAGCGGGGGGTGCCAAAGCGGCGGGCGACGGGCGAGCCGAACGCCGCGAACCACAGGCAGTTCATCCCCACATGCAGCCAGCTGCCGTGCAAGAACGCATAGGTGAGCGGCGTCCACCAAAGCGGTTTGCCATCGCCGAGGAAAAAGGTCGCGGCCTGGGCGCGAAATTCGGCGTCTTCGGGGATGGCATTGAAGGCCGCAGTCACCCGCGCTGGATCGAAAGCAAAAGTGAAGCGTCCCGGTACAAATGCGAAGTGCTGAAGGACAGTGAGATAAGTCTCGGCTGACACAAGCTGCGAAAAACCTTCGATGGAAACAAGTAGCACGATGATCCAAAGGACCGCCGGCGGCAGATTGAATATTTTTTCTTTCCGACCAGGCATATCGAGACCGTGTCTTTATTTGAGGTAGGGAGGACCTTAAGTAGCACGAGCGTCGGCGTTCTGAGTCGCGTGGGACGGCAAGCCGATATCGTTTGGTATATTGTGCGAGTCGAGCGGATGGCTATTCCCTCTCAATCAATCTTGATCCCTTGAAGACCGCCGTGATTGGGTGACCTAGCAGACGATTCTTGAGAGCAAGATAATGCTTCTCTCCCACGGCCAGGTGCTTGCGCGTACTCTGAGCCGGCTTTTCGATGAAGTGCCAAGAAAATGCCGCCAGAAGCGCAGACGCAGGGACGCATACCAGGGCGGAAATCCACCAAAAGCGAGGCGCCGCCAGCCAAACGAAAAGCTGCAAAACGACGCTGCCATACAGGTACATGCCATAAGAATAGTCGGCGCCTCTAATCAGCCAGTATCGCTTGAAATTGGTCAATCCGAAGTAAATAGTTACATAGGTGAGTGTAACAATTGCCGGATATGCTCCCAAGGGAACAAACCAGAGAAACACGATCGACGCGATCAATGCTCCCGTAAACATTGGCAAAGACCAGACGATCTTGTCTCTATATAAATATGCCGAGACGCCGCAGAGAAAACTGACAAGAAGAAGCGAGTCGGAGAAAGGGCCGAAAGTCGGAAGATGCCAATGGTACATCTGAGCGCGCAAAATAAGATGCGCAACCGCCAGCCCAAGCGCAGCCAATGGAATGAGAAACTTGCGTTGAACGCTTCCTAAGGCCACCAATGCCGCCAAAGCGGCGTAGCACAAGAACTCAACCGGAACAGTCCAAAGTTGCGCATTAACCACCCCTGCGTAAGGGTTATTTGTAAACACTCCCGGCAGGTTGTAGTGAATATCCCCAAACATATTTAAGAGATAACGCCAAAATTGAGAATCGCGGAAATATTCTGCCAAAGGCAATGCCGTGACCGTGGCACCAATTAAAAACGCGGAAAGCACAACCTCAACGGCAAGTGCTGGATAGATACGGATCGCCCGCAGACCAAGAAAGGTGAACAGGGTCTTGGAACGCTCCAGGCTGCCTGCCACCAAAAAACCGCTCAGCACAAAGAACATCGGCAAAATCGCCCTTAGAAAAGCGCCGAGCGGTGGTTCCCACAGGCCGAAATCGTTACCATACGTCACGGTCCCGCTATGGAAAAAAATGACAGAAGTAGCCAAACCCAAGCGCAGATAATCGAAGCCAGATGGCCGGTCGTTGGTGGCTTTCAGGCGATCCGCGAGAGTCATCCAATCGGAATTATATGCTCCGCATTCATTTGCTGCGCCCATAATCTATCAACCCATTCTGGAATAGAGCCAAGTATAGAGTGAGTATTAAGAAGTCATGCGTCAACAAATCCAAATTATTCAATATAAATGTTTCTGCTATGAAATATTAAATTTCCCGCTCTTGTCGCTGGCAAGAAGGCGTGTGTATTATGGTAATTTATCTTATTAATTTAATTAAGAACAGGCATCAACAGTTCGTTGCCTGCCGACGGTGATTTCTCTTGATGATGCCTCGCTCACGTCGCGTAGGCTATGCGGCAAATTGACTGTTGTCTATGCGCTACCCATCAGCTGGCGTGGCCGCGGCTGAAAAATTCAATTCAGAGCAGACCTCTACTCTACATCCTCAACCGCCACCGGGACACCGCCAGAGACTTTTTGCGCAAGCGCGGCCTCCATGAAATCATCAAGTTCGCCGTCGAGCACGTCAACCGGCGACCCGGACGTCACACCGGAACGCAGATCCTTTACAAGCTGATAGGGCTGCAACACATAGGACCGGATTTGATGCCCCCAGCCGATCTCGGTCTTGCTCGCTTCCGTCGCATTGGCCGCCGCCTCCCGCTTTTCCATCTCCTGCTCGTAGAGCCGCGCGCGCAGCATGTTCCAGGCGGTGGCCCGGTTCTTGTGCTGCGAACGTTCCCCCTGGCAAGCAACGACGATCCCCGAGGGGATATGGGTGATACGGACAGCCGAATCCGTCGTATTGATGTGCTGGCCACCCGCTCCCGACGAACGATAGGTATCGATGCGGCAGTCCGATTCCTTGACATCGATGTTGATCCGGTCATCGATGACCGGATAGACCCATACTGAGGCGAAACTTGTGTGGCGCCGCGCGTTTGAATCGAATGGCGAAATGCGCACCAAGCGATGCACGCCGGACTCGGTTTTGGCCCAGCCATACGCATTATGGCCCTTGACGAGGAGGGTGCCGGATTTGAGGCCCGCTTCATCACCTGCGGTCTCCTCGATGACCTCGACCTTATATTTGTGGCGCTCGGCCCAGCGGGCATACATGCGGAACAACATGCGGGCCCAGTCGCAGCTTTCGGTGCCGCCAGCGCCGGAATGAACCTCGATATAAGTGTCGTTGCCATCCGCCTCGCCGGACAGAAGCGCCTCGATCTGGCGGCGGCTAGCTTCCACTTTCAAGGCTTTCAGCTGGTCGAGGCCTTCCTTTTCGGCCGCCGCGTCCTGTTCCGCCTCGGCGAGTTCGATGAGCGTGATCGCGTCCAAGAGTTCGCTATCGAAACGGCTGAGCGAGCCAAGCCTGTCCTCAAGCTCGGTCCGCTCGCGCATGATTTTTTGCGCGGCTTCGGTATTGTTCCAAAGAGCCGGATCTTCGGCCTTGGCGTTTAATTCGGCGAGACGGCGGGCGGCAGTTTCGACGTCAAAGATGCCTCCTCAGCAATCCCATGGATTGCTTGATGGATTGGACAAGCGCTTCGGCTTCGGCGCGCATGATGAATACTCGTTTTGGAGGAAAATTGGACTACGCTGGTTTGCTCAACCGGAAAATGGAGAGTCCAGCCGCACCGCGCAAGATAGTAACAACGAGCGGGGATGTAAACGGCACCCGGACGAACGGACGATAGGAGGCGAATTTGGTGGACTATCGCGACAAGCTCATCGTCAAACCTGGCCGCAAATTTCGCTTGAAGGACGTCGATCCCGCCTATACGGGACAGCATGAGACGCCAGATGAGGCGGCGCCGGAACTGGGTGGATATCAGCAAAGGCTGACCCAACTGCAAGGCTTACTTTATGCGGAGAAAAAGCACGCCATTTTGATCGTTCTTCAGGGCCTGGACGCGGCGGGTAAGGACGGCACCATCAAGCATGTGTTCGGGCCGCTCAATCCGCAGGGCGCGTCGGTAACAATTTCAAGGAGCCGACGCCGATCGAGCGCGATCATGATTTTCTTTGGCGAATCCACCCCCATGCGCCGCCAAAGGGGTGGATCGCGATCTTCAATCGCTCCCATTACGAGGACGTTTTGGTCACGCGAGTCCACAAACTCATCGGCAAGCAAACCTGCGTGGCGCGTTATGAATCGATCCGCGCTTTCGAGTTGGGGCTTCAAGAGAGCGGAACGACGATCCTGAAATTCTTCTTGCATATCAGCAAGGAGGAGCAACTCGCCCGCTTCGGCAAGCGGCTGGACGATCCTTTGCGCAACTGGAAAATCAGCGAATCCGACTATTCCGAGCGCCTCCTCTGGGACGATTATATGCGGGCTGCCGAAAAGGCGCTTGCCGCGACCAGCACCCATGACGCGCCCTGGTACGTGATCCCCGCCAATCACAAATGGTTTCGCAATTTGGCGGTCTCGCAAATCGTTTCAGCAACAATGGAAGAGCTTCACATGGCGTTCCCAAAACCAGCCGTCGATCTCGCCGACATCCGGCGCAAATATCATGCGGCGGCGATGGAGGAACGTGGCGGCGAAAAGGTGGCCGCCCGGCGTGAAAAGCCGGTCAAGGAGGATTCAAGGTAAATCATGGCTTGTTTGTTATTGCGAAAGCTTTTCAAAAATATCTCAGATTTTTGACGATCCTGCGCTAAGTTGACGGCAGGCGCGGTTTTGTCACTATGGTCTGGCACGCGCCGCATCCCGCAGCGAGCTGCCATGTTCGAAACCGGACCTTTGACGGAAATAGCTCACACATGATCGATGAAGAGAAATCGCACGCTCCCATGCACAAGTCGCACCGGGATATGCCGCGGCCGCCGTTCGAACGGATCGCGCTTGTGCTTCAGGGCGGCGGCGCGCTCGGTGCCTATCAGGCAGGGGTCTATCAGGCTCTGGCGGAAGCAAATTTACATCCAGATTGGGTGGCCGGCATCTCGGTTGGCGCGATCAACTCGGCGCTGATTGCCGGCAACCCGCCGGAAAAGCGCGTCGCGCGGTTGCGCGAATTTTGGGAACTTGTCAGCACGGCGCCGGTGGGTGTTACCTATCTGCCGTCGCTCAAGATCAAGGACGATTTCACCCACACCTGGGTGAACCAGCTGCGCGCGATGACCACCTTGTTATGGGGCGCGCCCGGCTTCTTCACGCCGCGCATACCAGCGCCGCTGCCTTTCGTTCCCGGTGAGTGTGATTCGCTGAGCTATTACGATGTCGCTCCCCTGAAAGCGACTCTCGAACGTCTGGTGGACTTTGGCCTCATCAATTGCGGCAACACACGATTCAGCGTCGGCGCGGTGAATGTGCGCACCGGCAATTTCACCTATTTCGATAGCACCACGCATGAGATCGGTCCGGAGCATGTCATGGCCAGCGGCTCCCTGCCGCCCGGCCTGCCCGCCACTGAAATTCAAGGCGAGCATTATTGGGACGGTGGCCTGGTGTCGAACACGCCGTTGCAATGGGTGCTCTCCGGCAGGCCGCGCCTGGATACCCTTGCCTTTCAGATTGATTTGTGGAGCGCCAGCGGCAATCTGCCGCGCAATTTGATCGAGGCCGAATTGCGCGAGAAGGAGATCCACTTTTCGAGCCGCACGCGGGCCGCCACCGACGAATTCAAGCACTCACAGCTGCTGCGCCGAGCGGTCCACCACCTCATCCAAAAGCTTCCCGACGAGCTGCGGCAATTGCCGCAGGCCAATCTTCTCACCGGCGAGGCGGATGAAAAAGTCTACAACATCATCAATCTCATCTATCACTCGCACAATTACGAGGGCACCTCGAAAGACTATGAGTTTTCGAGGCGGACCATGGAAGAGCATTGGGAATCTGGCTACAACGACGCAGTGCGCACTTTGCGGCACCAAGAGGTCTTGCAACGTCCCGAAAATAGTGACGGCGTGTTCACTTTCGACCTTGCGCGCGACGGGCGCGAATAGGTCGCCATCAAAACCCCAGGAGATGCACGATGAAGCTTGCCGACGTCGCCAAGACAGCTTTCGCAATGCCGCTCACCGATCCCGCCTATCCGCGCGGCCCTTATAAATTTTACAACCGGGAATTCGTGATCATCAGCTACCGGACCGATCCCGAGCTTTTGCGCGAGGTCGTTCCCGAGCCTCTGGAGGTCGTGGGCGATACGGTCAATTATGAGTTCATCCGCATGCCGGATTCGACCGGCTTTGGCGATTATACGGAAACCGGCCAGGTTATTTCCGTTCGCTTCCGGACGCCCGACGGGACGGTCCAGGAAGGCGGCTATGTGCATGCCATGTATCTCGACGACAATTCGCCGATCGCTGGCGGGCGCGAAATCTGGGGCTTTCCGAAAAAGCTCGCCACGCCGAAAATCTCGCATGAGAGCGAGACCTTGGTTTGCACCTTGCACTACGGCTCAGTTCTGTGCGTGTCCGCCACCATGGGCTACAAGCACCGCGAGATCGATCCGGCGCCGCTCATCAAGAGCCTCGCGAAGCCCAGTTTCATGATCAAAATCATCCCGCATGTCGATTGCACGCCGCGAATCTGCGAGCTCGTGCGCTATTATCTGGAAGATGTCACCTTGAAAGGCGCGTGGTCCGGCCCCGCCGCCATCGAGCTTTTCGAGCATGCCTTGTGTGACGTTGCCCGCTTGCCGGTGCGCGGCGTGGTGTCGGCCACCCATTTTGTCACCGACTTGACGCTCGGCCTTGGCGAGGTGGTGCACGACTATTTGAAAGACAGCTAAAGCGCTTTTGGTACGGGCGAATGATCTATTTCACATATTAGATCAGTATATTGTTTTAAACACTCGCCAAATGGTGTTAATTGCACTATATAGGAAGTTGAAATTGAGTTCCCGTGAGTTTTCGGCATGTCTCAGGTTATCACAGCAAATCGCCTCACCGACGGGATTGTGGTCTATCTTGGCCAGGAGGGCACCTGGACGGAGCAGCTCAACGAAGCAAAGCTCTTTGCGAGCAAAGCGGAGGCGGAGACCGGGCTGGCCGCGGGGCGGGACGACGCCAAGCGCAATCTCATCGTCGAGCCTAGCCTCGTCGATGTGACGGATGAGGCGGGCGGACGGCGGCCGCTGACCTTGCGCGAGTCGATCCGCGCGCGGGGTCCGACGGTCGATTTCTTGCCCCAAAGCCGCGTTTTTGCAGATGCCGCAAATCCGGTTCCGGACAATACACTCAAGCCAGAGACGAAGCCGCGATCAAGAATTCCGGAACAGGAAAGCCCGCGAAGGCCCGAGCTGATCGGCGCTACCGGCCTTTCCGGCGAATTTGCGCCATAAGCAACAGATTTGAAGCGCTCGAGGTGTCGCCAGCTGGATGCCCGGGCGGAGCGGAGCTTGCATGTATCGCTACGATGAATTCGACAAAAACTTTGTGGCCGCGCGCGTCGCGCAGTTCCGCGACCAAGTGGCACGCCGCTTGTCGGGCGAATTGGACGAGGAAAAGTTCCGGCCGCTGCGGCTAATGAATGGCGTTTATCTGCAATTGCACGCCTATATGCTGCGCATTGCAATTCCTTACGGCACCTTGTCGTCGCGGCAAATGCGCAAACTCGCCTTCATCGCGCGGCGTTACGACAAGGGCTACGGCCATTTCACTACCCGCCAGAACATCCAGTTCAACTGGCCGGCGCTCAAAGATTGCCCAGCCATTCTGGAGGAACTGGCGGACGTCGAAATGCACGCCATCCAGACTTCGGGAAATTGCATCCGCAACGTCACCGCCGACCAATTTGCAGGTGCCGCGGCCGATGAAATCGAAGATCCGCGCCCCTATGCCGAAATTCTGCGGCAATGGTCGTCGCTGCATCCGGAATATTCGTTTCTGCCGCGCAAATTCAAGATCGCGGTGAATGGCGCCGCCAAGGATCGCGCCGCGATCCAGGTTCACGATATTGGGTATCAGATCGTCAAGAACGCCAAGGGCGAAATCGGGTTTAGCGTCTATGTTGGCGGCGGCCTCGGCCGCACCCCTTTGATCGCCCATAAGATCCGCGACTTCCTGCCAAAGGAAGATCTCCTCGCCTACACGGACGCGATCCTGCGCATCTATAATCTCGAAGGGCGCCGCGACAACAAATACAAGGCGCGCATCAAAATCCTGGTGCATGAGAAAGGTGCCGATGCCGTTCGAGACGAAGTCGAAGCGGAATTTGCCAATCATCGCGATGCCGGTCTGACCTTGCCGCAAGCGGAAATCGACCGCATCCGCGCCTATTTCGCACCACCCGACTTAGCCGCGCGAGGGGATCATTCCTTGGCGTTTGCGCGGCGGAAAGCCAGCGATCCGGCGTTTGCCTGTTTTGTGGCGCAAAACATCGCCGCGCACAAAATGCCCGGCTATGCGATCGTCAATGTCTCCTTGAAACCCATCGGCGGCATTCCAGGCGATGCCAGCGCCGACGAGATGGACGCGATTGCCAGCCTTGCCGAGAAATTTTCGGCCGATGAGATCAGAGTCGCTCATGAACAGAATCTAGTTCTGCCTTATGTCGCCCTGGATGATTTGCCCGAGCTCTACGATCGCCTCGCAAGTCACGGTCTTGCAACCGCCAACACCGGCCTTGTGACCGACATTATTTCTTGCCCGGGCCTTGATTTTTGCGCGCTGGCCACCGCCCGTTCGATTCCCATCGCGCAGCGCATTTCAGAGCGGTTTGGCGATGGTGCGCGGGCGCGTGACATTGGCGAACTCAAGATCAATATTTCTGGCTGCATCAACGCCTGCGGGCATCACCATGTTGGCCACATAGGAATACTCGGCCTCGAAAAGACCGGCGCCGAGGCCTATCAGATTACACTCGGGGGCTCCGCCGATGAGCTATGCAATGTGGGGACGCTCACCGGCCGTGGTTTTTCGTCCGAGGACGTTGTCGATGCCATCGAGACCGTTGTTGACACTTATTTGAAATACCGCACGAACTCGGCGGAGGATTTTCTGGCGGCATACCGGAGAATCGGGATGGCGCCGTTCAAGGAGGCGCTTTATGGCCGCGAATGAGGCTGCCATCCTTGAAGCTTCGGAAAAAGCGGCGCGGCTTAATGCGGCTTTGGTGGGACTGGAAACGGCTGAATTTCTGCGTGTCGTGATCAAGGATCTATTTCCGGGCCGTATCGCGCTCGTCTCGAGTTTTGGCGCCGATTCCGCCGTGCTGCTCCACATGGTTTCGCGAATCGACAAAGCGATGCCTGTATTGTTCATCGACACGCGGGTCTTGTTCGAGGAAACACTCGTCTATCGGGATGAACTCGTCGCCCATCTTGGTCTTGAAAAGGTAATTTCCATAGGTCCCAAACCGGCGTTGCTTGCCGCGGAGGACCCCGAAAATTTCCTTTGGGCGAGCAATCCCGACCGCTGTTGCGAAATTCGCAAGGTGCTGCCCTTGGCCGAGGCGCTCGAAGGCTATGATGCCTGGATTACCGGCCGCAAACGGTTTCAGGCGCAATCGCGGGGGGAATTGGCCTTGCTCGAATCCGAAGGCGGCCGCATCAAAGTCAATCCGCTTGCCCATTGGCCGGCGGTCAAGATTCTGGACTATCTCGACGCCTTCGACTTGCCGCGCCATCCGCTCGTGGACAAAGGTTTTCTGTCAATTGGGTGTATGCCTTGCACGTCGCCGGTCAAGCCTGGCGAAGACCCGCGCGCAGGACGCTGGCGCGGAACGGCCAAAGTCGAATGCGGGCTTCACACTTTGCCGCTTTTCGCCGGCGCGGATATTTAACGATGGCAATATTCAAAGTTGATGGTTTTGTCGTGGACGACTGGCGCTTTCTCGCGCCAGCAGAAGAGCTGCCGCCGGACGGCAAAATCATTCTGACGCTGCCGCAATGGCTGGCGGTCCGCGCGCTGGCGCTTAAGGATCGTCCGCTTGGCCTGCTTCTTGAGCCGGGAGAGGTTTTGAAACCAGGACACGACCTACAGGCGATTGCGTCTGATTTTTCGCTGTTCGCCTTGATCGTGGTTGCGTTTCCCAAATTCACGGACGGGCGCGGTTATTCGCTCGCCCGTCAGCTTCGCGGGGCCTATAAATATCAGGGCGAGCTCCGGGCGCGCGGCGAGATCTTGTTCGACCAGTTGCAATTGCTGGCCCGCTGCGGCTTCGATAGTTTCGAGATCGAGGATGCGGTGACGATCCAATTGCTGGAAACGGGCCGCAGACCCCGTATCAAGACTTTCTATCAACCCGCGCTCGGGCCAGAAATTCCCGAGCGGACGAGACCTTGGGCGCGCCGCGCCGCAAATTGATGCCTTGGTCCCGAATGGATTGTATGCCGCTCAACCGAATGAAAAATCGACCGGCTTTGGGCTCTTCGGCCAGATTCGAGACGAAGACCTTTTCTGTTCTGCCCGGCTTTCCGCCGGATTTATGAGCGCCTGCAATTCCGATGCAGGGTCGTCAACATCCACGATCGGCTGCAAAATCGCCTGAAGCCCCGTCAGGATCGGCTGATCCGTGCGGTCCATGATTGCGCGGAGGGCTTTTTTCTCCTGTTCGCCGACGCTTTTTTCGAATTCACGAACCGCGCGAGCCGCAAATGCGCCGACCGACAATCCAAACGTTTCGGCGGTGACACCGACCCTGCCCGCGAATTCGGACCCCAAAGATGCAACGGCTGCCTGGGCGACCTTTTCGTGCGAACACGTATGGATGATTTCAGCGATCAAACACATAACAATTCCCTCGCTTTGCGGGCATAAGACGTTGAATACGAACAAGCGGCGACGACACCCCTTTGTGAAAAGTTAAACTCAAGCTTCACAGATAACTATTACTGACAGAATGAACGATAAATCTAACACTGGTATGACGTCAACAAAGATATTCATGCTGCTATGCAATAAAGATCACAGATTGAGTTTCAAAGCACCTCACCTCCTCGTGAGGAGATTCAATTCCTTGTGAATAGCTGTTCACGAATCGATTTGTAAACAGTATACGAACAGTATAATTTTTCAATCCAGGTCGGACAATCAGGGCGAAGCAAGAAAAATATGGAATATAATTCCCTTACAGCCGGATCTTTGAAAACAATATTTTAAATTAAAGAAATTCTTAAATTCATCGTTCCGAACATCGTCAACGGAACATTTCTGATTTAATGAAGCATGCCGAGTGAATCGAATTGGCCGCCGGGACCCATCAAAACCCACATGGCTCGTAACATCACAGCCACACCCGGGCCGGCCGCGACCCTTAATGAACGCGTTGTTGAAGCAAAAGTTCCCTGTCTTTGCCCGCAACCAAACTGGAAAGCTGGGCCTTCGTGGCTATTATTGCGGCGGGGCAGCGGAGGCGGGCGTCCCATTCAAGGGGGCGAGGGGTGTGGTGACAATTTTGGAATCGACAGGTCTGTCACCCAGCACGGCCTGAGTATTGGCGTCCTGGGGCCGCGATGACGTAATTTGCGACGCGATCGTCCGCACCGCCTGGGGAGCGTCGGCGTAGGTGCCATGTCTGATGAGGCCAGTTGCCTCCGCGGACAAATCATAGGCCTTAATCCCAAGCTCGTCGAGCGCCGCCTTGTCACTGGGGTTGTTGAGGTCGAGCCCGCCCAGGCGCGGCCGGTCACCGGCCAACGTGCGGGAAATGGACAACGCCCGATCGTTGGAGGCGACGAGAACCGAGACATGCGAGGCGTCAAGCCGTGCGAGCTGCTGGCGGAAAACGTTCAAGTCGATGTCGGGCGCGGCAAGCATGACGTCGCCGAGCTTGCCGTTAAGGTCCGGGCTTCCGGAAATCGCATTTTCCCGCAAAGCTTCCATGGCGAGCCAAGCGCCCATGGAATGCGCCAGTACATGGACGCGGCCAACGTCAGGTAATTCGGCAACCCGGTGAATAAGCTTGGTCAAGGCGTCCCTAGAGGTGGTCGCGTTTTCCTTGGCGGCGCCGTAATCGAGAAGACTTCCTGCCGCCGGCCAGGTGTAAAGGACGACGACGCCGCCGAAACGCCCATCTGCAGCGATCTGAGCGAGACGGAACCGCGCCTCGTCATAGCTCGTGTTGAAGCCATGGACATAGATGAGAACATCGCGATTCGAGCCGATGCGCCCCGAAATATGGCTGGCGAGTTCGCTGAAAAACTCGTTTTCGTCGAGCACCCGGCGGCTGACGGCAACGAAATGCTTTTGCGGATCTTCCGATCCGAACGACGGCCGCTCCACCTTGCCCGGCGCATGATCCGGCGGAACGCCGATCTGCTGCAAGGAAAACCGCGCCCCGCCTTCGACGGCGGTTTCATTCGAGGCACCGTGTTCGCCCTTGCGGGTCGAGGCGACAAACATGGCGATCGCGCGCGGCTCCGCCGCGGGCTCGCTGACGCCAGTTAGGCCCATGGAGGCGCAGCCAGCGGCAAGGATCAAGGCACCGCCCGCGACCACACCACAGAGCAGCCGCACGAAAAGCGGCTGCTCCGGCGGCAGGCGACGCCGGCAAATGCGAGGCATGTTTTCTCGTGACGTCGCGCTTGGGTTCAAGTTTGTTCCTAAATACTGGGGCACCACGATTTTAAGGGATGCGGCGAACCTTACTCTCAAGGACAAGGTGGGCATCGGTCATGCGGTTTTCCAGGCACCCCCTTGTCGCCGCGAAAAATGTCGGTAATGCGACCGTTACGGGGGAAACCGGTGGAACCTGGGGTGCCTGTGAAAGCTTGGCCATTGCGCATTCTCGTGACCGGCTTCGGGCGGTTTCCGGGTGCGCGCGACAACCCGACGGCACCGCTCATTCGCGCGCTCGCAAATCATAAAGCAAGGCTGGCGCGCCTCGGCATCGCGCTCGACGTTGCGCTCCTGCCAGTCCATTTTGCGGGAGCCGCGCAAAAACTCGAAGAACTCGAGAAGGCGCTTCGTCCTGACGCAATATTGCATTTCGGTCTGGCCGCACGCCGGAAATACCTCAGCGTTGAGACGCGGGCGCTGAACCGTGTGAGCCTACTTCACTGCGACACGTCTGGCGCCCGCGCGTCATGCCGGGTCATCGTTGCCGGTGCAGCCCATTCCAAGCGCGCCACCTTTCCAGCCCGCCAAATCGAAGCCGCGCTTCGCCGCGCCAGCTTGCGCGCCCGTTTGTCGGTCAATGCTGGCGATTATGTCTGTAACGAGATGCTTTATCTGTCGCTGTCGCGCTCACAGGCCCGCGCGATCGGCTTCCTCCATGTGCCGCGTCTCGCCCGCCTTGCCCGGCCAAAAAAGACGCCGCGAGACCGTCAGGAAAATCTCGCCGGTCTGACCCGCGCCGCCCTGATCACAATTTTAGTCACCGCCCGAAATCTCCGCCCGCATCTCTTGCACCACGATTTTGTGAAGGGGCCACACGTGAGCCTGGCGCTTGACCTCGCGCGACCGATGACCTAGCCCAACCCCATGGACCTTGCCTTGCCGACCGCGTGGCTGCCGTTGCTCGAGATTATCTGGATCGATCTTCTCCTCTCGGGCGATAATGCCGTCGTCATCGCGCTGGCCTGCCGGTCGCTGCCCAAACGGCAACGGATGCTGGGAATCACGCTCGGGTCCGGCGTTGCGATCGCTTTGCGCGTCGTCTTTACGCTTTTGGTCGTCGAATTGCTCGGCCTGCCATTCGTGAAGATCGTCGGCGGGATTTTGCTCTTTTGGATCGCGATCCAGCTCGCGAGCGAGGACGAGCCACAAAAAAAGCCAGTGCGAGAGGCCGCGTCCCTGTGGTCCGCCATCCGCATCATTGTCGTGGCGGACGCCATCATGTCGCTCGACAATATGATGGCGATCGCCGCCGCGGCGAAAGGATCGAAACTTTTGATCCTGTTCGGCCTCGCTCTGTCGATTCCGCTGATCATCTTCGGATCCGCGCTCGTGCTTGCGCTGCTGAACCGGTTTCCGCTGCTTGTCTGGGCGGGTGCGGCACTGCTCGGCTGGATTGCCGGCGATCTTTTGACGACCGATCCCATGCTCGCCAGCTGGCTCCGCCCGCGCTGGCCGGACTATGACACCTGGGACGGCCCAATAGGGGCGGCGCTTGTGTTTGCGGTCGCGATGTTCGGCCGCTGGCGCCGGCCCCGCTCGACCAGCTGAGCCATCGTACCAAAACGTTTCACGTGAAACGATTTGGTACGATTGGAGCCCAAAACCTTACAAGCCCGCATACATCGCCCGGAGTGCTTTGGGTGCGATTGCGCGGCAAGCAAAATGCGCGCCACGATAGACCCCGGTTTTCCGGCACGTCGGTTGCCCAACCAGGCGGCTAAGCCGCCTCGGATCGCCGGCAGATAAGCCGCAATCTGTTTTGCACCTCATTTTTGCCCGGAGAAACCACCGTGTTTTTCAGCAGCCGAATCGCGTGCAAAAGTCTTGATTTTTGCACGGCAAAGACGAAGAAGCCGCCTACGCCTGTCGCTTCGTTCAAGTGCCGGCTAGGCGCGTTGCGCCTCAACGTACTTTTTGAAGTTGTTCAAAATCGCTTGCCAGCCGCCGCGCTGCATTTCTACGGAATTCTCTTTTTCGGGTTCGAACGTGACGCGCACCGTTACGTCGCCTGCGTCGGCCAAGAACTCGACGGCGCAGGTACGGTCTCCAAAGTTAAATTCAATCAGCTTGTCAGGCATGATCTTGGTGTACGTTCCGGCGAAATCAAAGCCAAAGCTGCCGTCTTTGGTCTCCATGCGCGACGTGAATTCCCCGCCGACACGGAGATCGACCGTGGATTTGGTTGTGTGCCAGTCATCCGACGCCGCATTCCAGTGCTTGATGTCGTCTGGAGTTGTGTAAGCGCGCCAGACCTGCCCAACAGGTGCCGCGATCTTTGTTTCGACGGTGATCTTCTCGCTCATGGCTTTTCCTTTCTGCTAGCGTTGCGCGGCTGATTGAAGATAAGCCCGAGGTATCGCCGCAAGTGCGCGAGACTCTCGCGCACGACCTCTGGGCCTTGCTTTGCCTTGGCGAAGATAAAGGCGCCCTGCAAAACCGATTGGATGAAATAGCCGACGCTTGCCGCGCTCCACGGCGCTTCAGGCGCGTAAATTTGCTTCGCGGCCTCAATGTCGCGCGTCAAAATGTCAATGTGCGTTGACATGCCCTTGTCGCAAGCGGCGCGAATGTCGGGATGCGTCGCGTAGGTTTCTTGAACCAAGGTGCCGAGTAGACAGGTGTAGTCTGGCAAGTCGCCTTGCAAAATCTCCCCGCGAAAATCGACGTAGCCGAGCAACCGCTCCAACGGGTCTTTCGATTGATGATAGGGCGCGGAAGCAAAAAAACCCTCGGTCATTTCGCCCCAATAAGCGGCGGCTGACAGCGCGAGGTCATCCTTGCTTTTGAAGTGATGGAAAAAGCTGCCCTTGGTAACGCCCGCCGTGTGGCAAATGTCGTCGACCGTCGTCGCGGAATAGCCCTTGGCGCGGATCACGTTCAGCGCTGCGTTCAGGAGCTTCGTCTTGGATTCATGGGGTGCTTGGCTTGTCACGCCGATTAACATACCGACTAGTTGGTATCTCGTCAAAGCTAAAACAAACCGCTGCGCGAGCGGCACCCGCACGAGTTCTCAAAAACCCTAGATTTTCCGGTCAAAATCGCCGGTGCAGAATTCTTGATTTTTGCACATCATAAAGTGACAGAGTTGACGAAGACTCATGGGAGGAAAACATTTTCAGAGGTCCCGGACGCGTAATTCGGCTTTACCGAAGATGAAACAGGCAACAATCTTCCAGAGCGCTACGCACCTTGGTCTTCGTTCAAGACGCTCGACATGTTTTCCCTGATGAACCGTAACGTGGCATCGACGTGAACACTTGCCTGAGCGACATCGAGCAGCACGGCTTTCACCTGACAGACGCGCACGAACGCATCACACATTTGTTTGTCGGTAGCGCCTCTGTCTGAATGGAGCGGTCGCATCGATGCGGCGGTACGTTGAATGACCACAGGCGGCTGAAAATGGAGCGACACGGCCGCAATCACGGGACGGGTCGGGGAACCTTTCGCCTGCCGCCGCATCTAACCGGGTGAAAGGAAGCCCCTTATGAGAGTAGCGCCCGCGCCAGATGTCGCCGCCCAATCCGCCGATGCCGAACTCGTCCGGCGGGCCCTTGACCGCGACGACGCGGCGTTCCGCACCATCATGGAGCGGTACAACCGCCGCCTGTACCGGATCGCGCGCGGTATTTTGCGCAACGAGAGCGAAGCCGAGGACGCCGTCCAGGAAGCCTATGTCAAAGCGTTTACCCATCTTGGCAGCTTTCGCGGGGATTCGAGTCTGGCGACATGGCTTTCCAGAATCACCATGAACGAAGCCTTGGGGCGTTTGCGGCGCCAGCGTCCGGCGGTTGGCCTCGAAATTTTTGACGCGCCACGCAGCCAGGCAGAGATCATCAAATTCCCTCACATGGGAACAAGCGGGGATCCGGAACGAACGATGGCACAACGGGAAATTCTGCAGCTTGTCGAGCGGGCGACCGACAATTTGCCCGAGATCTTTCGAATCGTGTTCATGACGCGGGTCATCGAAGGCATGAGCGTCGAGGAAACCGCGAACCTCCTCCATCTGCCGCCGGACACGGTGAAGACTCGGCTGCACCGCGCGCGCAAGCTCGTGCGCGAGGAACTCGACAAGCAAATCGGCCCCGTTCTGATGGACGCATTCCCCTTCGCCGGCAAGCGTTGCGAGCGCATGACCCATGCCGTGCTGCAACGCCTCCTGCTTCTGCGATAATTTCCAACAACATTTCAACGCGCCATTCGTCGAACGGGGCCAGCTCATCAGCAGCCCCTAAGCTGTTCCGGCGCCCTTCGAGAGGAGAGCAACGCAATGAGTTCAAATGTGCACGCGCTGGAAGGGATTAGGCCCCCGCAGGCAGGGATTGATCGCCCTAGCCGGGCTGATGTCGAAGCTGCGTTTAGGACCATCATTCGCTGGGCCGGCGACGACCCAGAACGGGAGGGTTTGATCGAGACTCCTGATCGCATGGCCCGCGCGTTCGAAGAGTTTTTTGCCGGTTATGCCCAGGACCCAGTCGCATTTCTGCAAAAAACGTTCGAGGAAATCGAAGGATATGACGAAATGATCGTACTGCGCGGCATCCGCTTCGAGAGTCATTGTGAGCATCACATGGCGCCGATTATCGGGCAGGCTTGGGTGGCTTACGTTCCAAACGGCCGTGTGGTTGGTATCAGCAAGCTTGCCCGCGTGGTTGAGGTTTACGCCAAGCGTCTGCAAATCCAGGAAAAGATGACGGCGCAAATCGCCAATTCGATCAATGATGTCCTTAAACCTCAAGGCGTTGCTGTCATCGTCAAGGCCTCGCATCACTGCATGACGACTCGCGGCGTGCATAAGCCGGATTCAGATCTGGTCACCAGCAGTATGTTGGGCTGCTTCCGCGACAATCCGCTGACGCGCCAGGAATTCCTCAGCATGGCGGTTTGAGGCTCGGCCTGGAATCACCTGCGCGCAGTCAATGTGACAATCTCTTTCCGGGAACTTTTCTGCACAGCGATCATCTAACGGAGCGTCAACAGATAAACCCGGACGATTTTGAGCGTCCGTTAGCAAAGGTCAGGAGTATGTCATGCGAGTCCGATTGAGCACAACGATTGCTGCGACTTGTTTGCTAAGCGGCGCGGCCCTCGCTCAAGGCGCCGCCAAGCCAACCGATCCACAGATCGCCCACATTGCCTACACGGCGGGACAACTCGATATCGAGGCCGCCAAGAACGCCATATCGAAATCCACAAACAAAGACGTGCGGGCCTTCGCCGAGGATATGGTGCGCGATCATGAGGCCGTAAACAAGCAAGCGCTCGAACTCGTTGCGAAACTCAAGGTCACACCGGAAGATAATGACACCAGCCGTGCCTTGACGAAGCAAGCGGCGGACAAACGGGCGGAGTTGTCGAAGCTCAATGGCACAGATTTCGATAAGGCTTATGTCGCGAACGAGGTTGCCTATCATAAAACAGTCAATGGTGCGCTCGCGACGACGCTTATTCCGGACGCCAGCAATCCCGAACTTAAGAGTCTGCTGCAGACCGGCCTTAAAATCTTCCAAGGGCACGAAAAGCACGCCGAAACCGTTGAAGCCGCGCTAAAGTAAGACGCAAGGAGCTTCCTATGCTGCCGGGACGGGTTCTTGCCGGATTTGCGGCAATCATATTGGGAATGACTTCCGTCCCGGCGCACGCCTTAACGATCCAAGTTACGATCGACGGGCTGATCTTTTCGCCGGTGGAAATTACAGCAAAGGTTGGCGACACCGTCGTGTGGAGGAACAAGGACATCGTCGCGCATACGGCAACCGTGCGCGGCGGCTTCGATGTGATGATCGAGCCGGACAATTCCGCGAGCTTGGTGCTGACGAAGGCGGGTATCGTTGACTATTATTGCCGCTTTCATCCGAACATGACGGGACGAATTACCATCGCGCCGGACTAACGCGTCTAGCGAAACTGGCGGTGATCTCTCGTTCGGTGGAGTAGGATTGTGAACCGAATTCTCGATACCGTCAGCCGCAGGCTCGCTCACTTTCTGTCTGCGCCAATCAAGAGCTACCGCCCCATCGTCACCTGCGACCCCCAATGTCTCGCCCAAGTCCTGCAACCAGGGGACATTCTTCTCGTTGAAGGCAACTCGCGAATATCGTCGGCGATCAGATATCTCACCCAATCGACTTGGTCGCACGCTGCACTTTATGTTGGCCGGATCATCGATCGCCACGAGCCGGACGGTGAGCCGCACGTCCTCGTTGAAGCCGAACTCGAAGAAGGAGTTATTTCTTCACCGCTGTCGAAATACGGGCTATCGCATAGCCGGATTTGCCGTCCTGTGGGGCTGGCCAGCGAAGATATAGAAGCAGTCATCAGCTTCGTTGTTGAGCGGATTGGGTTCACCTACGACTTGAAAAACATTGTCGATCTTGTTCGCTACTTGCTTCCCACACCGCCGGTGCCGGTGCGATTCCGGCGGCGAATGATCGCCCTTGGAGCTGGTTCGCCGACGCGTGCCATCTGCTCGACGTTAATTGCCCAAGCTTTTCACTCAATCCGATATCCAATCCTTCCGCAGATAGAAATCGCAGGGGACAAACTCGCCACACTTCAAAGTGAATACGCCCGGGCGGAAATCTTTCATATCCGCAACCATAGGCTTTTCACTCCACATGATTTCGACATTTCCCCTTATTTCTCGGTGATAAAGCCGATGATCGAAGCCGGGTTTGATCATCGCACACTGACTTGGGCACAGGAGGAAAGCCGTGTCTACTTGGAAGAAAGCCGCCACGTAAGGAAAACAGATGCGCGAAATTGAGCCGCGTGGGCTGAAAACAGGACATCATCGCGACGGGACAATAGGAGTTAAGGCGCGATCAGGCTTGGCTAAGGCTCCGGGGCGATCTAAACGATAGGAATGACAGAGTCCCTTCTCCCGCTAGTCAGGCGTTCCTAGCATGGCGGCGTCCGACTATGAGCGGGCTTTGGGCATGCTCCGGCCGATCAGCCGGCGGGATTTCATCAATGGCGTCGTGGTCAGCGCGGGAGCGTCCCTCGCCGGTTTTCCCCTCGCTTCTGGCGCCCTCCCTGGTGGAGAATTTCAAGGGCAGACCGATCATAATTTCGCGGTGATGCACGCGCTCCGCGACAAAAGTTTTTGGGAAAAGGCTGGCTCACCGGAGGCGAGCGGCGAACACTACGATTTGATTGTTGTGGGGGCAGGGATCAGCGGCCTTGCCGCGGCCTTCCAATTTCAGCAACAAGCGGGCGCAGGATCGCGCATCTTGATTTTGGACAATTCCGAGGATTTTGGCGGCCACGCCAGGCGCAATGAATTTACCGCCGCGAATGGCCGCCGCATCATCGGCTATGGCGGCTCCGAATCCCTGCAATCGCCAAGTTACTTCTCGCCCGCTGTCGCGCAGCTGATCGCCGATGTTGGAATCGACCTTAGGAAATTCGAGACATGGTTTGATCAGAGCTGGGCGAAGGACCGTGGCCTTGGGGAGGCCGCCTTCTTTGCCCGCGAAAACTTTGGCACCGATGCCTTGGTCCGCACAGAAGGCGGTGCGGCCGAATGGGTGACGCGCAGCCCGCTCGATGGCAAGGCGAAAAGCGATCTAATCGCGCTCATCGATTCGCCAGTTGATCCGTTTCCGGGCAAAAGCCGGAGGGACAAGATCGCCCTCCTATCGGAGACGACCTACGAAGCCTTCCTTTTGAAGATCTTGGGCTTGCATCCGCAGGTCGCGGCCTATTTCGAAGACACGACCAAGGCCTATTTCGGCGCCGGTATCGATGCCGTGTCATGTCTCGATGCGCGGGCCATTGGAAACCCCGGCTTCGATGCGATGGATTTGGGCGATGCCGTCGATGCGGCGCTGAGTCCGAGCGGACGGCTGAACCAGAAGAATCCCGATTCTTATATTTATCATTTTCCCGACGGCAATGCCTCACTGGCCAGGGCGCTGGTTCGCAAGCTCATCCCAGAGGCGGTGCCAGGGGCCTCAATCGAAGATCTGGTCCTGGCCGAGACGGATTATGCGCGTCTCGACCGTCCGGAAAACAACATCCGCATCCGTCTCAATGCGCCTTGCGTCAGGATTGGCCATGCGGGTGACACCGTGGAGGCGTGTTACGCCGCCGGGGGAAGGCTGCGCAAGGTGAGCGCCGGTCATGCGATCCTTGCGTGCTGGCACCGGGCGATCCCGCTCCTCGCCAACGAGCTTCCGGCCGCTCAAATCGAGGCGCTCAACGACCAGCACAAGGTTCCTTTGATGTATGCCAATGTGCTGCTGCGGTCTTGGGAGCCGATGGCGAAGCTTGGTGTCAACCGGTTCACCGTGCCGGGCGGCTGGTGGGAAGATTGCCATCTTGACTATCCGGTCAGCATTGGCGGCTACCGCTTCGTGGACCGACCGGATGAGCCTGTCCTGCTTCACCTTGCCAAGACTGTGCTGGGCGAGAAGGGTCAACCAGCGCGAGAGCAGAGCCGGGCGGGCCGCCAGGCGCTCACCGCGCTGAGCTTCGCCGAGGCGGAGTTTCATATCCGCGATCTTCTGGCGCGGGCACTTGGGACCGGCGGCTTTGATCCGGCTCGCGATATCGAGGCCATCGCGATCAACCGTTGGTCGCATGGCTATGCGTATGAATATATGCGGCCGTGGGATTTGTACTGGCCCTCGGGCGCGTTGCCGATCGAGACATCGCGGCGGGGCTGGGGCAAGATCGCGATCGCCAATTCCGATGCTGGCGCTTATGCCTATGCGCATTCGGCGATCGATCAGGCGGTGCGGGCAGTGCGCGAATTGTTGGGAGCCCCCGGGGGCGCGCTCCCTTACGCGACCTTTCCAGGGCCACCGCTCGACAAGCTCGGACTGAAATAGAGGAGTGCCTATGGGGGACAGACGCCGGCCCAATCGCGGACCGGCGCCTGTTTTGATTTTCTGTGCGCCAAAGTCCTAATGGTCGCGGTCTGTGAATTGGAACATGTCGAACAAATCGCCAATCGCGGGCATGTTGGTCGGCACATAGGGATTGTCCGAAGTCGCGAGAGGATTTGGCAGATTGTCGCGGCTGCGGCCGGTGAGGGGAGCAAGACCCCAATTGCGTTCGATGAATTTCACGACCGATGCGTGATCCTCATAAGTATGCACCACGCGACCGCCGCGTGAATACGGCGACACGACGACCAATGGAATGCGCGGCCCGTCGCCGAAGAAATCGATCGGCTGGATGAAGCCCGAATCCCAATAGCCGCCGCCTTCGTCGAAGGTGATCACGACCGCGGTGTTGGCGAAAAGCTTCGGTTGCGCATGAAGCCCATCGAGGATCTTCTTGATCATCGCTTCGAACAGATCGGGTTTCGAGTAGCCGGGATGGCCGTCTTCAAAGCTGTCCGGTTTGACGTAGGAGACCGGGCGCAGTTGGCCGTGATCGAGATCGCCGAAGAAGTCGATCACGTCCTTGATATGTGCCTTGCGCTGCGCCGGATCGCCCATGATCGACTTCGCATATTGGAATGGATTGCAAATGTCGCAGTACCAATCTCCGCCGGTGCCGATCATGATGTCGATCGGATTGGTCGAGCCGCTGTCGAAGCGCGCCGCCGCATTGTAGCCGCCGCCAAAAAACGCCCAGTCGATATTTTTTTCGTTGAGGGCGTCGCCGATTGTCCGCACCGTCGACGGAGGCGCCACCGTACCCGCCGTGATTCCCACGGTGTTGATGTCGCCGTTCGAAAGATAGGCGGGACGGGTGTTGTTGATCACATAGTAGCGATCCGGATCGCAATTTGATGCTGTCAAATCCGGCCGCCACGGCAGCGATTTCAAATAATCCATAATCGGCTTGACGCCGGCTGCCGCCGGATCGCCGCATTTGATCCAGCGTTCGTCGTTCACGAATGCGACATTGGTGGCGCTTTTGGGCGTCGGATCGGCGATGCGTTTCGCTGGCGGCTGCGCTGGCAGGCTGCCGGACTGCTCCCAGTAGATGTTGTCGGCGGTGCCCAGCATGGTGTGCTGCACGCCCGTGCCGCCCATGTCGGGCTGATGGTAATTGTCGCCGATGGTGTAATTGTCGGCAAGCCATTTGAAGAGCGGCGCCTGGCCTTTCTGAACATTGTAGAAGCCCAGCGCATTGCCGCCGGAATCGTCGCGTGCGGTGCCGACATAGGGATATAGATCGCTCTTGCATCCGGCCGGGTCGGTCTTGGTCGCATTCGCGACATCGCAGTCCGACTGCTGCCACATGTGAAAGAGGCGATGCACCATGTCGCCCGTATAGCTGTCGTAGGGCAGATTGGGGCCGCTCAACTCGAACGCGGTATTGGTCAAGCTCGCATAGTTGGGAATGCGGGTGTCCGGCTCGGGGCAGGCGAACGGCGGCTTTGCCGGGTCGAGCTGGCAATTCTTGAGACCGGTGGCGCCCGTCGTGAGGAGATGCAGATCATTCTGCCCGATCCCTTGGGTAAATTGGGCCAGCACACTGGGCGAAAAGGTTTTGGGGTCGAAGGGCGTTGCCGAATCGACCGGATCATTCTGGAACTGAGTGAATGTCTCGGTTTGCGGCGGCGCGCCGCCCGCCTCCGGGGTCGCCAGAAACGAATAAGCGGTTTTGTTGGGATTGATCAGCGTGTTCGTGGTGATGAAATAGGAAACCGGATTGATGGTCTCGATCTTGAATTGCTGGGCCAGAGCCCAGTTGGGCCTGGCGTGCCATTCGCGTTGACAATACCCCGCGACAACAGGTTCCAAACGTGCTGGCCACGTTTCGGCACATAGGTGGCATAAAGATTGTCGAAGGTGCGGTTCTCGCCGATCACCACGATCAGATGCTGGATGGGCGAGACGGTCTTGGGACCTTTGCTCTTGCTTGCCGCCGATTCGGCCCAAGCAGGACCGCAGGCCAGCACAGCGCTCAATCCACCCGCAACAAGACCGCGGGCCGCTCTATACCTCCAGCGATTTCGGATTAACAATGTTCCCGCCATAGTGAATCTCCCATTCGTTGACCGCGAGGGAGGGCTTAGCTATTGCGGATGTCATAAGCGTAACAGTACCGTGCTGCCGTGATGACAGGCGCCATCGAAAATCTCTTTGGATGGTGCAAGAGGACACAGCATCTCCGATTGCCTAGTGTTCATATTGCGCTGAATATCCCCCCGTTCGTCTTCTCCGGGAAACTCTCATGGCGGCTTCAAATTTCAAGGACAACGATCTGCGGGCTGCTTTCGAGGCCGGGATCATCGATGCCTCGACCTACGAACATTTGACGCGTTTTCTTGCCGAACGAAGAATCGCTTCCGGCCGTCCTGCAGAGCAGGCCCCACGCTTCGATTTCGTCAATGTGCTCTGGTATATGGGCGCGCTGATCGTGCTCGGCGCGATGAGTCTTTTCACCACGCAAGCCTTCAGTGCCTGGGGACCGAAGGCTTTGATTGCGACCTCGGTTGTTTATGCGATCGGTTTTACAGTGGCGGGAGCTTATCTATGGCGCGTTCGTGGGTTGCGAACGCCCGGCGGGCTTCTTGCCACCTGCGCGGTCGGCATGGTCCCGCTGTTCATCTATGGCATTCAGGCCGCGACCGGAAATGATCCGAGCGACACACACTCCTATCATGACTTTTACGTCTGGGTTCGGGCGAGCTGGCTTCCGATGGAGATTGGTACCGTCCTTGCCGCGCTCGTCGCGCTCGCGTTTTTTCCGTTCCCGTTCCTGGTCATGCCCGCCGCCTTCGCGCTGTGGTTCATGTCGATGGATCTGACGCCATGGCTCTTGCACAGCGAGGAGTTCACCTATGAACAGCGCGCCAACGTCAGCGTTATGTTTGGTTTTCTTGTTCTCGCCATCGCTTGGCTCGTCGATCTCCGTCGCTGGCGGGGTGGCGACTTCGCCTATTGGCTGCATCTTTTTGGCCTGATGGCCTTTTGGGGCGGCTTGACCGCGCAGAACAGTGGCAGCGATATCGGCAAGGCTATCTATTGCCTGATCAACGTCGGTCTGGTGTTTCTTTCGCTGTTCTTGATGCGCCGGGCTTATGCGGTGTTCGGAGCCTTCGGCATCAGCCTTTATCTCGGATATCTGGCGGAGGATGTCTTCAAGGATTCGTTCCTCTTTCCGTTTGCCTTGTCGGGCATCGGACTCCTCGTGATCGGCGCTGGCTTGGTGTTCCATCGGTATGGGGATGCCGTCGCGGCGTTCCTTGGCCGGATTTTACCGGGAACCGTGCAGGACTTGCGTCCTGTCCATGCGCGGGATCAACGGCTGTCGTGAGACAATAAGAACGCCGGACGGTTCCGCGGGATTGGACTACGCGGCGGCCGTCGCGGCCCCGACTAGCTTGCGCGCTTCGATGGCGCTGATCGGATTGCCGAAGGCATAGCCTTGCGCATATTCGCAGCCGAGCTGATAAAGCTCGATGGCATCGGACTCGGTTTCCGCGCCTTCCGCGACGACCTCCATGCCGAGATCATGGGCGAGCGATACGATCGAGCGCAGGATCACGGGGCGGGCTCCATTGCCATTTTGATGCACGAAGGATTGGTCGATCTTGATCGTATCGAACGGAAACCGTTGCAAATAAGCAAGGGACGAATAGCCGGTGCCGAAATCGTCGAGCGAAAGACCGGCCCCAAGCTCGCGGATGCGGGTCAGCATTTGCGCGGCATATTCGGGATTCTCCATGACGAGGCTTTCGGTCAATTCGAGCTTCAAAGTGCCGGGGATCACATTGGAGCGGCTCAGCACGCCCTTGACGTCGTGCAGGAGATCGTGGCGAAGCAATTGGCGGGAGGACATATTGACGCTGGCGAAAATCGGCGGATCGACGTCGAGCGCGCGTTGCCAGGCGGTAAGCTCATGCGCTGTCCGCTCCAGCACGAAAAGGCCGAGGTCGATGATAATCCCGGTATCTTCGGCAAGCGGAATAAACTCGGCGGGGCTGAGCCGCCCGTGGCGCGGATGATCCCATCGCAGCAAAGCTTCAAAGCCCGCGACGGTGCGGTCCTCGAGCCGGACGATCGGCTGAAAGAGCACCTTGATCTCGCCGCGGTCGAGCGCTTTGCCAAGGTCCGCCTCGAGGCCGAAGCGATCCGAGCGCAAGGAGCGCATCGTCGGCCGGAACACTTCGATCCGATCGCCGCCCATGCGCTTGCCATGCCGCATGGCGATTTCGGCATCTTTCAGCATGTCCTCCCGCGTCGCGTGCAATTGCGGATCGTAGAGGGCGAGGCCGATCGATGCGGTGAGCGGAATTTCCTTGTCGCTGAACATCACTGGAGTGGAGACGACGCGCCGAACCAGATTGGCGAGCGCGCTGATCTCGCTGGTCTCGATTTCAGAAACGATCAGCACGGCGAATTGATCGGCGGCAAGCCGGGCCAGTGTATCCTGTGGCTTCAGGACACGCGACAGCCGCCGCGCGACGGTCAGAAGGATCGAATCGGCGGACGAAAGGCCCGACTCCTCGTTGATTTGCTTGAATCGGTCGATGTCGATGCTGAGGATGGCGGGGCGCAAATTGTTGTCGGTTTGCGCAAGTGTCAGGGCGGCGCCGACGCGATCGTAAAAAAGCTCCCGGTTCGGTAAGCCGGTGAGATTGTCATGCACTGCGTCATGCAGAAGCCGCTCCTCGGCAATCTTCGACTCGGTAATGTCGCTGAGAGTGCCGACGAGGCGGACCACATCGCCGTCGGGTCCGACAACAGGCCGGGCCTTCATGCGGAACCAGTAATGGTCGGCGCCCGCGCCACGCAGGCGGAATTCCTGGTTGATCCTGCCGCGCCTCTGCTCAAGAATCGTGTCGAGGCAGGCGCGGAAGCGGTCCCGCTCGCTCGGATGCACGACGTGTAGCCAGGACGAAGCGGGGCCTTCGAGGGCCCCGCGGGGAAGGCCCAATTGCGCTTCCAGCTCCGGACTGACATGGACCTGGTCGCCCGCGACGTCCCAATCGAAAATGATATCGCCGCTTCCCGTCAGGGCGAGGGCCTTGCGCTCGGAGTCGGAAACGCCGGCACCGCCAAGCGCGCTGCCAGCGAAAGCATTCTGCATGATGGTGAAACCAATCAGCATGACGATCAGGACGAGACCGCCGATCAAGGCAGGCGAGACAAGATCATTGGTCAATGTGCCGGTCACCGTAAAGGCCGCGCCGATGACCCACATCAGCAGCAAAAACCAAGCCGGAATAAGCATGATCGCGCGGTCGTAGCCATGCGTCGCGAGATAGATCACCAGGATAAACCCAGCGCCGGCGATGGTCGCCAGCGAAATCCGCGCAACGCCTGCCGCAACCGGCGCGTCATATATGGCCAGGCCAGCGAGGGCGGCGAGAAAGATCAGCCAGGCCACAGCTACATTGGAAGCCCTTACGTGCCAGCGATTGAGCTTCAAATAGGCAAACAGAAAAACCAGCAGAGTTGCCGACAGCGTCGTTTCGATGCAGGCGCGCCAGACGCGGTCGGATTGGCTCCCCGTGCCGAATATCCGGCTCCAAAAGCCAAAATCGATGCAGACATAGGCCAACACTGTCCAGGCGAGCGCGGCGGCGGCGGGAAAAATCACGGCCCCTTTGACGACGAAGACAATGGTCAAAAAAAGTGCGAGGAGTCCTGCGACGCCGATCACAATGCCCTTGTAAAGGGCAAGGCTGGTCATTTTGTCTTTGTAGGCGTCCGGTTCCCAAAGAGACAATTGGGGAAGGTTCGGGGTGCGCAATTCGGCGACATAGGTCACCGTTGTCCCGGGATCGAGTGTGAGGCGGAAAACGTCGGCGTCGGGGCTTTCGTCGCGTTCAATCGGAAACCCCTGACTGGCGGTAATCGCCGAAATCCGAGACGCGCCAAGGTCAGGCCAGATCACCCCGGAGCCGACCAGCCGGAAATGCGGTGCGACCAGAAGTCTCTCGATCTGTTCGCTGGTATCGTTGGTCAGCGCGAAGACGATCCAGTCCGGGCGCGTCCCTTCGTCCTTGGCCCGCACCTCGATGCGGCGGACGATGCCGTCGGAGCCGGGTGCCGTGGAGACGAGCAGGCGGTCGCTTTCGGAGTGATAGGTTTCGAAAGCCTTGGTCAGATCGATAGCTTGCGACTCGATCGGAACACGCACCGATTCGACCGCGCAGGCAGGAGACAGCCCCGCCGCGAGCGCCATGAGCACAAACACCAATCGCAAACTATATTGACGGCTCGACAAGACTATCTGTCCCGTTCCATGGGCTAAACCCGCGAACAGCGGCAACCGGGCCTCTCTGCAAAGTTCACCCAAAATGCAGGCAATTTTTTGGGTTTGCACCGAAACATGGATTGGTAAGGCCAATGAAGGCGCGCGGCAAGAGCCAGGCCATGGGCCTACGAGGTCAGCAAAAATATGAGAATATGTCAGGCATCAAGAGTCCAAACGGGCCGCGGGCTGCAACCGGGGCGCCCGCGCAAGGCATGGCAACACGGCACCGAGGGCGATTCTCGATCTCAACGCCGCCGTAAAGCTGGCCTCAAAGCGAGGTTATTTGTCAGGCGTGACTTTCTTCATGACCGCCGCTCCCAGTTCCTTCGCATGGGTCTCGATGGCGGCGAGTTGTTTTTTCACAAATTCGGTCTGATGGGCAAGCATTTCCTGAGGATCCTTCGCCTGAACAAGCTTTTGGGCGTGATCGAACGCTGCTTTGACATTCGCTTCGGTGAAGCTGAGAGCTTTTGTGCTGGCCTCCTTGGCACTGGCTTGCAGGGCGTTCGCGGTGCCTTCCATCTGCGCGGTCGCTTTGTGAGCGGCCTGGATGAACGTATCGAAGGCCTTGCGGGCCTCTTCGACGCTCTTGGCAGTCAAGTCACGGATGTCTTCGGGGATCTTTGTCATGGTCTTTGCCTTTCCTTGGCCAGAATTCGAAGCTCGCCGGCAAACGGAAGCTGCCAGTGAACTCTCTCCCTGCGGACGCTGCCTTCTTAAGCTGCCTTATTAAAGAGCAGATGTTGCGCGGCAACGCTGCAACAATCCGCAATCCGTTGAGGAAGAGTTAGCGCAAGGTCAGGCAAATGTCACGCTCGCCAGCCTAAGTCCATGAAAATATGCAATGATCACAGACGGCTCAAAAGCTCGGCCTTTTTCGACGCAAATTCCGCTTCGCTGAGGATATTCTTCTGGCGCAGGTCGGAAAGCCGTTCGATTGTCGTTAAGATATCGTCCGTCGCGGCCGATGGCGGGAGAGGGGAGGCAGCCACGATTGGGGCGGATGCGGGAGGCGGCGGCGCCACCGGTGAGTGCTCTGGCCGCGGGGGTTCGTTGGCCGGCGCAGACGGGGGTTCGGGCACATGGGGGCTTTTAGCAATGACTACGGGTAAATCGGCGACGCGGACAAGCCCGAGCTGGCTGGTGAAGGTCAGCGACTGGTCGCCGCTTTGCTGCTGGGAGAAGCCGGTGATCCGATGTTCGCCGGTGTCATAAACGCTCACTTTGCAATCCTGCCGGATCGCTAGTCGGCGCGAGAGCGGGAAACAGGCATAATTCAGATTGTTCTGGGCGCCGGTCGAGGCTGGGCTGCCAAGCTCGGCGGGCCACCAATCGTTCGAGGAAAGGCCAGACCCCGCAACGAAGAGGCTGACGCCGGGGGAACCGCCGTTTTGGCTTTGCGATTGAGACGAGCTTGCCACGGGCCGGTGAAGCGGCGGTTGACTGCGTAAGAGCGTGGCAATCTCATTGCAGAGCGCATCAACGCGGTATTTGAGGCCCTGATTGAACATGTCGCCGACCATGATCATGCCGCCCTGCGACCATTGACCCATGCCGCCAAGATCGGGGTGATTGAACTGGGCCTGTGTGCCATTGCCGAGTTCAAGCGCATAGAGCAAAGCCGCCACGGCATCGCTGCTGACCCCATGGCGGCAGGCCAAATCATCGGCTATCTTGCGGCCTTCGGCACTGAGTTCCCGCATCGGGCTTGTCTCCGAGTGGCATTCCTGAGAGGCGCTTCTGTCTTCGGAAGCGCCTAAAACGGACAATGACGCCGGACGTGCCCGGTCAGGTCCAGGGAGTCACGGCAGGAACTTCGCACGGGCCGCGCATTTCGACCGTGCCAAAGTCGGCGGGCCCGGCCACCTCCAAATATTCCATATCCTTCGAATAGTCGAACAGATAATGAACGATTCCCGGGCGTTGATGAACGCAATCGCCCGCCTCGACCAAGGTGAGCTTGTCTTCATACATGAAACGAGCCCAGCCCTTGAGCATGATGACGATGTGAAAGTCGGCGATATGCCTATGCCATCCGGTGCCGGCCTCTGGCGGCTTGTTCGCCCTGACCAGTTGGGCGATGACTTTGCCGCCCGTGGCTTTGGCGATGCCGAGATCCCGGTAAATGAAGAAATCGCGGAGACCGTCGGAGACGAATTTCGTATCGCCTTCCTTGACGTGAGAGAACATTGTTTCGTCTGGCTGTTCCAATTTAGCAGCTTTCATTGCCGTCATCCTTCGTCCTTCTCGGAATGGACTCGCCTGCCGCTGATGACGCACCATGCGGGCGGCGGCCGTCTCATCCAAGATCATTATGCGAATTTCGAGCCGGTTTGGCTGTGCGGCATCGGCCTAAGGCGGGTCAGGTGGCCGTGCGGCGTTCATTACCTATCTTTCGACAAGCAGAAACCACGCAGATGGCCCACTCACGGCCGTTTTTCGGGAAAGCTGGGAAGAAATAGTCAGGCCGGGAATGCCCGGAGCCAAATCCCGGGGGCCCATAGGGGCAGTTGCGGCCCGAAGGCGGCCCGCGAGAGCCGACGCTGGAACTTAGACAAAACTCGGCACGTGTCTCGATTTGTATCCCGACTTGGACGATGTTTTGATCATCCTTTTCGTGAACCGGCTTAGGAGAGCGTCATTGACTTCGACGATGTCCCGGCCCTCATCAAGCAATCTTGCTAGAAACCCATCAACATAGTCCGACATCTCTCGATAGAGGACATATTGGCACTCGCTGCACCCTAGAATTGCAAGACATTTGAAATCGGTGCGCTTAAGGAAGGTGCTCACCGCGTCAATCGTGCCATAAAGGCCATCCGTCCGAGACAAGTCTTCTAAAAAGTCATCCCCCCATAAGATGCCTCCGGATTTCAGTTTCGGCGCATAAGCGAAGAGATCCGCAAGCACCGCGTCGTAATGATGATCGGCATCGATATAGATGACGTCGAAAAACCGGTCAGCAAATTGGCTCGCTACCTCAACTGAGCGGCCGCGGTGCACTTTCACTGACGAGCGCCGCTCGGTCTCCGCGAGATGCATCAAATCCTGATAGAAGCGTTCAAGCATCCGGTCCGGATGGCCTCCATCATAATGGGGATCGAGTGATTTTGCCCAGGTCTGAAAATGCGCGATGTTTTTCAATTCGCATGCCGGCGGTTTGTCCCAGTCGTAATAGGTCCATTGCCAGACATCGATCAAATGCAACTGCTTTGGCGCAGTGACGTCAATGATCTTGCGCGAGAAGTCCCCCCTGAAAACGCCAACCTCTCCAAAAATCCCGCCCTGTGGAAACCATTTCAGCGCATCGTATCGGCTTATATCGACATAGAGCAAAGAGATGTCTCCGAGCATGATGATGTCGCGAAAAATTGCAGGCAAGCCCGCGCATCTGAACCGCGTAATGCACCGAATGGAAGGTCGAATCACCAGACTGTTTCAGCATGACTTCTAATGACGAATCTAAGGTTCGCTGAACAATAGGTCTACTGTGATTTGTCACAGTTGCCCCGATCTACCACAAAGTTTGCTCCAGGTTTCGTGCCGGAGCTCCGCCTTGGCAGCCGGACTGTGAATTGCGATCCCTCGCCCTCCCGGCTCTGGACCCCGATTTCTCCCCCATGAAGCTCGATCACGATCTTGGCGAGATATAATCCAACCCCCGTCCCGACGATGCCGGAAACATTGCTGCCCCTGTAGTGCCGCAAAAATAGCTTTCCGCGATCAACATCGGGAATCCCTATCCCGTGATCCTGGACGGAAACGACGAGCTGTTCCGCATCAATCTGGGAGGTCATATTGATGGGCCCTCCGCCTGGCGAATATTTGATGGCATTGGACAAGAGATTGTTTAGCGCTTGAAACAATAGCTTTGGATCTCCTTCCATCGGCAAAGGCAGTTCACCGAAATTCTCCATGATCTGCGACGCCGGTGCGATCTCTCGATGAAGCTGGCAAACCTCATGCAGAAGTGCGCGCATATCGAAGTTTGCCAGATGGAAATAGAGCTCGCCATCAATGAGCCGCGTGGAATGGAGCAAACTGTCAATCAGATTTGTCATACGCAGTACCGCGCTACGAATTTTGCTCGAGCGTTGACCAATCTCATACGGCTGGCCCGCGCCATTCATCTTGGCCAGGCGCCGGGCGTGGCCGTCGATGATGGTCAACGGAGTACGGAATTCGTGGGATGCCATCGAAACGAAGTTGTTTTGCAGCTGTGCAAGGCGCCGCTCATAGGCCAACTTCTCCTCGAGCATGGAAGCCTGGTGGGCCAAGCTGTGCTGGCTCGCGGCGAGCGCGATCGCATTGTCCCTGAACACGAGGACAGACCGCGCCATCTGGCCGATTTCGTCGCGGCGTTCCGTGCCGCGAACCTCTATCTTCGTGTCGTTGGTGGCGAGGCGCCGCATGCAAGAGGCAAGGTCTAGCAGTGGCGCGGCGAGCCAGCGCCGGACATACAAGAACCCAGCGATCGTCATCAATCCAGCGACCGTCATCGCGGCCGCGATCAACAAGCGCGCTTGTTGAAATGCCAGATCGGCGCGCCCGCTTGCCTCGCGCGCGCTGGAAGCGATAAACTCAGTGAGCCGCCCCAAGGTATCGCTTTCTGTATTATAGGCCGCACGCGAGCTTGTCATATAGGCCTCTACCGCGCCGGGTTTCCTATCCAGGGCCGAGCGTGCCACCACGCGGCCAGCGATTTCCTTGTAGCTAGTCCATTGGCCGCAAAATAGCGCATAGAGCTTTGTCTCCTCAGGGGAATGGCCGAGGCTTTCGTAGCCGCGCTGCGCTTGCGCGACCAATTGATCGAGCTCGGCGATTTCGTTTTCACTCGCGTTGAAATCGGCTTCGCTGCTCGAAAGCAGGTTGGTCGCTTCAGCGGCCCGGAAATCGGACGTGAAATTATTGAGATCACTGAGGAAACGAATGCTCGGAAGCCAATGGCCACGGATGTCGGCTGATCCCCGATTGAAATCGCTTAACCGCCAAATGCTGAACAGGCCGAGGATGATTGTCAGCAAAAAGAAGAAAAAGAACACAGCATTGAGGGAGAATGCGATTGAACCCGGCTGTCTCATTGGCATCGCCCATGGTTTCGTTTGCCAGCCAAGGGACGTTGATTAAGGCGTGTTCGAAACTGGAGTTCCTTGGTATTGAGCATCCTTATGAATATCCCAGCGAGATATAGGGGAGACGGCTCGCCGTGTTCAACTTTGTGTCATCACCGGCAGGCGGGGAGTCTCCGCATATGGCATTTTTACTTGGATTAGCGGGCCAGAGGTTGGTATCGTTTGGTCCGCGTGGCGTGCTTGGTTCATTCTTGTTCGCCGAGCAGCGGACCGAGCATTGGCAGTAGCTGTTGGGGTGCCGATAACCATGTCGAAGGCGCGCGAGAGAATCTTGTGCATCGAAGACGATCGGGAAACTGCGGCGCTGATCGCCGAGGAGCTCCTCGATCGGGGCTTTGTAGTGGATGTCGCTTATAATGGTCGCGAGGGTCTTACGGCCATCCTCCAGCGGACTCCGGATCTCGTCCTATGCGACATCAGCATGCCGTATATGTCTGGCTTTGACGTGCTCGCGTGCCTGAGCGAGATCGCGCCGAGCTTTGGCTACATGCCATTCGTGTTCCTCACCGCTCTTACAGACCGAGAGACCGAACTCAAAGGACGGCAGCTGGGAGCGGACGACTATGTTATAAAGCCGATCGATTTTGATATTCTCGTTGCCATTGTCAACGCCCGCCTGGCGCGCGCGCCGCGCAATGAGACATTGCCGAATCCCGTCGGCTTGAAAGAGCGCGAAGTCGAAGTGCTCACTTGGGCTGCACGGGGAAAGACATCTGCCGAGATCGCGCAAATTCTCAATCTTACCAAGCGGACTGTTGATTTCCACATCGACAATGCCCGAATCAAGCTTGGGGCGGCGACCCGGATTGAAGCCGCGATCAAGGCCGCCAGCGGACGACTGATCGAACCCTAGCGCCTGAGACCCGTTTGGCGCCGCCGCCCGACAGTTTGACGATTTTGGGTTTTGCCGAGCGGATTGCCAATTCCGTGGGACATGTTGGCATCTGTGGCGTAGGAATCGAGCAGATACCAACAAATATATTCTGGTAATTTTTGGTCGATACCCGCCAACATCTAAAGGACGGCGGCGGACGGAAATCCGATGTAACTTTATGATCTTTTTAGTTTTTTGGGGACGTTTCCGGACCTACGTAAATCTTGATATGGTGCCAGGAGAGGCATCGAATTAAACGGACAAGATACTGATTAATATAAATATTTTCGATGTGATAAATATTTATACCAACAAATATACCAGCAAATTTTTTCGATAGCATAGCAGCGGTGCTTCCCGCGTCAGTAGCCGCTGCTGTTCGTGCCGTTTGTATTTCTACCACTTGAAAAACCCGTACGGGGGCCAAATGTGGGCCAGCGGTGATTTCAAGCCAGAGCTGACGGTGCCGAGGCGAGGTCGAAGAGTGTGCCGAGAAGGCATCTTAGCGGAGCAGTGGCGAGTGTCGACTGCGGCTCGAAACTTTGTGCGAATGAAAGCGCGTTCAGACGCGCTATAGGCAGGTGCGCGGGCGGGATGGGATTTTTGAAGGCCTTGAAGAGTCAATATTTCGACATGCGGCCTTTGTGAGCGCCCTCCGCCGTTGACAAGCAACACGAATGAGCGTGACTGCGCCGCTTGCTGAATTAGCGTGTCCTGCCTAACAAAGCCCTTGGCGTGACAAACGAGGCGAGCACAGCTCCGTGCGGCTCCAACGCCTTCCATGGTCCATCGAAGCGGAAGCTTGCCATAGCACCCGTCGGAAATTTTCCATCGGCCGAGAGTAGCAATTTGTTCAAATCGGCGTGGGCAAGCTCCAGCGCGAGATCCTGCAGAGCCGGATTGTGACCGATCAGAAGCACACATGTCGCGCTCTCAGGAAGGTTCCAGAGATGCTCCCATAGTGTTCGTTGCGCTCCGTCATGGATCTCCCTTGCGAGGACAATCCTGGGCGCCTTTTTTGCGGTCTTGATAATGGGGTCGAGCGTTTGCTGTGCACGCAGGGCCGTGGAGCAGATCACTACATCAGGCACGATTTTCGCCTGCCTGAAGTATGCTGCCATCATTTTAGCCGTTTGCCGGCCACGCTTGTTGAGGGGCCTGTCATGGTCGTTCAAGCCGGGATCTTTCCAGCTCGATTTAGCATGGCGTAATAGATGAAGAGACTTCATCGCCTTCTGGCCTGGGCCGGCCCTGGACCCTTTGACGTTCCAGGCAAGCTCAAATGACGAGCATCATTCGACATCAAACGTCGAGATGGCCAATCAGCCGACGTCATCCCTATGGCTAATAAACCGCCATAGGAGTCGCCCTGACAACGCCACCTGACGGTTGCCAATTGCTTCGTCAGTGTGATGCGAACTGCGGCTTCTCGACGTCAATCAAAAGCCTCTCGGCAGTCTTGGCCACCGAGAGCCAGATGGTATGTCCTTCCTCATCCCCTAATTGTCTCAACGCGACGGCCCGTCGACGCGCGCAGAAGGGGGCCTTGTTATTCAACCGATGCATAAGCACCCGGGCGTGAATTTCGATCGCTTGATCCAGAGATATGTTCATCGGACCTACTCGTGACGCAACCATCCACCTGGCCAAATTACCACAGTGCCGTTCTTGCCGAAAGAAACTTACATGCGAATTGATTAGGAAAGGGCGGCGGCTAGCTTCGCCTTGCTAAGCGGAAGGAAATTGGATCTAAGCCGACGGAAACCAGTCGCACAGTCCTTCGGCAGTCCAATAATGATTAATGGTTGATATCTGCTATTTATCGGCATCAGAAATGTCAGTCGGTGGCGGCCAGCAAAGCAGAATTTTGCGGTTTGATGTCTTGCGGAAGTTGGCATTGCTAAAATCTGTCAACAGCGGCAATCTCGAGCTCCAAAAAACTGTCACAAAAGAGCTACCAAAATGGATACGTCGCGTGGCGCGGCAAGGAACGGCGTAGCTCATTCTACGCCGAATGTTGAATCCGTCGAACTGAGGACGGGTCGCGACTTGGAAATCAAATTCAAGACAGACGCGGAAGGGCTAAAGCTCGCGCTTTGCTCGGAGCTGCTTTCGAAAGGGACCTCGGATATACCGAGGAAAACCCTACGATCCGTGTATTTCGACACGCCTGCCGGCGATCTTCGCAAACAGGGAATGGTTCTTCGGGTGCGGAAAGTGCGCAGCACGCACATTATGGGTCTCAAGGGGACAAGGCCGCTTGCGGAAGCGCCGTTTTCCCGAAGCGACATGGAGGTTCGCGTCCCGCGTCTCGAGCCCGACATTAGCTCGTTCGGCGAGGAGATCGCCACTGAGCTGAACCGTGTCATCGATGAGCATCCGCTCGAGCAGAAGTTTGAGACGCAGATCAAGCGGCGTCTGCGCTGTCTCAATCTCGAACGGTCCCTGATCGAGGTCGCCTTCGACGAAGGGTTCGTCGTTGCCGGCGATCGCCGACAACCGTTGACGGAAATCGAACTGGAACTGAAGGCCGGCGAAGAGGCGGCGCTCTTTGACTTTGCGGTTCTCATCGCGGACGCTTTGCCTGTGCGGCTTGAAATCATGAGCAAGTCCGAGCGCGGATTCATGCTGGCGGCAATTGATCACCCAGTGCCTGTCCGGGCCGCAGCCTTGAAGTTTCCCGCGGACTTGACACTCGATGATGCCGTCGGAGTTGTCATTTCCAGCGCTCTTTGCCAATTCGTGGCGAATTGGCCCGCGTTGACAGAAACTCACCACCCGGAATCGATCCATCAAATGCGCGTCGCTCT
>DATBPZ010000094.1:0-12846 GCA_036561105.1 Methylocella sp. | reverse complement strand
GTTGGCTGCATTTCACACAGTTCAAGAACCGAAATCGCAAAGCGGTAACGCTCGATCTGCCGCTGCTTCCGGAGCTCCAAGCTGCGATCAACGCCGGTCCGTGCGGGAATATGACCTTCCTCGTCAATGAGTATGGAAAGCCGTTCACGACGGCTGGATTCGGCAATCGCATGCGAAAATGGTGTGACGCCGCCGGGCTCAAAGGATGCACCTCTCACGGCCTCCGGAAAGCAGGCGCTTGCATCGCGGCCGAGAATGGCGCGACGGAAGCTCAACTTATGGCTATCTTTGGATGGTCAGACCCGGACATGGCGGCGCTCTACACAAGGAAAGCGCGGCAAAAGACGATCGCAGCAGGGGCTATGGGGCTGATCGTGCAGAGACGAAAAGAGAACTGAAAGTGTCCAACTCAAAGCGGATAGTGTCCAACTCTGAGCGCGGTGCCAATAAAATCAGATGCTTATTTGGGGCGTGGAGGCCTCGCCCGGAATCGAACCGGGATTGAAGGATTTGCAGTCCTCTGCGTAACCATTCCGCCACGAGGCCCCTGCCGCACCGCGTCACGCGGCCCTCGCCTATACAGAGGATACGCTTTTCCCGCAAGGCGTGGTTCCAAGCCCGCTAAGCCGCTGGCTAAAGGGGAGAGGGCAGGGAATTTTGACCGCGATCGCTTGCAAGGAGCGGCGATCGTCTCTATCCCTTTGTTTTCGCATATAATCTGAGAGAAAATACGGGGCAACTCCTTGGGTCCGTGCAGTAGGCCTTTGCAAAGGCCGTTGCAGCTTGTTATATGCGCGTCGCGAAGCATCGCGATCCCTGATAGCTCAGCTGGTAGAGCAATCGACTGTTAATCGATCGGTCGCAGGTTCGAGTCCTGCTCAGGGAGCCAAATCTTTATCCGCCTGCATCCATAATCGTCCAAAAACAACAAAAAAACAGTGACTTAGAGTGCTACCTCTGTCCACAGACGTTTTTGGATGTGCGTTGGTATCCGCGTCATATGTTGGTATCTTTGTTGGTACCCAGCCATTGCCGCCTGAAAAGATACCAACATGGCCGTTACCGATCTCGAAATTCGGGCCGCCAAGCCCGCCTCCCGCCTCGTAAAGTTGTCAGATGGTGGCGGACTGCAATTATGGATCACGCCCGATGGTGCCAAGCGCTGGCGGTTGGCTTACCGCTCTGGTGGTTCTCAAAAGCTGCTTGCCATCGGCGTCTATCCTGCAACCGGCCTTCGCGAGGCGCGGGCCGCGCGAGAAGAGGCCAAGCGACTCTTGGCAGCTGGACAAGACCCATTGCTCGTCAAAAGGTTCGCCAAGGCTACAAAGGCCACCGCGTCCGCCAACACATTCGACGCAATCGCGATCGAGCTTTTGGACAAGAAGCGGAGGGAAAAGCCCCGCCGACTCTCGAAAAGTTCCAATGGCTAGTTGGGCTCGCCCGGCCAGCAATCGGGGCGAGACCGGTGTCCGAGGTAACTGCTCCAGAAGTGTTGGCCATTCTCAGGAGCGCAGAGGCTCGTGGCAAGCTTGAAACCGCTCGGCGACTCCGCTCAACCATCGGGCAAGTCTTCCGCTACGCCGTCTCTACTGGGCGCGCCGACGCTGATCCTACGGGTGCGTTGAAGGGTGCGTTGAGCGCACCAATAGTTCAGCATCGCGCCGCCATTATCGAGCCCAAAGCATTCGGCGGGCTTCTCTGTGCAATATCGGGCTACGAGGGTGCGCCGGAAACGCGCATGGCGCTGGAATTGATCTCTCTGACGTTAGTGCGCCCTGGCGAGCTTCGCGCGGCCGAATGGACAGAATTTGATCTTGACGCGGCGGTCTGGTCAATCCCTGGCGAGAAAATGAAAATGAGGCGACCGCATCGCGTTCCACTCGCAGCCAGCGCCGTCGCCAGCTTGCGCGAGCTTCAAACTATTACCGGACATGGAAAATTTGTTTTTCCATCCATCCGCTTGCCCACCCGCTGCATGAGCGAGAACACCATCAATGGGGCGCTTCGCCGTCTAGGGTTTACCGGGCATGAAATGACCAGCCACGGCTTCCGCTCGTCGGCTTCCTCAATACTGAACGAAAGCGGTCTTTGGAACGCCGACGCCATCGAACGCCAGCTCGCGCATGTCGATAAAGATAGCGTCCGCCGTGCCTATGCGCGGGCTGATTTTTGGGACGAACGTGTTCGTATGATGACTTGGTGGGCTGATCGATGCGAAGAGCTTCGACTAGGGTGACGAGAATTCAAACAACCAGTGGAGGCCAAGTGTCTGCACGCAACCATGAACGCGCAGGGATAGGCTGGCGAGCCGACAAGCTGACGAGCATCACTTGGTTTCCCAGCGCTCCTCCGATGCGTGCGGATGCTCGCGATGTCGCTATTATCTAAGCTGTTAGAGGTGCTGAAGCCTGTTGACGAAGACATAGTGAAAAAGATTGTCCAGGCGGTCGATCGGGCGTCGGGAAAAGTGGATCTCGCCGCATTGGGCGCAGATCTCGCCCTACTTGGGGCTAAAAGGGAATTGCCTCGCGCCAAGTTATCCTCTCGGAAGAGATCCCCTACAAAACGGAAACTGCATGCCGAGACCGTCCGAAGTCATGCTGAAAAGCTTCTTTCCGCCCTGAGTCCCACCCACGCGTTCGACACTCGCCTTGAGTTCTGGAACATGTTTTATAGACGTGAAGGTGACGAAGGTCCGAAGGCGATTGATGAGTACCTGCTTTTTCTCAAGTTTTTAATTCACGACGCAGACCAGATCATTTCGGAGGCGAATACAGAAATCAAAAAGGGGAAGAAGACATCAAAGCCTCTTGAATCGAGCCCGCCGTCGTCGCTCCATTCGCTCTTTTCTCAGGACACTCCCCTTGAAACTGTTTCCTGGACCATAGCGTGGGAACTAGCGCCGATTTTCGAGAAACATTTTTGCAAAAAAGCCACCGCGTCAACTCCATCGCAAGCATCGAAGGATCGAACCCCGAGAGGGCCGTTTGTGCGATTCGTGCAAGCTATTCAGCAGAATTTGGATGTGTTTCCCGGCCAAGATGCCGTGTCGCCGCAAACCATTGCTTCGGCGCTGAGTAGAACGAAATCCCAAAGAAGGGAGTGGGCGAAATCCAAAAGAGACGAGGAATCTGGCATTAACGCCATTCCGATCAATGAGTGGCGCGCCCGTCTTCTACAGGGTGACTCGTAAAAATATATTTGGTCCGCCCTGCGTTTAGCCCAACTCAAGAATCCGATTTGTTCGTCCCAGCGTGTCCGCCAGTGGTGGTGCGGAACGGTACCCGAGGACGACTATATGACCTTAGCTTCCCATATCGCTGTCCACTCGCTGTTAGGCGATGCACCAGCCGGCAAGAAATCGACTGCACTCAATTACCCGCGACGCCTGCGATGCGCTGCAAATATCTAGAAGCCATCCGTACGCGCTCGCGGCTGCCGGGAAGATCAAACTCATTCGGATTGGTAGCCGTACCCTTGTGCCTGAAGCACAGCTCGATAGGCTCGTCGAGCAAGGGACCTAAGCCATGCTCGAAACAACAAACCCGGCCCGCGCTGGCAACGCGGAAACCGGATCTGGGAATGTCTTGCGTGACGGCTTTGACACTTCAGAAAATGCCCTAGAAACACTGCGAGTTCAAGCGGTAATCGCCGATCGCAAACGAGATTTTGTTGGTGAGCCTCTGAGAATTGCTGAGGCCAGAGCAAATCACCGTGCCGAAAACATCACGTTCGACACCCAGATCATCGCCAAACGCAAGATTCGAGTCGCGACCGAAAACATCTCCAAGGCGGCGTGCCCATTTTGCGAGTTTCAAAAACTCGAAGCGGGAGGCGTGCGATGAACAAGCCGTATCGTTCGGGGTGTGGATTCTACTCGAAGCGTGCCATGAAGTTGAATGGACCGCCAGAAGGTAAGCCGTGGGTTTGGCTTACCAAAGAGCTACTGGAGAGCACGGCCTTTATGAGCCTTTCGGGCCATGCCATGAAGGCTCTCTTTCGTATCTTGATAGAACATGCCTCGCATGGCGGCAGGGAGAATGGGCGCCTCCCAGTTACGGCACGCGACCTCATCGCATACGGCCTGAATTGGCGCCGGTATCAAGGAGCAATCAGAGAACTTGAGGATGTCGGGCTCATTCGCATCACGGTTCCGGGGCGCCGAGTATGCGGCCCTGACAAAGGGGCCGCCCCACATTACGCCCTCACCTGGCTCCCCATCATTGAGCCGGAAAATCTCACGCCACCTACCAACAGCTGGAAGGCGGCTCGTCCTAACGTCGCAAAGGCGGAACGTGCTGGAAAGGTCGTGCGACTGTCCCAGGTATACACCCACAATATAGAAGGTGTGCAACACGGGGGGAGCAGAGAAAACACTCAGGACGTGTGCTGCGCGGGGGGAGCAGGCATCGTACAACGCGGGAGGAGCAGAAAATCTACCAAGCGTTGCGCAGAGGAAAAAATTTTTGACAGTGTTCGCATCTCTTTGAGGGGAGGCTTAGATTCTTGAAACTGACTTGGGCCCGGCCAGAGCCACTCCCGCAGTATCATGCCACCAAAGGGGGACTGGAGCCTCCGGCTGGAGCTTGCGCTTGAAGCGGTTTGAAGCAGCCGAATCCAGTGTGGACACGGCAGGGGAGTGGCCAACGATGGCTCGACCAGGGTCCGCTCCAGGGACGTGGGAGAAGGCCGTTTTTGACGCCTGCCGGCTCTTTGGCAATTGGGGGAGGCTGCTCATCGAGTTTGGCTCGACTGCCATCGACTTGGTCGGCACGCCGCGCAACGGCGCCGTCGGCCTCGTTTGGTGGCTCAAGGGGCGCCATGTCCGATCACTTGGCCACGATTGCGCGTTCGCGAGTGACGGGAGTGATTGGTGGAAGGATGCCCAATGACTGCGCCACAGCGCTTGCGGATTTCCGCCTATGCAGCACTCTCGCAAGCCGTGATGGCCGTCAACATTGCGTTTGAGGATCGGTGCGCCTCCCGGCGTCTTCCGAGAAAGAACCTTCTCTTCAGAAGGTCATCGACGAGCTTGACCGTGCGGCGGTTGAGACGATCCAGCATGGCTCTTTCATAAAGGCCTGCAAAACCGCCGGGCATTTCGCGGACGTCGTCATCAATCTGGCCAACGCGGTTGATGGGAACAAGTCTGCCAATCGGTAGCAATCAAAATGTAGCGGAAGGAACTTTAGATTATGACAATCACAAAGGCAATCCATACGGCGATGATCAACGGAAGGCCGCTCCGGTTTTTTAAGAGCCTAAACCCAGGTCCGCATATGCCTTGGCATTCGCAGGACGACTTGTTCAAATGTCTCGGCATACCGAAAAGCGCGCGAACGGTGTTCCGTAAGATGACAGCTGAACATGAGGAATGGGCAAGGCAAGTGCGCATTGTCAATACAGAGAATGGCCTTGTGACGATCGCGCCGCACTTTATGGCGCAAGGTATAATCGGCGCGATGGCCCAATCTGAGTTCGCCGCATGGGACGAGGAACTGGTCACGAACGACTACACACTCGGCGCATCAAGAGCTATGGATGTTCTTACCGACGGTCTAGCACCCGAGGAAAGCTTCATGTACGTTATGGACGCATACCACAGCCAAAGTCAGGCTAGGTGACTCAAAAAGAAAAAGGCCGCCTATTCTGCCAGGGATAAGCGGCCTGGCTTCGCTGGTGATTGTTCCGGCCATCGGGGTTGCACAAGAAAATGGTAAGGAAAACAAGAAAAAAGAAGAGCCTGGAATAGTGACCAAGGTCATCGAGGACGTTACGGGTCGCTCCGCGCAGGAAGCAGATAAGAACGTCGATGCCAATAAGCGCGCTGTTCATCGTGCTGGCGATGGCGCAGGCGATAACGGGTTAGGGGCTTTGTCGTCTTTCCTTCGCTCTTCCGAGAAAGTGGAGCACATGTAATTTGCATATAGCGTGAAGGTAGAAGGCGTTATCATTTTGCATATAAGTGCAAAGAATTTTTTCACTGCAAGTTCGTTCGCTGCCAAAATCGCCGAAATCATCCTTTAAGTGGTTGATCTTTCAATATGCTTCTCGATTATCTCGCTTGCGGCGTCTCCCGATACGAGAATGAGGCCAGTAAGGCCGAACGGCAACCTGAAGCGGCTCTTCTGAACGATCTCAACCATTTGCTGTCACGGGCGACGCCGGTAATCGACGAATTGGCCAAGGTACGGGACGAAGGTTAGACGCAAACGACAATTTGTCGCTTGCGTGCTCAGAGATTGGCGAGTTTCGCGCGCATCTTCTCCAGCGTCGCGGAAAATGGGGATTGCGCAGGGCCTTCGAGCGCCAGGGGCTTGCTGGCCTTGATGTCGATTGCTTCTCTCGCCCGGTCGTCGAGGATTTGACGGCGTAAGGCCAGCGTTTCGTTCATGACCCGCGTCAGTACCGGCAGGTATTCGACAATCTGAGAGAGTGACGTTTCGTCCTCGGTCAAGGTAGACAGGCGATTGGCAAGCGCTGACGTCGTCTGGACGAAAAGATCGAGGCCACGCGCAACGCCGCCCTCCAGATCTTCCAGCGTGACGTTTGCCTGGTCAATAGATGGAACGGGCAGGGCGGTGGCACCGGACGCAACAAAGGCGTCCCATTTATCGGCGCGCCGCCACTTTTCGAGCGCCCTGACGGTATAGGCGGGCAACCCCTCGCGGGCCAGCGTATCGCGGACGCTCGCCAGGGTGACCGGGAACTTGGTTCCGCGCAAGGCGACCGAGAGTTCGAGGTAAATCTGCTTGCCACGTTGCCGGGCAATGGCCGAGTCGTCTTTGCGGTTGCGGATGGTCATCTTAGCCTTCCTATTCGGTGATCGAGATCAGTTCCCTAAGATGGCGCCAAGCAGTATCATCTTACCCTTCCTCGGGCACCGCACGGACGCATCAACCCACACTGAAATCAGAGGGGCACCCAGTTGCCGACAGCCATGAGATCGCCGAGCGCTTCGGCAAGCATCACAAGGACGTTTTACGGGCTATCGATAACCTATTGAAATCATTGCGGGCGCAAAATTGCGCCGTTGAACCGGACATAAACATCGACCAAATGCCTCAGTCGTGATGGTGGGAAGGCCAACGTTATAGTAGCGTCCCTGCAGATTTTTGCTCACAGTTCCCGCCACTAATACAGCACCTCTGTAATTGAAGGCGGTCCCGCTTATCGTGCTTCGTCTTATTTAAGTCATCCAGCCGTCTCGCGAAAACGCTCAGCTCGCATGTGCCCTTTGTGGAAGAATGAGTGCCGTCAAAGAGGCAATTGATTGAAAAGACATTCCAAGAGAGGGAATAGAGTTGGAAATGCAGGAGGATCCAGTAAAAAACTCCCTCCTCTCCCATTTGTTGGCCGACCGACTTTACGCGGCGATGCTGGGGCTCGGCTTCAGCGCGGGCATTCCTTATCTGCTGGTCTATTCGACGCAATCCGCCTGGCTGTCGAAGGCGAAGGTTCCGATTGAGACGATCGGGCTGATGAGCGAGTTCACCATCGCTTACAAATTCAAATTCGTCTGGGCGCCGTTCCTCGACAGATACGACGCGCCGATTTTCGGCGCCCTTCTTGGGCGCCGCCGCGGCTGGATCGTCGTTTCGCAGCTGGCCGTCATGCTGGCGCTCGCAGGCGTCTCCTTCGGCGATCCGGCTCATTGGATCGCCTACACCGCGGCGTTCTCCGTCGCCCTCGGCGTCGCCGGGGCGACGCAGGACATCACGATCGACGGCTGGCGCATCACGTCGGTTCCGGTTGCGAAGCAATCTGTCATGACGGCGATTTCGGAGATGGGATACCGCGTCGTGCGAGGACGTGGGCGCCATGCTCTGGAACACGCCGTCATGCTGAATGAGCGCGTGGAACAACGCTGCTGCGACATGGAGCAGGATGATCGCAAATAATGCGAAAGCGAGATAGAAATGCGCGTCCCACAGCAGCGTGTGCATGGCGTCGCTCTGGTGCAGGAGCGCCGGCAGGCGGATATCTCTGTACAGAACAATCGGATAGGCCCCTTTCCATTGCATGGTCAGTTGGGCCACAAGCCAAAATCGACGTGACAATGCCGACATGTCTCAGTGTGGACCAGTTCAATTGGGGCGGATCGGCTCCGAGTGACCGCCGGGGTAAGGTCCTCGATAGGCCGTGTCGCGAATAGGCCTGGCCCACAGTTCCTTGCCAGTGAAGTCTATTGCCTGGAGCCGGCGGGATTCGACCATGGTTAACTGCCCGGAAACCAGTCTTCTGACCACGGGCGCCCCATATATTATGGTGTCGCCCCAAACGAAGAATTCCGCACTGGGTTCGGAACTATGAATATCTGTCAAACGCTTTCCGCTCGCCACCGAATAAATATACCACGTCCATCCATTCGCTGCCTTGCTCGCCAAAAGGTGCCTGCAATCTCGCGAAAAGGTTCGAAAGGTAAGTTCGCCATCGAACAAGTTTATCTCCGGCAATGGTTTGCCAGCCTTGTTCCAGCGCCGGAGCATGACCTGGTCCCCACTATACCGGATCCCAGCCACGACGTTGTCGGATGAGCAATTTGGAGCGGCGCTGTTGCCGAACACTTCACTGTCGGCGTTTTCCCGAGTTAAGGGTTTGTCCTCCCCAGAGGTGATCAGCTGCCCATTTCTGGCGCTGATGCGAGCGTAACCCGTGCTAAGATGGCCGGGTTCTTCGGTGGGCACCCCGCTTATTTTACGCTGTATGGAGCGCCACTGCACTGTGATGACATCGCCCACCTTGCGGGCGCTCGCATAAAATGAAGCCCCGAGACGGCCGTCGACGAACGCGTGAACTCCGCTTGGAAGCGACACATCTACCGTGAACGCTGGTTTAAGATCGTTGGCCTTGAGACCGGCGAGGCTTAGGACTCTCTCTTGTCCCTCTGCCTGCGCCAGTAAAGTCTCGTCGTAGAGCAGCAATGGTTTCGCCGCCCGCGTGGTCGTCGCGAGCACCGCGCCGTCGGATAAGGCGACCACGTCGATCCCCCCAGCGGGGTTCATGAGGTAAACGAAGGAGGCTTTGGGGTCCACGATGACCCCTTGTGCAAATTCGAAGGCGAGCGCGCCTTGCGCCGTGGTGATTAACATCAAAAAAAAAGCAGCCGCTTCATCTGAGGTCCTGAGGCGTTATTGTCCGCTTGCGCCGTTGAAATAACACCGCCGCAGCCGCTTTGCGACCTATAATCCGGGCGGCTGCACTAACCGGGACCGCGGCGACGTCCGCAAAACGAAGCGTTCAATCGCCGCATCGAGAAATGTGTGAGTTTAGCGATGTGAGCTCCTTACTGCATCGAGGGCAGGTTTATACCATGCACCGCGGCGGGCCGCGCTACCGGGGGCCGCGAATTTTTTGCTGCGGTAGTGCTGGCCAAGACGGAGCTGCTGCGGCCAGGCGCGCTTGCGACCGCGGTGGTCGGTGGCGCGCCGAACAGCCACGCTCCCCTCCCCAACGTCCCAGCCACGAGAACATTCTTGGTGTAGTCGTAGTGGAGGTCTAGCACCAATGCTGGCGGAATCTTGTTGTTGTCAGGCGGGGGTCCGGTGACAGCCGTCCATTGGCCACCCGCCGTTGTCGGGTTGGTCAGTTGAAAGACGCCAAACCCGCCAGCGTACAAGGTTGGGGTGCCGAACAACGGGCTAAATATCTCGATCGTGGTAACCTGAGAGGTCAATTTGCCCAAGGTGGCGGTAAGATCGGCCCAGGTCGCCCCCTCGTCAGAGGAGGCCCAGACCTTGTTGTTGGTATCGGAAACGTACACTTGCCTATAGTTGTTGGGGTCCATTGCGATGGTGACAATGGGGCCACCCCCGATTTTCTCATATCCCTTGAGTTCAGTTATCGGTCCGCTCTTAGTCACTCGGTGAAAAATTCGATTGCCGGCACCGACATAAAACACATCCGGTACTGGTAAACCATTCAGGCGGCCGCCATAAACGATCGGGCGACCCGCTCCGCTGCCAACGACGGAAGTGCCGAATGAGTGGAGAATGGTCAGTGAATCCCCACGATCGAGGGACTCGTAAAGATGTGCCGTTCCAATGAGCATACGGCTAGGATCGATCGCATTGAGTGCGAAAGGCGGATAGAATGGAATTCTGTCGCCTTCGAACTGGAATAGTGTCTCTGTTGCGTCAAGCATTTTAATGTTGAGTCCGACGTCCACGAACCCTCCGATCATCGTGTTTGTGGCATCCCAGGTCGTTCGATTGAATCCGCCGAGCATTTGAGAACTTGTGTACCGCAATGATTCCCCGGCGTGGCTGACCTGATCGGCGTCGATCCCGACGACACCGCCGTCACCCCCTAGGAGCTGATTCCAGGTGAATCCGCTCGGCGATGCCGGCGATGCCGGGATTTGATACGACACCCCATTGTCTTGCGCGCCGCCAAAGACAACATTGCTCACCGGGTCGTAGGCGACGGAATGGAACTCAACTGATTTGATGCCTGGTGATTGGGAGTCGATATTAGTTCCAACCAGCGAGACCCAGCTTCGCGTGGCTGGAGTATTCGGGTTTACGAGACGGGCAATGCCGCCATCGTTCGCTTGCAACAGATTGCCATTGGCATCGAAGGTCATGAAGCGCGAATCGGCATGTGGGGAAGTTCCACTGGCGCCGCTGCAGACAACGTTTTCCCACGCGGTTCCCGTGTAGCGAAACCCATTGCCGCTAAACGTGGTGCAGCCGTTTGCATTGGGGGGGAACGGAGAGAAGTTTTGTTGGCTACCTTGGGCATCGCCGCTTATAAACACGACATTTGGGTTTGATGGATCTGCCGCGATGGCGCCGTGAATGCTCCCCTGCCCCCCTTCCGTATCGGCCCTGGGGTAGATCGGCGGGTTAGGAACGCCGAGGCTTGTCCAGCGGAGGCCTTGGTTGGTCGTGCGGAAGACCCCGCCTAACCCAGCCTTCTCGTTGATGACAGCCGCGTATACGACATTGTTCGTTGGGTCATTATGGATGGACAGCAGGATTCGAAGCGCGGTTGAGAGCCCCGTTATGCCAGTGCTGACCTTGAGCCACACCGTGCCTCCGTTGGTGCTGCGGTAGACGCCAGAAAAATGTCCTGCGAGCACGCCCGCATAGAATCGATTGGGGTTTGCCGGATCGGCGATCAAACTGGTGACGCCACCATTTGGCAGCCCCGAGGCGCCATTGCCGGAAATCCGGGTAAAAGTCTCGCCATTGTCGGTGCTCCGGTAGACGCCGCCGCTATCAGGCCAGGTGGCAGCGAGGATGGTATTACCCTCGTTCAGCGTGGTCGGCACAACACTCGTGATTATTTTATCTTTGAACGTGGTGCCGGCGAGAACCGACCAAGTGCTGCCGCCGTCGGTCGAACGAGCGACACCAATCCCTCGGCTGCCACGGTCTGCAAGAGAACTTGTACTGCCGGTGCCGGCAAACAGAGTGTTGGAATTAACCGGGCTCATGGCCAGAGATTTGATCGAAAGCTCCGGCAGCTTTTTGTCGGCTAACAAAGGGTCGGTTGACGGGTCGGTTAACGGAATCCAGGTTGGACTGGCAGCGGTTGCATTGGACGTCTTCCAGACGCCGCCGTTGACGGTCCCGGCATAGATCACGTCGGCCGAGCTAGGACTGGGGACGATGGCATTTATCGCCCCGGCCACCGGGCTCATGTTCGACAACACCGTGTTTCCATCGTTGAGGATCGGCCCGGGACCTTGCTCTGTCCAAGTCTTGCTTTGGGCAAAAGTCTGCGTCCCTCCGGTGAGGGGTCCGATTACCAGAGCCACGGTCATCACTGACTTACAAGCGCGCATGCGATGCCTCCCTATAGTTAAATGCATGCAAGCAATAAACTTGGCGAGTATCCGTGCTCAGCTGCCGGTCGGAGCCCCGCCGCCGATCTCACATTCGTTAAGGTCGATCGATGGGTAGGAATTGTCAAGCAACAGTTGGTTGGCAAACAATTGGTCGCCGGGAGACGCTGCGACCGATATTTCCTGGCGGTCCAACTATCAAGCGGGCTGTTGCTGGAGGCCTGCTAACGGGCAATGTGGGCTGCCCCTTTACGCCTTACAGTCGGCACGAGCTCGAAGCCAAACTGCACGAGCTGCTTGGCTGAGCAGCGCTAAGGATCGTTCGAAACCAATGCGTGAATTGGCGCCAGCCTTGTCAATTCCGGTCGAGCTCCCCGATAATCGCGGCCGTCGCCGCATGGCAACGCGCGACTATGGCCAGATCAGCTTGAAGTTGATGGACTAAGGCCTCGGCCTGTCCATCTTCCAGACCAACTGGAATTCGCCCGGTTCGTGCGGAGATATTGCGTCGCGAGAAAATGCGGGACGCCAAAGCGCTCGGACTCACTATGCCCTTTTCGCTGTTCTTTCACGCTGATGCGGTGATTGAATAACTGAGTTGTTGCACTGCATGAGTCCGGTTGTGGCGCATATGCGACCTCAATTGACGTCCGCTGTCCCACTGCTCCTTCAGCATGAGTGGACATGCCGCTGCATTGTTGCTCTCTGAAACTGGAGTCAGCGCGATGGGATTGTCTGGCTGCCACCATTTTTTTCGAGATCGAAGTTTATTCCTGACGCCGCCGCCTCCCGGTTGAAAAGGACTCATTGAAGGGATTCCCTTGGCGTGCGCCGGAGTGAGATGGTAATCTTGCAAAGGCGGGAGGGCCAGTTGCCGGCAGCTTACTCGGCGGAGGTGAGCCGGCGCGGCCGAGTGCACGGCGTTGATGAGAGGGAGTGAGATGTTCCTCAATCCGGATCATGTTACTATCGCGGTGGCCGATGCTGGCCCGGCGATCGAGTTCTTCGCGCTCCTCGGCTTCCGGAAGGAGCACGTCGCGACGATCGACGGCGGC
>DATBPZ010000093.1:0-10981 GCA_036561105.1 Methylocella sp. | reverse complement strand
GATGCGTAAATTCCTCCTGGCATCGGTTGGTGCCATTGCTCTCACTGGATCTGCCCTTGCGGCCGATCTTCCGCCGCCGGTCTATGTGCCGCCGGTTCCGATCTTTACCTGGACGGGTCCCTATATCGGCGCTCAGGTTGGCTATGCCTGGGCCACCGGCAGCGGCAACTTCACCGGATTTGATCCGTTTACCGGTCTCCCTTTCACGACCAACGCTGGCGGCGGTAATCCGAGTGGGATAATCGGAGGCGGCAATGTCGGGTACAATTATCAGATCCCCGGGTGGAATTGGTTTTCGTCGTCAGGCGTGGTCATCGGTCTCGAAGGTTCTGTCGACGGCTCCAACCTCAACAAGACCGCCGTGGCCACCGTTCCGATCTTTGGCGGAGTCAGTACAGTAGATGCGCATTCGACGCTCGATATCCAGGGTTCGATCAGAGGCCGGCTCGGTGTCGCTTGGGACCGCGTCCTGATCTATGCGACCGGCGGCGTTGCCTTCGGCGGCTTCAACACCAATATCACGGTCTTCGGCACCGACGTTTTCGGAACTCCGGTGTTCGGCTCGGGAAACCGCTCGACCACGCGTGTCGGGTGGACGGTCGGTGGCGGCCTCCAATATGCCGTGACCGACAATTGGTCGGTGCGGGCCGAGTACCGCTTTACGGACTTTGGCAGGATCAACCAAACCGGAATTTTCAGCGATACGAATCCGCTCATATTAACGCCGACAGCAGCCTTTATCGGAAACCGCCGCATACGAGGAAACCAGGTCCAGGTCGGCGTCGATTACAAATTCAACTTATTCGCGCCGCCTCCGGTTGTCGCGAAATATTGAGGCGAGCCTGTTTGGTCTCGATTTTATCCGAAAGAACAAAGAACCCGGCTTCTCGGCCGGGTTTTTGCTGTGCAGGTCGCTGCCCTTGCGCTTGACGCTTGACCCTTATCGACGTCGGGCGTCCCGGCGAGATCATGGAAGACCTTCGCGGGTTCATGCTCGACAAACTGCGGTCGACACTTCAACGCCGCGATAGTTGGCAGAGTGAAGGGCCCGGTCGCCAAACGGACATGGTTCGGCAAGAGGCTGCTTTGGGTCGAAATCAGCTATTCCGCGCTCGTCGGCGAATGTCTGCTCCTGGCGCATCCCTGAAGTGCCGCCCTCCGCGTCTAAAGTCTGCTTGCGGTTCCGAATCGGACCCGGGACCATTGTCCACCGGCGTTTTTATGAGTTCATGCCCTCATTGGATTAATGCAAATCAATTTAACCGGTCTCAGGCTTGTGGGCTTGCGAGATGAGATCATCGATTCATCTCGAGCGCTTTCGGAAAAGGCACGAGTCGCCAGAATTGCGAGTTATCGCGTCCTTAGCTTTGAGTGTCGCCGTCACAAAAGGCTTGCCTGCTTTGATGCGCTTTTCGGGCTCTCGAAAGAATATGCCAGGACATGGGAGCGTGGGCCGTCATCGATGCTTGCCCTTCTGGTATTGATTAATCCAATCAGCCCGCGTTACCCGGTCGAATATCCGCTCGCCTTCCGTTACTACATGTTCCGGCCCAAGAGCCCGCACCGTCTCATCTTGGAGAAACCACACGAGACCGCCCGGCCGGCCATCGCGGGGCACGTCAAATAGATCGGCGGGCGTCCATTGGAATTCGACGGCGAGAGTTCCCCATTGATCGAGGAACCGGCCCGTGTCATTGAGCGCCCGTCGCACTTCCGCGTCCGGAACCCGCATCGGCTTTTGGCATTGGAGCCGCACCCACGCGTCGAGATAGGGCTCCGGCACGCTTCCGGCTGCCACGCCTTTGCGTTCTCCGAGTTCGGCTTCGTCCGGTTCGGGCCGAGTAAAGCCAATTTCTTGACGCAGCAACGCGACAATCTCGGTTTTGTGCTGTTGGAGCTTCGCGAGCAAAGACGCCGAGGGCTTGGTAACGGCGTTAAGCGCAAGCCTGTCGCCCTTTAGGTTGACGCGGACGCCGCAATTGGCTGCTTCCTTGATGAGGGCTTGGACGTTCAAATCTCGCCCTCCCAACCATCGATTGAAGCGCCACCCTTGCCATCTGGACTAAGATGCTCAACCTTAAAATAATGAGCACCTTGAGCACCTTGGTCATCTTGCTCATCTCTAACTCGTTGGTTTTCCTTGAAGGTGCTCAAGGTGCTCATGGTTTCAAGGTGCGAGCATGTTGAATTTTGTTGAGCACCTTGCGGAAGCGCCCAACGCCACGAGCCATCACCGCTGTTTTTGGCCGATGCAATGCCGAGCACGCCTTTTGCGCGCCTGATGGTTGAAGCTACGTGCCCAGCATCGCGTGCCGCCGCCTGAACCACCTTCGCGGGTTTCGGGCCATCCATCAGGAAGTCGAGGAGAAAATCCTTGGCCTCCCTCAATCGGGTTCCTTCGCCGCCATCATCGGAGGATTCTGCAACGGCGAGCATATCCCTGGCGGTCCCGTCGATGCGCTCGCCCCATACCGCGACAGACGTCTCGATGTTTGCGTTGCCCGGCATCGGCACCAATTCCAGGGAATAGGCGAACCCAGGGACCGTCCGGCTGCATCGCGCCGCCAGATCGGCATTTTGGATTTTGTGCGCACTTCGCGGATGAGGTCTTGCGCCATTAGCGTCTGCGAAAGCCTTGCCCGTGAAGCTGGTTTCATTGCGTTCGGCAAAATCGCGGCGCCATCGTCCCGCTGCGCTGCTCCGGAAAGCACGGTCATTTGCCTGTGAGTGAGCTCGGTCATCGTTCTCCTCCAAGTGTTGCGACAGCAATGCGCTGCCACTGACCAAACCCCGCCATCGGCGCAAGGCCAGCGGGGTGGAGGAAGAAACCGGGTATCAAATCTTTTGGGCCCGGCGGCACCCACCAATGCTTCGTTGCCGCGCGAAGTCCAGTCATTTGTCCGAACGCGCCATAGTATCTTCAGCCTCTTGGCAAGGCGAGAGCTTCGAAACCGGTGGAGAACCTTGGCTTCACATTGCGGAAAAGGAAGCCTGCAGGCTCGACGCTCGACAAAATACATCGTCGGGGGTTCGAGTCGGAGGCCCGCTACAGCCATTCCCCCCAATGAAGACGGCTGAATTTCCGCTTCGATTGCAAAGCTCCCGTTGCCGCCATTCCACAGTGTGCTCGTAGTCACGCGGGGTCAACAAGATCGCTGAGTTACGAGTTCGCTACAGCTATCGGCACTATCCGCGTACTGCTTCAGTGAAAGGGTTGATGCGTCAATGCGAAGAGAAGCTATCGGCTATACAAGGACAGACGTTCGGCAGCCCGGCGAAGCGCCTCCAGGCAAGGCTCTCGGCGATGCACTCGCCGGCAGCGTTCCGCGATGCTGTGTTCGCCACGCAGGCCATCCAGCACAATGCGGATTTTCTCCTCGGCTGAATATTGTTTGCGGGTCGCTCGGCGGATGTCCCTCACGGTCCGCTAGGCGGACATTTTGGCGCTTCCAGATTTCTGGCTCATCTCCACTCCTTGGTTACGATGAGCCAGAAATCCTCCCTTCTTCAAGTCGCCAGATCTGATGATGTGGACGGCCTCTCCTCAACGGTATCAAAGTGCCAAAGCATGGTCGCGAGGAGCGCCACAATGAGGGAGACCGTCCGTGGGAGAATTTATCAGGATTGGCGTTGATCTCGCCAAGAACTATTTTCAGGTCCACGCCTTGGCCAGCGAAGGCTCTCCTACCGTGAAGCGCAAGTTGGCGCGCTCGAAAATGCACCGGTTCTTTTCACAAATCGAGGCCAGCTCTATCGGCATGGAAGCCTGCGGCTCGGCTCATTATTGGGCACGAGAACTCAAGGCGATGGGGCATGACGTGCTCTGGATGCCACCCTCTTATATTAAGCCCTATGTCAAGCGCGGCAAGAACGACGCAGTCGACGCCGAGGCGATCTGCGAAGCGATGTCGCGTCCCGGGATGCGCGTTGTTCCGATCAAGAGTGCGGAGCAGCAGGCCACGCTCATGCTGCACAAGACGCGCGAGCTGTTGATCAAGCAGCGAACGATGAGCGTCAATGCGCCGCGCAGCCATCTTTCCGAATTCGGCATTATCATCGCCAAGGGAATCGGCCGCATCGGCGAACTGCTCAAGCTGGCCGAAGTAGACACGACGCTTCCAGACGCCGCCAAGACCGTCGTTAGGGTACTGGCCGCTATTCTTGAGGGTATCGAAAAAGCAATCGACGATCTGGAGGGGCAGATCGCGGATGCCCATGCGCGAAGCGATATGAACCGCTTGCTCGCTAGAGTTCCCGGTGTCGGTAAGCTTATCGCCTCGGTTATCACAGCCTCAACGCCCGATCCGAGCATGTTCAGGTCAGGACGCGACTTTGCCGCCTGGCTCGGGCTCACGCCGCGGCAAAACTCAAGTGGCGGCAAGCAGACGCTCGGCGGCATCACCAAGCAGGGAAACCGCTATATCAGAAAACTGCTCGTGCTCTCCGCAACTTCACTGCTGCGTAGCGTGAGCAAGCGCAAAGGGGCGCTTGCCGATTGGATCAGCGCGCTTCTGGCGAAAAAGCCGGCACGCCTCGTCACGGTGGTGCTGGCCAACAAGCTTGCCCGGATCACCTGGGCGATAATGAGGACCGGCGAAATCTTCCGCGCCGAAATATTTACGAAGGCGTAAGGACGCCGCCCTTCCTGCAAGCATATCCACGGAGCAGTTGCACAGATCACAGTTTGAAGTTTGGCAAGCGCATTGAGACTCGATGAACGACACGGTCGCCACCGAAGACCAAAAACAACCTGTTGTGAGACATGAGCTTGAAGCTCGCAAATCTGATAGGGATTCCGGTCGTCGGACTTCATCAGGGCCAGCGGTCATATGTGCCGCGCCACCAGGCCGGACATATGACCGCAGCCGACCAAACCGTTCAGCGCGAAAAAAGTGCTTGCCATGAGGCCGTCCACATATGTCTCACAGGCGCTGACGTCGAACATTTAAGACTACTTGCAACAATTTTCGGATTCGAGGTGTTAAACTTCAGGACGCCTCGCCATCAAGCGAATGCCCCGGCAATGGAGCCCATTATGCATGCGTGTCTCCGAATTTGCGTGATCATCGCCGCCGGCTGGATTTTACAACTGCAAGCAGATCCTTTCATCCCAGGATCCGAGAGTCAGGTCCTCGAGCGGCTGCCATTCACGGCGAGCGACCCCGCAAATCGCCTTCTACGCGCATTGAGCGGCCAGTTAAAAGAGGAGCCGGACAATTTGTCGCTCGCGCTCCGCGTCGCGCGCGGCTATTTGGAGTTGGGCCGCGCAACGAGCGATCCGCGTTACGCCGGCTACGCACAAGCGGCGCTTGCTCCGTGGTGGGCGCTCCCTCGCGCGCCGGAAGATGTTTTGATCTTGCGCGCCACATTGCGTCAGCGCGCGCATCAATTCGATGCCGCCTTGGCTGATTTGGCAATTGTGCTGGACATCGACCCCCGCAACGCCCAGGCACGGCTAATTCGTGCGACGGTGCTGCAAGTGACCGGCGATTATCCAGGTGCGCGGGAGGAGTGCCTCGCTATCCGGAGCCTGACGCAGGAATTGGTGTCAACGGCCTGTCTTGCCAGCGTGAACGGAGTCACCGGACATTTGCGACAAAGCTACGATGAGTTACGGACGACGCTCGATCGGTTCCCCAACAGCCAGCCACAGCTCCGGAGCTGGGTGCTGACCAGTCTGGCTGAAATGGCGGCACGCGCCGATATGGCTGACACGGCAGATATTTATTTTCGCGAGGCCTTCGCGATCGACGCCACGGATGCTTACCTCCTTGGGGCCTATGCGGATTTTTTGCTCGACCAAAATCGGCCACGCGAGGTTCTGGAACTGTTGCGGGCGCACACCCGCGCGGACCCTCTCTTGCTGCGCTACGCACTTGCGTTGCAGGCCGAACGATCACCTGAACTACTAGCTCAAATCGAGCAGCTGCAAGATCGTTTCGAAGCCAGCCATCTGCGCGGAGACAGAGTCCATTTGCGGGAGGAGGCGCGCTACCTGCTGCATTTGAAGAACGACCCAGCCGCTGCATTGAAACTCGCTCGAGAAAATTGGGAGGTCCAGAAAGAACCAGCTGATATCTGTATTTTGGTGGAAGCCGCTCTCGCAGCCCACGATGGCGCCCAGCTCGGTATAGCAAAAGAGTGGCTAAGGGGAAGCAGGCTTGAAGATTTCCGTCTCGAGAAAATTTCGTCGAACACAGCGCAACCAAATTGAAGAACGTCCTGTACAGCTAGGTACTCTGAGTAAACCGTTGCTCCGCCTAGGGAAAGCAATGGCAATTCTCAAGTGCAGGCTTTGGCTCGGTTTTCGAAGGAATGGAAACACCTTCTACGAGACCAAGTCTCCCCGATCCAACCCGATAGGGAGGTTGCGAAATGAAGCAGATGCCCAAACTATTTCTTCCATTATTGGCGTCCGTGACGCTGTCATTGAATGCCCCTGCGGAAGCGGCGAGCCACCGTGAGGCGCCGCTAATCGCGCTAGATCCTTCCGCGGACAATACCGATGTCTATGCCTTTGTCAGTTATGATAACGCCAATTTGGCAAGGGATGCAGCCAGTCGTCGCGTCACCTTCATTATGAACGTGAACCCGGGACAAGATCCGAGCGATGGTCCCAATTACTTCAATTTCGACGACACGGTTCGCTATGCTATTAACATCGACAACAACACTGACGGAAAGGCCGACGACATTGTTTATGAATTTCAGTTCAAGACGGAAAATCGCCCGGTTGGCGGTTCCAGCGGTCTAACATCGCCGGTGCCCTACCTCGGCAACCGGCACATCCCCCCCGCATTGCCTCTTCAAGGGATCACGGCGCTGGATGGTCCCGGTTCGGAAGGACTAACCCGTCGCCAAACCTATAGCGTAACCGAGATCCGGCGGGGCATCCGCAGAACATTGTTCAATGGCCGCACTTTGGTTGCCGTGCCGTCCAATGCAGGGCCAGCTAGCTTCCCGAACTATCCGGCCTTGGCCGCCCAAGGCATTTATACAGACGCCGCTAGTGGCGTCCGCGTGTTCGCAGGGCAGCGTGCCGAAACGTTCTACATCGATCTCGGCGCGGTCTTCGATACGCTAAATTTCCGCCGCTATCTCCCCGCCCTAACTGCAGCCGAAGATGCCGACAACGTCAATCCATTCGGTGTCAACCGCTTTAGCGGTTTCAATGTCAGTACCATTGCGATCGAAGTCCCCATTACCCGGGTCACCAGTGACGGTAAGACGCCTGCGGCAACCAAGTTTCCCATCGTCGGTATCTATGCCGAGACCGACCGGCATTTGATACCGGGAAATCTCGACTCTAAGCAGATTCAAGTCTCACGCATGGCAAATCCGCTCGTAAATGAGCTCATTATTAATACGCCGTTCAAGGACAAATGGAACGCGTCCGAGCCAGAAAATGAGGCGAACTTTCAGTCATTTTACCAGAATCCGGTAATTGCCACGGAACTGAAACTGGTCTTCAATCAGGATATTCTCCCTATCGACGGTTCCACGGCCAATAACCGCACCGACCTCATGAACATTCTGCTCAAATACCCTGGCCAAGCTTTGAGTGGCACCAACTGCGGAGTTCCCTGCGCGGAACTGCTTCGGGTTGATCTGCGCGTGCCGCCGACCGCGCCGGAATCTCAGAGCCGTCTTGGCGCGGCGTTGAGCGCGGACAAAGCGGGCTGGCCAAATGGGCGGCGGCCCAACGACGATGTCACCGATATCGCGATCCGCGTGGTCGGGGGCAAGAACTACATCGCGGCGCATATCGGCGACGGCGTCAACTTCCTCGCCGGCGCCCCCGGAGTGGTCGGCACTGATATCACCGCGAACGGCATCGCCAAGACATTTCCTTTCCTGCCGACACCTTATGACGGCAAGAACCGGAGACATGTGGACTGCGACGAGACGGGACCTGGCAGCAATCCCTGCGGACCTCTCGTCCCTTGATCCGACAGCCATGGGCGCGGTCGAATTGATTTCAGACCGCGCCTCGGCGTTAGAAACTCAGCTTTTTTGCTTCGAATAAGGGCGCTGTGGGATGTGGCGTTTGGTTCTCGTCTTGGCGCTCATGTCGTGGGCTTCGGCCGCCCAAGCCCATAAGCCGAGCGACAGCTACATCGCGCTTTTCCTACAAGATGAGCAAGTCGCTGGTCAGTGGGATATCGCGCTGCGCGATCTTGACTTCGCCATCGGACTCGATGCCGATGGGAATGGCGAGATTACCTGGCGGGAGGTAAAGGCCAAGCGAAAAGACATCATCGCTTATGCCATGTCGAAATTGGCCATCGTCGCCGACGAGGCCGATTGTCCGATCACGAACACCGGGGAATTGATCGACAATCACAGCGATGGGGCCTATGCGGTCTTACGCTTTACAGCAAAATGCCCGCATAAGCCCAAAGACTTGCAGGTGACATACCGCCTCTTCTTCGACATCGACCCGCAGCACAAGGGCCTTCTACGCCTAGAGATTGGCGGCGAAACTCGCCCGGCGATTTTCGGCCCGGAAACTCCCCAGCAGGTCTTTACTCTGAGCAATCCCCAGCCGTGGCGGCAATTCCTGGATTATCTTACTGCGGGAATGGAGCACATTTGGACGGGCTACGACCATATTCTGTTCCTGCTTTCGCTCTTGTTGCCTGCCGTCATCGTTTCTGACCTCAAGAAATCAGAGACAACAAGCCAGGGATTGCGTGCCGCCTTTCTTGACGTTCTAAAGATCGTCACGGCATTTACTTTGGCTCATTCGATCACCCTCGCTCTTGCGACCCTAAAAATCGTCAGTGTGCCAGCGCGAATCTCAGAATCGGCGATTGCATTCTCTGTGGTACTCGCAGCCCTCAACAACCTCTACCCTATTGTCCACGGGAGGCGTTGGACCGTGGCCTTCGGCTTCGGTCTCATTCATGGCTTTGGCTTCGCAAGCGTGCTCACAGATCTCTTGCTACCCGAGCGCGCGCTGGCATTGGCGCTGGCAGGCTTCAACCTGGGTGTAGAAGCGGGACAGATTACCATTGTCGCGGCATTTTTGCCGGCCGCCTATTTGATGCGTAAGACTTGGCTCTATCGAGGGTTTGTTTTTGTGGGAGGCTCCAGCGCCATTGTTATTATCGCGTCGCTTTGGTTGCTCGAGCGATCCTTGAATCTTAGATTCCTCCCTATTCACTAATCATATGTGCTCTTGTGCCATGGGGACTCGGCACTGTGCAGGAGTAAATTCCGTTTGCCTCTCGCTTTTCAAGCCATTTCGTCATCGCCCCGCCCTGGCGGTTTGAATGATTTGCTGAGTGCTACGGCTGATTTAAACGCCTTGACCTTCTCGTTTGGCAGTTTGGAGCCGGTACCGCGGTGCTGTCCTGGCTGCTGGAGATTTTCGGTGAGCATGAAATCAACATTGCGGTGCAGGCGGCGCGGTTTCTGTTCGCACTGATCCTGCTCGCCGCCTATTGGCGTCATGCGCGCCAAACGTCCTATCCACTGACACATTAATCTAGCGAAAATAATTCATGATTTTATGCGAGGTTAGAGTTCGGGCGAAATTCGACGCAATTTGGTACTGCGTTTCTGCTGCCCGGCCGAGCTGTTGTCTTCGCCCTAAGCTCAATTTGGGGTCACACGCCAGGCAGAACCAGGTTACGGCAACAGTAAGCCGCTGCTGCCCTTCGTTATTGTGTCAGATTGCAACAACTCATAAACGCGGCGCAACCATTGCTCCCGTGCCGGACAAAGTGATGACAGGCGGTGAAGACGCGACTCAGATCGTGACCGGTGCGACATCGCTTCCGCGAGTCAGCGCAACGATGTGGCAGCACGTAACCGTGTCCCTCCTCTGGTTTGCCTTGTCCGCGCAGTGGATGACGGTCGTGCCTATCATCGTGCCGGATCAGGTTGCTGTCATTCTTGGCGGCGACAGCGCTGCCAAGGAGGCGATCAGCGGCACCATTCTCGCGGTCGGAGCTGTCGTAGCACTCATTGTCGCGCCACTCTCCGGTGCGCTTTCGGATCGATCGCGACATCGGCGCGGACGCCGCCGGCTTTTCATGATCTCGGGAGTCCTCGGCAGTTGCGTCGGCCTCTTGTTGCTGCTGCCGTTCGGCCCCGGCGCGAACCTCTGGCTCTACACGGCAGCGTTCGTCTTCCTGCAGTTTTGGTGGAACTGGGTTGCAGGTGCCTACGCGGGCCTTATCCCGGACGTTATGGCCGAACACGAACAGGGTCGCGCAAGCGCCTGGCTGAACATCTTGTCGGTCGCTGGGACCGTGGCCGGTAACGTCGTTGTTGTCGCCACTTATAAAACCGGACACCCTTCCGGCACAATCGCTATCTTCGTGATACTCAATATCGCAATTCTCACGGTAATGCTCAGACACGTCCATGAGCCGCAGCCGGCCACGCAGCGTTCCGCGTTCATCCTCAGGGAATTTCTCTGCCAGTTCTACGTGGACCCGCGCGCCCATGTGAATTTCTACTGGGTCATCGTAACGCGCCTTCTAGGGAACATGGGCATATGGTCAGTCTTCACATTCCTATTATTCTACTTTAAGGACGTGATCAGGGTAGCGGAGCCGGCCCAAGTGCTGCCGGCGCTGCTCGGTATCGGCGCCGTGCTCGCTGTGCCCGCCAGCATCATCGGCGTACACCTCGCCGAACGCCATGGCCTCGTTCGCGTCACTCAGATCACGAGCTGGATCATGGCGGCCTGCGCACTTTACTTCGCGCTCATTGCATTCTATCCAAGTCTCGCGCTGATCGTTCCGGCCATCCTGATCTACGCGGCGGCCTTTGGTGCCTATCAAGCCGTCGATTGGGCACTGGCGCTAAAGGTACTGCCGAGCACCGAGGCAGCCGGGAAGGACATGGGTATCTGGCGCATTTCGATGGTGTTGCCGCAGATCCTGGGGCCGGCTGTCACGGGAGGGATGATATCGGCGGTGAAGGTATCCTTCGGTGATCCCACTGCATACGCGACCGCATTCGGTAT
>DATBPZ010000092.1:0-9600 GCA_036561105.1 Methylocella sp. | reverse complement strand
GGATGTCATCCATGCGATCACGCCGCGCGCGGTGGCGGCGGTTCTTCCTGCTGCGCTCGACGAATTGCCCAGAAACGGCCCGCTCAGGGTAGTCTTCAAACTCCATCCGGAGTCATGCCCGACGAGGTTGCCCGCGCCAGTGTAGGCCTGCGGTAATGGGTCAATTGAGGGCAGATCGGTAGTGGGCCAGTCAGATCTCGCGGGTTGTGGGGCTCGATCATTTGTTGCGACGCCATGATGCAGCATGCTTAAGCATCACTTCATTTGCCTCCCTCTCGGCTTCGCGTCGAGTCGCGTAAGAATGCGGCGATCGAATATGAATCTGATTGCCCTCGCAAACTGTCCAACGGAACCTGCGCACGCCCAATGGATCAGCCTCAATCCTCACAGTGAATGGTTTCGCCCATCTTTGCATTATGGGGCGACAAAGGCGGCTTCACCAGAGCAAAATCAGCTGGCCTTGTTCAAACTGGCCACCACCTGAAATTTGAGGCGTTTGGGGCTTCTTGTTGAATTAACCTCCGCAGCACCGCGTCGACCGCGCCAGAATCATGTCGAGGAATTGGGCATTGCCAAAATCTGTCGAAAGCGGCAATCTCAGCTTTAACGAGGCCATCATCCGGCGGTTGCCGGAAAAGACGAGGTCCAGATGAAGTCCAAGGGATATGCCCGTTTTGCCGGAGCGATGGCTTTCCGTGGCAAGCTACTTGTTGTGGATCGTGCCGGACGCGCAAGCGGATTCCGCGCATAGTCATGATGGCATCTATGCGGTTCACGTCCTGACGCAGCACGGGTCATGCACGCAATCGCGCATGACAACCATCGCCGTCATCAGCGGTCACGTTCACGCGACTGGACACGGTCTGATGCGGGCGTCGGGCCGCGTCAGCCCGGATGGCAGGGTTTCGGTGACGCTCCGGCTTTTGCACCACATCGCGCAGGATGAAAGGTCATTCCGGTTCTGGAAACTGGTTGTCCAAGAGTTTGGCCTGCCACGGACATTGGCACGCCACGCGGCAAACGTAGTTAGAACATCGAGGTGCTTGGATGTTTCAAGCCGCGATTGATTTCAGCGCTTGCTCAGGAGGAGAATACCCCTATGCCCACTTTTGCTCTCGCCATATCCGCCGCCGCACTTTTTGCTTTTCCCGTGACAGCGTTCTCGCAGACGGTTCAGGTTGGGCCGAGGGGGATTGAAGCGGAAGGCTTGCACCAAGGTCGATCTGCTGCGCGTGCGGAGTGCAGGGAGTTGCGGAGAGCTTGTCTCCACCAAGGGCAGCTAGGCGAGCAAGTCCAAGGTAATTGCAAACGGTATCGCGAAAGGTGCGGACTGGAGTAGCTCTGTGGGCCGGCGCGAAATATGGACAAGAAGGCTGCGCCGCTGCTGACCATTGTAGTTGTTTAACGCCACAGCTGGAACCTTTGAAGGTCGTTCAGCGATAATCAGGCATCCGCGAACCGCCGGCGACCTCTCCCCGCCGCCACGGTTGTTTGCCTTGGCTGGTCCCCAAGCTGTGAGGCAGGCCCTTGGTCTGAGTCCGTATTCTTCAGGCCAGGGGCTTTTTACATCCCGATCACTCACCCCGCGCCCGCCACCGCGCTCTAGGTGAAACTTTTCGCCCTTTAAAGTGATTACCCCCGCGCCGCACCTCCCCCACTCTCTAGGCGTGACTAAGCCCCCGATCCTTTCCCTCCCTGGGGATCAGGGGCTTTTGCATACCCCTTGATTTCTTCTAGGAGAGTGCCAGTTTTTCGGCGGCCCTCCGTTATCGAGCATCTTGGCCGGATTAGAGGCTGCCCGGCAATACCTGACTAGGGAGGTATCTATGCACCGCTTGTTAGCTTTGCTGTTTGCGGTTTTTGCTTTGGGAGCGTGCGGCAAATACTCTCAAGAGTCACCGTCGGACCAAAAAAATTCCGGCAAAACTTCGACAAGTCTTACGCTGCCCCAATGAGACGATGGCTATCTAAACTTTGATCGGGTGCGCCGCGTTTTTGACGTAATATCGGGCACTACTTCCGCGCGCGGGGAGGAACCGCAAGCTGCGACGGGATTGGCAAGAGGCCCAAAAAGAGGCCCAGGTCCAACCCGTCGCAACCTATCCAACCTCTCATCGCTTGGCCCGCGCCCGCCGCCTCGCCTCATCCCTCTTGTCGCACCACGCCACGGCCTCGTCCAAAATGCGGCCAGCACGGCGCTTGCACATGGCGCTGATGTCTTCTGCAGCACTGGCGATGCGCAGCAGCACGCGGGCTGCGCGGATAAGCGCGTGGATGCGAAGAGCGCCAGTCATGCGGGCTCCCCCTCGCCCACCCAGTCGAAATGGTCTACCAAATCGTACGCAGTCTGGATGCTCTCGGTCACCGAAGCCGAGGCTATCGCATACAGGTAATCTTGGTCGCCAGCTATCTCACCGTCAACCATCTCCTTCGCTGGTGACGTCCAGTTTCAGCGGCACGACTCCCTTCAGGGTAACCGCTTCCGGATTGCGCGCCGCGTCATAGACCTTCGCTCGAGGCCCGCATGGCGACGCGCCTCGCGGCGGCGCCAGAGCCAATGCTCATTCCGCTTGCGCGGATCGTGCTTGTGAAGGAAGAGGCCTGTTGAGCTCGCTTCCGATTGCTGTGAACCTCGTCCGAAAGATGGGCAGAAGGCTGCTCAAGCCTTCCGGATCGACGCCGTTAAGACGTGCGGTTCAATCAACGCGACGGACACCTCGCCTTGTGCGCCTTGTTCTCAATTGGAATTCCGCGTGCGTCGTGCCACAAGTGATCTCTGTTTCGTTTGTTTTTCGGGAGGCGACAGGATGAAGGGAAAGATCGGTCTTGAGGAGCATTTCTCGCATCCCGACACCGTCGGCGACTCGGAAGAGTATTTCGTGGCGGAAAAATGGGATGAGATGAAGAAACGCCTCGTCGACGTCGGAGACATTCGCCTGAGGCTGATGGATCAGCATGGCATGGAGATGATGATCATCTCATTGAATGCGCCGGCTATCCAGGCCATCAGCAACGTCTCCAAAGCGACGGAGATAGCGCGACGGGCCAACGATTTCCTCGCCGAACACATCGCCAAAAGAGCCGATCGATTTCGAGGATTCGCGGCTTTGCCGCTGCAAGACCCCGATGCCGCCGCCATCGAAGCCCGCCGATGTGTCGCTGACCTTGGCTTCGTCGGGGCCCTCGTGAACGGTTTTTCTCAGGTCGGCGGTGAAGAGACGGTCGTCTATTTGGATAACGCCAGATACAATGGATTCTGGGCTGAGTTTGCGAACTTGAATCGTCCGTTCTACTTGCACCCGCGCGATCCCATCGCATCATGGGCCCGCATCTACGACGGCCACCCATGGCTCCTTGGCTCGGCGTGGGCCTTCGGCGTGGAGACGGCGACGCATGCTCTCAGGCTGATGGGAAGCGGCCTGTTCGACCGGCATCCAGACCTACAGGTCATCATGGGTCACCATGGCGAGGGACTTCCCTTCCTGATCTGGCGCGTAGATCATCGGGTTGCTACGGCGCCGAGAGGCATTCAGATCAAGAAGACGTTTCAGGAATACTTCCATCGAAATTTCTACATCACCACGTCGGGCTCATTTCGGACGCAAGCCTTGGTCAACTCGATTTCGGAGATCGGTTCAGATCGGGTCTTGTTCTCGACTGACTATCCATTCGAGGAAGTCGGCGACGCGGCGACCTGGTTTGACGCAGCTAGCATCGCCGAAAACGATCGCGAAAAGATCGGCCGCCTGAACGCAATCAGGCTTTTCGGCCTGACGGTCTGATCGATCCGCGCCCCCGCCGCCGAGCCAATATCGGTGCGAGATGCTCACCCGTTACCAATCACCCGAGTTCGTTCTTGAAAATCACGCCGTCTTTCATGATGAGTTTTAGATTTTTCTCCGGCTGCAGCATGACGCGCAAATCGGTGAGGGGATCACCTTCGATAACGAGCACATCAGCGTAAGCGCCTGGCGAAATTGTCCCCAATTTGCCTTTTTGCATCAGCAGCTCCGCGTTGATTGCCGTAGCAGATCGGATCACATTGGGAGCCGTATCGAGATCAATCCGCATTTCAAATTCTCTGAGCTGCGCTTTTTGCGCCTCCGGGCCCCACAGGTCGGTGCCGAACGCGATCGGAACATTATATTGCTTGGCCCATTTGTAGACTTGTTTGCCCCTTGCGACTGTTTGCTTGACATTTTCGACAATTTTATCCGAGAGCTGTGTTTCGCGAGCGCTTTCGATGCGTTGGACAAGGGATATGAAGGTTAGGTCAAGGAATGCGCCGCATTGCGCGATCATTGCAACGGTCTCCTCACTCACAAAATTGGCGTGTTCAATCGAACGCACGCCAGCTTTCAGGCACCGCCGCACCCCTTCGTCAGTATAGACATGGGCCATGACATAAGTGCCGCGCGCGTTCGCTTCTTCGACGATGGCGCGCAATTCCGCCTCGGAAAATTCATAAAGTGTCGAGTGCGCTTCGGAAGGAAATACAACGCCGCCGGACACGAACAGTTTAATTTGCGTCGCGCCTTTCCGCAATTCTTCCCGCGCCGCTTTACGCACTTCGTCAACGCCGTCGGCGATGACCGACATAACGGAAAATGGACCGACATGGCCGCAAGGGTCGATCAGTTCGCCGACTTTGCGAAAGTCCGCGCCTCCGCCTGTCTGCGTGAGCGCTTTGCCTGAATAAAATACGCGCGGGCCTGTGATTGCGCCCGTCGCGACAAGGTGGGCAATCGAATAATCCGCGCCGCCGGCCTCCCGAATGGTAGTGTAGCCATCCATGAGGCTGTTGCGCAAATAGTTCGCCGAAGCGATGGCGATTTCCGATGCCGGACAGGCGATGTTCTTCGGACTTAGGGAGAGTCCGGTGATATGCGCGTGGGCGTCGATCAGCCCGGGCATGAGCGTGCGGCCGCCCAAGTCGATTATCGCCGCGCCGGCGGGATCGATGGGCTCCGTGGACAGCGAATGTATGCAATTGTCCCTGATAAGAACATTGTATGATCGCTGCAGTTCCGTGAAGCCGTCCAGAACGAGACCGGCGTTTGTAAAAAGAGTGTCAGGCATCAGAAACTCACAGTTTATATAGTTGCTTGCAGCCCGCTCAACGGATTGGCGCGCCGCTTCGCGATGATCTCCAAAGCGGTCGAACCGTCAAGCGGCTTTGATCGAAGGCGGAGTTTCGAATCCCTTCTCCGAGGCTCTCGCGCGTTGCTCAAGGGGGCCTTTGATCTACCAAACTGCGGGCATTGCCTGTATCGTCAGGGTCAAGGCGGCCCGTTGGCCTTTCTCTTTGGAGATCCTTGGCCAAAGCTTGATCGAGCCCAACTTTTAAACGAGAGGTCACGGGTATGGGGATTCAGGGCTCCTGGGTTCGCGCTGATGCTGGCCGCGGCGCCGATGGCGGCCTTCGCCACTCCAGGCTACACAGTGCTCTATACCTTTACGGGCGCCGGCGACGGGGGCGATCCCCAGGCCACCCTGCTCGCCGATTCGAAGGGCAATCTCTATGGCACGACGTATGTAGTGGGTGAGTTCGGCAAAGGCGCGGTGTTCAAGCTGACGCCGGGCGTAGCCACCGAGGTGCTCTATTCCTTTAAAGGCCACGGGCGGGGTCTGAAGGACGGAGCTAATCCGAATGGAGGCGTGATTGTCGACTCGGGCGGCAATCTCTATGGCACGACGGTCAATGGCGGCGCGTTCGGCAAAGGCGCGGTGTTCAAGCTCGCGCCAAACGGCGCGGAGACCGTCCTCCGCTCCTTTTCTGGCAGAGACGGGGCTAATCCCCTGGCGGGCCTGATCGCCGATGCCGAGGGCAATCTCTACGGCGCGACAACCGAAGGCGGCGCGTAGAGGAACGGCGTGGTGTTCAAGCTCGCGGAGAGACCGCTGTTCCGCGCCGAAATGGTGATTTGGCAATTTGCCGGCGGTCTCGACGGGGGTCGTCCCACGAACACCCCGACTTTCGATGCGGACGGCAATCTCTATGGCACGACGGCGCATGGCGGCTCATACGACGGCCTGGGCACGGTGTTCAAGGTCGCGGCGAGCGGAAATTCTTCATTCTCACTCCTTTCCTTCGGGGGCGCCTTCGACGGGGCGCAACCCTACGGGAACCTGATCGTAGACTTGGCCGGCAATCTCTATGGCACGACGTTCGGAAATGGATCCAACGATGGAACAGTGTTCAAGATCGCGCCAAACGGCGCCGTGGCCGTGCTACATACCTTTCAGTACAAGGACGGAGGGGCTCTTCCGTTGGCCGGCCTGACTGCCGATTCGAACGGCAATCTCTCATCATACCGTGCGTCTGGTCCGAATGTAGCAAGTATGCCGTCGAGATCATGCGAATTCTCGAGTCGAACGTGTTCCTCGACAAGCCGGAGTCGTGCATTCATGCGGTCATCGCCTGACATCGCTTCCATTCGGTCAACCTCCGGTGTGTATGGCGCAATAAGTCATGATCAACGAAACCTGTATAACGCGTGAACTAACGGCCTGCTGTGTCACTTCACCATTGATGGTAGCGCATCGGAAGCTTAATCGATCACAATGTACCTTCCTTTAATGCACAAGGGTTACCTCAGGTCTGTCTTGGAGGAATTCCCCAATGCAAACCAGAGGAAATTGATGAATCAGCCCTAAAGTCCACTCAAAAGGCCATTTCCAAATTGGAAGTTGGGGAGCTGCACCAGGTTTTGCGGCCATTAGGCTCGTGCGCAAAGTGCCCACACCGCACTGGCTCTAATTTCTGGCGGCGACAATCAGCGCAATGGGCGGACGACAGTGCCAATACGCGAACTCGAGCCGTTCGCTTTGACCATAGGATTAGGCGCGGTGTAGCTCCAAGGCCCAACGGGATACGTTACCAAAGTTACGAATTGTTCGGCCCGTTTGATGCCGTCGCTCGGTAACAAAAATAACACGCGTAACACGAAAAACAGTGTCTGGAAGTCCGGTGGTGGCCATAACCCATAACTTCCGATGGGCTTACTTCCATCCTTTCTGCGGCCGTTGCCCTGTAACAAAGAAAACACGAGTAACAGGAAAAACGGTGGGAAGAAAAAGGCGGGCCAATTTCTGGCGCCGATAATTATATAAATTGTTTAGGTGATCGCGCGGAGGACAGCGGCAAGAGATCAACCCGGCCCCGTCACGAGTCAATCATGCGGCGGAGCAGCCATTCGAAAATTCGCCGAGGGAGGATTCGTTTGAGCACCACGCCGAAGTTACCTATGCACATGTCCCTCATTGGGCACAAGCGGATGCCATATGCTCGCAGCGAACTTTTCTCTGTTTGACCCTTAGCAAACATGCGACGTCGGAGACTCTAATGCAGAATACCGACCGCTCCTACCTCTGGCCTGGTGTTCCAATGACGCTGGTCTGGCTCTGCGTCATTTGGGAACCGCCAGAACAGGCGCGTATTTCTCGCTAGCACCATTCATCGGCGCGCTGGTTGCAATTGTCCTGTTGCATGACCCGCTCAGCGGCAGACTGGTCCTTTCCGGCGTACTGATGGGCTTTGGACTATGGATGCATCTTGCTGAACGGCATGAACATGAACACGAGCACGACGCACTCGAACATGAACACAGCCATACCCACGACGAGCGTCACCAGCACAAACATGATGTGCCGGTCATGGAGCCGCATTCCCATTGGCACCGGCATGAGCCGATGATTCACACGCATCCGCACTATCCTGATCTGCATCATCGGCACGGCCACTCGAACAAGTGATCGACGTTCGGAAATCAGTCATGACCCGTTGCAGCGCATGCATTCCTCGGAAAAGAACTTCCGCTTTGGCATTTCGAAGTCGTTGACACCGAGCGCCGAGGGTGTATTTTTACGGATGGGGATGGCGATCTCCCCACGAGGCGGTATGCCCAAGCATCGCGTCGAGGCTTTTCGAGCCAAGGACGCAGCATGTCGGTATATATCTCAGTTTCTCCAGACAACCTGACGCCACGGAGCCGGTTCCTTAAGAGCCGAAGTCTTGTCGATTGCCGCGCCGACAAGAAATTATCGATCGTGAGGCATAAACTCAACGAGGTTGCCTCATGAAATGGGTCACCCGCGAACGGCCTAAAATTGACCGGATCGCCTGTCCGTGGCTCATCGCGCGCTTCATCGACAAAGACCCGGAGTTTCTCTTCGTTCCCGCTCCGCGTGTGTTGGCAGTGGCGGTCGAAACCGGCGCGGTCCCCTACGACGTGCCGGACGTCGAACTGACCCATGTCGGGGAACTCTGCAGTTTCGATGCCTTTTTGCAGCGCTACCAACTGACCGATCCGGCCCTGACCCAATTGGCGGTGATCGTGCGCGGGGCGGACATCGGTCGGCCTGAGCTCGCGCCACAAGCCGCGGGCTTGCTCGCCGTGTCGCTCGGCCTTTCGGCCATCTTCGCGGATGATCACGAGCTGCTGCAGCAAGGAATGGTCATTTATGACGCGCTCTACGCATGGTGCCGATCCTGCCAGGGAGAGGTGCATTCCTGGCCGCCGAACATGACGGTCTGATAGGCGACGAGCGTTGAGCCATTCTGGCATCGGAGAAAATCATGGCCTGGAAGATACGCCTATCGGTTGCTGTGGCTCTGACAATTGTGGTTGCCGTCCCAGCTGCCGCGGAAGAAAACTTTAAACTGCTGAAGGCAAAGCAAATTCGAGCAACGATCGCCGGCAAAGATATCAGCGATGACGTTCACTGGTCCGAGTACTACCGCAAGGACGGCGCCCTCATCAGCACGGATATCGGGACGAAGCAGACCGGCACCTGGAAAATCCAGGGGGATAAGCTCTGCAAATCCAAAGAAAATACCAAGACGCTCACCTGCTATGAGGTGTGGATGTCAGGTGAGAACATTAGCTTACGGCTCCACGAGGGGGACGACCACTTCATCGGGGTCGTTGAAAAGCACACCACGGATTGAGGAGCGCGCCTGTATGAGACGCAGAACGTCAGACGAAGCGTTTACGACACATCATGGGAGAAAAAACAATGATGTCACAGGTATTCCGATCGACTTGGCTTGCGGCTGCAATCGCATTCACCAGTAGCGCATTTATGTCTGCTCGTGCGGAAGACGGCGAGAAAGATCTTCCTGCGCTTGCGACGGCCCTCAAAGACACGAAAGTGAGCCTAGGGGACGGACTGAAGGCGAGCGAGCGGGAAGGAAAGCCGATCTCAGCCAAATTCGAGACCGATGACGGGAAACTCCAGCTTTCGGTCTACACGATGATGGCCGACGGTTTCACCGAGGTCGTCATAGACCCGAAGTCCGGCGCGATAGCAAAGGCTGAGAAGATCACTGACGCCGAGGACCTCGAAGCGGCATCGACACAGAAAGCCGCGATGGAAAAAGCCACGATTTCTCTGCTCGCCGCGACCCAGAAGGCGGTCACAGCCAACGCCGGATACCAAGCTGTCAGCATCACGCCGGAAATGAAGGAGGGGCATCCGACCGCGGACATCACATTGCTGCAGGCTGAAACGGTCAAGAATATCACCGAGAAACTGGATTGAGCTGTCCTTCTCCAGAAAGGAAAGGTCCCGGCCAACACATCAGGTGAAGGGAGATGA
>DATBPZ010000091.1:0-5842 GCA_036561105.1 Methylocella sp. | reverse complement strand
ATCGCTTGGCGGACCTTATAGGCCAGCCAAGGAACCTTCGCCCGCGCTACAACATCGCGCCGACGACCGAAATAGACACGATCTTCGCGACGGACGAAGGGCGCGAGTTGCGGGCGATGCGTTGGGGCTTGGTTCCCTCTTGGTGGAAAAAGCCGCTCGGCGAGCTTCCCTCAACCTTTAACGCTCGCGCCGAGACCGTCGCCGAAAAGCCGATGTTTCGAGCCGCGTTCAAGTCGCGCCGCTGCATTGTTCCGGCTTCGGGCTTTTACGAGTGGACAGGCGACAAGGGCCATAAGACGCCGCACTATTTTTCTTCCACATCGGGCGAGCCCTTGGCGCTCGCCGGTCTTTGGGAGCATTGGCGCGACCCGGACAGCGGCGAGGATTTGCTATCGGCGACGATCATCGTCGGCGAGGCGAATCATTGGATGCGGCGCTTTCACGCCCGAATGCCGGTCATTCTCGATTGGCGCGACGCTGGCGCGTGGCTAAAGGGCGAACGCCCCGGCGCGTTGCTGCGCCCGGCGCCGGATGACGCCTTGCGGGAATGGATCGTTTCAACCCGCGTGAACAAGGCCGGCGCTGGCGACGACGATCCGGCGCTTGTTGAAATGGTCGCTTAGGCGTTTTTCTTGACCAGCGGAACCACATTCGAGACCGCGCCCGGCTCGCAATGGCTCGCCCATGCGCTCATAAGCGCTCGGCGCTTTTCGAGCGCGTCGCCGCGCCGGTAGGCTTGCTCGGCTTTGTCGCCGACGACGTGGGCAAGCGCCGCCTCGGCGACTTCACGAGGGAAATGCGTCTCGTTGCCCGCCCAATCGCGGAAAGCCGAACGGAAGCCGTGAACCGTCACGGCGTCTTGATCCATCCGACGCAAAAGCATTTCCACCGCCAGGACGGAAAGCGGCCTTCCGGCGCGCTGGCCCGGAAAGACAAGTTCGCCGGTCCGCGCCTCGGAAAGCTTTTCGAGGATCGCCAGCGCGCGGTCCGAAAGGGGAATACGATGCTCGCGCGCGGCCTTCATGCGCTCGGCGGGAACCGTCCAGCCTTTGGCCGCAACGTCGATTTCCAACCATCACGCCCCTAAAACCGGAACGTGCCGCCGTCAAAATGCAAAATTCCAGCGCCAGCGCGGCGAGGGCTTCCCGCTCGCGCAATTGCGCGACGAAGGCAGGAACGTCGGCATAGGCCATCGCGGCATGGTGGCCGCGCGTCAATATTCCGCGCTTGGGCAAAAGGTGCGCGAGGTGGCCACGCCACGCCGCCGGGTTTTCGCCGGATCGATGGCCTTGCGCCTTGGCCGCGTCGAGAACCGCCTCAATACGCCCGCGCAAGCGCGAGGCGGTTTCCGGCTTCGCCTGCCATAGGGGCTTCAAAACGTCGAGAACCGCAGCCGTGTCGATTTCGTCGACGGGGCGGGAGCGCAGTGGCGCGGCATAGGTTTCGAGCGTCATGCGCCATTGCGCCCGATGCTTGGGATTGCGCCATTCGCTTTCCTTGGCCGCGATGAGCGCGTCGGCGATGGCGCCGGACGTCGGCTTGCCCGTTTCGATTATCGCGGCCTGTCGCGTGGCTTCGATCGGGTTTTTCCCGGCCTCAAGCATTTTGCGGGCTTCATGCGCCTTGTCGCGCGCCTCGGCGAGCGAAACCACGTCCGCCGATCCGAGCTCCGCTTCCGTGACCTTGCCGGCAAAGCTGAAGCGGTAAACCCAGCCCTAAATCGATTGATCCGGCGCGCGACATCTTTGACGGCGAATTGGATGCTTATTCGTGGCGGCAACTCTGGGCGGCAGTCCGCCTATTCAGCGAAGGCCGCCGAATCGTTACTGACCGCTTGCACGGCCACCTCCTTGCAATCATGATGAGGAAGGAACACGATCGTAGGGGGTCGAAGAAAACCCAGCGGACGATGTAGCTGCCACCAATTCACTGGTACACCAGAGCAGTCTATTGGCACACCGGAGCAGTCTATTGCCGCCAAAGCATCGAACTTGATTTCATTTCATAACCGACCTTAGGCTTCGCTGGAAACCCAATGAAGCGCAGGATTCTGATCATGGGCCTTCCTGGGACCGGCAAGACGACTCTTGCGCGCGTCCTCGCGCCGATATTGAGGGCGGTGCTGTTTAACGCCGATGAAGTTCGTGCTAATATCAATCGTGAACTCGGCTTTTCCCATGCGGATCGGATCGAACATGCGCGGCGCATGGGTTGGCAGTGTGATCGCGTAGTCGAGGCCGGCGGAACGGCGAGCGCGGATTTTTTTGCCCGACGCCCGGAACTCGGGCCGTCTCGTCGACAGGATAGACAAGGGTAGGTTCGAGGATACCAACCAGATTTTTGTTCCTCCGTCGGCCCACAACGTGCGCATTGGACACGAAGGAACGGCGCAACTTTGGGCAGAGGTGAATTGTGGACGGCTAGCAAACCCATAGTCGACAGGCCAAAAGCCAAGATTGCCGCGCGTCATGAGGCTTGATTGCTATCAGGCGTCACATCAGGCAGCTCGGGAAATCCTCGAAGTACATCGGCATGATAAGCGGACAAAAATTCGATCCTCGAAATGTTTGAACGACTTGATTTAGCAGGATCACCGATTGATTAAGCTTCGCTTGGGTCCAATGCTCGGAATGAAACGGTTTCGCTGCGCGACGATCGCGATAACAGGCATAGAACTGATACATTGGATCAGGAAGGGTCAGGTCGAACTCGCAAGAACGTGGGATTGGAGTAGGTTCTATGGCTGCCGTTTCGATGCCGACGAGGTTGCGCGAAGTCTGAATAGTCATAAGGCGAAAGGGAACAATAAGGCGTTGACGAAATACGACCTTCATGGATCAGCGCAGGCAGGAAACCAAAAGCGAGCAGGATCCATAAAATGAACAGGACTCGGCAATGAGGACACCACCCCGCCAAAAGATCTGCCTCAGCATGATTGTCAAAAATGAAGCCGCCGTAATTAAGCGCTGCCTAGCGTCGGTCTTGCCGCTCATTAACTACTGGATCATTGTCGATACCGGCTCCGAGGATGGGACACAAGACATAATCAAAGACTACATGAAGTCCCTCCCGGGTGAGCTGCACGCGAGACCGTGGGTCGATTTCGCGCACAACCGGAGTGAGGCGCTAGACTTGGCCAGATCGCATGGCGACTACACCTTGGTCATCGACGCTGACGACGTGCTCGAACTGCCGCCAGGCTTCCGGATGCCGTTTCTGAAAGATGACTCCATCGTGCTTGAAATTCGCAATAAGGGACGCCGTTTATTGCGCCCACAGCTCGTCCGGAATACGGTGCCGTGGCGCTATGAAGGTGTCCTACATGAGTTCCTCAGTTGCCTCGATAAGAATGGTCGGAGAATGTTCGCCGAAAGCCGCAGCCTGAAAAGGCTCCCCGGGGTTAAAATCGTCATGACCGAGGAAGGAGCGCGCCGGCGAACATCATCGACGGAGCGGTATCGACGAGATGCTCTGGTTATTGAAAATGCTTTGCAAACCGAAACCGATCCGTTCTTGGTGGCGCGGTACAAATTTTATCTCGCGCAAAGCTATCTCGATGCGGGCGAAAAACAAAAAGCGCTGGTGAGCTATCAAGAACGCGCGAAACTTGGCTTTTGGGACCAGGAAATATTTATTAGCCTCTACCGGTCCGCAAATATAAAGGCAGCGCTCGGTTACGATGCGGACGACGTCATCCACGGTTATCTTCAGGCCGATCGTGTTGTGGCGGGCCGAGCCGAGGCGCTGCACGACGCAGCGCGCTTCTGCCGACAACACGAGAGATTCCAAGAAGGATTTGAGTTCGCGGAGCGTGCATTGCGAATCAAACCACCGGCGGACGGGCTTTTCGTGGACGATTGGGTGTACGATTACGGTGTGTTGGACGAATACGCCGTCAATGCCTATTGGACCGAGCGCTACGCTGATTCTCTCGCCGCCTGTGAACGCTTGCTCCGGAATCCGAAAATTCCAGCCGAGACCCGCCAGCGGGTCGAGCAAAATGCGCGCTTCGCACGTGAGAAACTGTCGTCGCGGCAAATAGGTACAAAATTGGAGAGTTCTGAGGCGTCCCCACACCAGAAGCGCGGGAATTGAGGCCAGTTCCTATCGGCACGCCGGCACGCTGGGGCTCGCCATAGGACGACGATCAGTGGTATAAAAGCGGCTGGGCCATTCGGGGTGACGAAGTTTGGGACAAGGAGAGTCATTGGCACGCTAATCATGTTGGCGATGGGAAGATTGGCAAGTTCAAAAGCGTATTGAACCCCATGCAACAGCGTGAAATCATAAAGCAGACGATCGACTATCATCGCGACTGCTTCGGCCACGATACGAGGGTTGATAGATGACAAGCGACATTGACGCACCAATGGCGTCGAGAACATCGACCACCGTCACTTTCGTCGGGCAATGGCTTGTCAATCGCGCGGATTACTGACGCCCGTGCTCGCCTTGACTGGCATTTTCGAGTTGTAAGGTGAACAGGGTATAAGATAACTTGCCCTTTGAGGATCGGAGGAATTTGTGACCACCATCGGCCTTTGCATGATCGTGAAAAACGAAGCCCAAGTGCTCCTGCGCTGCCTTGATAGCGTCCGGCCGTTCCTAGATTACGTGCTGATCGAGGACACGGGCTCCACCGATGGGACGCAGGAACTCATCCGCGGCTGGTTAAATCGCGTCGGGCTACCCGGGGTCGTGATCGAAGAGCCGTGGCGCGATTTCTCGTATAACCGGTCCCATGCTCTGGCGAAATTGCGTGAGCATTCAGAAATCGACTATGCGTTCATGATTGATGCCGATGACCGGATAGATATTGACGATGGCTTCGATATAGGAGCTTTCAAGGCAGGGATGACGGCCGATTTTTACGACGTCGAGATCTATCACGGATCCGTTCGGCATCACCGGCCGCAAATCTATCGGAACAGCATAGATTTCACCTTTCGCGGTGTGCTGCATGAGTTCCTCCAACCACCTCGGGAGGGGCTAACTCGAGTCACGCCGACCGGGTTCCATATGACGATTGTTGGTGGCGGCGGGCGCAGTCAAGATAAGGAAAAGTTCCAGCGGGACGCGGCTGTGCTGGAAGGAGCGCTTGCAACGGAACAGGATCCGTTTCTGATTTCTCGGTACACTTTTTATCTAGCGCAGAGCCACAGGGATTATGGCGCCAAGGAAAAGGCCCTAGAAAGATATCTTGCCAGAGAGGGAATGGGGTTCTGGGACGATGAGATTTACGTCTCGCTTTGCGAGGCGGCGCACATCTCCGCGGACCTTGGCCGTCCGGAGGACGAGGTTCTGACTATCTATGAGCGCGCCATCGCCAGGGCGCCGCATCGAGCCGAGGCGTTTCACGGCGCGAGTCATTATTATTTCCAGCACGGGCGGAACGAGGAAGGATATCAGATCGCGAAACGCGGCCTCAAGCTCACGGAATCGCCTCCGCCCACGGGGTTGTTCATCCAAAGTTGGATTTATGAGACGGGACTGTTGGACGAATATGCAATCAATGCTTTTTGGTCCGGGCATTACAGGGACTGCCTCGACGCCAATTTGCGCATACTATCGCATCCCAATTGCCCGGATTGGCAACGGAAGCGGTTTCTCGATAATGCTAAATTCGCGGTGGGCAACCTCAGTGATAAATCGACGTCGACGGGATATCAGGCGCGCCATGTCGCTGACACCCAAGCACCGACGGAGCCGCGCGAACTTCATACCATTGTGGTCGGGCCACCCAAGGTGCTCTTGGCGATACTGGCCAAGCAGAAGGAAGCGGTGCTGCCATTTTATCTCGAATGCATCGAGGCATTGGATTACCCCAAAGACGCGATCCATC
>DATBPZ010000090.1:0-41830 GCA_036561105.1 Methylocella sp. | reverse complement strand
AAACCGGCCAAGGGTCCTGCTTTGTGAGGGCTTCCCCGCTCAGCGCAACGCAAAGGAGCCCCGCGAGGAGCAAACAGGCAATAAAGGACCTCTCAAGTCTCGCGAAAGAAAAAGAAACCGCCAAGGGATAGCTCCTGAAAGAAAACGCGACATTCCTCGCTCTTCGTCGCGTTGAATTGCGCGCGCGGCTTGCGAAGAAAGCACCGCAACGGTGCAGAATTGCTAGAAGCGACCAAGGGCGCCCATTGCCGTGAGCGGAAGCAATCGAACTTATGGTCCGCTGGCGCGTTCCGCATGTGGGGCTTTACAACAGCACGGCTTCCCGCGAAAGCGGGTTCCGCAAAGAGTTCGGCCCATATAGAGGTATCGCAATGCAGTTGGGCGTGGTTGGCCTCGGGCGAATGGGGAGCAATATCGCGCGGCGATTGCACCGTGCCGGACATCAATGCGTGATTTATAACCGGAGTCCGGAGCCGGTGGCGCAACTTGCCGCCGAGGGCCTGATTCCAGCGGCGGATTTGCCAAGTTTGATCAAGAAACTCGATCCCCCCCGCGCGGTGTGGATGATGCTTCCCGCCGGTGCTGTCACCGAAGATATGATCCATGCGTTGAGCGGCTTATTGAGCGCCGGCGATATTTTGATCGATGGCGGCAACAGCTTCTACAAGGATGATATCCGGCGCGCGAAAGTGCTGGGCGGCAAGCTCATCACCCATATCGATGTCGGCACGTCGGGCGGGATATGGGGACTGGAACGCGGCTATTGCATGATGATCGGCGGCACTAAGGCGGCCGTTGAGTATCTCGATCCCATTTTCAAGGCGCTGGCCCCCGGCCTTGGTGCCATTGCGCGAACGCCTGGCCGGGAGGGACGCGACCCACGTGCCGAACAAGGCTACATCCATGCCGGTCCGGCGGGGGCGGGGCATTTTGTCAAGATGATCCACAATGGGATCGAATATGGGCTGATGCAGGCCTATGCCGAGGGATTCGATATTTTGCGCGGCAAGGCCGGCCCCGGCCTTGCAGAAGGCGAACGGTTCGGGCTCGATCTTGCCGATATCGCGGAAGTCTGGCGGCGCGGCAGTGTCATCTCATCCTGGCTTCTCGATCTCAGCGCGATGGCGCTCGCCGAGGATCCAAGTCTTTCGAAGTTTATCGGCGCGGTCCAGGATTCGGGCGAAGGCCGCTGGACGATCGACGCGGCTGTTGAAGAAGGCGTCCCGGCAAACGTCCTTGCCGCATCCCTTTTCGAGCGGTTTCGATCGCGGGAAGAGCACAGTTATGGCGACAAGCTTTTGTCGGCGATGCGTGCAAAGTTTGGAGGTCATGTCGAGAGCGCTTCGAAAAATCCGGCCCTGGACCGGTGACATCACGGGGTTTGCGGGCTAAGGATAAGCATGCACAAACGGAGCTTCTTCGCGCTTGGATTTGCCTGCCGGGCCGCTAGGCACTGCAGCGCATGATGCCGGCGCCAGTTTTAAACGTCGCTGAAGATGCGGAGTCTTTGGCCCTGCAGGTCGCGCGTTTTGTCGCGTCGCGTATTTCCTCTGTCACGGATCGTTTCAGTTTGAGTCTTTCCGGCGGCTCGACCCCAAAGCGGGTCTATGAGCTTCTTGGAGCTGGAGGTTTGGGCGTTTCGCCTGATTGGCGGAAAGTTCAGGTGTTCTGGGGTGACGAGCGTTTTGTGCCTCCTGATCATCCCGACAGCAATTTCCGGATGGCGCGGGAAGCCCTGCTTGATCATGTGGCCATTCCGCCAGAGCAGGTTCACCCGATTTTAACGGACGCGGGGACCCCGGAAAAAGCGGCGGCGTCGTACGAGGCAGTGCTGCAAAATTTTTACAAAAGCAGGACACTCGACCCAGCGCGTCCGCTGTTCGATGTGACTTTGCTGGGTCTTGGCGAGGATGGCCACATCGCGTCGCTATTTCCGGGCACGAATGCGCTCAGTGAGCGACGCGCCTGGGTAACATCCATCATCGGGGCAAAGCCGGAGCCGCGCATTTCTCTGACCTATCCGGCGCTGGAATCAAGCAGCGTCATTCTCTTTGTCGTGTCAGGCGAGAAAAAGCACGATATCCTCGCGCGGGTGCTGGCAAATGATTTCGCGCTTCCCGCGTCGAGACTGTCCACCAACGGCACAATCCACATCTTTGCCGATCGCGCGGCGCTGCCTGAATAAGAGCGGCCGCGAAATATGCTTACGTTGCCGCGGCAATGACTCGCTCGAAGGCGGCTTCGGCTTCAAGAGATTCGAGATCGCGCCCAAGCGTGGCCACGGCCAATTTCTTGCCCCCAAGATAAAAGTTTATCGTGCAGTCGCGCGCGGCGAGACTGCCGAGGATTTCCATTTTGTCCCAGCGTTCGGCATGCCCCACATAACCGATCTGGAGGTCATATTGTTCAGTCCAGAAGAAGGGCACGGCGTCGAATCGCTCCTTCGCGCCAAGAATATTGCGGGCGGCGGTTTGGCCCTGCCGCTCGGCAACCACGAAATGCTCGACGCGAATGGTTTCGCCGGTGAGCGGGTCAGGCCAGCGCGCGATATCTCCCGCCGCGAAAATGCCGGGTGCTTTCGTCTCTAGATAGGCGTCCACCACGACGCCACGGTCGATCGTGAGCCCGGCCTCTTCAGCCAAAGACGTCAAGGGCCGCACCCCGATGCCGGCGACGACGAGATCGGCCTCGATGGTTTCGCCATTTTTCAAGACGACGCTTCGGTCCGTGATCGAAACCGCGGTTGTGCCAAGGTGAAAACGTACGCCATGATCGGCATGAATACGGCGAACGAAATTTCCGATGTCCGGTCCCAGAATTCGCTCCATGGGGACTGCTTCGGGCGCCACGACATCGACTTCGACACCGCGCGCGCGAAGCGAGGCCGCGACCTCAAGACCGATGAAGCTCGCGCCGATCACCACGGCCCGCCGCGCCTTGAGAACCTTGGCGATAAGAGACCCGCTGTCGGCCAGAGTCCGCAAATAATGGACATGTGGAAGATCGCTGCCGGGGATATTGAGCCGGATGGGTTCGGCTCCGGTGGCGACGAGGAGGGCGTCAAACGTCAATTCGCTCCCGCCGGTAAGCCGCAACTTGCGGCCAGCCGGATCAATCGAGGCCACCCGCGTGGTGAGACGCAGATCAATTTTCTTTTCCTTGTAGAACTCAAGGGGGCGCAAGGGTATCCAATCCGCCTCGGCCGAGCCCGCCAGAAAGCCCTTTGAGAGATTGGGGCGGTCATAGGGGCCATTCTCGTCGGCGCTCACCATTGTGATGGCGCCAGAATAGCCCTCGTTCCTGAGCGTTTCGGCAGCGGCATTGCCGGCCGCGCCGCCGCCGATGATGACGACCGTTCCCGGCAACTTCGGCGAGGTCAACGGGGGCCGTGGCACAATTTCAAGTTTATCTCGAACATACACGGTTCCCCGGATATGTTCGACGCGCCAGCAGGATACGGGACTGAGAGCTGGAGCCCGGACCGCCAAGCCGGTGCGCAGGGAGAAACAGGCGTGATGCCACGGGCAGCGAACCGTTTCGCCAACCATTAGACCCTCGGTGAGTGGCCCGCTGTAGTGAGTGCATGTAGCCCCGATCGCAAAAATCTCCTCGCCACGGCGGGCCAGCAGTGCGGGCTCGCCACCCACGTGGCCAGCGAGCATGCCGCCGTCTGGGAGATCGCTGAAGGGGATGCCTTGCCGCAAATCCGGGCCGGCCGGTTGGGCGGGTTCCGAACTCATGCATACCTCCCTCATATTGCTGACGCTGCTTACCCGTTAGACGCGCGCCAAGCGCGAAGGTTCCACGAGATTTTAGGTCTTGACGGCGGGCGGTATCGCCAGGGTCAAAGCTAGAGTGCGAGACCGTTTTGCGCGGCGAGCTGGCCGAGGTTGGCGAGCGGCCGCGCGCCGATGTGCTGGATGATTTCGGCGGCTGCGAGGGCGCCGATCCGGGCGCAGGTTTCGAGGTCTTTGCTCTTGGTCAGTCCGGCGAGAAATCCGGCCGCAAAGAGATCCCCGGCGCCCGTGGTATCGACCACGGTGTCGACCGGGAAGGCGGGGACGGCCAGGACTCCGTCCTTTGTCACCAAGACGGAACCTTGCTCGGAGCGTGTCACAGCGCCGAGGATATTCTCAGAACGCAGCTGCGCGACAGCGGTGTCGAAATCCGCTGTTTGATACAACGAATGCAGTTCGCTTTCGTTGGCGAAGACGATTTGCACCATCCCAGAGCGGATAAGCCCGAGGAATTCATCCCGGTAGCGGTCGACGCAAAAAGAATCAGACAAGGTTAGAGCAACCTGGCGGCCAGCTGCCTGGGCAATTTTCGCGGCCTTCGTCAATGCGGCTTTTGCCGCGGGAGGGTCCCACATATAGCCTTCGAGATAGATAATGGCCGACTGCTTGACGAGGTCTTCATCGACATCCGCCTCGGATAGGTTCTGGCAGGCGCCCAGGAAAGTGTTCATCGTGCGTTGGCCGTCCGGCGTCACGAGCACGAGACAGCGCCCGCTGGCGGGACCATCTTTTGCGCAGGGCGTTGAAAAATCGACCTTGGCGGCACGAATATCGTGGATATAGGCGGCCCCCGCCTCGTCAGCTTTCAGCTTGCCGATGAAGGCGGCGGTGCAGCCAAGGCTCGCCGCGCCAATGACCGTATTGGCGGCGGAGCCTCCCGACACGATGGTTGCCGGACCCATGGCTTTATAGAGAACCTCGGCGCGCGCCTCGTCGATCAAAGTCATGCCGCCCTTATTGAGGCCCTCGGCGGCGAGGAAATCATCATCTGCCGTGCTGATAACATCGACAATCGCGTTCCCAAGACCGAGCACATCGAACCGGCTGGCTGGCATAAAAATCCCCAGAAAAGTGGTGAATAAGCGAAGGGAAGCGCGGCGGGATCGCACGAACTGTCAATTGCGGGCATGAAAACTGATTTTCACGCGTTCGGGCGAGACGCCTGAGCGTCCGGTTCATGCTCCAGCGGAGCTGTTAACAGACTCATCAAACGCAAGGCAAGCGTTGTTTTACACCGCCAGTCAGCTGGCGTGCGAAGAGTAAGACGGTTTCAAAGTGGAGGGTTGATGGTGAGTCCCTCCGCACAAGGGAGGATTCCTGGCTATCTTCTGTGAAACGGAAGAAATTTATAGACGAGCGCGTTGCCGTCCACCACGCCGAACAAGGATTCTCGCGCAAACGCCGCTCAATAGACCCTGTTGACGCAGGACTTATCGTTGCGAGGAGTTGCGGCGCCGTCCCCGGTTTGGCAGGCACACAAGCCCGCGCTGATTGAGGAAAGCGGCAGTCATTGCCGTCGAAATCATCGCTGACCCAAACAAAATGAACTCAACCATGGAACATCTCCATCATTCCAGCAGTTAATTCAAGCAATATCCATGCCAGACTGTCTCTCCCCAATCGTATAAATTCAACCCGCCTTCTTCCAAATGGTTCCCAACATCTTATCTTCGCTCCAAAATGAGCCTCAACATTGTTTCAGAGACCCTCGAAGAGCGCGGTCGACAAATAGCGTTCGGCAAAAGATGGAATGATGAGCACGACGTTTTTGCCCTCGAACTCCGGACGCAGGCCGACTTCCACGGCAGCGGCGACAGCGGCGCCTGAGGAGATTCCAACCGGGATGCCTTCCAAGCGGGCAACCAGCCGCGCCGTGTCGAAAGCTGTCTGATTGCCAACCGTGAGGACTTCGTCGATCAAGGACCGGTCGAGGATCGCGGGTACGAAACCGGCGCCGATGCCTTGGATTTTGTGCGGACCTGCCTGGCCGCCAGAGAGAACCGGCGAATCTTCCGGTTCGACCGCGATAACCTTGAGGGAAGGCCGCCGGGGCTTCAGCACCTGCGCGACCCCTGTGATGGTCCCCCCCGTACCAACGGCGGAGACAAAAACATCGATTTCGCCCTTGGTGTCGTTCCAGATTTCTTCCGCCGTGGTGAGCCGATGGATCTCCACATTCGCCGGATTTTCAAATTGTCGTGGAATGACGGCGCCGGGTGTCGACTCGGCGAGTTCCTGGGCCTTGGCGATGGCGCCTTTCATCCCTTGCGGAGCCGGCGTGAGGATGAGTTCGGCGCCAAGCAGAGCAAGCATCTTGCGGCGTTCGATCGACATCGATTCCGGCATCACGAGAATAAGTTTATAGCCGCGAGCCGCCGCGACGAAAGCAAGCGCGATCCCGGTATTGCCAGACGTCGGTTCGATGAGAGTATTTTTGCCCGGCGCGATTTTCCCCGCGGCTTCCATGACCGAAATCATATGGACGCCGATGCGATCCTTGACACTGGCGATCGGATTGAAGAATTCGAGCTTGGCGAGAAGGTTGGCCTTCACGCCCTTTTCCCTAGCGATCTTTTTGAGGCGAACAAGAGGCGTATCGCCAATCGTCTCCGTAATCGAATCGTAAATGCGGCCGCGTCCCGGCACATGCGCCGCGTCCAGGTTTTCGATCTGCTTTGCGGCTGTTTGGGCCATGATTGTTCCTTATGGATACTTCAAAAGACGATAACGCGAGATCATCCGGCATTCGCAGGTAACACCAGCTGCCGCGCGGACGGGAACCCAAAGCCTTCGCCCCAATGATAATTCCGCATGTGGATCATCAAAGTCAAGGAACTCCCGCATATCTCCGCGCGGCCTCCTGCGCGAGGGCAGAGCAAGGATGAGATCAGCCGCGCGGCTGCGGCACGATCCGCAAATAGGGGCGCGGCGCTTTCCATCCTTGCGGGTAAATTTTCTTGGCGTCATCGTCGGTCACCGAACCGGCAATGATGACGTCATCGCCCTGCTTCCAGTTGACGGGCGTTGCGACCTTGTGTTTGGCGGTCAATTGCAGTGAGTCGATCACCCGCAGGACCTCGTCGAAATTGCGTCCCGTCGTCATCGGATAGACGATGATGAGTTTGATTTTTTTGTCCGGCCCAATGACAAAGACATTGCGTACCGTCTGGTTGTCAGCGGGAGTCCTTGTGGAAGGATCACCCGAGGCGCTAGCGGGGAGCATCCCCCACAGCTTCGAGATGCTCAAATCGGTATCGCCGATCATGGGATAGTTTGGCGCGGTGCCTTGCGTTTCGGCGATATCAACTGACCACTTCTTGTGGTTTTCGACCGGATCGACGCTTAGCCCGATGATCTTGGTGTTGCGGCGATCGAACTCGGGCTTCAATTTCGCCATATATCCAAGTTCCGTCGTGCAGACCGGCGTGAAATCCTTGGGATGCGAAAAAAGGACCGCCCAAGAGTCCCCGAGCCATTCGTGAAACCGGATATGGCCCTCGGTTGTGTCGGTTTCGAAATCTGGCGCGGTGTCGCCAAGTTGCAGTGCCATTGCATATCCTCCTGAATGTTTGCGGGGCGTGTCGGCTTTCAGACACGATCCACGATCATGTCTGCTTGCCCTCCTCGCCTCTCGCGGCCTGTGCCCGGACGCTTGGCGACGAAAGTATAGGGTTTCTGGGTGACAAGCAAAAGATACGCCGCCGACGGGCCTCGGAAGAGCCGTGGCTGGAGCTGGACCGGGCCAGATGGCTCCGTGTCGGCTCGTGGTTCGGCTCAAGACATGCATCGAGTTGATTAAGCGCCATCACTTCCCTGGCCGTGGCGCATCCGCCGCTCAACCTATGGGCCCGAAAGGCCCGAAATCAACAGAATTCATTATAATCTATCTACTAACTGAAGTAATTAAAATAAACGCATAGCTCTGGCTGGGTGAAGGCCGTTCAGCTTTGCTCCGGCAAGGTGTAGCGAAAATCGCAGAATTCGGCGCCTTCCATGATTGTTTGCGTGCGGGTGAGTTGGATAGCAGGATTAAATCCCGTGCAAAAAGCGCCATCGCGGTTGCAAGAGAGAACGCGGCCGAGGTCTGGGATTCCGAGTTCGCAGTACATTTCCGCGTAGCGGCACCGCTTCACGTTGAATTCCAAGCGATTCTTCGCTTGCGCTGTCAGATCGATCGTCAAGGCATTATCCTCTAGCCACACGGCCAATACGTCGGCATAGGCCAAGAGGTCCGGGGGGTCCGCGTCCCGCGGCTGGCGTGCCTGGGCGGCAAAAGCCGCGCCCGACTCTATGGCGAGACGGATCACCGCTTGCGAAAGGAGTTCAACCGCCCGCGCGCGGCCGGTCTCCTCAGAAAGAACGTCGAAGATTGCTTTGGCGAACTGAGCTTCGATGCGGCGGCGTTCTAAGAGACTGATGGGCATTGCAATCACGCTGCAATAGGGAAGAAAATCAGCGTCCGGGCGCGCCTCGCTTTGCTTGGCTTGCTGCGGAGAATTCATCGAGGTGCGGCGCCAAAAGCCTGCTGAAATTTTCGAGATTGATGATTTCCACCTTCTTCGTGTCCGGTACCGCAGGGGAATCAAAGAATTTTTCTTCCTTGAACCGTTTGAAAATCTCGAAATTAAGGTCGCTCTTGACGCGGACACTGGTTTCCACGTCACCGACAAACACACGCAGCTCGAAATTGAGGACGCTGTTGGATATTCCGGTAAACAGGATTTGCGGGGCCGGTATCGTCAAAACGAGCTGATTTGCCTTGGCGATCGCAATTAGAACTTCGCGGATCTTGGTTGGATCGGCGGCGGTTGCGACGGTCAGAGGTATTGACACCCGGCCGGTCCGGTCGTTGCGGACAAGATTGGTGACGACCCCGGTGATGAGGCTCGAGTTCGGGATGATGACTTGGGCACGATCAAACGTCTCGATCTCGGTCGCGCGGACATTGATACGGCGCACAAACCCCTGGTCGCCGCCGACCACGATCCAATCGCCGACCCGGACCGTGCGTTCCCACAAGAGGATCAGGCCCGATACGAAATTGTTGACGATCGATTGAAGTCCAAATCCGATACCGACCGACAAAGCGCCGGCGACGATGGCAAGTTTTTCGAAACTCAATCCAAGATAGCCGAGCGCGAGGCCGGCTGCGATGAGAAAGCCGAGGTAGCCGAGGCTGGTCCGGATCGAATTGCGCAGGCCAATGTCGAAATTCATATGCGGAAATAGCTTGGAATCGACCCACTGCAGCACCGCGTGGAAAAACCCGAAGGCGAGCGCGAAAAGCGTGATGGCAATGAAAATATTGAACGGCGAAATCGTGATGTCGCCGACTTTGAAACCGAAAAAGGCGGCTCCGATATCGATGGGAACGTCACTTCGTTGAAGCCCCCAGGGTGCCAGCACGAGACCGGCCGCGATGACGAATAGGACGAGCCGGATGAAGCCGGAAAGGAGGACGCTCGTCAGTTCGAGCGAGTTGCGATTGAAGCCAATGCTGGCGATCAGCCGATGCCCGAGCCGGGCAGTTGGTGCGAGGCTTGTGCTAATTGTCTCTTCGAGAAGGACGATCAACATGAACAAGACGCAGGAAATAGCGCCAACCCAAAAAAATTGCTCGAGGAGGAAACTGCCGAATGCGGCGTACCCGATCAGAACCGAGACGGTGATCGCGAAAGCCTCCACCCAGGAGACCAAACGCAAAATGTCAAACCATCCGCGCTGCCGTGTAACCTCGGGGCCAAGGCAATCGTCCGTATCCAAGGTACTTCCGAAGCGCCACAGCTCGATACCGAGAAGGATCGCTCCCGCAAGGGCCGCGAGACCGCGCATGGTGACCGCGACGGGCAAAGATGCGCCGACAATGTCGTTGAGAGCCTCGAAAAGGCTGGCAACCGAAACAATGCAAGCAAGGATGATCGCAATACGGACGATGCTTTCGGCTGCTCTATCGTTGAGTTTTGGCAGCCGCCAATTGGGCCGAGTCGGAGCAAACAGACCGCGTGTAATTCCCGCCGCCGCCGCAATGCGGATCACCGCGACTCCGGCAGTCTGCATGAAAGGCTGCAATCGCGCATTGGTAAGATCGTAGGCTTGGAATATGAGCGCGATAATATAGACCATGGCAATGGCTGGGACCGCGATGACGAGCGCGATCCACCATGCACCCAGAATTTTCAGAAAACGGCTTGGCTCCAAAACCTCGGGACTTCGCGCAAGAATCCGGCGGGCGAGCCGCGCAAGCGGGAGATAAAGCAAGAGGATCGCGGCCAGGGACCCCCAGAACACCGGCAGGCGCTCTCCATCAAGCCTTGCGTTGATGCCGGTCATCCATTCGCTGAAGACCGCCTTGATGGCGGCGGTGTCGCCCGGCGCTTCTTGCCAGACCTTGGTCCAGAGATCTGGGTTTGCGATGCTCGCCGCCCGGGCGAACAATGAACGCGTAAACAAGGCGCGCCGCCGCGCCGTGATATTCGCACTGTATTGATCGGCCTGGACGCCGATAAGCCGGGCGCGCTTCAGAAGTTCATCGATGTCATTGTAGAGCTTTTGCTGATCAGCCCGGTCAGCTGTCACGGCGGGGCTTTCGGGCGGGGCGGCATCATCCGGTTTGGGGCCGAGCTGATCGAGGCGAGTCTTAATACCGGCGAGGCGCGGCGTCAGGCGATCCACGGCATCGGCGGCCGCGGCCGAAACGGGATCGGTCCGCTGACGCAGATCTTGCAATTCGGCATCGGTCAGATCGTGACGCTCGAGACTGGCTTCGATTTGTTTGAGGGAGGCGCTGAGATTGTCGAGGATCGGGCCAATCGGCACTTGCTCCGGCGTCGGCGGCGCAGGGGGCGGCGGCATGGGTGGTCCGACCGGTTGTGCCATCTGACCGGTGCCAGGAGCTGGACCTTGCCCCTGTGCTTGCCCCGGATCGGGCGTTTGCTTTTGGCCAGGGGGCTGTTTTTGTCCGGTGGTCTCGGCTTGGGCGCTGCTTTGTCTGGTGAGCTGCGCGTGTTTGGGGTGCGCTTGTCCACAGGCGGGCGCCAACGCGGTGAGCGCAACAAAACCGAGCACACGGGCAAGAGTTTTCAGCAAGACTTCTCCAGAATGGCACCTGCCGCGGTCAGCCGCGAATGGCTCCTCAAGTCAGGCGAATGGGTTGTCGCCTAAACAGGCTCCCAAGGCAACTTTGTGTCGTCTCGCATTTCGCGCGGTTCGCGGGGGTCTTGCGAGTAGATGTGCGTGCGGCCTTTATAGTCGGTAACCAGGCTAGGGAGACCGGAAGATCTTTCTTCAAGATAATTTGGGCCAATCGGTGACTTGCCGTGGCCGCCGGGTATATCGAGCACGTAGTGTGGCTGACAAAGGCCGGAGACATTTCCGCGAAGCTGCCGCATCAAATCGCGGCCTTTGGCAATCGGCACCCGGAAATGCGCGGTTCCTGGCGCGGGGTCGAGATGATGCAGATAATAGGGTTTTATGCGTGCCTCGACGAATGCGCGCATGAGCTCCGTCATCGTTTTGATATCGTCGTTGACGCCCGCGAGCAGGACGCTCTGACCAAGCATAGGGATGCCCGCCTCGATCAATATGGCACAGGCCGCTCGCGCCGCCGCCGTCAATTCGCGGGGATGATTGGCATGCAAGGCGACGTAAATCGTCTTGCCGGAGGAAAGCAAAATCCTAGCGAGTTGCGCCGTGATCTTCGAGGGGTCGGCAACCGGCACCCTTGTATGAATGCGGAGGATTTTTACATGATCGATGGCTTTGAGCCTCGCCATGATCTCCGCGAGTCTCCGTGCCGATAAGGTCAGCGGATCACCCCCCGTCAGAATCACTTCCCAGATTCCGGGATCTCCCGCGATATAGCTGATGGCGGCGCTCAGGGCCTCAGGTGAAAGATGCGTGGGGCTGTTTGGCCCGACCACGGCGCGGCGAAAGCAGAACCGGCAGTAGACCGGGCAGATGTGCAGCAATTTCAACAGCACGCGATCAGGGTAGCGGTGCACAATCCCTTCGATGGGACTGAACCGGAGATCGCCGGTGGGATCGGCCATTTCGCCCGGCTGCTCGGCGAGTTCTGCCAAATCCGGAACGAACTGACGGGCAATCGGATCGTTTGGATCGTTGCGGTCGATCAATTCCGCGACCGTTCCGGTGATGCCGATCGCGTAGGTTGCGGCGATCTGTTCCACCGCCTCTTTGCGGGAGGCCGGGAGAAGACCGGCGTTCACGAGATCCGAGGCATTGCGCAAAAGTGCCGGAGCGCCGGTCATCGCTCCATCATGCCCCGTTGCACGGGCGTCCAAATCACCTGCTCGATGTGGGATGCCCCGGTCGCGAGCATCGCCAGCCGGTCGAAACCAAGCGCGACCCCGCACGCCGGCGGCATGATCGCCAAGGCTTGCAAGAAGTCCTCATCAAGTGGATAGGCTTCGCCATAGATCCGCAGACGTTCCGCCATGGCCGCCTCAAAACGGCGGCGCTGAAGACCGGGGTCCGTCAATTCGCCAAATCCATTGGCGAGTTCGACGCCGCAGGCATAAAGTTCAAACCGCTCGGCGAAACGCGGATCGTCCTGCAATTTGGCCAGCGCCGCCTCGCTTGCCGGATAATCCATGAGAATTGCCGGGCGGCCATGTCCAAGTTGCGGCTCGATCTTCGCCGCAATAATCTTGCTGAACAAATCCCGCCAGCTGTCATCCGGGGCAATTGTAATTCCATTTCTGCGGGCGCCCGCCGCGAGCGCCTCCCTCCCGGCCACGGCTTCGCCGAGGGTCGCCAAAAGATCAATATTGGCATAGCGGTCAAAGGCTTCAGCGACGCTCAGGATTTCCGGCTCTTCGAAGGGATCGGCGACATGTCCGGCAAAGCGCAGATCGCGGCTACCCGCGGCCGCTACCGTGCGTGCCAAGAGGCCCATGCAATCTTCGATCAGCCTCTGATAGGGCTCGCCTGCGCGATACCACTCAAGCATCGTGAATTCCGGATGGTGAAGTTTGCCGCGTTCGCGGTTCCGGAACACATGCGCGAAAGTGAAAATGCGCTCCTCGCCCGCGGCGAGCAGTTTCTTGGCCGCGAATTCGGGCGAGGAATGTAGATAAAGAGTTGATTTTATTCCACTATCATCAAGAGCTTCAGTGCGGAAAGCACTGATGTGGGTTTCGTTTCCAGGCGACACTTGGAGAATGGCGGTATCGGCCTCGACAAACGATTGCCCCGAAAAAAAGGCTCGAGCGGCGGCCGCCATGCTGTTCCGGCTCAAAAGGAAAGGGCGCCGGTCGCGATGGATGCTCGGGGACCACCATGGCGATGGTTCTGGAGACAGAGTGCTCATTTTGCCATTTCGATCAAAATTCCAGGCTTGAGGGCCGAATTTATCTTTGCCGCAAATTCGGGCCTTCTAGTTCGGAAAGCACTAGCGAAACGCCGGAACATGAGTATTGTCCGGCCCGAATGCCGAGCCGGCAGACATACGCCCAGCGGACGGCACCCCCCAAATAGCTGATAGAGGAAAGCCTGTGAAAGTCATCGCCAGTTCAATCCGGAAAGGCAATATCATCGAGAGAGAGGATGGCCAGCTTTATGTTGTTTTGACCGCGGAAAGCTTTCATCCAGGCAAAGGCACCCCGACAACCCAAATTGATATGCGCCGTCTCTCGGACGGGGTCAAAACAACGGATCGCTACAAAACGACCGAGCAGGTTGAACGTGCTTACGTCGAGGATTCAAATTTTAGTTATCTTTTCCAGGACGCAGATGGATTCCACTTCATGAATATGGAATCCTTCGATCAGATTGCCGTTCCTGCCGAGGTTGTCGGAGATCAGGCGCTTTATTTGCAAGAAGGAATGACTTGCGTACTGTCGATCTTTAATGGCACCGCCGTAGGGGTCCAGCTTCCTGCTCGGGTGACTCTTGAAGTCGTCGAAACGGAGCCAGCCATGAAAGGTCAAACGGCATCATCGTCCTATAAGCCGGCGAAATTATCAAATGGCGCGCGCGTCATGGTGCCTCCCCATATTTCCCCCGGCGTGCGGGTCATCGTACAGACGGAAGATGGGTCCTATGTGGAACGGGCCAAGGATTGAAGGCGGGGCGCTTCGAGAATTCCGAAATTCGGACGAATCCCTTATTTAGGTCATGAATTTCGAACAAATTGCCGGTTAAACATTTACCTCCAATGACGCTGGGTCGCAGGTGACTACGTTGCATTGCACCTAAAAATTTGTTACGATTATTACCAGCGTTCAATTTGTTTAACGCTCTGTTTAGCCAAAAGCCACGCGAGCCTAGGCACCGGAGAAATGGAATTTATGGGGTGCTATAATGTTTGATGGCGAGTTGTCCGTGCTCTTGGGGCGATCCAAAGTCGCTCCATATACCACTGGCGGAAAAGCTAAAAGAATATTTGATGTGATTGTTGCTTCAATAACCCTTTTCCTGTTTTTGCCTTTATTCGCGTTTGTTGTTTTATTACTTAAATTAACAGACCCCGGACCGGTGATTTTTAGCCATGTTCGCGTTGGTCAAGGGGGGCGCCGCTTCGCCTGTCTGAAATTTCGGTCAATGGTGACAGACTCGGACAAGGTTCTGAAATCACTGTTGGAATCCGATCCGACGGCGCGTGCGGAGTGGGAACGTACCCAGAAATTGACCAATGATCCGCGGATCACGGCGGTGGGGAAATTTTTGCGTCAATCAAGTCTTGATGAATTACCTCAGCTCATAAACGTCATCCGGGGTGATATGAGTCTGGTTGGACCGCGTCCGGTCGTGCCTTCCGAGGTAGGGCGTTATGGCGAAAAGCTCGGTCTCTATCTTCAGGCCCGGCCTGGAATAACGGGTGTCTGGCAGGTCAGCGGTCGCAATGACTGCGGATATGATAAACGCATTGAGATGGACGCAAATTATGTGCGCAATTGGCGCATCTCCAACGACATCGTGATCTTGATGCGGACACTTGGTGCCGTCATTGCCCGAAAGGGCAGTTACTGATCTTTGTTTGCGCGCACCGGCTGCAGCGGGGGACGTGGCCTTCTCGCGGCCCAGCAGCGCAGCAATATCGCCCGCTTTAGGGCGGTCCGCGAGAAAAATCTCACCGGAAACCTGCCGGTCTTTTGCAATCCCGCGATACATAATTCGCCGGGGCGGAGACCTGCCAGCGGCATAGACGCGGGCTTTACCTCCCTTTAGGAACAAGTGAAACGCCGTTTCTGATTCGGCCGAGGCCTCTTGTGAAATTAACAGAGGCGCCCCGGCTCATCGAGACGCGTCCGAATGAAAGCGACCTCTTTCCGGAGGTACGCGTTTTGAGGCAAACGGGGGCTGGTCGGCATGCGCGTGGCGATTGTCCATTACTGGCTTGTGTCGATGCGGGGCGGCGAAAAAGTGGTCGAGGCGCTTTGCCAGCTATTTCCCGGCGCGGATATTTTCACGCATGTCTATGATCCCGAAAAAGTCTCGGAAACGATACGAAGTCACAGGATTTTTACGACATTTATCAATTCGCTGCCTCGCGCGCGGCGCTATTACAAGCATTATCTCCCTTTAATGCCGACCGCGCTCGAACAACTCGATCTGCGTGGCTACGATCTCATCATCAGCAGTGAATCAGGACCGGCCAAGGGGATCATACCGCCCCCAGGCGCCGTGCATATCTGTTATTGCCATTCGCCGATGCGATATGTCTGGAACATGTTCCACGATTACCGCGAGCGCACCGGCTGGCTGCAGCGCGTCATGATGCCGCCCCTCTGCCATTATCTGCGCATTTGGGATGCAACGGCGTCGATGCGGGTCGATCGCTTCATCGCGAATTCGGCGACAGTCGCCGCCCGCATCGAAAAATATTACCGCCGGGATGCCGTGGTGATTCATCCCCCTGTCAATGTGGAACTGTTCGAGAGCGTTTCTCCCGGCGATGTCGAAGACTACTATCTCATGGCCGGCGAACTCGTAGCCTACAAGAGGCCAGAACTTGCCGTCGAGGCTTTTAATGCACTCGGTCGCCGTCTCATTGTGATTGGCGGAGGAGAGATGCTCGCGGCGGTCCGCAAAGGCGCGGGCCCCACGGTCACAGTCATGGGACAGCAGCCTTTTGGTGTCCTGCGGCATCACTATGCGCGGTGCCGCGCCCTGGTGTTTCCAGGCGAGGAGGATTTTGGTATCGTGCCCGTTGAAGTGATGGCGAGCGGGAGGCCCGTCATAGCGTATGGACGCGGCGGGCTTACGGAATCCGTTGTCGCCGGGGTATCAGGGTTGTTTTTTGGGGAGCAGACGGTCGCGGCGATTGAACAGGCCGTACATGACTTCGAGCGGATGTCCTTTGATCCGGCCGTGATCAAGGCGCTCGCCAGCAAATTCAACTCTGCGAGATTTTTGACGGAGTTCTCCGCGGTAGTTGAGAAGGCGCTTGGACGTAAGCTCGATCCCGAGGCAGTGCAAATACCGAAGCTGGGGCTGGCGGCGGATCTTTGAGGCAAGCCACGGTCCGCTGGGCACGCAACAAAAAAAGCAGCGGCGCTTCAAAATGTTCTACGGAACGTCCTTTCGCATGTCGTGATTTCTGGCCCCTGTACGTTTCAACGAGGGTAGGTGTGATCTTCGCCCGGTACGGCCGGGCGCGCCTCGGTACGAGCTTTTTTGATTGATGGTCTCCGGCCGGATGTGCGAATGCGGCGCGGCATGGGATCAGGAGGACATGAAATGACCGGCATGGATCATGTGATGGGGACGCGGCTTACGCCTGTTGTAAGAGGAGCGGGGCTTGTAACCGCCTTTAGCATTTTGCTTTTTTGCACTGGACCGGTTGGTGCCCAACCGTCTGCCCCACCGCTGGACGCTGCGGCCGCCGCCGCTCCAGCGCCGGAAACCACGCCCCCTGAGGCCGCGCCTTTGACGGCGGGGCAGACGGCTGCGCCCGCCGCGGAATCCTCCATGCCTGCCGCCGAAGCCGCCAGCCCTTCGCCGCGCGTCACCGAAGCCGTGCTGCCGTCAACCCTGCCGCGGGATCTCTCTCCGTGGGGCATGTTTCTGAGCGCCGTCGTGCCCGTGAAAATCGTCATGGTGGGGCTGGCGCTTGCTTCGCTCGCGACTTGGACGGTGTGGCTCGCGAAAACGATTGAACTCTGGATGGCTAAGGCTCAGGCGCGCCGCAACTTCGAGATTCTCGCCCATGCGACGAGCCTCCGCGCGGCAGAAAAGGAGCTTGGCCCCGAGACGTCTCCCATCGCCCGTTTTGTCGCCGCCGCCGCGGGCGAGGCTGGCCGGTCTGAGGGGCTTGCCATTGAAGGCGTCAAGGACCGCACGGCCACGTTGCTGTCGCGCATCGAGGCGCATGCGGGACGCAGGATCATGCGGGGCACCGGAATTCTCGCGACGGTCGGGGCGACGGCGCCCTTTATCGGGCTGTTTGGAACCGTCTGGGGGATCATGGACAGTTTCATCGGGATTTCGAAGACCAACACGACCAATCTCGCGGTGGTGGCGCCCGGCATTGCCGAGGCTTTGCTGGCGACCGCCATGGGGCTGGTCGCGGCCATTCCGGCGGTGGTGATGTACAATGGCTTCGCCCGTTCCATCACCTCCTATCGGGCGCAGCTTGGCGACGCGGCGGCGGAGGTTCTGCGCCACCTTTCCCGTGACCTCGACCGCGAGGATTTGCCCCAAAAGGAAAAGGCCCCCGTCGTCCGTCTGCACGAATCGGCGGAGTAAGTCCGATGGCCATGCGTCTTTCCCTCGAAGAGGATCGCGTCGAGGAAACTCACGAAATCAATGTGACGCCGTTCATCGACGTCATTTTGGTTTTGCTGATCATTTTTATGGTGGCGGCGCCGCTTTCGACGGTCGATGTCAATGTCGATCTTCCGGCGTCCACCGCGCAACCCGCGCCGCGGCCCGACAAGCCTGTGTTTCTGACGGTGAAACAGGATCTTACGCTGGCGCTTGGCGACGATCCCATTGGCCGCGAGACTTTGGCGGGCGCTCTTGATAGCGCGACCCAGGGCGACAAGGAGCAGCGGATTTTTGTGCGCGCCGACCGCAAGGTGCCCTATGGCGAGGTGATGGAAACGATGAACCTCCTGCGGGCTGCCGGCTATTTGAAGATTGGTCTGGTTGGCATGGAAGCCGCCGAAGAGGCATCCCCGTCCGGAAGCAACGCTCCGGCGGCTCAGACTCCGGCACCGAAGCCGTGACGATCGCCAAGACGGTTCTGCATCCCGGGGAAGAGCCGGCGTGGCGGCGCTGGCTCTTGGCCGCCGCCGCGGTCATCCTTGTTCACGCGGCGATCGTCTTTTGGATCTTGTATATCCGCGACCTGCGGGCTGGCGGGGAGCCCCCGGCGGCGATCATGATCGAGCTTGCGCCCCTAGACGTCGCGCCACCCACGCAGTCGCCTGCCGAGGTCACTCCGGGACCCCAAATGACCGAGGCGCAGCCCGAGGAAGTCGAACAGCAGCAGACGATTCCGGTGCCGGAGCTTGCCCCCGCGCCGAAGCCCAACGTCGTGCTGACGCCGCCGCATAAGCCAAAACCAAAGCCGAAGAAAATCGAAAAGGAAATCCCGAAGCCGGTGGTGAAACGGGTGCATGAGCCGCCGGCGCCGCGCACCAGCGCGCCGCCCCGCGCGGCGCAGTCGGCGGCGCGTGCGGCCTCTTCGCGGGCCGCGAATTCGGCGGCGGCCGCCGTCGCACGGAGTGCTTGCGCGGCGGGGCTTGGGAGCTTGGCCAGACATTACCCGGAAGCGGCACGAGCGCGGGGGGAACAAGGAACGGTCCGCCTCGCCCTCACGATTGGCCGCAACGGCCATGTCCAGTCGGCCCGCGTCGTTGGCAGCTCGGGGTCGTCCGCGCTCGATCAAGCGGCGCTCCAAATGGCGCGCGGCGCCAGCTGCCCGGCCATGGAAACAGCCGCTAACTTTATCCTGCCAATTCACTTCGCAATACATTAGCAGACCCTGAGCCCGTCAAAACTCATATCCCGATAGGTACCGCAAACCTGCATCCCCATGAGAGTGCAATAGCGGAGATGGCGTTGCGGCGAAATGGCGCGCGCCAAGGTCAATCCGCGGCCTAATGTCGAAAAGTTGAACCCGAGCCAAGTCATTCAACTGCCGGATTGTTCAGCAAGGGATACACAGGACAAGATGCGGTGATTTCGAGTCCGCCGATTCGCTTTGGACGTACTTGTTTTCGTACTGGCTGGTGCCGATCTACGATGAAGGGCTGCCGTTAGCTCATCTGTTTGTGAAGGAAACTGCCGATGTCCCCTCTCTCCTCCGATCCGAAGAATCCCAAAGTTTTCAGCGTTCGTGTGGAGGGCATGGCCTGCGAGTCCTGCGTGGCGCGCGTCGAGAAAGCGATTTCCGCTACGCCAGGCGTTGTCTCGGTCTCCGTCGATCTTGCAGCAAAACGCGCTAATGTGGTCTTTGCGGGAGTCCCCGATATCGCGGCGGTCATCGCCGCGATTGGCGAGGCCGGCTATGAGTGCATGGTTGAGAACGCGGCCTAACAACAAATCCTTTGAACAGGACGCGATCAGATTTTACCGCATCATGTTCCGGGGTCTCATAGTTCGGATGATCTTGCCGCGAAACAGCTTTTCACTTTCGCGGATCGTACACTGAAGGAACACACCAATGTCTTCACTTCCCGCCGTTTCCAAGCAGGTCGCCGGATTCAGCCTTGGGATCGACGGAATGACATGCGCGTCCTGCGTCTCGCGGGTTGAGAAGGCGATTGCCGCCACGCCAGGCGTTGCCTCCGCCTCGGTCAATCTCGTGACGAAGCGCGCCGAAGTGGTATTTTCGGGCGCCCCCGACATTGCAGCTGTTGTTTCTGCAATCGGCAAGGCGGGTTATGGGGCAACCCTTGAAACGGCGCGGTTCGACATTGACAAAATGAGCTGTGCCTCCTGCGTCAACCATGTCGAAAAAGCGTTCAAGAAAATTCCTGGCGTGATCGAGGCCAATGTCAATCTCGCCACCAGAACAGGAACGGTGCGCTTTGCGTCTGGAGTTACGAATGCCGAGGACCTCGCCAAGGCGGTAAGTTCAGCGGGTTATCCGGCGCATGAAATCAAGCCGGATGCGTTTGCTCCATCAGGTGCCGAGCAGCGTGACAAAGAATCTCATGATCTCACGCGCGCGCTTATGGCTGCCATGATTTTGACGGCGCCCGTCTTCGCGCTCGAGATGGGCTCTCACCTGTTTCCCGCCGTCCATCGGCTTGTCATGAATACAATCGGGATGCAGGCCAGCCGGATTGTGCAATTCGTGTTGACTGCATTGGTTTTGTCCGGACCTGGCCGTCGGTTTTTTTCGACGGGACTTACGGCATTATGGCGCAGGACCCCCGATATGAACGCGCTGGTCGCGCTCGGAGCCGGCGCTGCCTTCGTCTATTCGACGCTCATGACCTTCGCGCCGGGTCTCTTTCCGGCGGGAACCTCGCATGTTTACTTCGAATCCGCTGCGGTGATCGTGACTCTGATCTTGCTTGGCCGGAGCTTGGAAGCACGGGCAAAGGGCCGCACCGGCGCGGCCATCGGACAGTTGGTCAGCCTCAGGCCCAAGATCGCCCACATTCTGCGCGAGGGAACGTCGGTCGATATTGCTCTCGGTGAGGTCGCCGTGGGGGACATTGTTCTGGTCAAGCCAGGCGAAAAAGTACCTGTCGATGGGCAGGTTTTGGAAGGCTCCTCCTTTGTCGATGAATCGATGCTGACCGGGGAGCCTGTTCCAGTGGCCAAGGGTGCCAGCGCGTTCGTGGTCGGCGGGACGATCAACAAGACAGGCAGTTTCGCCTTCAAGGTCACCAAGACCGGCGCCGATACGGTGCTGGCGCAGATCATCCGCATGGTTGAGCAAGCGCAGGGCGCGAAATTGCCAATCCAGGCTCTGGTGGACAAGGTGACGGCATGGTTCGTCCCCGCTGTGATCGCGGTCGCGGCCTTGACCTTCGTGCTTTGGCTTTGGCTCGGGCCCGCGCCCTCGTTGAGCTACGCATTAATCCAGATGGTTGCCGTGCTGATCATCGCTTGCCCCTGCGCAATGGGTCTTGCCACGCCAACCTCGATCATGGTCGGCACGGGACGCGGTGCGGAATTGGGCATTCTCTTTCGCAAAGGGGATGCCTTGCAGACTCTTGCGAATGTCAGCGCGATCGCTTTGGACAAGACCGGGACCATTACCAAAGGACACCCTGAGCTCACAGACTTTCTAGCCGCGCCGGGCTTTGACCGGAATGAAGTGCTTGCCTTCGCCGCGGCTGTGGAGGCGCGGTCCGAACACCCAATTGCGATGGCGATTGTTGCCGCAGCCAGGAATGCCGGTGCGGGCGAGAAGCAGGCCAACCAGGTTCCCTCCGACCCAAGCCTTCAGACATTGCAAAATGGTCCAGCTTGGCGAACATTTTTTTCGAAGCTCTTGAGACTCAAGAGTCATGCTGGAATCAGCCAACCGGCCGGAGCCATCACTGCGCGGGCGGAGAATTTTGCCGCGAGGCCAGGCCTTGGCGCCGAAGCCGAGGTCGAAGGGCATCATGTCGCGGTCGGCGCCGATCGTTTCATGCGCGCTCTCGGAATCGATGTCACGGACTTCGCCGAGGCGGCGGCGCGGTTTGGCGAGGCTGCGAAATCGCCACTCTATGCGGCGGTCGATGGCAAGCTTGCGGGTCTGCTTGTGATCTCCGATCCGATTGCGCCAACGACGCGGCGCGCGGTCGCGGCGCTGCGTGAGCAAGGGCTCGAGGTCATCATGGTGACGGGCGACAATCGCCGTACGGCTGAAGCAGTTGCTCGTGAGGCCGGGATCGGCGTGGTCGTCGCCGAAGTGCTTCCGGAAGGCAAGATCGAAGCATTGCGAGAACTCCGCACCCGGCATCGGACGATCGCCTTTGTTGGCGATGGCATCAACGACGCGCCAGCGCTGGCGGAAGCCGATGTCGGTTTGGCCATCGGCGGCGGTACGGATGTTGCCATCGAGGCTGCCGATGTTGTTTTGATGTCGGGTGATCTTGGGGTTACAGTGGCTGCCGTGGCACTCAGCCGGGCCACAATGCGCAACATAAAACAGAATCTGCTTTGGGCGTTCGCCTATAATATCCTTTTGATTCCGGTCACGGCGGGGATACTTTATCCCGCCTTCGGTATCCTGCTATCGCCGATGCTGGCGGCGGGCGCCATGGCGTTTTCCTCGGTCTTCGTGGTGACGAATGCGCTGCGTCTGCGGCGTTTTTCGCCGCGCCCCCAGCATGCCAGCGTCTCGGGCGCTGGAGCAGAAGAGTTGCGGCCAGTGCCCGCGGAATAGATCGAAGAAGGGAGAGCCGCGCCGGAGGGGGCTTAACTCATGCGCTGCTTGATTCCCGGAGACGTCCCGCGCTGGAGAAGACGAGCTGTTTGCGAGCCCGATCCAGGCACAGCTCTCACGCTTAAGCAGCCGCCACTCCGGCGGCGGTTGGAGAGCTGAAGAAATTTAAAGGGACGTAGCCAAAAGGACCGAAAATCTGTCGGATAAATCCAGACTGAAGCGTCCTAACACATTGAGAGGCTGTACCAGGGAAGCGCGAGGCAACGGTTCTTCCTCCCAGTCTCCGGTTTCCATGATTGTCCGGCGGGCGCGGCCTCTCACCAAGGATCGAAGATGAAGCGAAGCGCCTGCACTGTGGAGGACCGGCGCAAAACTGCGGGAGAAAATCGAAATGGCCCAAGATGAATTCGTTATCGAAGAGGTCAGCAACGCGACAATTCTTGTTCGCCATTTGCCAGCTGGCGTCCGTTTTTTGTTTATAATGAAGGGCCGGAAATTTAACGGCGAAGCTGGAAATGACCCCAAGCCCTTGGATCTCAGCCTCCGAAACCAAGCCCGGACATTTGCCCTGCATGAGGCGCGCGTCCATGGCTGGATCGATTGAAATTTGATCATTGCCTCAATGGGTACAGTCGCGCGTTCCACTTGGGCAACGGGCTGGCGATACGGCAATCTACACACTTGGCATACATATGCCGTTCCGAACGTTCTCACTGACGAATTCAAATTCGATTCATGGCTGCCGATGCTTCAAGCAACGAATCTTACCAAGTGCTACGGAGATGTTCTTGCTCTAGATGCGCTCAATCTGCACATCCCCGCTGGGGAAATCTTCTGTCTGCTTGGCGCGAATGGCGCTGGCAAGACAACAACGATCAATCTCTTCTTGAATTTCATCACGCCAACATCGGGCGCTGCCAGGATTGGCAATATTGACGTCGTTGAAAATCCGATGCAGGCACGCCGCCTGGTTGCCTATTTGCCCGAGCAGGTGATGCTGTATCCTCGCCTGACGGCCATCGAAACCCTTGACTATTTCAGCCGACTTGCCGGATTTCATTATTCCGGCAGCAGATTGAGAGAATTCCTGGATCAATGCGGTTTGCCACGTACTGCGATCGGCAGGCCGATAGCTGGCTATTCGAAAGGAATGCGGCAAAAGGTCGGCCTTGCCGTCGCCATCGCCAAACAGGCCAGGGCACTTCTCCTCGATGAGCCGACATCAGGGCTTGACCCCCAGGCCTCCTACACATTTTTCCGTAACCTTGATGAACTCGCCAAACAAGGCATGGCGGTTCTGATGGCCACGCATGATCTTTTCCGAGTCAAGGAATCTGGTTCCCGGGCGGGCATCATGCGGGAAGGCCGACTCGTGGCAGTTGTCGATGTTACGCAAGTGCTCCCTTCTGATTTGGAGCGGATTTATTTGGAGCATATGCGTGCGCCCGCCGGACGGAAAATCGCCGCTTGATCCGCATCATCGCTTATAAAGAGCTGCTCGAAATCAGGCGGGACCGCCGGTTCCTCGCCGCAGCAGCTATTCTGTCTCTCTTGCTAGCGCTCAGCGCCGCCATCGGCTGGAGCAATTTCTTGAAACTGCGGGGGCAAGCCGACAGGGCCAGCCATGACGAACGTATGCGATGGATCAACCAAGGCGAAAAATATCCGCATGCCGCGGCGCATTACGGCGTCTTCGCATTCAAGTCACTACGGGCGCACCCTCCTTGACAACGGCATTCAACCTTATGTCGGTAGCTTCGTTTGGCTCGAGGCGCATAGGCAAAATGAGATGTTGTACCGCCCCGCCGAGGATGCGACCGCGCTTCAGCGGTTTGGAGACCTGACACCAGCGCTCGCTTGTCAGAACCTGATCCCATTGCTCATTATTTTCATGGCCTATGGCGCCTTCGCGAGGGAACGTGAGCAGGGAACCTTGCAGCAACTCATGAGTCTCGGCGTGCGCCCGTCCGCACTTTTGCCCGGTAAAACTGCGGGGATCAGTTGCGCCTTTCTTCCCATCCTGCTGCCGGCAAGTTTTGTCAGCATCCTTGCAATTGCGTGGCTCACGCCTGCAGAACTGCTTGCTGATGAAATCACGCGGCTGGCATTGTTCATGCTGAGCTACGCGATCTATTTCGGCGTTTTCTTATTTTTGTCGCTCGGGGTTTCCGCCCGCTGCCGCAGTTCCGCATCGGCACTTGCCATCATGCTGAGTTTCTGGGCGCTGACGACTCTCGTCGCGCCGCACGCCTTATCGGACTTGGCGAGAAATCTCTATCCAACAGCTTCTTCCATTGAACTGAAACATGGGCTCGAAGAATCCACGCGCATCGCCGAAGCACGCAGCTGGGAACAGACCAGCGCGGCATTGCTTTCGCAATATCAGGTCGAAAAAACTGGGGATCTGCCTTTCGCCTTCGAGGGTGCCGCGCTGCAGGCCGATGAGGAGTCAACTTACTCGCTTTTCGAAAAGCACTACGAGGAGTTTTTCACAGCCCTTCACGCACAAAATGATTTACACCAGCTCGGTGCGCTCATTTCCCCTCTTGCGGGCGTGCAACTCGTGTCCATGGCACTTACTGGAAATGATCTTCAGCACCACCGGGATTTCATCCTTCAAGCGGAGGCTCACCGGCGAGTCATTCACACGATGATCAACGATTACATCGTACGGAATTCAACCAAGACAGCTGACGGTCAGTGGCGTTCCGAGGCGGGACGCGAGCTGTGGGAACGCATCCCAGATTTCGTGTACGTCCCAGCAAACTGGCGAAGCGCCGTTTCGAATTGCGCAGTCGGGCTAGGTCTGCTCGGGATTTGGTTCGTGGTCGCGGTTGCCGGCGCCTTCGGCGCTGTGGCACGGATCAAAATATTATGACAAGTTGCGCGCGGGGGGCAATGTGACGATTTGGACGCTGGCCGCTTTGGAGCAGGGCCGGCTGCGGCGGGACCGGTTGTTCTGGACCGTGCTGGTCCTAGGCGCGCTTGCGCTTGCCTATGGAATAGTCAACGGAGTCGCGTGGCGAGACTTTCAACAAGCTGGCATTCACCGAGCCACCGCCATCAGTGCCGGGAGATTGGCCGAGGCCAAGGCGAAAGCCGCGGAACTCAACAGCGGTTCTAAGGAGCAAGTTGATTTTTGGAGCGACCCGCGCACCGGAATTGGCTTCGAGGGCGAATATTTGCGTCTCTATGATTGCCTGACTCCCGCTCCCTTGGCCGCCTTGGCGGTCGGGCAAAGCGATCTGCTCCCTTATTGTATCCGGGTCATCACTGGGCCATGGCCCAATTTCCAGCCGAATTATGAATGGGAAAACCCGCTGCGCCTCCTGCTCGGGCGCTTTGATTGCAGTTTTGTCGTCATATACCTCGCGCCTCTCCTGATCTTGCTGACGACATTCAATCTCTTGTCTCGGGAACGGGAAGCCGGCACGCTACTTCTCCTGTTCTCTTTTCCGGTCTCCCCGCGGCGATGGCTAGCGGTGACTTTCTTGCTTCGCGCCGCTGCCGTGCTTGCCGTCATTCTTGGCCTGCCAGTTGCGGGTCTGTTCCTTTCGGGTTTTGGCCTCGCGGGGACGGGCGCGATCATCCAACTTGCGATGTGGCTTATCCTGGTGAGTGCCTATTGCAGCTTCTGGTTCGCGCTTGCTTTTGCTGTGAACGCGTTTGGCGGGACTTCCGAGAGCAACGCGCTTGTGCTTGCAGGCTGCTGGATTGTTCTTGTGATTCTGATCCCGGCCAGTCTCAATCTCACGCTCAAGCAGATCTACCCGCTGCCTTCGCGTGTCGCGTTTCTCAACGCCGTGCGCGGCGCCTCCGCGGACGCCGAAAGGATGGGAAGCAAACTCCTTGAAAATTATTTGCAGGACCATTCAGATTTGGCGCCGGGCGATAAGAAGGAGAACGCAAACGATTACATTGAAACGCTGATCGCCGTTAACGCCGAGACGGACAGAGCCGTTGACCCGCTCAAGAAGCTGTTTCAGGAACAACAAGACCGCCAACTGGCTTTGATCGAGAAGCTCAGTCTGGTTTCGCCCGCGATTGTCCTTCAGCAGGCCGCCAACCTCCTCAGTGGAAATGATCAAGCGAGGCGGCTGAAGTTCATGGCGGCCGTCGAAACCCATCGCAAGGAGGTGAGGCGCTTCCTCGATCCAGCCTTTGTGACCGAAGCGCCCTTCACCGGCTATGACAGCATCCCGCCGTTCAAGTACAACGATTCTTTTTTCGGGGTGAAGGTCTCGCGACTGGCGGGCGATATCGCTACCCTTGCCGGGTTCAGTTTAATGCTTGCCGCATGGGGCTGGAGAGCGCTGGGGCGCCCCATCCTGGAGAGCTGAGACCAGAAGCAATCCGCCAGCTGTGGCCGGGATGCTTCGACTGAGTAGACCGGCTGGGATCAGAACTTGCCGGCGATTGTCAGCCGCACCGCGAATGGCTCGACCGGGTGGAAAGCCCGGTCCATGACGCCATTTTCGCAAACGGCGACCCAAATAGCGCAGATAGTCGAAGCTCCCGAGCGTTGCCTTCACCATCTGACCGTCGAAACTGTCCCGCAGATTGATATGAACCGCGCCCGCCGAGGCGAAATCGCCTTCATCGGCGAAATAGGGCCCCTTCTTGATATCGACCGTGCTGATGAGCTCCGGAATCAACATATTGAGATCTGTGTAGCCCTGGCCGTGCGCGTGGGTTGGCATGTTCATGGGCATGCCATCATAGAAAATGGCAAGGTCGGTGCCGTGATCGAGATTGAATCCGCGCAGGAAATATTGGTTTGCCTTGCCGTCTCCGCTGTGCTGGGTAATGACAAAGCCGGGCACGATTGCGAGTGCTTCTGCTGGCCGCGAGAAAATGCGCTGATTGACCTCCGCCCCTGTAACACTGAATGCGCTCGCCGCATCGTTCATGTCGGGTGGTGCCCCTGTCCCCGCGCTCGTCGTCGCGCCCGCCGATCCATCCGGCGGCGCATTCGACGGTCGCGATTCGGCGGTTACCTCCACGGCGGGGAGTTCGGTTGCGCCTTGGGGAGCTTGTTGGGTAGGCTCTTGAGCCGGCGCCTGGGATGTCGCGTCTTGAGCGGTTACGGTCGTGGCTTGGAACGCGAGCACCATCCCAAAGGTCAGAGCCGGGGTTCCCGCCATAGCGGCCTTTCTAAGCCAATACCCTACCAAATGCCCGGAGCGATTAAGAGCTTTCGTCATTTGATTCCCCCAAACTTGAAGAATCCGTTTGGCATGCCCAGGGTGGGACATCCTCTCAGTGGGTAAGACGTCTCACCATTCAAGTTCTCGCCTTGGAAAGGGTGACAAACAGTTAGCTGTTGCAATGATGCAACAAATCGTTCGTCTCGGCTTTTTGCCGCGCTTCGAAGTGGCGGAAGAGGCGGAAAATCAGAGGAGAGGTTTGGCGGCGGCGGATGATCGGATCCGCGTCATCTGGGACAATGGCATGCTCTCTCCAAGTGAGACATTGTAATTCTGTCTTGAATTCGATCAACAAACCACTTGCGTTTATGTCACGCTACGACAATCATCACGTAATAGACCGTGTATTGCCACTCCCTTGCCGCTGGTCTTTCCATCAGGATCGACGCGTTACCCAAAATCGCGATCCCTATGCGCCTCTCCTTCGAGTGACAGCGTGGTTCCTTTTCCCTTTCGACCATTATCTGGATTGCGGCTGCGGGGCTTATCAACATGGCAAGCCATCGATGAGGATCCTGCTTTTCTCCTCTCATTTCGACTGTTTCGGCCTCGCTTCCTTCTGATTTACCTTGAAGGCGTCGCGGACAGGATTGATCCTGTATTGTATCTCGATACTGGAATGAAATTTTCCGAAGCCGAAAGTTTCGACCTTGGCGTTGGGAAAAGACTTGTCTGTGTTGTCGCGCCGCGCAGCCTGCCCGGCCTTCTCCGGATTCGCATCGACCCTTGCTCACGGCCTGTCCGGTTCCGTATGTCCATGACTTGGTCAAATGCGGCCGGTCCCGTACAAAAGCAACTCGCACGCGCCACGCAGTGGAATGGTCAGCAAAGCGCGCATGCGACCCTGTTTGCTCATCTCGGCGAAGATCCACTTTGGTCAAGTGAGTCGGGATCATTTCGTCCCGTTAAAACGTCTTTTTCCAGCGTAGCAGATCATTATAGCAAAGTTGTCGGACTTGCCGCGATCCAAGCGCCGCCGCTTCTGTCAAACCACGACAATACCACGCCTCTTATATCCTTTGTTGTACCAACATTTAATACGCCAAGCCGCTATCTCGACGATTTATTGGCTTCTTTCCGGATTCAGGAACAGAGTCTTGTCCAGATGGTGTTGAGCGACGACGGTTCGACGTCAACAGCGACAAGGGCTTGGTTAGACTCCCATCAATCCGAACCCAATGTTGTAATCCTGCGCAACATCGAGACCCGGGGGATCGCGGCGGCGACGAATGCCGGAATTGCCGCGGCCGATGGGACTTGGATCGGTTTTGCCGACCACGACGACGCGCTATCCCCTCATGCGGCGTCTCTCATCGCCAAGACGCTTGAGGCTCACTCGCTCGCCAAATTTGTCTACACGGATGAAATCATCGCCAATGCCGCCTTGCAACCAACCAGCTATTTTCTCAAACCGGCTTATGATCCAGTTCTTCTTTCTGGCGTAAACTACATCAACCATCTGTCGCTCTGCCTTAAGAAACGGATCGTTGAATGTGGCGGATTACGCGACGGGTTTCAGGGCTCCCAGGATTACGAGTTCCTGTTGCGCTACCTCGATGGTTTGGGTGATGAGGAGATTCTGCATCTTCCCTATCCCGCATATGTCTGGCGCCGCGACGATCGCAGCTATTCCTCGCGCTTTCTGGATACGGCGACCCTGCATGCTCGCAAGGCGCTCGCGCATCATTACGCGGTGAACGGTCAACCTGCCATAGTCGAAAACGCCCTCACGACGCATCTTCATCGGATACGCTTTGATCTTATCAAAAAATATGTACCAAGGGTCTCGATCGTTATCCCGAACCGCAACGCGTTCGAACTCATCTCACGGTTGCTTGTCGAACTCGAGACCAAGACGGATTATCCGGATATCGAAATTATCGTGATAGACAATGGGTCAACGGATGCGCGTGTCCTTGATCTTTATCACGCTCATGCTCGCCAGAGGGCATCGACGATAGTGAAGATCGAGCCCGAACCATTCAACTTTGCGCGCTCGGTCAACAAAGGGATCCGTCTAGCAAATGGCGATCTCATTCTCTTGCTCAACAATGACATCGAGATCATGGGTTCAGGGTGGCTTCGCGAAATGGTGGGATGCTTTGCTTATCCACGCACGGGAATTGTTGGGGCCCGCTTGCTGTATCCAGATAAAACCATCCAGCATGCGGGTGTTATCGTGGGGTTCGGTGATTTCGCGGGACATTGGTTTAGCGGCAAGCCACATAGCTTTCCTGGTCCAATGGCGCGTCTCCACGTTCGCCAATCGCTTACCGCCGTCACCGGCGCCTGCATGCTCATCTCACGCGCATGCGTGGAAGGAGTCGGGTTTTTTGACGAAGAAGCTTTTGCTATCGCCTACAATGACGTCGATTTTTGTCTACGAGCCGGACAACTTGGTTATCGTATCGTGTGGACGCCTTTTGCCACTTTGATTCATCATGAGTCGGCTTCGCGCGGAAGCGATGAGACGCGTGAAAATATCGCTCGCTTTCGACGGGAGCAAGCCAATCTCGACGCCCGTCATGGGACATCGAAATTTCAGGACCGGGCAGCAAATCCCTGGTACACGCGTAACCGCTCGGAACCCAGCTTGGTCATGCTTGACCATTTGCCTTCCGCCCGTATGTGACTTTGGCTAGGCTGATGGCCAACAACGCGCGGAGCTGGCTCTAAGGGTTTACCGTGCGATGTTGTTGCGCACCAATGCGGTTAAACCACAAAGGAGACCCCAGATCAGGAGGGATGCAGCAGCGATGCCGCAAATGTCTAAGAAGCGCCGGGGATATTTGGCTTCCTGTGGCAATACAGGAAGAACGAATGAATTTATGTAAAGCGTTTTGCTTTCGCTCGAAAGGCGGGCCCGTTCGAGAGCGGCAACGGCCGAACTATAGAGTTTTTCGGAAATTTGACTATCGAGTTCCAAATGATTCAATTTAGACATAACATTTGAGATGGCCTTGGCATCGGCCTTGTCTGTTGTGCTTGTAAGCTTTTCTTGTAACAAGGCAATTTGCGCATTTGTAGCATTTATTCGCGTTTGAAGATAACGCATTTGTGGCGCGTTGATCGAAACATTGCGCTTTTGGGTTTCATACTCCTGTTGCATCTTGAGAAGATCACTCCGCGCGGCGCTAATGAGGTTATTCACCGCGTCCGCAGTCCCCTCCGCACTCAACATGCCTTCGTCGTTGCGTGCTTTTTCCAGCGCCACGCGAGCTTGAGTGAGCCGCTCCCCGGCGCGCTGCTGTTCCAACTCACTCAAAGCAACTGCATCACGGCGCATGCGATCATTCATATCATTGATCAGCTTCTCGCTGGCGTCCAATATTCCATCGGCAATTTTTGTTGCATCTTCCGGACTGAAGGCGCGCACCGTAAGCACAACGATACCCGAAGGCATCTGCACGGAGGTATCGACCATTGTTTTCCAATAACGCAAAAGCTTTTCGATTGGTTTTTTTGGGTTAAAGCGGGAAAAAAAATCGATGTCAGATCGGCTGAACATCTGCCGCAGGTCAATCTTCTGATCCAGCTCCTCGACAATTGCCCGGCTTTCAATGAAATTTATAACAATCTGCGTATCTTGGATGATCTGCATTGTCGGCACGCCGGTGAGGGCAGCGAGGCTGTCGAGTTTCGGAGCAGTGCCCCCACGAACGGTGAAGCGCGCTTCCGCCGCATATTGGTCGCTGGCTATCAAGCCATAGTAGACAGCCGCGCCAAGAATTGGGATCGCGACCATAACCACGAAGCTCACGAGGTAGAAGATTTGCTGGGCTCTTTGCCCTGGCCGGGCACGAAATCCGCCTGAGGAAAGCGATCTCCGGCCGCGGGTCGAAAACCGCATTCTGCGAGCCGCATCACTCAACGCTTCGGCGATGAGCTGAGATCGCTCACGCGGGTTGAGACTGCCAGTGCGCCGATTGCTGGCATTGTTCGCGCCGATCTCGGCAGGCACCTTTTCCGTCATCAGTTAAACCGTAGCCTCATCATGACGCACCCTACCTATTCATGCGATTGTACATTTCGATGGCCTGATCCACTGAAGCGAACATGATCAGCCGCCCATCGACCAGAACCCCTCCCCGGTCGCAATAGGATTTGATCGTCTCGATTGAGTGGGACACGACAATCAAATCCGCATTCTTCCGCCGGCGGGTGAAAGCCTCCTGGCATCGCCGTTGAAAGCGAGCGTCTCCCACCGCTGTGACTTCGTCAATCAAATAGCAGTCGAATTCGATTGCCATCGACAAACCAAAAGCCAAGCGCGCCATCATGCCGGAAGAATATGTTTTGACAGGCGCATCCAAATAGTCGCCCAATTCCGAGAAATCTTCCACAAAATCCGAAACTTTCCTCACATTCTGGCCATAGATGCGCGCCACAAAGTGAAGGTTGTCACGGCCAGTCATCTGCGGATGGAAACCGCCGGCGAACCCGAGAGGCCAGGAGACGCGGACCGAACGCCGTACTTTGCCAGAGTTTGGAAGTTCAGTTCCGGCAAGGAGCCGCATAGTTGTTGATTTGCCAGCACCATTGACGCCAAGCAAGCCATACGACCAACCACTTTCGAAAACCGTCGAAACGTGGTCGAGGACGACCTTGATGTGTTGTTGGGTTTTGTAGAATTTGAAAACGTTGCTCAGCTGAATCATAGCAGCCACCGCTGTTTTGAAGGATTTATTGTAAGCCTCTGCGATGGCCGGGCACGCGTCACCTTTCGCCGGACGACGTTCCTTCATAAAGTTCAAGGCTAAGGTTTTCCACGATTTGTTCGCGTCGTACTGATAACGGCGTAATGTTAAGTTAAGATTATGGCCATATTTTTGCGGTTCATCTCCTTGCTTTTCTGAAAGCTTATCCCAAAAGTGCCGGTTCAGCAGTGCGAGCGCCGGACAATGGTCATTAAATCCGCTAATTCTCGGCTCAGGATTGACGAATCTGAATATAGAAAGCGCGGCCTGGATGCGATCGCTTAGAAGACCATCTATAATTCAAGGGGTACGGGAGTTACTTAATCGTACTTTTACAGAACAATCAGATATTCCAAAAAAGCGCAGAGATCTATTTGAGGACCTTCGAAATACCCGCTTTAATGACTATTATATGGATAATTATCCTTCGGCCGAGGCTGGACTGGCGCTTTTTTCCAATACTTGGTCGTCGCATATTCCTGTCGAAGGCAAAGTCACAGGAGATTTGCCTCTTTTCGCCGACGCCCGTCTGAGTTGGCTGTTCGATCAGATTGGCGGGATCGAAGGATGGAATGTTCTCGAGTTGGGACCTCTCGAAGCCGCACATACTTCAATGTTACACGCGAAAGGCGCGGCCTCCATCACGGCGATCGAGGCCAACGCGATCTGTTATTTAAAATGCCTCGTTATCAAAGAAATTTTTCGCCTCGACCGGGCACATTTCTCACTTGGAAATTTTGAACGCTTTTTGAGTGACACCCAAGAACGTTTCGACCTTATCGTCGCAAGCGGGGTTCTGTATCATCTCATGGATCCGCTCTTGGCGTTGCTTGATTTGATGCGTCTTACGGAGCGTATTTTCGTATGGAGTCATTTTTTCGATGATGCCGCCATGCCCATCACAGATATACGGAGAAGTCATTTTACGCGAGAAACCATCGAGCGGGAATACAAAGGCGCACATCTTACTTATCACGTCCGCAGTTATGGCAGCATGTCGCATTCTGGCGCTTTCTGTGGCGGAATTCATGGAAATTCCGTGTGGCTGGAACTTCCTCAGGTGTCTGCGCTCCTTGAACAAAATGGTTATCATTTGACCTTGGGGTTCGAACAGCCCGACCATGCCAATGGACCGGCCGCCTGCTTTGTCGCGGTTCGGGCGTGATCCAAATGCGGTGCAGTGCAGTGCAAGAAGGGCGTCTGCATGGATTTGAAATTTGAGAGATTTGGCATTGAAGGCCTCATTCTCTGCCGGCCGAAAAAGTTTGCTGATGCCCGCGGCTATTTCACGGAAACCTACAATCAGAGAATTTATGCGGAGGCCGGCATATCTTGCGTTTTCGTGCAGGACAACCAGTCGGGCTCGACCCGGCGCGGCACGATCAGGGGCCTCCATTTCCAAATTCCTCCAGAGCCGCAAAGTAAGCTGGTGAGGGTGTTGCGTGGATCGATTTTCGATGCCGCGATCGATTTACGCCGCGGCAGCGCGACTTATGGGCAGTCCTTCACGATCACATTGACAGCGGCGGGGGGCGAGCAACTCTTTTTGCCGGAAGGTTTTGCGCATGGTTTCTGCACGCTCGAACCAGATACCGAGATTGCTTATAAAGTGGACCGGTTCTATGCCCCCTCCTGCGATGCGGGATTCCGCTGGGACGACCCAGGGCTTGCTATCGCGTGGCCGGTCGATCCCGCCGAGGTGACTGTCTCCGACAAGGACGCCAAGCTACCCTCGTTCAAGACATTTGTTTCACCATTCGCGTGAGGGAACTGTGACCAGCAAGCGATTTCTTGTAACCGGTGGCGCCGGTTTTATTGGCTCCGCGGTGGTGCGCCACCTTATTCAGTCCACCGGACATGAGGTCTGCGTCCTCGACAAACTCACCTATGCGGGCAACCTCGACAATCTCGCGTGCGTAGCGAAGGAGCCGCGTTACCGGTTTACGCAAGCGGATGTTTGCTATGCTCCGGCCGTGCGCGCGATCCTCGAACAATTCCGGCCTGATGTCGTAATGCATCTCGCCGCCGAAAGTCATGTCGACCGTTCGATCGATGGCCCGGCGGCCTTCATTGACACCAATGTTGGCGGCTCATTCGGCATGCTCGAGGCAGCGCGGGAGTATTGGCAGGGGCTATCCAACCTAGGAAAGACGCACTTCCGGTTTCATCACGTCTCAACCGACGAAGTTTTCGGCTCGCTCGGCGCTGATGGCTATTTTCTCGAGACGAGCCCCTATCGGCCCAACTCGCCTTACTCCGCCTCCAAAGCCGCTTCCGATCATTTGGTGCGCGCGTGGCACCAGACCTATGGACTGCCCACGGTTTGTTCGAATTGCTCGAATAATTACGGGCCCTATCATTTCCCCGAAAAGCTGATCCCGCTCACGATCCTAAACGCGCTCGAAGGCAAGAAGATTTCGGTCTATGGCGATGGCGGCAACATCCGCGACTGGCTCTACGTCGAGGACCATGCCCGCGCGCTCGTCGCGATTGCTGAGCGGGGTGTGCCGGGCGACTGCTATAATGTTGGCGGCTGGAGCGAACGTAGCAATCTCCAAGTCGTCGAGGCAATCTGCGGGCTTGTCGATGAAATTTCCCCCGACGCGAAGATTGGCCCAAGGGCTGGTCTCATCGCTTTCGTTGCCGACCGCCCCGGTCATGACAAGCGCTATGCGATCGATGCTTCGAAGATAAAACGCGATCTCGGCTGGGAGCCGCGCGAGAGCTTCGCCAGCGGCCTGGCTAAGACGGTTCGCTGGTATACTGACAATCCGTCTTGGTGGCAGCGTATCCGCTCCGGCGCTTACCGTGGCGAACGGCTTGGGCAGGCGAAATTTGGGCAAGTCGCATGAGCCGGCCAATTTTGGTTTTTGGTGCTGCGGGACAACTTGGACGCGAGATGCTGAAACTTGCCGAGGCCCGGGAGATCGAAGCGGTCGGACTTACCCGTGCCGAGGCCGACATTACCGACGCCGTGGCCGTTGCCCGCGCGGTGGCTGCCGTGACCCCGCGTCTCATCCTCAATGCAGCCGCTTATACCGCTGTCGATAGAGCCGAGAGCGAACCGGCGGAGGCCGGGGCAATCAACTCAGAAGGGGCCGGGATCGTTGCCGGCGCTGCGGCGGTGGCCAATGTGCCGGTGATACACATCTCAACCGATTATGTCTTTGACGGAACGAAAACCAAGCCCTATGTCGAAACTGATCCCATCGCGCCAATCGGCGTCTACGGCAAGACAAAGGCGGAAGGGGAGGCCAAGGTGCGTGCCGCGGCGCGGCGGCATGTCATCTTGCGCACCGCTTGGGTATTCGGCCTGTTCGGCAATAATTTCCTGAAAACCATGCTGCGGCTTGCGCGCAGCTGCGACCGCCTGCGCGTTGTGGCCGATCAACATGGCTGTCCAACTTCCACTGTGGACATTGCGGAGGCGGTGCTTGCGATCGATCGGGCGATAACCGCCAGCCGCACGGTCTGCGGCACCTATCATTTTGCCGGTTCCGGGGCGACGTCCTGGCACGGGTTTGCCGAACGGATCGTGGCGGCTCAGGCCAAAACGACGGGCTGCAAACCTCCGGTCGAGGCGATCCCTACGGCCGACTATCCGACGCTGGCGCGCCGCCCGGCCAATTCCGAACTCGATAGCAGCCTCTTTTCCTCGACCTTCGGATATAGGGCGCAAGCTTGGCAGACGCGGACGGCTGAAACGGTTGCCTGTCTTCTCGAACAGCCGGAGCCTTTACAGTGAAAGGGATCATCCTCGCGGGCGGCACCGGCACGCGGCTTTATCCGTTGACCCTGGTGATTTCGAAGCAATTGCTACCGGTCTACGATAAGCCGATGATCTATTACCCCTTGAGCACACTGATGTTGGCGGACATCCGCGATATCCTGATTATCACGACGCGGCGGGACCAGGCGGCATTTCGGGCGCTGCTGGGCGACGGCGGCCTGCTTGGTATCCAGCTCAGCTACGCGATCCAGGTCGAACCGCGCGGCCTGGCCGAAGCCTTCATCGTTGGCCGTGACTTTGTCGATCGCGACCGCGTCGCGCTCATCCTTGGCGACAATATTTTTTATGGCCACGGTCTGCCTGCCCTTCTTCAGGCGGCGGCATCAAAGAGTAACGGCGCGACGATCTTCGGCTATAAAGTCGCCGATCCCGCCCGCTATGGCGTCGTCGAGATCGACGCCTGCGGAAACGCTGTCTCAATCGAGGAAAAGCCGTCCGCTCCCCGCTCCGACTTGGCGGTCACCGGCCTTTATTGTTACGACAATTCCGTGCTGGATATTGCCGCCGCCATCAAACCTTCGGCGCGTGGCGAGCTTGAAATTACCGATGTCAATCGGGTTTACATGGAACGTCATGAACTCGCCGTGAAGATCATGGGGCGTGGCTTTACCTGGCTCGACACAGGCACGCACGATAGCCTCCTTGAAGCTGCCCAATATGTCGAAATTCTCGAGCGGCGGCAGGGGCTCAAGATGTCTTGCCCGGAAGAGATCGCCTATTTCAAAGGCTACATAACTCGTGATCGTCTCCTTGAGAGCGCCGATCGTTATGGCAAATCCGGCTATGGCAATTATCTTGCAAAACTGGCTGATGCCGGCCGCGGCTTGCTGGATCAGGATCGCTGACTTAAGGGAGATAAGATGATTGGTCGTCAACTTTCGGGGAATGAATATTGCTTTACATAATTCCGGCACGCTCTCAGTTAGCAGACTTGTGTGATTCGTTTATTCGGTGGTAGTCACTTGATCGGAAAGCACTCGTGCCTTCACGCACCATGCAAATGCCATGAGCAATTTTCCAGCGGCGTGTGACGGGCAAAATACCGCCTACAACGGAAAGCCCGCCGTCTCCGTGTGCTCGCGCCAATTCATTTCCAGCTTAAAACGGCGTGTGCCGTGCGGTTCACGGTCTCGATAGACTCATGCTTTTCAACGTCGAAACCGATACCGGGTCACAACTCACGGGGTACTTCGTTCCCGACTCCTCCTCTGAGCTCCCGAGGATTACAGTCCGCCGGCGGGGAACCGACTTATTAACATTGGAGACAAGCGAAGTCAGGGCGTCGCTTGTTGCGGCCGGGCGCCATGCAACAGGCCAATGCGGTTTTACAATCGATGAAACGCATATTCCAGGACTCGCCGGTCTCGAAGACTTGGAACTCTCAGACGCCGAGACGGGCATCCTCATTTACCGGCGGCGGCCCACTGGAACTGTCCTGGATTTGAATATTTTTCGCCTGGAGACCCATCTATTACCTCTATGGCGATTGGATGATTCTTTATCTCATAAGTTCAGATATTGGTATAAGGGTATCGATCGTTACGGTAGAGAGACATCTACGCAAGTTTTTTGTCTTAATAACTGCGTTTCATTATATGTAAGCGGGCGTCTTCTTTATCAGAACTATGAGTTCTATCTGGAAAAAGGTCTAACGACAGTTGCGTTGGTCAGAGATCCCTTTGATGAATTAGCCGAGCGCCTTCTCCTCTTTAACATGATCGGGGACGGGGGGGAGCAACTTCTTGGCGCCCGCGATGCGCTAATCTTTGAGGAGACCATCGCTTGTGCGGCCGAATTGCAAACTTTCGAAGAAAATGAACTGAGGCGCTTCTTTCGGCGGCTGCCCAATTCGGTCATGTCGGTGCTTTCAAATCCTTTGGTGCGGCAGCTGACGTCAAACACTCCCGATCAGATGCCCAATTTAGGGAGTGTCGCGGCGGCGCTTGAGGCGCTTTCTAGCTTCAAAATTGTCGGGCTTCGCGCCGATATTGGCCACTTTTTAGCCGCTATCGCCGATTTGATTGGCATCGATACAGCGGACCTTCCCACGCTCGATGAATACCATCGGGTGAGCGAGGTGGGAGATAAATTGCGTAAGATTCGATTGGTTGAAGGCATTCTTGAAAAAGATTTGGAACTTTACCATCAAACTGCCACAGCTTACGCCAAAATAAATCCCTGTGCAGGTGGCGTTTAGCATCACAGCTCTCGCACGGGGGTGGAGACCGGGGCGGACGCCCTTCAATACCCAGGTCGCGCAAGCTCCAAGGGCTAATGTTACGCCGAGCCGCTATAGCGCCTTGTTTCGAGTGCCGTGATTTCCGTAGACGGGAAACTGACCCCGTCCCGTCCCCCCGACGTGGTTGGTACAATGATTGGACCTGATGCCCAAGAGGAACGAACCAGGCTGGCGCCAGCGTTTCCCTCGACCAACCTTCCTTCGCTTTTTTTCCGGCGCGTTCTCGAGCCCTTGCGCAGGCATATCCCCAATCGAAATCTAACGCGGGCTCAAACGGGCACCGACGGGACGATTATTGTCGAAGAACGCTCCGTCGCATGGCGGAAACCTTCCCCCGCTCTCTTAAGCTTTATCCTGGTGGTCTTGGCCCCGGCTGCGATATCAGCGGTTTATCTGATATTCATCGCCTCGGACCAATTTACCTCGGAGACGCGCTTTGCTGTGCGCCCGGCGGAGCAAGATGGTTTGTCTTCTCAAGATAAGGAAAAGGATAAGCTTCAAAATGTTTTGACACCTTCGAGTGCGGGCGCTGGCAATCTCCCCAATCTTGCCTCACAAGATGCCGAAATCGTCGCTAGTTATATTCGCAGCCCGACGATCATCAACGACCTCTCCGGGACAATAGATATAGGCGCGATATTCCGCCGGCCTGGAGCCGATTTCTGGGCACGGCTATCCTCAGATCCCTCGCGCGAGGATTTGCGCGATTATTGGTTGAAGATGGTTTCGACCTATATCGACAACAGCTCTGGAATTGTGACGGTGCAGGTACGCGCCTTCCGGCCAGATGATGCGCTGGCTCTGACGCAAGCAATCTTGAAATCGAGTGACCGGCTCGTCAATTCGTTGTCGGTGCGTGCCCGCGAAGATGCCATGCGCCGTGCGGAAGAAGAAGTACGCCGGACCGATCACCAAATGCGATCGGTGTTTGTTGATCTTGCGCGTTACCGGGACGCGGAGGGCTTTATCGATCCCGGGAAACTGGCAGAACAGACTGGCAAACTTTTGGTTCAGTTGATGAGCGAAAAGATCCAAATTGAAAGCGAATTATATGTAACGAAGGGCTCCGGCGCCGCGGATGCGCCTGGCACCTCCTCGTTGCAGACGCGGCTTGAGAGCGTCAACGGTCAAATCGCCCAAGTGCGGTCACAACTCGCGGGCAACAGTCCGGAGGGACGCAATTTGGCTGACTCGCTGGTGCATTTCGAGGAACTCGAGGTTAAACGCCAGTTTGCGGAAACTATGTATACTTTTGCGAGAGATGGGCTCGATCGGGCGCGCCACGCGGCGGAACGCCAAACCGTCTATCTAACCGTTTTCGTGCCGCCGGGGCTGCCGCAAGATTATTCCTATCCACTCCGGTTTACTTTCATTGCGCTTATCTCGATCGGATCACTTATAATCTGGGGCACCGGTGCATTGGCATGGGCGTCGATCCAGGACCATCGTCTTTGAGACAATCCTTGACAGCCGCATCTTTTCGAAAAGCTAAGCGGCACCGGACATAGTCCGGCGTGCCGAGGTGGCGAGTGAGCTATATGGGCCTCCTTCCCGCACGGACAAAGGTGAACGCCAACGGGGAGCGTATCATCCTCTGTCCGGAAAGAGATGTCGAAGTACGAGACGGTTACTTCCTCGCCACAAGTTCGGAGCCGTGGCTTCAAATACAACCGCATCCCAATCTACAACCCGGTGCTTTTGTCGAGATCATCTATCGGGCCAGTCTTTGGGACGATCCGGTGCGGCCTATTTTTCGATTTTGGACGAGCGATGGAGAGATCATCGACCGGCTCGCTCCTGGCCCCGTTGCGGGCGCTGGTATTTGGGTTGTCAGGATTCCTGATCGCGCCGTGCGGGCCAGTGTGAGCCCGGCGAATCGACTTGGTCCTTTTAATTTCGAGATCGAGCTGATCCGTCTCTGCTCTCCTTGGTCCCTTTTGGCAAAGGGATGGCGTCAAGAGCCGCAATTGGCGCGCAACGTCCTTTTCACCAAAATGATCGGCTGGGAGCCGGAATCGGAAGTCAATCTCAGTTGGGCGACCGCCTTTACGCCGCTCAACTTTTATAAAGATTGGCGAGACCTCCGCGCCCGCACGGTCGACTTGGCAAGAATTGACGCACCACGCTGTGATTGGTCGAAGGGTGCCGAAATCATTATCATTGTCAAAGCCGACGGCGCAGTGCTGACAGGCTTGACGCAAACTTGGAATAGCCTTCGCGCGCAACATTATCGGCGCTGGCTATTGCTTATCGTCACAGAGGAAGGCTCGATCAGCCTGCCTCAAGATCAACGCATTCAGTTGATCGCGTCCAACAAGACCTCGGCCTGCCTGCAGTCCTTGCCGAAGCACTGCTTTATCTCTTCGATCATGCCGGGGGACGAATTCCCATCGCATGCACTCGCATGTCTCGCCGAGGAGGCGCATCGCTCTCCTGCCTGCCGGCTCCTTTATGCCGACGAGGAAGAACGGACAAACGCCGGGACACTCACCCCAATTATGAAACCGCGCTGGAGCCGTTTGTTATCGATCACGCAGTCCTATCTGGGACGCGCTGCTTTCATCACTATGGACGCTTTGTCCGGCGCGTCCGAAAAAGAACAAAATCAATTTCTTCAGGAGAATAAGATTCCCTTGTCTGTGATGGCGAAGTTGCAGGCCAAAGAGGTGGGCTCAGTGCGCCGGATCCTTCTCACACGCACGCCGGGAAATTCCACCCAAGCGCCGCAATCCCGCGTTTCACGCCCATCAAGCCAACTCTCCCCGCCGCTGAGTGCAACGATCATTATTCCTACCCGGGATCGCGCCGGTCTGCTGACCCTTTGTATCGATAGCATTCTCAACCGGACTTCCTATGATAATTATTCTATCTTGATCGCCGATAACGGAAGCACCAAGCCAAGGACTCTGCGTGTCTTTGAAGGGCTGCGGCGCCAATCCAGGGTTTCTATCGTGGAATGCCCTGGCGCCTTTAACTACTCCTTGATTTGCAACAGTGCGGCCGCGAAAAGCTCAGCCGACATTTTGGTTTTTCTCAACAACGACACGCAAATTCTCTCGAACGATTGGCTGACGCGTCTCGTCGCCCACGCCGTGGCGCCTGATGTGGGTGCTGTCGGGGGCAAGCTCCTTTATCGCAATGGGCGAATCCAACATATTGGCGTGGTTTTGGGTATGGGAGGACATGCCGGTCACTTTGGCTCGAGGGCTTTGGACAGCGACCCCGGATGGCTTTCCCGCAATTTGGTGCCGCACGAAATTTCTGCGGTGACGGGGGCCTGCCTGGCCGTCCAACGATGGAAATTCGAAAGGGTCGGCGGATTTGACGCCATTCATTTGCCCATCGACCTTAATGATGTCGACCTTTGTCTAAAACTTGCCGAACAGGGCTGGTCCGCACGCCTGGATCCGGAGGTTTGCTTGCTGCACGATGAATCGGCCAGCCGTGGCCGTGGCACCTTCCGGCGCCTCGCCGCATACGCTTCTCAGCGGCATCACTTCCAAACGCGCTGGTGCGCTTGGATAAGGGATGATCCTTATTTTCACCCGGGACTGTCTCTTTACCGGCGGGAGACGGCTCTGAGCTAATCGAGCGGCACGCCGCATTTTAATCAGAAGGGAGAAAGGGGAAGCATAAATCCCGCCACATTCCAGGAAGATACTAGGGTTAGAACTCATTAAAAGTCTTGATGTATGAATTGGTTGCTGATTCCCTGCTTTGATGATTCTGGAGCGGGAAGATGCGAGGCAATTTGTTTTGGCTGAGTGAAGACCAATGGCAACGGATCGAGCCGCATTTG
>DATBPZ010000089.1:0-73890 GCA_036561105.1 Methylocella sp. | reverse complement strand
GCGGAAAATAACACTCAATCCGGCGCATTTGCGCCTCGGAGAGCAAAAACAAATCAGCCATGGCGAAGCCTCCTCGCCCCGCCTATGAATCAGCCGACTCACCTCAACGCAAGAACTTTAATGGGTCCTGAGCCTAGTTTCTCGCTTCTGCGCCACTGCGGCTGACCTAGATCCGCGCCTAGGAAACATTACGAAGCAGCTGAAAACGGGCTTTGGATTTTCGCTTTAGCGGAAGGCGGAAGCCGCGTGGCAAGTTGAATGACATAAGTGGTCAGGCCCTTGGAAAAAGGCATAGCGTATTATTGACCGAGTTGATTCCCTCCCTCTTGACTTCTTCGGCAAAAGTTTTGGCACTTTGTTTGCGTGCTCTCTTCATTCAATGACAAAGCGACACAAACCGTACGTCATTCCCTCATTTTAAAGGCGGCATCATGATCGAGCTTACTGCAGCGGACGGGCACAAATTTCCCGCCTATCGTGCCGACCCTTCAGACACGCCAAAGGGCGCTGTCGTGGTCTTACAAGAGGTTCTTGGCGCTGATCCGCAAATTCGAAAGATCGCGGACGGTTTCGCATCGAAAGGCTATGTCGCAATCGCCCCAGCCCTCATTGAGCGGGGAGTTGTTGCCGTCGAACCTAGCAATGCTGAGCTGTCAACCGCCGAAGGACCCGACTTCGTCGAGAAAGCCGGCACGGATGAACATCTTGCCGATATTCAAGCAGCGATCGATGCAGTGAAGGACGCCGGCAAGGTCGCGATTGTCGGCTATTCCGGGGGCGGCTATTTGGCCTATCTTTCCGGCAACCGAGTAACCGGCCTCGCCTGCGCCATTGGCTACTACGGTGCTGGAATCGTTGAGGCTTACCAAGAAAAGCGCAAGATCCCGACGCTGATCCATTTTGGCGACAATGATCCGCGAACCCCGTCTGAAGACGTAATCCAGTTTCGCGCGAAGCGGCCGGATGTGAGCGTTTATACCTACCCGGCGGGGCATGGCTTCGACTGCGATGAGGGGGATAGCTACGACAAGGAGGCCGCCTCGAAAGCCCTTGATCGGACTTTGTTTTGGATCTCGCAGTATGTCGAAGGCCAGGCACCGATCGCCCTGAAGAATGCCGGTGCCTATGCCCAGGCAAAGACCGAAAAGAAAAAGAAAAAAACCTCTGACGACCAAGGGCCGCCAATGGATTGAACTCCTTGCGCAGCCCGTATGGTTTGCCATGCGAACGGCGGAAGATCATGAGCATCATCGAGCATGATTTTGGGAAGAAGAAGCGCCAGATCGTCCGGCGCTTCACAACACTTTTGAGCCTGGACGCCCTGCACGAAGCCAACGTCAAGGCTAATCCGCTCCCCTATCTTGAAAGGGCGAGCGAGCGCATATACCAACTTGAGAAGACCTTATTCGAAGCTGCGGCAGCCGCCGAAGGGCCGGCGGCGCCGCGTTCCCCTCCAGAAATGGTTGTCATCGACAAAGCGGAATATCATCGCCTGCTGAACTGCCGGGGCATCCTCGAAGATGCGCTTGCACAAGTGGAATCGCGGGAAGAAATTTGAGGCGTGATCCATAGAAGAGAAAACCCGCTTCAAACTGTTGATAAAATGAAATCAACAACTAACGGCTATGATCCGATAGAAAATCGAATCATAGCCTCTAAACTGCTCGCGGATGCCGCGGCTCCGCCTGGCATAACTTAGAGCTTTCAGTTGCTAGGCGAAGGCTGCCACTTATAGAGATCACCCCAGCCGCTTGCGGCCGTGCATTCATGCACAAAGCCAAGTTTCATGAGCTCGTCGGCGAACCCGAACTGATTGCCGCTTTTCACGCTTGCGTACACCGGCGCCTTGCGCTCTTGGATTTCCGTGACGAGTGCCGCACAAACACCTTGATCACGGTGCCCCGGCGCAATCGCGGCATAAGAGATGTGCACTGCTTGGCTATTCTTAAAACCCCATTCGAAATCGTCCCGCCTCACGAGCAGCGCTCCGACAATCGCTTTGTCCGTATCGACTGCAATCGGCGAAAAACCCGATGTGCAGCAGGCCATGAGTTCGGTCAGTATATTTTCCTGCTCAGCTTCGCTCCTCAGATCGGCTGGAATGTCTGATGCAATCTGCTGCAGTAAGCCCCAGATATCCCGCAAATCCTCCAGCGATGCTGCGCGTTGTGTCAAGTCAGCCACGATCCAATCCCTTTCTCCGGTAAAAGTTATACATATGAAGGATATGAGAGATGCGTGCCAAGATACAATTCGGACGGGAATAATTTCCCGCTAGCGAATGATGTCGGGAGCACTTCATTTATGAAGAGCCGGATTGTCCACTTTGCGACAAGGCGTGAGGCATAAGCTGAAAACTCTGCACGGCAAGAAATTTGCTCTCATATATTTCTAGATCTCTGGTCCGGGAGATCCGGAAAGCGCGTCAATGGAGATATCGATGCCAGTCACGGAAGGCTTCTTTGTGGATTGGGACGGAAACGCACGCAACACGCTCGATCCCGGCGGCGGTTACCTGTGTGAGACGGATCCGGTCGCTCGCTATGTCGCGGTCACCACTAAGGGGGGAACGCTTGTACATGAAGGAACTTTTTATAAGAGCCTGGGCGCCATCGAAAAGGCAGGTATTCATGCGCCGCTTGTGCCCGGATCCCATCCTTGGGGCCGGAAGGAAGATGGGTTTTGAGATTTCCAATTGGCTAAGTCGAGGTCTAGCAGTGCTTCCCACGACCATCCTCATCGATGAACGACCCAGATGCGTCGTCCGCCCGACGGATACGAAAGATCTCAATCGATTTATCCGGAATGGGAAGACCTATCTGCTGGCTGAAAATCCAGCTGGCAAGATCACCCATCGCAACGCGGATGACATGGAGTTGACGAAATGGCGCGATGGCCTAGCGCTTCATAAGGCCTGGGGCGGCGTTGACGAAGATTTTTTCGGAACTCCCCTTTAGAAGTAGCGCGCCAGTCCTGTCGAATCACGGGCGCGAGTTGCTCGCGTCGTGCGGATTCTCCGCTTGATTTCTCATCCAGTCCGCGAGCTTTGCCAACAACCCGTAGATTTCGTGACGAGCATTCATATCCGTGACAGTCTCTTCAAGCGCGCCGCTCATGCACAGCAGCCACGCATCACGTTCCCGCTCACCGATCCTGAAGCCCAGATGCCGCTGGCGCAAGCGCGGATGACCTTTCTCTGCGGAATAGAGCTTTGGGCCACCCATCCATTCGCAAAGGTAGCGCTTAAGCAGGTTTTTGGTCGAGCCGAGATCCGCCTGGTGCATGGCACGGATCTCTTTCGCTTCAGGCAACGCATCCATCTTTTCATAGAAAATCTCGACCAACCGGTCGATGGTCACCGCGCCCCCTATCCTTTCGAACATTGAGATCTCTACATCGATATTAGTCATTTTTCCCTCTAAGCGCGGTTGCGCGTGCCTGCGTCGAGCCACCTCAAGCGAGGATTCTCCGACGCAAGGAGTTTTTAGAACGCGGCGCGATATTCATGAGCGAAAGATGATTGAAGTGAGCGCGGCAAGCGCGTTGCGTCTCTACGCGCGTTTGATAGCTATTCATTCATATTCGGAAGCAGGATCACTTCGGCTGGACTAGCGGGTCCGTGCCCGGCGACGAAATCAAGCGCGGAGACCGCCGACAAGCCGCCACCACTGTCTATCAAGACCACCGCATCGGTGGGCATTTGCGACAGCGCTTCGATCAATTGCGAAACCGTCATCATCGCCTCTCGTACTCTGTGGAACCTATCATCCCTGTGAAAGCCGCTCCCCAGTTACGTCAAAATACACAAAGAGCGGTTCTTCCTCCGGCGTTGAAATCTCGGCACTCCTAAGCGAGCCGTTGCCGTAATATTCATAGCGATGGGCAAGCTCGATCTCGCCATAGACGAGTTTTTCAAAGCAAGCGAGCGAACCGGTCTCGTTGAAATAGGCGCGAATATAAGTATTGCGGTTGGTAAGCGCTTCCATTGCGATTGGATTGACAAGGTTAAAAGGCAATTTGATACCTGTGTAAGACACAAAATATCGCACGGTCTCACTTGCTTCCGTCGTCATAATATCTCCAAGGAAGGTGCATTTCCGGTGTGTAGATCTCGTCTGCCGTCAGTCTGGATGGATCATGATCTCCATCGTATCATCGAGTTCTTCCGCAAACGGATCTGGAATTCCATCGTCCTCGACGAGCTCTACGCCGCAAAGACAGACATCACCTTGAATGACGGCGAGCGCAACAGGTTCAAGACTGGATCCTTGACAAGGTCCATCGGTGCAAATCCCCGTCTCGGTTTCGAACCTAGCTCCATGCCGGCCGCATCTGAGAGACTTCTTATCTCTATCGAAGAACGTCCCAGATCCGATATTGAGCCAAATTCCCTCATGTGGACAAGCATTCACATAGCCAAAAAATTCCTTCGCGCTTTTGCGCACGATTACGATCGGGAAAGGTCTGCTTTCGGCCGCCCCGGTGATCCGCAAAAGGCTAAAGGCTTTGGCGCCACCTGGTTCGATACTGCTGACGGAACAAATGGCATAGACCTCGATATTGTTGGGTGACATTCCTCCTCCATTTCGAGGCTGTCCGCCTTGAAAGATGGGCACGCAAGCGGTTGGAGCTTCCCGCCCAAACTAAAGGGCACTCAGAGTCTTAGGACCTTTGAGGACTGGATAATTTTCCCGCAAAAGCCGTTCGAGTTTCTTGCAGAGCGCGCCGTCACTCGCGGCTGCCGGGCCAACGAAATCCGTGCCAGCATCCCATACCTCGAAAAAACAGTGCAATCCGTCTTCATAGTCAGTGTCAGGTATCACGGTGAGATCTTTCAATTGCGCAAGTCCGTCTCCGGTGACCTCCAGACGCCAAGACCGGTCATCTTCCACCGAACCCAAAAGGTGACTTACCTCCGATGCAGACCAATCGGTGTTAAGATTGAATGCCATGCTTGCCTCTGTTGCAATTGATCTTTGTCGTAAACAGAACATAGGGCGGGACGCATTTGACTATCGCCCTCGTTCAGATGCGTTGACACGGCATTTGCATGAAGTGTGCCGGATGATTCGAAGTGGCGTGGTTTTCTTACGCCAACCAATGTCACTCGCAGCGTTAAGGGTAAAAAGAGCTTCCATGAAATTTTACATGACCCCTGGCTCTTGTTCGACCAGCATCCACATCATCCTGGAAGAGCTTGAGGAGGTATTCGAGGTCTATATCGTGAACTTGCCAGCAGGTGACCATTTCAAACCGGACTATGTCGCGATTAACGCTAAATCCACGATCCCCGCGCTCGTTCGCAAGGATGGCAGCACTCTTACCGAAGTGCCGGCCATTGCCTATTGGCTTGCACGGACCCGCGGCCGCGCCAAATTATGGCCGGAGATGCCGGAAGACGAAGCGCGGGCTCTTGAAACCATGGCCTATGTCGTCGATACTATTCATGGCCAGGGCTTTGCCCGTATCTTTGCGACAAACACATTCGCTCGCAATCCAGACGACCATCAAGCTGTACGTCAGCTCGGCCTTGATATTATTGAAAAGGGCTTCACAATCCTAAATAACGCAATCGCTGACAAAGCCTACGTGGTGGGAGAATTTTCTATCGCCGACCCAATTATCTTTTATGTCTCGTTTTGGGCCGACAAGACAAAGATTCCGATGCCGGATAACCTTGCTGCACATTACCGCCGGATGCTGGCCCGCCCAGCGGTGAAGCGCGTGCTTCGTGAGGAAGGTTACAATCTCGCCACCCTCGGCGTTGCGGAGCGGAAGCTGTAAACGAGATGGAGCTGAGTGAGACTCGGCGGCAAGGACACTCCTAGCGTCTTTCTGATAAAATCGAGAACGTCAAAATGGAGCGCTATAAATTTCGAGATATGGAGAGAAACAATGACCAGAATGACCGTCGTGGACGATCGCAATCAGGACGATATGTCGCGCAAGGCAGGCTGCTATCTTTATGTCGATACACGGCTCTGGCTGGACAATGATGTGGTTCATCGGGCCGATGGACCGGCTGTCATTTTTCCAGATGGAGTCGGACGCTGGTATATACGTGGAAAAGAAATAACCCGCGACGTGAAAACCTATTTCTTTCAGCACAAATGGCGCGTGGAAAGCGGCCTCGATACGCCCGAAAAGCGCATCCTATTTTCATCGCATTTTGTAAAATAGCGGCATCTGTGCCGATGCTCGATTGCGTTAATTGCGCGAGCCGGATTGATGCAACGGCAGCGGCACGTCAAAAGTCAGATGCGCCGCCGCTGGCCTCAGCGTCATACACCGCGAGCCAGCCGCCGCATTGCCCGGTGGAGATAGGAGTTACCGGCAGGCTCATGGCTGACGAGGCTGTCTAAGCGACAGCGCTCGCTCTCAAGGCTTCGGTCTCAGTCCGCGTCAATCGAAACAAACCGCGGCCTCCAGCAAGAGCCTGATAGTTGGCGCCGGCATTGTCGCTCAAGAAATTGAACCAATCTTGCGGGGTTAATGCGGCGGGGCGTTCCCCAATTTCGACAACCGTGCCGTTTGGCGCGAAGCGCGCATGAATCATGACATTGGCGGATGCAGGACTCGTGACATCGCTGGCTTCCATAGATCCCTCCATAAACTCTAAAGACCCGAACCAAAACCTAACAGTTCGACCTTAATGTTTTCCGTGCCCAATATCTTGGCTTGACATGCGAGGCGCGATTTCGATCCGACACCAATAATGGAGTCGAGTTTCTCATTTTCCTCGCGGGCAATTTTTGACAATCCCTTGCGCCCTTCGTGAACGAAGATATGGCAGGTGCCGCAGGCCGCATTGCCCTCGCATTTATGGTTCAGATCCTCCTCCGCCGCGAGAATCGCCGCGAGAAGTGTCGTTCCTTCCAGTGCTTCCGTCGTCTTGCCAGAAGGCATAATCGTGATCATCGGCATTTGAGTACTCCTTATGTTTCTGTGGTTCTTACTGCGGTTCTCCGGCGAAGCCAGGTGAGACAGAACGGACATTTAATAAATTGCCGCTCCCGCCCCAACATTGATCGAAGCGTCCTTCATGGTTGCGACGAGGAACGCAATCTGGTCTTCCGTGAGATGGGTATGAAATGGCAGCGCCACGGCGCGATCCGCGACCTTTTCCGTCACAAGGAAATCACCTTTTCGGTAGCCCAACTCGAAATAATGCCGCTGCAAATGCAATGGACTGCTGTAAGCCGCAGCCTCGACCTGCTCAACACGCAAATCATCGATGATCGCATCACGGCTCGATCGCGAAAATCTCGTTCCCAAATGCACGATATAGAGAAACCAATTTATCTCCGTCACATCAGGGGCAACGAAGGGATCCTTGATCCCCTCGAAAGATTGGACGTGCTTATAATAAAGATGCTCGATATACCGCCGCCGTTCGAGGATCTCATCGATCCGCTTCAACTGGGCCAAGCCGAGAGCGGCCGAAAGATCGCTCATTCCCGCCTGGTAGGGAGGGGTCCCGGTGACTACGACCGAAGACCGCTCAACCAGTCGGTGAGAGCGATGCCGTCGCAATGCAACGGCGATATCCACGTCATCCGTGACAACCATACCTCCTTCGCCACAAACAAGCGGTGAGGGCTGCGAGAAATCGAAAATGGCGGCGTCGCCAAAGGATCCAACCAGCGCACCTTGATATCTGGAACCGATCGCCTCAGTGGAATCCTCGATGAGAATCAAACCATGTGTCTTCGCCACGGCACGCAACGCAACCCAAGCAGCCGGGTGCCCGTTGTTGTTGCAGCCGACGATAGCGCGCGTCTTTGGGTTGATCCGCGCTTCGACCTTTTCCGGAACGATGGTGCCAGCCCAATAGTCAATGTCGGCAAACACAGGCTTCGCGCCTGAAAGACTGATCGCATGCGCCGTTTCCCTGAAGGAATGGGGCGACGCGATCACTTCATCTCCAGGGCCAATCCCAAACGAGGCAAGCGTAATCAAAAGCCCGACCGTGCCGCTCGGTACCGCAACCGCATATTTTCGGCCGACATAGGCTGCGAAGGCCGCCTCGAAAGCCTCGGCGATGGGGCCATTCGAAAGCCTCGATGACCGCAAAACGGCATCAACGGCTTCAAGTTCGGCCAGGGTGACGTCTGGATCAGAGAGCGCAATGAAAGAAGCGTCGTCACCCACGGCAATCAAGCCATCTCCATCAACGTTCTCTTGAACGGCCGCCAGCTCGATCATCGGGCCGCACTCCGCTTTGCAAGAATTATCCCCGTCGCGCGCGATGGATCGGACGTGATCTGGGCGCAATGATCGACGCTATCCAAAAGGTGAATTTCATAATACTCATAAACACGGAAGGGCATTTCCGTTACATCCGACGCATCGCAGCGCGTCCAGGAAAGATGTGGAAACCGGCGGCGCAATTCGACAAACGGAAGCGTATCCGCGCCAGTCGCTACAAGCATCGTATCGATCTGCGTCAAATCATCGGCGCTTAAGGACATGGCCCTGCTCTGCTATTTGTGTCTGGGCTCTTCATAGCAATTTCATTGCCAGAATGTGCGTTCCGGATCGATGTTCAGCAAATCCAAGAGCTCGGGTAACCGGGCATGCGTGCTATGAAGATCCCATCGTTCACTTCCGTGATCTTTCCGATAGAGCTGCCATGAACCGAGATCATCATCATATTGAAGCAAAGCGACATCGATAATGCCGCCATCGGCGTCGATATTGCGCGAGCAGCATGGGCTCTCAATGAGATAGCCGCCCATGACTGCCCGCACGCTCGGCACAACATAAAGGTATCGCTTGCGCGCCTTAAGTGCGCGCTCGATACGCTTCCGATCAAGATCGTTCGGATGCGGAAAGCGCCCCAAGCTTATCTCTGTTAGAACTCCGGCCGTTAGCATGTAAATCTCGTATTGGGGAGCTTCTTGATCATAAGATCTCTAGAGCGGGGCGATTTCTTCTTCCAGGCAACCGACGACGAGGCGTTCGCCAAATTCAACGAGATAAATTGGCGTGTTTGAGTCCGTATGTGTCCCAACTTGGACAATTTCACCTCCATCGCCACTCTTCACCAGCAGCGCCCCTGTGGGAACATCTGGATAAGAGCCATCGTTGTGAAGATCATTCAAGGCCCGCACACGCTGACCCCACTGGTAAATCGGAAACCTCGGCTCGATCACCGCACCCCTCCTGGCAATGGCAAATCATCCCCATCATCATGGGGCTTCACTGGTTCAAGCTCCTTGCGTTTCATGCCCACACGATTGCCACTTTCAAGAAATTCAACGCCATAAATGTAGAATTGTTGCAAGAAGGTCCCAATACTGACGACGTAGCCTTCCTCCCCTTTCTTCGCCAAGATCTCGCCGATTTCTTTACCGGCATAGGTTCCATCGTTCCGGATGACGCGTTTTGCCTTCACTTTCTCTCCGAAACTGAAATAAGGAGATTCGGAGATCTCAACGACATCGCTATCGCGGACAATATTGCTCATACGGGCCTATCCCTTCGCAGCTCAGAATCTCCCAACAACCGTGACTGCACCATTTCCCGGACAAGGCTATCTGTATCTTCCGGCATCTCTTCGAGCCTTGAAGCGGGGATGCGGCTTGCCACTTCATACCGCACCCGCCAATCCGGATCATTTTTCAAGCGCGCAAGAAGGTGCGGTGCTAGTCGTTGCGCGACTTCCAATCTAACCGCTGCATCAGGGTCATCGGCCATTTGAAGAAGCCATTCATGTTGAATACGGCGCGCGACCACGCGTCTGACTTCGGCCTCCTCGTCACAGATCATCCGAGCCAAAAGCAATGGGGCCACCCGGCGCGCGATGACGAGACGCACGTAATAATCGCTGTCCCCCATCATTGAAACGAGCTCAGCATCATCTAGGAGAGGTACGATTCGGATTCTTACTTCACGATGCGGATCCGTCCGCAGCCGCAGGCTGTAGCGTTTTGGTAAGCGCCGCGCCGCATTCCACCGTACCGTCTCCTCGGCATCGTCAAGGAGAGGCGGCAGCAGAAAAAGGCTGGCATGCTTTGCCGCAATAGCGCGCACTTCGAAATGGGGATGCTTGACATAGGCGTCCGCAAGTTTCGGGTTCCAATTAAAGAAACGATCGATGCGCCTCGCATACCGGTCGTTGACGCAGGCATGTTTTAAGCGGCAAAGCCCCGTTGCAAGCGAGGGCTGGTGCTTGCAGGAGGTACAATCAACCTCGTTTCCCCGCCAATCCCGTGCTTCATCGATGTCATCCATCATCGTCTTGTCCTATTCTTTGGATGACTTCGAGCAAGACCTTGGCGCCAATTTTGTCAGTGGGATCAAGCTCTAGAAGCTTCTGGACGGCATCGAATCCTTCATCCAAATTCCCGAGACGCATTTGAAGATAGGCGTAACCTTTGAGAGTAAAAAGAAAGAAACGAGGCGCCATTTCCTCGTAGCGGCCAAACTGGGCATCTCCGGGTTTTACGTCGCGCCAATTGCCGGCCAGATTGTTTTCCCTTGCCGCCTTCTCAAGGCATTGCCTTGCTATCTCAAGCGCCTCACCGAGTCTGCCTTTGTAAAAATAGAAGCGATAAAGGCCAACCAAGACTGCGGCATGTCCCGGTGCCCAAACTTCGGCTTTCCGGAGATGCTGTTCCGCCAAATCCTCCAAATGATAGGAGAGCCCAGCTTCCCACAAATGCCATTCCGCTTCAGGGGGTAGTCCTCCACCTAGAAGCGCATCGGCAAGGAGAGCTTCCTCCACCAACGAGGTTTGCTGCTTGTCTTGCCGGGCCGCGCCATTCATGCGCCTTCTCCTTGCGGCTTATTGCGCGGACGTTCCGCTGCTCTGACCACAGGATGTGGCTTTGGGGTCGTGAAAGACAAGCCCCGTTTGAGATGCTGTTTCGGCGAAATCGATTGTCACACCATCAAGCAGAATGCGGCTTTCCGCAGGAAGAAATAGCTTCACGCCATTGCGCTCTACGATCGCATCACCGGGCGCAGGCCTGGCCAAAACACTTATGTCAGCCGCAAGTCCTGAACAGCCGCCAGGGCTCACAACCAGCCTGAAACCACTCCCGGAAGCCCCATCAGCACGCAGCATGAGACGAATGAAGTGTTCCGCCGCCGGAGTTATATTAAGATTCATGTCTTGTTCCCTACTCCGCCGCCTGATAGCGCGGGAATGAATGATCGATCACGCAGGTGTCGTCCACAGGACAAACAGCGGCGCATTGCGGACTGTCGAAATGTCCAATGCATTCGGTGCATTTTTTTGGATCGATGACAAAAGTTCCCCCCTTTTCGGAAATTGCGAGGTTGGGACATTCTGCTTCGCAGGCTGTGCAGCTTGTGCACTGTGAAGCAATAATCTTCAAAGTCATAAGTCGCTCCTATTACCTGACCATCGAAGGGCTGGAGCATGTCACGGAAATAAGCAGCGCCATTTCCTAATTGGACATGCTATGGCTCAACGAGTGTGAGAGATTTCCTTTCGATCGCGTGATCAGGACTCTTCTAGGCTGCCGAGATCAGAGCTCCTTGGCGAATTTCAGCATCGCCACGTTCGACATGCTCAATTTCACCGCTATTGACCTTGCGGAGATATTCCTTGAACCACGCGATCGCCGATTTCTCGATGAACTCATGAGCGAATTGATCGACGGGATCGATGCCAGCCTTCTGCAAATCACTTTTTGGGCACCCGCCAATTTTCGCCACAAACACCGCGTGACAATCATTGATGGCGCGTATGACCGTCTCCAAGCTGTCTTCGTCGCCATAACCGCCTTGGCAATAAAGATCGACACGGCGATGCCCGACAAACTTCGCTCCGCTTGTGGAGAGCTCGTAAACTTGGAACTCCTTGGCATGGCCAAAATGCTCGTTGATGAGCCCGGAGCCCTTCGTCGCCACCGCAACGAGGAGCTTGATGTCGCTCATTTCGCCCGCGAGCGTTGAAAGTTCTTCCTGCTTGGCCGCGACTTTGGCAACACGCTCCTCTTCGACCTTTGCCTGATAGGCTTTGCGGGAGTCGAGATCGTAATTGACCTCCATCGCCATGATCTTGTCTGTTGTGAATTCCGCGCTCCGATCCTCGCCAAGGAGCCCAACGGCGTCTGCGCGGCACTGGCGGCAATGGCGCATCATATTCATCTCGCCTTCGCAGCTATCCTGCAACGCCTTCAGCTCCTGAGCGGACGGGCCGCGCTGGCCTGTCAAGCCAAACACCGTGCCATGCTCAGGCGCCGAGATCAGCGGCATGATGTTATGAAGGAACGCGCCGCGCGATTTGACGGCCTTATTGACATCCACGAGATGCTTGTCGTTGATTCCCGGGATCATCACCGAATTGACCTTGCACAGAATGCCACGCTCGGTGAGCATTTCCAGGCCCTGCAGCTGGCGGTCCGTGAGCAACTTGGCCGCCTCGACACCGGTGTATCGTTTGTGCTTCCAGAACACCCAAGGATAGATCTTCGCGCCGATCTCCGGGTCAATCATATTGATGGTAATCGTGACGTGATCGACGTTGAAGCCGGCGATGGTGTCGACGTGATCGGGCAGTGCAAGACCATTCGTGGATAGGCACAGCTTGATGTCCGGCGCCGTCTTCGCAATCAACTCGAAGGTCTCAAAGGTCTTCTCGGGATTGGCGAGGGGATCTCCTGGCCCAGCGATACCTAGCACCGTCATCTGCGGGATGGTCGAGGCGACAGCGAGTACCTTTTTGGCTGCTTGCGTAGGGCTGAGCTTTTCGCTGACCACGCCGGGCCGCGATTCATTGGCACAATCATATTTCCGATTGCAATAGTTGCATTGAATATTGCAGGCGGGAGCAACCGCCACATGCATACGTGCGTAGTGATGATGTGCTTCTTCGCTGTAGCAGGGATGGTTCTTGACCTTTTCCCAAATCTCCGTCGGGAGATCGTTTTGGCCAGCCGCCGTTCCACAGCTCGCTTTGCCGCTACCGCCATGTGTCCCGCAGCCTTTGTGTTCTGCTACCTTCTGCAGCACATCCTCAATATTGGCGGTGGTCCCAGGATTCGTTCCCTCGTTTAGTGCTGACGCTAGCATGTCCGCTCCTCGCTTCCGGTCGGCGCTCCAGGCCGGCCATTCGAAATTTGAAGAGCCATCGAGCAACTCGCGTGCCATTGCGATAATTATTGTAACTATATGATAATACAGGATTACGAAAAACGTAACTTTGCTGTCGCTTTACCAACACGACGGCCGGCCATCGAAAATTTGTTTGAAAGATAACAGGCTTTGATTTTGTAAAGTAGCTTACGCAAATGGGCGACTTGCGGCGTGGCACATATACTGGCTGGCAGCAGCAAGCGACGTTTGGAAGTGGAAGTGTTGCGCGCTTATGCGCCTTCGAGCAAGATAGCGACTGCGCGTTCAAGTGGAAGGGCAATCGGCGTCATGCCTTGCGTCGCGATGAACCGGACTTCGTTCTTGGTAAGACCGTCCGGTTCGACGAGCACATAATGCGTGATCGCGGACCGCTTCATGATTTGGCGCGCGTACGTCCGCAGGAGCTGATCGTGGAATCGGCAGCCAATGAATAAAAAGCTTCGTTCTGTGCGCCGGTGCTTTACGGCATCCGGAATTGGGGTCTGGATATCTATTTCCGTCAGCACTTCAACATAGTCAGCATCCGAGATCAGGAAGTTTTTGGCGGGAACGATACTGCCATGCGGCTTGTATAAAAGTGTCGTCCACGTGTCCGCTGCCGCGCGGTCCGTTTCCTTCCCCGCAGTATCGTAAAAGCGATACCAGCGGTCTTCACCAATTCCGGCGCGTGTAATGCCTTGGATCTCGCCCCAGTTTTTGTATTCCCCTAGTGCCGCCCGCATGGCTCCGTCATACCAGGTATCAACGATCATGGGGGGATGGAGCCCCGCAAGACACTGATGGAGTGGCGTGGGAGCAACGGGGGAACTGAAGGCCTCTGCCATCATGGCCGAAAGAGTCGAGCGATGCTTCATGCTTTCAATATGCTGGGCGGAAGCCCACGCATTGCCTTTAGCACGGCGCGGCAACGCGACCTTGCTGGCGAAGAACTCCGCGAGTGCCTCCGGCGTCATCGGCACGGCTGGTTCAGCGAGCGCGGCAAGGCCAGGTCCCAAATAAGGAACAATCGTCCCAGCACGCAAGGGGGCGACGAGGGACGCAAGCACCGCTTCAGCATCCGCCAGTTTCAAGATCTCCATCGGCGGAAAAGGTGCATTCATCCCACATTACTCCTCTTCTTCGCCGCTTTTTCGCGCATTGACGGTTATTGGCAGCTTTGTATCAGGGGCCATTTCGGGGAGGTTGAGCACCCAGCCATTTGCGATACGTATCCACCCACCCCATAAAGTCTCATGTTCCGACTCGACGATCGGTTCCTCGAGATCCTTCTTCGGAACATAAATCGAAAGTCCGGTCTCAGGGGAACGGCGAATCATCACTTTCATAAAGTCACTTCCTTTGGGTCGCGGGATTCTGGGACTAGGATTTGGATATTGTCGTCCATGCGACAGCCAAATGATGCGATTTAATCTCAAAGCGCCGCTCTTCAAGCGGGGATGATGTGGGAAAAATCAGATAGCGTCCCAACGCTTTTCTTAACTCAGACAATCATGATCTAGGCTGGAACACAGGTCTTCGGAACTGGGCAAACTTCATCGCATTTTGGCTTGTCGAAAGAACCCTCGCATTCCGTGCATTTCTTAGGGTCGATCACAAATGTATCACCCTTCATCGAGATTGCCGCGTTGGGACACTCGAATTCGCAAATGCTGCAGCTGGTGCATTGGGAAGCAATAATTTTGTAGGCCATGTCCATCTCCTCTTACGGACGCGACGTCGTGCTTGTTACGAAGTCCTCGCATTTTCGCCGACCGTTCTTGGCATGGGATAGGCGACAACGTGCGCGGACCGCTTCTCTGTTCGTGACGTAAACAGCAAGCAATGTGCCATCTGGTTAAGCCGCTGATTTCACGCCTATTGAGGATTTATTCTCGAACAATCCCGAGCACCTCGTATGACGGGATGTCGGAATCCGAACATCCTCCCGCGAGATCCGCCAATGGCATGTCGCGCAGCTCAGGAATGAATTTGCTGAAGTGTAGGCGCGTCTCGCAGGTAGGCGGGAGAACGGCCAAGGCATCGCGCTTTCTACACGTTGCCTTCAACGAGCGAGATCGGGCCGCCTCAAGCTAAAATCTTTTAATGGGAATATCGTACTTGCGGAGAGCATAGCCGATTTGGCGTGGCGTGAGATTGAGCAAACGCGCGGCCTTGGCTTGCACCCACCCTGCCGTCTCCATGGCCTGAAGCAAACGCTCCTGTTCAGCCTCGCCCTCACCATTCATGACGCTGCAATTGCCTGCCTGCGGGCACGTGTCGGGCGCGATGATATCACTGTCCAACGGCGGCGAGAGTTTCTCCGGAGCGGGGACTGGAGGAGAGGAGTGGGGCGGGCTTGTGAAAGCCGGCATCTGGCTCGGGGGAGCATTGGAAGGTCTCGGCACCCCGGGCGTTCCCTTCCAGAGGGTCGAAGAAAGGCATTCATCGTGACGGCAGGCAAAGTCATCCGCTACGATTTTCAGGCCCTTTGCCAGCGTCGCCGTCCGGCGCACGCAATTCTCGAGTTCTCTTACATTTCCTGGAAAATAACATCCCTCGAGCACGTTCTTGGCGGAGGTTGTCCAGGCCAATTGCGTGGCATGCTCTTCATTAAAGCGTCGCAGAAATTCACGCGCGAGAAGAAAAATGTCCTCCGGCCTTGCTCGAAGCGCAGGAACCGAGATCGTTACAACATTGATCCTGTAATAGAGATCCGCACGGAACTCCCCGCGGGCCACGGCATCTTCAAGGTTCTTGTTTGTCGCCGCCACCAGGCGGACGTCCACCTTGAGCGTCCGCATACCCCCGACGCGCTCGAATTCTCCTTCCTGCAAAACGCGAAGCAGCTTTGCCTGGAAGGAGGGCGAAATCTCGCCAATCTCGTCCAGAAAGAGCGTGCCGCGATCGGCAAGTTCGAAACGGCCCTTGCGTTGACCAATCGCCCCCGTGAAAGCGCCCTTCTCATGGCCGAAAAGCTCGGACTCCAAGACGGATTCAGGCAGCGCCGCACAATTGAGCTTGACGAAAGGTCCCTTCTTGCGCGGCGACAGATCGTGGGTCGCACGCGCGAAGAGCTCCTTGCCGGTTCCCGACTCTCCGCGCAAAAGAACTGTCGAATTTGTACGCGCCACGATTTTAATCTTGTCGAGTACGGAATGAATCGCGACGCTATCGCCAATGATGCCCCGCATGCGCGGTTCATGGTCGGCTACAACTGTCCCAGACAACTCCTTGGCAAGGCGGCTTTGCTCGACCATGAGACGTTCGCGATCGCGCGCCACGACATTGTGCAAGCGCACGGCCTGACCCACGAGATTGGCAATCATCGCCAGGAATCGAACGTCCTCATCGAACCGGAAATTTGCCCGGCCGTCCCAAATACGGTCGATGGTCAGCGTACCAATCACCCGGTCGCGTTCCTTGATCGGAACCCCGATAAACGAGACTTTTGACTCGTTTTTGCCTTGCTCGGTGGCTGGCCAATCCGAAAACAGCGGGTTCCTTGCGACATTTTCGATAACTACAGGCATTTTCGTCGTAACAATTTGACCAATTGCCCGTTCCGGAATTCTTTCGAAATGACTTTTCGCGTTCTCCTCGTTCCAGCCAACACCCACAACGACATCAGGCGCGCCGCCGTCATCGAGGAGCGCAATGATGCCATGGCGCATCTCGAGAAAGCTCGACAACAATTTCAGAACATTTGATAAGGTCGTCTCAAGGCGCGCGGGGGCAGCCAAAATTTTCGAGATCTCGTAGACGCCATGCAGAGCAATGTCCGCACGGTTGGAGAACTCATTGGGCCTTGCGAAAAAACTCTTGCTCTCGGGTCCGAGATCCGGAGCGTCCGGCTTTGGACTAGTCATAGCCATCGCACCAAGCTTCTTGGTTACAGCATGCCTGCCAATTATCTTGAATCATTAAAGCACCATCCAGTTTGGTGCACCGAAGCATTGTTGCAGGTGCGAGACGCAAGTGCAACAAAATTCTGTGTCGATCCCATGCCGGGAGATAAAAATTCTGTCCCCCGGGAAAAGGGCGGCGCACTTACAACGGGAAGAAACAAACCTGAATATCCCTGGGTTTTGCATAAAAGGGCGCCGACGTAACGAGCGTATCAGCCCCTGCCTTCGCATAATCCCCCGCATTTTGCGCGGTAACTCCGCCAGCGGCAGCGATAATTGGACGGCCATCTCTTTTCTTTCGGATTCCGGTCACGACTCGCGCCACGGCAGCGGGCACGAATTTCTCGAGCTGAATCACATCGGCCATCGCTTCGGCCGCCAAGAAGGCATCAGCCTCCGATGTGACCTCAACCATGACGGCCCGCTCAGGGGATCGCTCCTTCACCTTAACAATAAGTGCCTTGAGATCGGCGGGCTGTTCCAAAAAAATCCGATGTTCGTCAAACAGCATGATCGTATCCGATAGCCCGAGACGATGGATCTCCCCGCCCCCCGCGATCACTGCCTTCAGGGAAAGCCGCCTCGTGAAAGGCACGGCTTTCCGCGTACAAAGAACAGCAATGCGTGGTGCACTGGCTCTCGCGGCCGCGACGATCTCGTGGGTCAGCGTTGCAACACCGGACGCCCATTCCATGAGTGTTTGGGTAGCCTTCCACCCCGCGTGAAGCGCCGCCGCTGGTCCTTCTACCTCAAACAAAAGCGTGCCCTTGCAGCTCCGCGTTCCAGCTTGTGCGGCGAAGGTCACCGAAGCACCAAGCCGCGCGAGCATCCGGCAGGCCTCATCCGTTCCGCAAAGAATAAGATCCTGGCGCGCAGTGAATGTCATCCGGGCCGGACGGCCGGCGATACCGAGTGCGCGCATCGTCAAATCGCCGAAACCCACGTCTTCATTGAGCAAAAAGTCGATTTCGGCGTCTGGTAACCGCACAGGCTCACTCCGTGCAACGCCTGCATTCGCCGGCAATCAACCAAACTTGAATAGAACCCCAAATCCGCCACGCGGATAATCCCACTCGACCTCTCCAGTCTTGGCCGTCACGACACGGCAGGTCCCGCATTCAAAACAACCATCCACGGTTATTTCCACCTGACCCTTGTCATTTTGGCTGTAGCATCCGGCCGGGCACGTGTAGGTGAGCGAGAGCAGAGCTTTCGATGGAGTCTCATGCGGGCGCACCTTGATATGCGGACGGCCCGCGTCCACGAGATAGCGGTTCTGGAAAAGCTTCTCTTCAACTTTGGCGCCGGAGGCACCGATTTCCGCCACGCTTGTCATCGCCATGCCCTCGCCAGCTTGAATGCATCTCCGATAAGGCCCGGCAGTGACCGGCCCTTGCGGAATGATTTAAGGATCTCTTTTTCCTTGCTCCGTTTGTCCGTTCCATCAACCCGAAACCAAGTCTGCGCGGCGGAAGTGAGAAGCCTCGGATAGAGGCCGAATACGTGCTTGTTGCTATGCAGAAATTCGGGAATTTTCTTGTACTTCTTCAGGTCTTTTATGACGAAGGTCGCATCCAAGCGGCGCTTATATTCCGCAAGATTGGCTTTCGACAATTCCTCACGCCGCCGCTTGAGAGATACAACCGTCTCGCCCGCGATACGGCCCGTCGTCATTGCGAGGTTGGACCCCTCCCGGTGCACGGCATTGACGAACTGGCCCGCATCGCCGACGACGATCCACCCATCTCCAAAAAGTTCGGGGATCGCATTATAGCCGCCCTCCGGAATCAAATGGGCCGCATATTCCTTGCATTCGGAGTTTGCCAGGAGAGGCTTGATACTTGGATGATTCTTAAAGGCTTCGAGGAGCCCATAAGGCGTCGTGCCATTTTCCGCAAAATCCGACACGATGCAGCCAATGCCAACAGAGATCGATTCCTGATTGGTGTAAAGGAATCCCGTCCCTGTCATTCCGGCAGTGATCGTCCCCATCGCCTCGATGACCGTGCCTTCATTGCCTTTCAGATTGAACCGGCTCTCAATGACTTCCCGCGGCAAGAAGTGCATCTCCTTCACGGCAAGCGCAACACTATCTGGTTTTAACTCTGAACGTAGTCCCGAACGTTGCCCAACAATGCCGTTCACGCCTTCGCCGAGGATTACGACGTCGGCAAAAGCCATTCCGCCATCGCGGTCTGTCTTCACGCCGATCACTTTCCCATGGGCGTTAAGAAGAAGCTCCTTGACGGTCGTTTCGCACAGCAACACAACGCCAGCATCGCGGACTTTGCGGCTAAACCATTTGTCGAATTGCGCGCGAAGGATCGTGTAACGGTTGGGCCGTTCCTCGTTGAAGTCCTCGGAGCGGTAATGCATGCCGACATAGGACGTATCGTCCATCGTCCACAGGCGCTGCTCAATGATGTGGCGCTCAAGAGGTGCGTCGTCCCGGAAATCAGGGATAATCTTTTCCAACGCATCGGCATAAAGGATCGCGCCCTGGACGTTCTTCGAACCCGGATATTCTCCTCGCTCGAGCTGAAGGACTTTGAGGCCTGCCTTAGCCATGGTATATGCCGCAGCGTTACCTGAAGGTCCGGCGCCTACAACAATCGCATCGAAGCGTTCTTCGATCATCCGTGCCTCCTTAGCCAGCAAGCCGATTCACCGACAAATGCTTGCGGAACGCCTCCGTCAGGGCCGGTAGAAGCCGGATGGCATCCGCGACAATCCCGAGATGGGCAAAGTCGAAGATCTGAGCGTTCGGATCGGTATTAATCGCGACAATCATGTCAGCACCCTCAACACCAACCCGATGCTGGATCGCTCCTGAAATCCCAGCCGCGATATAAAGTTTTGGCCGGATCGTTTTCCCTGTTTGTCCGATCTGCCGGTCCGACGTCATCCAGCCTTTTTGGACGAGGGGACGCGAACCGCCATATTCCGCGCCAAGCACTTCGGCGAGCGATTTGACGAGCTGAAAATTTTCGGCTGATCGTAAGCCCAAGCCGCCCGCAACAACGATATCGGCGTAGGCGAGCTGGGCCTTGTTCGAATCCCTGTCGGCGACGAACCGGACTACCTTGGTCACGATGTCATCTTCAAGGAGCCCCAAGGGGTGCTCGACAATGCGCCCACGCCGACCCTCTTGCCGTATTGGCATCGGTAAAACACGCGGCCGCACCGTCGCCATTTGCGGCCTATAATTCAGCGTCAGAATGGTACAAAGGAGCGAACCGCCAAACGTCGGCCGGGTCGCTGCGAGCGAGCCTTCGTCGTCGATGGCGAGCTCGGTACAATCAGCGGTAAGGCCGGTGAGCAAAGTCGTTGCCACGGACCCTGCGAGGTCGCGTCCAAGCGTCGTCGCGCCGAGGAGCAAAATCTCGGGCTTGTAGGTATTGACGACATCGCTCATGGCCTTTGTGTAGGCCTCATTCCGATAATGCGTGAGGGCTGGATCTGTCACCGTGTAGACTAGATCTGCTCCATACTCGAAGCATGCGGTGGCTGCCGCGGCGATTGCGTCCTTGTCGCTTCCCATGACGACGCCGGCGAGTTCTACGCCCCGTTTATCGGCGAGCTTCCGGCCTTCCCCCAAAAGTTCGAACGAGACGGGGTGCACCGCGCCATGCTCGCATTCAACAACGACCCAGACGTGCTTGTAGCCTTTGAAGTGCTCCGGCAGCTCTTTTTTCAAGCCGGCCCGGCTCTGCGCTGGGGGGGCTGGCTTCGAGACCTCGGTCATTGTCCCGCCTCTTCTTCCTATTGCCCTGCCGAAAATCGAATGAGATCACTTTCGAGGGCTGGCTGACGCTTAAAGATTTCTGCCATCACCGTCTCCGCGAGCGCCTCCATGGAAACATCCGCCGAAGGGATTTGATGTGCTTTCTCGGCCCGAGGAGAGGGGGCGAACACTTTTTTCACAATAGTGGGCGATCCGCGTAGACCGCATTGTGTGAGATCCGTGATTCCTGCATCCGCCGCATTCCACGTCACGATCTTCGCCCGCGCCGCACGAAATGCATCATTGAGCGTCCCACGCCGGATTTCATTCGCACCTTCGAGCATGGTGATCAAAACCGGCAAGCGCGTCGACAAGACCTGCACACCGCCTTCAGCCCGCCGCTCGACTGTAATATGACCAAGCTCAGGATCGAGATCCACGATTCGCGCGACATAAGTGAGCTGATTGAGATTGAGACGCTTGGCGATGCCAGGACCTACTTGTGCGGTGTCGCCATCAATCGTCTGTTTGCCGGTGAAAATCATTTGCGGTTTGCCAAACTCCAATTCGATTTTATGGAGCGCAGCTGCCAAGGCAAAGCTGGTCGCCAGCGTATCGGACCCCGCGAAAAAACGGTCGGTCAGGAGTACCGCTCGATCAACTCCGAAAGTGAGCGCCTTGCGTAGCGAGTCCTCGGCCATGGCGGGACCCATCGTCAGGACGGTCACTTCGCCGCCAAACTTGTCGCGCCACCGCATCGCCTCTTCGAGCGCGAAAAGGTCATAAGGGTTAATGATCGTCGGCACGCCTTGCCGCATGATCGTATTGGTGACGGGATGAACGCGGATCTGCGCGCTATCGGGAACCTGTTTCATGCAAACGACGATGTGCATCGGTTCTCACTTTCGCCCTAGCGTGATTGCAAAGGAGACACCGCAAGCACCATGCCAACCATTGTCACAATAGAAATATCCCAAACAAGAGATGGTGCTGGACCAGCCAGCCTAGCCGCGAAAAAATAAACCAGACGTTATTGTCGGCTAAGCGACATCTTTGTTACTTTGCTTCTCCACCACTGCGAGGGATGTGAGCGGCACGAATGGTTTTGCCGGCTCCGGTTTCTGCTCAACGGCCTCCTTATGGACTTTGAACAGGCGTTCTTGTATCGGCGAGGACTTCACAAAATCCTGGTAAGCTTGTTCGAGATGTTCGCGGCAAAGCACGCGGACCTCAGCGTCGCTCAGACCTTCGAAAACCCCGTCGATCTGGCTGCCCTTCAAATATTGACCCATGCGGCGCAAAATATGGAGCCGGGCGACTTGAACAACCGTAGGTTCGAAAGGAACATCGAGAAAGGTGAAGAAGTCTTCCGCCGTGGATAGACATCCCAATTCATCAAGCATGCTCATGACCGAAGCGCCTCCATCGCCGCGCAAAAAGCCGGAGCCGATTGCGTCTTCCACTCAAGATTACCGGTCCCGCACTGGGTCTCGGCGTCGGGTGCGGCAGGCATGCCGGACGCATGCCGATTGCCGCGTCCCTGCAAATGGGTGACACGTGCCTCCAAAAACTCGATCCTGTCGAGCATACGGGTAAGTGCCTCGCCCACGGGATCTGGAATAAGGTGGTGTTCGAGATCGATGCGCCCATCGAGGCGCCGCCGCTTGTGAGGATCGCGGACGATCCTTCCTGGAATTCCGACCACGGTCATGCCCGGCGGAACATCCTCAACGACCACGGAATTCGCCCCAACCCGGGCACCTGCACAGACGATGATCGGTCCCAAAATCTTGGCGCCCGCGCCAATCAAAGTATCGCTTTCGACAGTCGGATGCCGCTTGCCAGGCGACCAGCTTGTCCCTCCAAGGGTGACACCGTGATAAAGAGTCACGTCGTCGCCAATCTCTGCCGTCTCGCCGATCACGACGCCGGCCCCATGGTCGATGAAGAGCCGGCGCCCGATCGTCGCCCCAGGATGGATATCGACATTCGTGGTGAACCGCCCGAACCACGACAGCAGGCGCGCAGGAAACCGCAAGCCTTTGCGCCACAACTGGTTCGCGAAACGGTGGAGGACGAGAGCATGCACTCCCGGATATGTGAGGACGATCTCCAGCGTATGCCGTGCCGCCGGGTCGCGCGCCTTCACGCATCCGATGTCTTCACGCAGCTGAGTCCAAATCCTGGTATTAGGCTTTCCTCCGGCCGTGTGCTTGAGGCTTTGCGCGGTCAGCATAGAGTGCCTCGATCCAGGACGGATTGCACCGTAAGAGCCGGTTCGTCGGATCCCGTGGCGGCATAGAATTCAAGCAACTCGGATTCGTGGATGGACCTCTTCAAGGCAATTGCGCGAATACGAACCTCATCGAGGATTCGCTTTGCCCTGCCCTCATCAGCGGTAATACCAAGCGAGGTCAACGCATTGGAAATTGCCGCCATGCCAGAATGTTTGCCAAGGACGATGCTGCGGGCACGCCCGAACTTGGCGGGATCGACTGCCTCGTAGCACTGAGGGTCACGCAAAATCCCCGAGACGTGGATACCAGATTCATGGGCAAAGGCAGCCGCGCCAACGATGGATTTCGCGGCTGGAATTGGCCGGCGCGCGCCCCGCGCGACAAGCTCCGCGAGAGAGGTCAGTTGGGTGAGATCCACGCCCGTCCTGCGGCCGGATACTTGCGCAAGTGCGGCCACTACTTCTTCCAACGCAGCATTGCCTGCCCGCTCCCCGAGACCGAGAACACAGACGCTCGCATGTGTTGCTCCTCCGCGAACGGCGGCAAGGGTGTTGGCTGTTGCAAGACCAAGATCGTCATGGCCATGAAACTCCAACTCGATTCCGGTTTCCCGTCGCAGAGTCTTGAAAATGTCAAAGGTCCCGAAGGGGTCGAGCACGCCAAGCGTGTCGGCGAAGCGAAAGCGGTGCGCTCCGGCAGCCTGTGCAGCGGCGACAACCCGCAGAAGAAAATCGAAATCCGCGCGGCTTGAGTCTTCCCCGCCCACCGACACTGAAAATCCCTTGTCGCGCGCATAAGAAACGACTCGGTAAATGCGCGCGATCACGTCCTCGCGGCCGCATCCGAATTTCACCCTAATCTGCCGGTCGGACACGGGGACCGACAGATTGATCCGCGAAAGACCTGTCTTGAGCGCCGCATCGACATCGGATTCAGTTATCCGACACCATGCAATAACAACCGCATTGCGCACCGCCGAGTTCACCGCGGCGATGGCGTCGATCTCGGCTGCTCCCATCGCCGGAATTCCCGCCTCGATCTCATCGACCCTAGCGGCGTCAAGCCCGCGCGCGATTGCGATCTTTTCATCAATCGTGAAGGAAACGCCCGGGGCCTGCTCACCATCGCGAAGCGTGGTATCGTTCATGATCACCGGGGGGAAAGCCTGAGCGGTCATCTTTCCCTCATACATAATTTTGCGCACGGAGTTCGGGATCCGCTTGGTGTTGCTGCCACACCGGCGAGGTTTCCCTCAACTTCGCGATGATGCCAGGCATAATCGCTAATACCCGCTCAATCTCATCAGCGGTATTTTCGCGCGAAAGGGAGAGACGAATCGCACCGTGCAAAGCTTTACGCGGGATATCCATCGCCCGGAGGACATGGGACGGCTCGGTCGAACCTGAGGTGCAAGCCGATCCTGACGACGCAGCGATTCCTTCCCTGTTCATGTGATGAAGAATCGCCTCGCCGTCGATGTGCTCAAAGGCAATGTTGGAGGTGTTCGGCATCCGGTTTTGGTCATCGCCGGTCACAAAGCAATGACCAATCTGAAGCAGCCCCCTTTCAAGCCGGTCGCGCAGGGCCCCGACCCGCCTGTATTCTTCCTCCAGATGGGCGGCAGCGAGTTCCACGGCTTTGCCAAATCCGACGATCGCGGGCACATTTTCCGTGCCGCCCCGCCGGCCCCGTTCTTGGTGCCCGCCGCGAATAAGAGGCTTGAACTTTACCCCCTTCCGCACGTACAGCGCCCCAATTCCTTTCGGCCCATGCAGCTTATGTCCCGACAGCGAAAGCATGTCGATCTTGGTTCTTTTGAGGTCGATGGGAACCTTACCCGCCGCTTGCACCGCATCTGTATGAAAAATCGCGCCAGCATCATGGGCGAGTTCCGCGAGGTGCTGAACCGGGAACAGGGTTCCTGTCTCATTGTTGGCCCACATGACGGAAGCGATTGCGGTCCGCGGTCCAAGTGACCTCTGAAAGGCCTCGACATCTAAGCGGCCTCGCCCATCTACACCAATGTAGTGAACTTTTATTCCCCGGGATTTCTCAAGGTGACCAGCGAGCGTGAGAATTGCAGGATGCTCGACCGCCGTCGTGATGATCTCATCACGGTCCGCCTGGGACTCAAGTGCGGAGAGAATGGCCGCGTTGTCGGATTCCGTGCCGCCAGAAGTAAAGATAATCTCGTGATCGAATGCGCTCCCCAGAAGCGCTTGCAAATGTTGACGGGCTTGTTTCAACGCATCGCTAACATCGGTACCAAAGGCATGAGTCGAGGACGCATTGCCGAATTGCTGCGTAAAATACGGCAGCATCGCAGTGAGAACCTCGGGGTCCGTGCGGGTCGTCGCATTGTTGTCGAGATAGATCGGCCGCACGGAATGCCTCTCCCTCAATGACTTGCCTTGACCCCGCCCATGACGGGAACAAGGCGCACGAACTCACCCAGTTTCTCCACGACGCGCGCCTGAATGCCTTCAAGGGTAGCGCTGCTCAACTTGCAAAAGACACAAGCTCCCGTGAGTCTGACCATAATTTTATTGCCGCAAACTTCGACGAGCTCGCAATCGCCACCATCACGCCGCAGATTGGGACGAATCTCCTCGATGACATCTTTGATGAGCTGAATGCGCTCGGCCTCTCCAGTCACCGAGGCGCTTGTCTGTCCTGATTCAGCCAACATGGGAATGGTCTCGCTCGAAGAGGAGTTCAAAGGATCGTGTGTTTGAAGAAGATGTCAGCCGAACGACTTACCGCAGGCACAGCTTGAGGTAGCATTGGGATTCTCGAAGGTGAACCCCGCGCCTTCGAGCGCCACGACGAAATCGATGGTCGTGCCGGCAAGCATGTCGTGACTGTTCATATCGACAAAGACCTTGACGCCATCCCGCTCGACAACGGTATCGTCTGGCTCAGCCTCATTGACGAGACCCATCAAATATTTGTTGCCGGCACAGCCGCCGCTCTCAACCTTGATACGCAAGCCGCCGACCGGCTCAGAAGCACCCGCCATCGCGCTCCGCACCGCATCCAAGGCACTGTCGGTCAGGTTAATCATCGCTCACCTCCTACCACCGAGGATTTCATGTGATCCTCTGGCGGAGCAAGCTCCATGCCATCCCGCAACCTCTTGATTCGATGTCTATCTTTGTCGCCAGCGCTGTTGCGTTTGTGACGTGTGTCCGGTTTCCTACAGAGATGTTGTGCGCGGCAAAATTCGATCAGCGCGCCAACGGCTCTTCGAGATCCATTCCACGGAAGATCGAGCAGCGTTTGAACACGCTCAGTGACGGTTCGACACTCTTGTGGTGGCAATATTTTGCGACGAGCTTGGCCAAGCCCTTGATGTCCCTCCCGCTCGCCTCTGGGAATGTTTCCGTCAGCCGATCCAAAAGCTGCCCATCGACCGTAAGCCCGAATTGCTCGGTCATGACTGTCCAAATCCGCCGTCGCGCCGCGCTATCAGGTGTATAGAATTTGATCAACGCGATACAACGCGAAACAATCGCTTCATCGATGTCGTCGATGCGGTTTGTCGTCAAAAACAAAAGGCCATTGAAATATTCGAGAACCCTTAGGAACACGCCGACGACGGCATTCATTGTGATGTCGTCATCCCGGCGCTTAATGTAGACGTCCGCTTCGTCGATGAGCATAACGGCGCCCCAGCGCTGGGCACGCGTCAAGGTGTCCTTAAGCACCGTCTCCATCGCAGCCACATTGAGCCCGAGTTGGCCCGAATGCACTCTGTAGAGCGGCCGCTTGATGATCTCGGAATAAACTTCCGCGGTGAGGGTCTTGCCGACCCCCGGAGGCCCCGCGCAAAGGACGGTCGTTCCTCCTGACTTTCCGGCAATAATGTCATCCATCAAGATGTCCATTTCGGCCGTCAATATGTCGATCAGATCTGTCTGTTCCTCGGGTAAAATCAGCTTCTTCTTCAGATCTGGCTGATAGGCGTAGGGTGCGACGTCATCGGCGTGAACCCACAAATAATGATGCAAATCCAGATGAAACATGAGGATATAGGCGTGGACAGGAATTTGGCAAAAGAGACCTTTCCGGATCGCGGCCTTGGATTCCTCCACTTCATCTTCGGCATTATAGAGATTGCTCTTCGCGGCCTTTCTCAAATATTGACCAAAAATGTCTCCCGTTACATCGAGTGTCCTAGCGCGATTGGTTAAAATGCTTTCGTCGTTGACCAACCGGGCGGCTCCCCCGCCTGACGCAAGGACGACGATGTCTTTTCGCGACCAATCCGTGTCCCGGTGGGAGGAATTGGGATCTTCCGTATAGAAACCCGTTCCTCGGCCAGAGAATTGCGCGCCATATCTGCCGCGCCAATCGAAATAACGTTCCACGGTCTCATCATAGGCGGCAATAAGCTCCGGAGTTTCCTTCAAAAATCCTTTAGCCGTAAAGATTTCGGCAACTGTTTTGCCAACGATGTCGCTGGCCGATATCCGGAGCGTCACACTGGTAATCGCCCCTTTTGCATTCGCCTTCAACTCGACAAAGACACGTCCGGTCTCATCATTCGATGGCGGCGTATAGTCAAGCCGGGTTATTGCATAGGGCAGAAGCCTGCCTGCCGTGCTCGCGGTGAACACCCAGCCCCGGACAGCGCCCGTAACCAAGTAACGCGCTATCGCCGGCAGCACCGATTCGAGATCATCGGCCGTGAAGGCGACGCCCTCATCGTCAAATGTCCGTTGGAGTGTCGAGATATACGCAAAACTGGCCTGCATTTTCGGTCCAGCATCGCGATACAAGTTTTGAAGAAAATTCAGTTCCGCGACCGAAAGCTGTTGAAACGGCACTTCGACTTTGTCGCCGAAACGAAGCTGTTCTTTCAAGAGTGAAAGCTCTGGGAAAGCCGCGATCATTGTTTCGATATAGGGCCGTTCAATCTGAAGCTTCATGTTCCGTGCCTGCCGCCGGTACGAAAAAACTGTGATCCGGGTGAGCTTGCACGCATCGCGCCAAAGCGGCCAGCGAATTGCATAGGCGCGAGCACTTGTGCAACCTTTCCGCTAACAAACTGAAGGACGATCCATGTCAACGATTGAAAAGACCGCAGCTACGATCGATAACACAGCCCTGAACTCCCTGGATCGGGATGGACGCCTGCTTAATGCCGTCCTCAAGAGCCCCACGGCAAAGCCCGGGCGGTTCGGTTTCCGGGGCGATATTGCGCTCAAGTTTCAAGCGCAACTGGCGGATGAAAAACGCCCCCCGGATTTTTCAATTGAACAGGTTCTCACCATCGTGCAAGAGGGCGAACCAACAATCCCCGTTCTCGCCGGTTACCTGCATTCCTTCGCCTATCTGAAGGAGGTGGCTGAGGTTCTGAAGGGCCTTCTCAGCCCAACCGGAACCTATTTTATGTTTTGCAACAACATAGACCTTTTGGCAAAATACCGGGTAACCCTCGATGGCATCACTTTCATTATTCTGCCCTGCGACGAATCGACCGTATGGAAGGAAATGCTCGACCTCATGAGTATCGACAAGAACGACATCAAAAAGTTAGATACGGCTGGAAAGCTTGATTACGTCCTTGATGCGGCGGTTGGCCTGGACGCGAGATATGAGGCCATCACCTATGAAAAAGGGCTAGAGCTGATGGAACCGGTCAAGAACCGCAATGCCAATCGCCCGGTATAAGGTTCCGGTGGGCAAGCCACTGGAACCGCAGTGGATCAGGCCTGCTTTTCGTCTGGAAGAGTCTCCTCTTCCTCCTCGACGAGAGTGACACCCAAGACGCAAATGTCTCCATCGAGAACGCTCAAGGCAACCGGCGTCAAACTCCGGCCCTTGCAAGGCCCATCAACGCATATGCCGGTTCCGAGTTCGAACAAGGCACCGTGCTTTCCGCACAGCAGACGGATACCGTTCGGATCCAGGAACTGGTTGCGTTCCCAATCGAGATTGACCCCGTCATGCGGGCATTTGTTGATATAACCGAAGACCTGTTTGCCCCACCGGACCACGACAATGGACCACGGACGCGGCGTGCCATCCTCGCCAACAATCATTAATTTGAAACCCCTCGCTCTTTGACTAGGAATATCGTTCAAGCCGCAGATCGCGTAGGCAATAGCTGAGTCCATGCTATCCTCGTTCAAGGCAATTCCCCCATAGTCAGATTCTCTTGGTGCCGGCGATTGCCTGATGTTTCGGCTTTGCTTAGCAGCAACGCGTTGGCGGCGAGCGAGAATTCTTGCCAGGCGGCGGCGATATCCCTGAGAATCGTTTGTAGATAGTCCTTGCTCAAATGATGCTCCTCGGGGAAATTCGAGAGAGCGCAGGATGTTGCGTTAAACGCGGTGACATCGTGGAGCACCGCTTGCATGACATCGCGGAATGGGGCCTGTACTTCAGGCGTGAGCGCCGAACGGCCGCGCTCGATACCAACGCCGCTCATATCAAAGGGTAAGCCGTCGAGCATATCCAAGGCTTTGCTGTAAACTTCCTCGATCGCACCGAGAACGGCGCGCTGGGTGAGTTGATCCCTTTGCTGCTGGGCGAGGCCGCGGTTAAGGCGGTGTCGATAGCTGTCGAAGACGGCATCCGCTTGCCCGGCAACCCATTCACGAAACCGTGCAAGACTTGCCGCATTCAAGGAATGCGGGTCGGCTTCCTCGCTTCTTTCACTGCCCGCAACGGGTTGCGCGAAGGAGGCACGTGTTCTGACGAGTTCGCGGGAAATCCGCCTTGCGGCTTCGACGGCACCCTCGAGGTAGCCGCTGCTGCCGGCTGCCGTTTCCGCACCCCCCAAATGGAGCTTTCCATCCCATAAAGCCCGCCGCAGGAGGGGATTGGCGAAACCCGCAAGAGGGGCACCAGGCGCGGCGCGATCCGCAGCGCTGCAAGTATAAGGGTCAAGTGACCAGTCCTGATAATGCTGCTCGTCTTGTTCCAGCCTATGGCCAAAGACCTGTTCCATTTGATTGGTCATGAGCAGAGGCAGACCGGCGCTAAAGGATTGCCGCAGTTCCGGCGACAAGGCAAGAAATCCGCCGAGCGCGGCTTTAATTGCTGTTATATCGCAGGCATCGAAGATTTCACTGAGCACGGCCTGCTCATGCGTGACATAGGCGTTTCCGGATTGGCCTTCGTCGCGCCAGCTCGCCCGGTCGTAACTTATAACGACTTTGGCTTGCGAGGCCATCCAGGTCTCGGCCGCGCGCATGGCCTCGCGCGTCTCGCTATCAAGCCCAGGCTCGAAGCGGACATGTTCTTCAAGCAACCGAGGCGGCACCGCCAACACAACTTGCCGCGCGGAGACCTCGACCAACAGGTCCTTACAACGGAACACAAGTCCGATGGAATCCCCCAGATCGGTCAAGCCGGTCAAGACATATCCAAGCTTAATGGTGTCCTTGGGCACCTTAGCGGCAAGGGCATCGACAAGACTTGCCATGCCTCCTGCAAGGCGCCGGGCACCACTATGGACGCTTTCACCATCAAGGCGTTCGGGCTTCTTGTCTGGGTCGCGGAGATGAAGCAGTGTGCCTTGATCGTGTTGGGGAAAATCCGCAAGATGCAGATCTGAGATAAGGCGGGTAATGAGCGGCTGCGTCTCAGGCCAGAACCATGTGGGACCAAGATCGACAGCTATGCCGCTTCGCTTACAACTCACGGAGAGCACACGCCCACCAAGCCGCTCGCGTGCTTCAAACAATACAAAATCCCGGCCTTGCTCTTGCAAGGCTTTCGCCAAGGCAAGGCCACATACGCCGCCTCCAATGATTGCCGTTTCAAGCATGGGACGTCCTTCACAACTCCGATAACGCCTGCACTATCTCCTTGTATAAGCCTTGCAAGAATCATGGCAGGATTTACGTATGGCCCTTCGGATACTGCCAGCGGAGTTTTTGGCGAGTAACTGCATCGGAAGGACCCATGACCGACGAAAGCACGATCCTTTCTGCCAACGCAGACTTTTATGCCGCTTTCTCGAAGGGAGATGGCGAAGCCATGGCACGCCTATGGGCGGATGATGACGCCATCTCCTGCATTCATCCTGGATGGCCCGCGATCGTTGGACGGATCGCGGTGGTGGGCAGCTGGCGCGACATTCTTGAAAATGCGCGAACTCCTGCGGTCATATGTCACGAACCCCATGCCATTATCAGTGGCGATGAAGGGCGCGTTCTTTGTGTAGAGATAATCGCTATGCTGGCATTCGCGGCGAGCAACCACTTCCGCAGGGTCGCCGGCATGTGGCGGCTCGTGCATCACCAAGCGAGTCCGATCGCCAAAGCCGAAGGTCAAGCTACAAGAGAACCATTCCCGCAACATGGGCAAATCCATTAAAGCTCTTCCCTGTCAATTGGAGCCGTATGCCGGAAAGAGCTGGAAATTTCAGAGCCTGTCCTAGTTGGCACAAAAATTGATGAACTCCTGACAAGTTTTGGAACAGGAGTATTGCAGTGAAGGTCACACAAGCGTTCGCAAATTGCGGGATCGAGGAGCTCAAGGCGCTTCTCGATGGAGGCACGCTCACCGTCTATTCCGTCGCCCGTCCGTTCGAACCGGACCTCCCTGTCGACCGGAGCGGAGTCGTTGCCGTTTTTACCTTCGCATCACCAGCCTATGGACCCGCGTCGGAAGGGCTCGAAAGCCCTGCCTTCGTTGAAAATCCGGTAGCGGCAAAATTCGTTGGAACGCCAGGATTTGCGCGCGTCTGCAAGGCGGACGGAACGGTTGTTGCCGATTTCTCGGCGGGTCCAGGGGATCGCGAGATCAAATTCGACGCGGTCTCTTGTTCGCAGGGTGCTCCGATCACCCTCACCAAGTTCAAATTCATGCCGGAAGGCGGCTGGCCGGAAAGACCTGATTATTACGAGGCAAGGCCTCGCAGCGGATACGCCTTGCCTAGCAATCCATGAACAGCGGTGCCCGGGCATTAAGATGGAAATCTTCGTAACAGATTGTCCTTTCCACGACAGATGTCGTTAACCCTACATAGAGATGAGCGCATGAGCTACGCAAATCCCGAAGCTTTAGTAAGCACGAGCTGGCTGGCCGAGCATCTGACGGACCCTGGTCTGCGAATTCTCGATTGCACTTGGCATCATGTCAGCACTAATCTGGACGGACGGACGCAATACCGTGGGCGCCATCTGCCAGGCTCCGTTCACTTCGACATTGATCACTTCGCGGACAAGTCCAATCCCTTGCCGCATATGTTGCCGGCGCAAACTGATTTCGCCAAGAAAACAGGTTTGTTGGGAATCGGCAATGATGATCAGATCGTTGTTTACGATCGTCTCTGCGGCGGATCTGCGGCGGCAAGGGCTTGGTGGATGTTCCGTGTCTTTGGTCACGAAAAAGTGGTGATGCTCGATGGGGGATATGGCAAATGGACGAAGGAGAAACTCCCCACCAATATGTCCCCGGTCCGGCCGGAACCGCGCAGTTTCACGGCGTCCTTTGTCCCCTCACTTGTCCGCACTCTCGGTGAGATGCAAGCCAATCTCACGAGCAATGCGGAACAAGTTATAGATGCCCGTGGCCCCGGAAAATTCGATGGCACTCAAGAAGATCTCTTTCCTACCAAAAAATTGGGACATATCCCAAACGCCATCAATGTTCCGTGGGCGGATTTGATCGATCCTGAATCGGGTGCTTTCATTGCGTCCGATGCGCTCGCGGCGCGGTTCAAGGCAGCGGGTATCGATCTCCAGCGCCCTATCGTATCGACCTGCGGCTCGGGCATCACCTCTTGTGTCGTGGCGCTCGGGCTTTACTTACTCGGCCATAAAGAGGTGGCTGTCTATGACGGATCATGGGCGGAGTGGGGGATCGCCGAAGACACACCGGCGGTCGCTGCCTAAGATACCCAAAAGGAGCCTTCGTCATGGGAGAGAACAATGTGGCACTTGCCGTCGTCGCGGCCGGTATAGCATTCGAGCTTTGCGCCTCCCAGGATGAGACGGCCTTTGTGCTCCGCTCCAAGACAGACAAGTTGTCGGCACATCTTGTTGGTGAGGACGCTATCCGCTTCCACGCGGATTACGAAGCAATTAAATTGCAATTTCCCGACTGGCCGGCGGATCAGACGCTCGCTCAGCTTTGGGATCAAGGCGGATATAGCTGGCTCGCGATTGAAGAGGCGTGTTGACAATGGCTGCACTTGTTAAAATCACCCAGGACGGCCGCAAATTGGAAGTCGTCGGTTTGGCCATTTTGCTCGATGGCGAGCTTGAAGCTTTTGATTTGATCGAGGTTAAGCTGCATCCCAACCGGCGTGCGATCGTGCAAGTGCTTCCCGAGGCAACGCATATGGCGGGACGCGTTGCTTTGACTCGTGAAGAAGCCGCCACTGTGGAAGCCGCTTTCAAGAAAGCCGAATTAGAAATTCTTGCCAGCCCCACGGCAATTAATGAGCGGTTCCGGATCGCTGCCATGTGGAAGGCGCGGGAACAAGGCATCGAATAGAGTTAAGCCGCTTTCTCACTGGCGGCGTCAGCACCCACCAACAGCGCCGCTCCGTCTTCGGCACCGAAGCAATTGACGAAATCGTCGCATTCCGAACAAACCGGCGAGGTGCAGATTGTGAATCCCTCTGACCCGCACACCATGCGATATAAGAACTTCTTCCATTTCATGTCGTGCTGATTCTTCTCAGCCAGCCGTGCGAAATGCCGCTTCATAAGCCGTGAGAGCTCGCTGCGATCGCGTAGCCCCAGATCCTGCCACAAGTGGTGAGGACATTTGCAGCGCCGCGCGATCATGGCGGCGAGTGGACGCTCCAAGGAGCTGGCGCCCGAAGAATACATCCCCAAAATATCGCGTAGCGATTGCTCCTCGTCGTCAATCACGAGGTCACCGCCAGCTCGTGTGAAAAAGGCTTCCGTGCCCGGAAACATTGCCCTGGTTAGTTCCATTAGAACCGGCCGGGCAAGACCTGCTCCGTCGGCTACCGTAACTCCGGCGCGGTCTGACTCTTCTATCGCAAGAGCAAAAACGGAAGCAACGACATGGATATCGAATGCATCATGGTCCGAACGTACGGAGGCTCCGATCAACCATTGATAGGCCTCTTCCGCGCGCATGCTTCTGCCTCGGGTCAGGCGGCCTCAGCCTGTTCGGGTGCATGGGTTTGGCAATTGGTCGGACAGACGCGGGCGCAAGCGCCACAACCGATACAGGCGCCCACGTCATTCATGACCATAATCTTCTTCTCAACCTCATCGTCCTCGTCATCATCAAGGGCAACAAGCTCGCCATCCTCATTGAGGCCCTTCAGAGTCATCACTTCACGGCCGCAGACTTTATAGCACCGGCCGCAGCCGATACATTTCTCCGCGTCTATGGCTTGAAGAAAATCAGGTTGCCATAGGCGTCCATCTCGCGTTGCATGTGACATCGGCTGTGCCTTTAACGTCAAACGGTCTCAAGGGTCTTCAAATTCGCGCGCTTCATTTCCAATTCCGCGAATGCATCGTGAGCCTTCTGCGCGACGCTCATGATCAATTCCCAGTTGACAGGCAGTTCCTCGGACAGATCATGGAGATCCATCTTAGCTTGGATAGCTTTCGCGGATAGTTTTTTGATTTCGGCCTTCAATGTATCGACGTCGCTCATCTTCCCTATTCCTGTTCAGTATTTTGCCACGTCAGGGAATTTGTTGATCATGTCAACTCCGGCCTTAACGTATTTATCGCCCTCCTCGGCAAGCTTGGCGAGGCTGTCAAACCCATAGCGATGAACATCGCGCAGCTGCTTGTTGACGACGATCAACCGTCCGCCAATGAGCACCATACGGCCAAAACCTTCGTGGCTCATTTTTAACATCGGTGAAATCATGACCCCAGTCTCTCGCTCGACCGAGATACAGACCGCGTTGAAAAAAAGTTCCATCCGCCAAATGGTGTCCGGGTCGGGGTCTCCTATAATCGGCAGTGCCCTGCGCTGTTCCTTGTCGATGATATAGGGTTCAAGCAGATCCAAATCGCCCTTATTATCCCACGTGCCGTGGGTGTCCTGAGCCCGCCATATTTTGATGAGCTCCTTGATGAACGGGGCTTCAGCCGCCGGATTGCTTTTGTCTAGTACTGCTGCTTCAACCATTTCGGTCTCACTCATCAAAATCGAGGACTCTTTCCTTGCCTTTCGCCAACGCCTTGCGAAGCCAGGGCGGCGGCGTACCTTTCAATACATCCTCGAGCTTTAGCAAAAGATTCGAAATCTCTTCGGGCTCGTTGACTTTCATCGGATGAATATTATTGGCGACGACACGTGCCGCACCGGATCCGCCGATGGCGGCGACATAGAGAATGGCACAGTCCTTGATCGCGTCGATCTTCGGCGCAAGCTTGTCCTCGTTGCCATCCTCCTTGAGGTCGCCATCGAATTGAATGGCCTCAAGGAATTGGTGGCCTTCAGGCCCAATTTCGTAGATCGCAATATTCTTGGCCCAGCCAAAATGCGCATCGACGCGCTTGAGATCCTGGGTTGCAAATGCGATTTTCATTGAGTCTCCGCCTCTCCTCTGGTCCTAATGGGTCAATGCCGTTGCAGCTGTCTCAAGTATTGATTCGCTGGGCGTCCGCCATGTGTCGGGGGTTGGCTCGTGGTGTTCTTCGGCATCTGCCATGATCAGATTGCTGAGATTAAAAATAAGATCGCGGGTTCCCCGATATCCCACCGACAACAGATGCCCCGCTCCCAAACGATCGAACATCGGCAGCCCCATGCGATAGAATGGAATCTTTAACCGTTCTGCGGCTTGACGGCCGTGTGAGTGCGTGATGAGGAGATCGCACCCTTTGTCTTTTGCGAGAGTCTCCAGATCCTCCAAATCACCGATCAACACCTCATCCGTGGCGATGCGCTCCAGCAAAGGAGATTGGGTGGTCGTCACCGCGGCCGTGACCTTGGTGCCCATCTCGTGTAGCATGCTGCTGATAGAAAACAGCAGGTCCGGTTCGGCGCCAATTGCGAGCTTGCGTCCACCAAGATGGAAATGCCCGTCAAGCATCGAGTCGACAAGCTGTCCCCGCTGGCGCCGGTATTTCGCCGGGACCGGCTTGCCGCTGATCGTGCTCAGGAACATGATGAAATCATCATTGGGTGATAGGCCGCAAAGACGATCAAAGAGTTTGTAAGGAACCCCCGCCCTCTTCTCCATCGCTTCCGCGGCCAGGCGCATATGTTCCCCAATCGCGATCGTCCAGGACGCATAGCCCATGGCCGCGACTTCCTCGACACCAATCCCACCAATGGTTGTCGGGGTGAACTCATCTGGGATGTGCCCGTCAAGCGATCCGCCCAAGTCAGGCAGAAACGAGGGCTCAAGTCCGAAATCCTCGATAATAGTGCGGAGTTCGTCGATATCGCCTGGTGTCAAATGGCAGCCCGGCAAGACGTTAACACGGGTTGCATCCCTACGTGCCAAATTGCCGGGCTTGTCAACAAGCACCTCGACCATCCGTGCAACTGTTTTCTCCCAGCCATCCTGAAACGCATCCTTGAAGTCAGGAGTCGAAACATAAACCAACGGAAATCGCGCGAGCGCCGGATACTTTTCGCGAATGAGCTTGATATATCCTTCGACGTCATCGCCTTTGGTTTCGGTCACGCCCGTGGAACAAATTCCAATCAATTCCGGCTTGGCCCTATTGTAAATATTCAGTATGGCTTGCTCGACATTCTCAAAGCCGCCAAGAACGGTGGCAACCTCGCTCATGGCGGTTGTTTGCAGCGGGATAGCTTCCTTGAAGTGCCGCACAAACAGGACCAGACCGAAGGACGTGCACCCCTGAGAGCCGTGCAGCAAGGGCATCGCGCCCCGCAGTCCCATAAAAGCAAGCGCGCCGCCAATCGGCTGGCTCATCTTCAAAGGATTAACGGCACACGCCTTCTTGCCGATCGTAATTTTTGCCATCGGCCTCATTCACTCCGCGGCGGCAAGAGTAGGAATATCGGCCATAGCCGCGAGTCCCGGCATTCTGGCCAAAATGTCGTCTATACGCCCGGCACAAGCTCCGCACCCTCCCGAAGCATTGGTCAGCTCTCTGACCCCTTCAACAGTGCTTAAGGCATGGGCGTGTATCGCGTCCTCAATCGTGCCAAGATCGACGCTCTTGCAGTTGCAAATCTTTTTGGCGCGCCGTGCCTTCTCAGCAAGTTCCGGATTGGCAGCAAGTTCGGCGGCCTCTGCGTTCAACTGGTGGATTGCCTTGGCTTGCCAACTATTTTCCGGGTTCTCCCAGGGAGCGGGTTTACGGACTTCTTCCCAAATCGGATTGAAAAGCGCTTTGTCGATCTCCTCGACCAGCCTCACCATCCCCGCATAGCCCATATATGCGTGATGGCGTTCTTGATTGATATCGAGCCAAGGCATTGCAGCTTTCAATGCAATGAATTGCGAGCGGCCTCCCGACAGCATGATATCAGCGCGTGCATCCTTGAGCATCTTGTACATTTCACGCGGGGTCATATCATCGATCATATGGGCGTCTTGGCCCATGAGCTCCTTGATCCGCTCTTTGTCCTCTTTCGTGGATTTCTTGACGCTCGTGCCAACAAGCTCAAGGCCGGCTTCCTGCAGTGCGGCAAGCACCGACCAGGATTTGACCCCACCAGTGATCAACAAGACGTTTTTGCCTTTGAACCGTGGCTTATAGGGCGCGATGGCAGCCCAGGCACGCGCCTCTTCCCGGGCAATCACAGCCTCGGTACGGCCTATGAGCTCGTCGGGAGCGCCACGCTCAACCAGCATCCGGGCAATCTCCCGAAGCGAATCACTCGAATCGGTGATTCCGTAAAACGAACCCTCGAAAAAAGGAATGCCGTAGCGCTCCTCCATTTTGCGTGCAACATTGATCATCGCCTTGGAGCAGACCATCATCGATGCTCGCGCCCGATGTGAATAAGCCACCTCGCGGTACTTGCCGTCCCCTGAGATGCAGGAAAGGATGCGAATCCCCAACTCGTCGAGTAGCGGCTTCACCTGCCACAACTCACCCGAAAGATTATATTCACCTATGATATTGAGATCATAGGGCGTCGTATAGTCTGGCTCTTCCGTGCCAATCACATGTTCGAGAATTGCTTCCCCAGCCAGCTTATTGCCAAGATTTTTGGGCCCGACAAATCCGGGCGAGTTGATAGGTATGACGGGCTTACCGAATTTCTCCCGTGCCGCCTTGCAGACCGTGTTAATGTCGTCGCCGATCATCGCCGGGACGCAGGTTTGATAGACGAATATGGCGGGCGGATTGTATTTCTCGATAATTTCCTTGATCGCCTTGTAGAGCCGTTTTTCGCCACCGAACACGACATCCGTTTCATTGATATCCGTCGTAAAGCCAGTCCGCCAAATATTCGACCCGGAGGATTTGGCGCCCCGATTATCCCAGGAATTTCCCTCGCAGGCGATCGGCCCGTGAACGAGATGCGCGACGTCTGTGAGGGGCTGCAACGCGATTTTCGCGCCATCAAAGGCACATCCGCCAGCGGCGCCGCCAGGTTGCAATTGCTTCGTGCAGCCCTTTTTCCGCTCGGCTTCGGATTTATTCGCGTTTTTGCCGCAGCCTGGCTCGTTAAAAACGCTTTGGATGGCCGCCGATAGCGAACTCATGCGTTACTCCTATTCCCATAGCCAATAGCCGAGATAGCTCTCCCGCGGACAAAGATCTTGGCAATTTTTCTAAGGAATTGGCATACCGCCATTTGCCATAGTGCTTTCCTACAAATGGCGGTATGATTTGTATTTTGTCCTGCTCAGCGGATAATATCGAAGCTGTAATCGGTCTTTGCAGGGACGATCGTGTTCTTGTCGATTTCTTCGAAAATCTTATCGAGGATCCACACCAGCACATTCATGCCGCCCTGATAGCCCCACACCGGGTACCGATGGTGATGATGGCGATCAAAAACAGGGAAGCCGATACGGATCAATGGCGTGCCGGTATCCCGCTCCAGATATTTTCCGTAGGTGTTCCCGATCAGGAAGTCCACGGGCTCGGTGAACAGAAGCGACCTCATGTGCCAAAGATCCTTGCCGGGATAAACATGGCAATTCTTCCCAAACGGAGAACTGTCGAAAAGCTCTTGAACTTTCGCTTCCCAACCCTTTGGACCGTTCGTGGCAAGCACATGCGTTGGCTCAGCCCCCAGCTCTAACAGAAAGCCCGCAAGACCGAGGCAAAGATCGGGATCTCCATAGGTCGCGAATTTCTTGCCATGAATATGAGCGCTCGAGTCACCGATCGCATCGACGAGCCGGCCGCGCTCCCTCGCTAGAACCTCGGGAATAGGCCTCCCAGTTATCCGCGAGACCTCCATCAGGAATTTGTCTGTCGCGGTTACGCCAACAGGATGATTGAACGCTAGCACTTCTTGGCCATGCGCCGCGATAAGGGGCAAGGTCTTTTCGGTACAAAACTCCTGCATCGAGATAGTGGCCTTCGCATGTATGGCATTGGCCGCTTCTTCGAGAGTTGTGCCGCCATCATACATGCGGAATTCACCGTCAGTTGGCGTGTCCCACACGTCACTGTTATCACAAAGAATGGTATACTCGACGCCCATTAAGTCGAAGAGGCGCTTGACCTCCCGGAGGTTGCCAACCGTGTAACCGTCAAACCCTCCGATGAAATTGATCTTATCGTTGGGCTGGCGCTCAAGGACAGGCGCGGTCTTTGCTTTCCCATCCCAGAAATGCTCAAATATTCCCTTGAGCACATTGTCATAACCGGTGATATGGCTGCCGACGAAGGCCGGGGTGTGGGCGAAAGGCACGTCAAATTCTGCTGGCACGGAACCCTTCTCTTTCGATGTCTTGATGAAGGCATTGAGATCATCGCCGATGACTTCCGCCATGCAGGTCGTCGAGACTGAAATCATCTTTGGCTTGTACATATTATAGGTGTTGGCGAGCCCGTCGATCATATTGTTGAGACCGCCGAAGACCGCTGCATCCTCTGTCATGGAAGAGGAGACGCAGGAACTTGGTTCCTTAAAATGCCGCGAGAAATGGCTGCGATAATAGGCGACGCAGCCCTGCGAACCATGGACGAAGGGAATTGTCTTCTCAAAGCCAACAGCTGCGAAAACCGCACCGAGAGGCTGGCATGCCTTGGCCGGATTAACCGTCAGCGCTTCGCGGGCAAAATTTTTCTCGCGATATTCTGGTGTTTTGGCCCATTCACGAACCCGCTCAACCTCGGCCGGATCACGTGGGTTCTCGAACATCTTCTTCTTGTTCGCCAGCATCTGCTGATATTCCGGGCCGCGGAATAGCTCGAAGTGATCGAGCACGTGTTCGGCGTTCTGGGTCATTGGCAAGCCCTTTTCAAATGTCTTATTCGCGTCATGGGGTTGGCTCTTCCCAGAAGGGAAGAGCCTGTTATAGCAGCCTACTCGGCGGCAATTAATTGAGGCGCCGGTTCCGTCTTCCAAGGAGCTTTGGCCATCTTCCAAATCGGCGCGTTAATGGCCATGTCCATATCACGCGCGAAGATCGCGAAGCCATCATAGCCATGATAGGGGCCGGAATAATCCCAGGAATGCATCTGCCGGAAGGGCACACCCATTTTCTGGAAAACGTATTTCTCCTTGATGCCAGAGCCAACCAAATCCGGTTGAATCTTTTCAACGAACTTTTCGAATTCGTAGCCGGTCACATCGTCGTAGATCAGCGTTCCGTCTTTGACGTAGTGCTGAGCGGTCCGCTGATAGTCGTCATTGTGGCCAAATTCATAGCCGGTACCGACGACTTCCATGCCGAGATCTTCGTAAGCACCAATCACATGGCGCGGACGTAGCCCACCGACAAACAACATGACTGTCTTGGCTTCCAGGCGCGGACGGTACTTAGCGATAACCGCGTCCATCAAAGGCTGATATTTTGCGATGACGCGTTCAGCGCCTTCCTTGATTTTGTCGTCGAAGAAGCCAGCGATTTTACGTAGTGATTCGGCGATCTTCGAAGGGCCGAAGAAATTATACTCGCACCACGGTATCCCGTACTTTTCTTCCATATGCCGCGAGATGTAATTCATTGAGCGATAGCAATGCAGCACATTGAGTTTGGCCTTAGGCGTTGCTTCGAGTTCCGCCAGACTGCCATCTCCCGACCACTGGGCGATGACCCGCAAGCCCATTTCCTCTAGCAGGATGCGAGAGGACCAGGCGTCGCCGCCGATGTTGTAGTCACCAATGATGGCAACGTCATAAGGCGACTGTTCAAACCTTGCCGGCGCATCAGGGGCAATCTTGTCGAAGACCCAATCCCGGATTGAGTCATTGGCAATATGGTGTCCCAGGGATTGGGACACGCCACGAAATCCCTCGCAACGGACGGGAACGATGGTCTTGCCATCATATTCCTTGGACTTCTGTTTCGAGACCGCCTCGATGTCGTCCCCAATCAAACCAATCGGACATTCCGACTGAACCGTAATGCCGTTGTTCAGCGGAAACAGTTCCTGAATCTCATCCATGATCTTGGCAAGCTTCTTGTCGCCGCCAAACACGATATCCTTTTCCTGGAAATCGGAGGTGAATTGCATGGTTACGAAGGTGTCGATACCCGTCGTGCCGATATAATAGTTGCGCCGGGCAGCCCAGGAATACTGGCCGCATCCCACTGGCCCATGGCTGATATGAATCATGTCCTTGATCGGACCCCAGACCACGCCCTTGGATCCGGCATAAGCGCAACCGCGGATCGTCATGACGCCTGGAATTGACTTAAGGTTCGACTTAACGCCGCAGTCGGATTTTCCGGCTTCATGCACATTGAGGTGCTTGGCGCGTCTTTTCGCGGTCTTTTCTGGATAAATCTGCAAGACCTCGTTGATCAGTTCTTTGTTGCGAGCCTTGATTTCCGCAACGCTTTCCGTTTTTGCCAAGCTCATGGCGCTACCTCGCTGTCATCCCTGTTGTCACGCTGCAGTCCGGCCCCTCGCGTGAGGGGCCGGATTTATTTCCTAGTAATTAAGCAGTCGCCAGTTCGGCGGCAGTTTTGCCGATTTGCGATTCATCAACCGCCTTCATGATGCCGTGCTGCATCAGCATGTCTTCAAGTTCATCCATGGTGATCGGGGTCGGAATAATGCCCTGGCCCTGATTGGCGTGGATTTTCTCGGCCAATGACCGGTAATGTTGCGCCTGCACTGAGTCGGGCGCATATTCGAGCACGGTCATGCGGCGGAGTTCGGCGTGCTGGACGATGTTGTCGCGTGGCACGAAGTAGATAAGTTTGGTGCCGAGCTTCACTGCCAGCGCTTCCGCAAGTTCCAGCTCCTTATCGGTCTGGCGCTCATTGCAGACGAGCCCACCCAAGCGAACCCCGCCGGAATTGGCGTATTTCAAAATGCCCTTGGAGATATTGTTGGCCGCATACATGGCCATCATTTCACCGGACATGACGATGTAGATTTCCTGCGCTTTGTTTTCGCGAATCGGCATCGCGAAGCCGCCGCAAACGACGTCGCCGAGCACGTCGTAGGACACATAGTCGAGGTCCTCATACGCACCATTTTCTTCTAGGAAGTTGATCGAGGTGATGACCCCACGGCCGGCACAACCAACGCCTGGTTCGGGTCCGCCGGATTCCACGCAACGAATATCCCGGTACCCAACCTTCATCACTTCTTCGATCTCAAGGTCTTCGACGCTTCCCGCCGCTGCTGCGAGGCTCAGGATGGTGTCCTGCGCCTTTGCATGCAGAATGAGACGGGTCGAATCGGCTTTGGGATCACAGCCGACGATCAGAATCCTGTGTCCCATCTCCGCAAGCGCGGCGAGGGTGTTCTGGGAGGTGGTGGACTTGCCGATACCCCCCTTACCGTAAAACGCGATTTGTCGTAGTGACGACATGTGGCTCTCCTTACGAACCGATTGCTAATGACTACCGCGCATTCAGCGCGAGACTGTTCCTCTGGTAGAAACTGGCTCGCGGATTACGGGAAGGAGCGCATCACTCGTCTGGCGTCTGCGTGCGCTCAGCCCTCACTCGCCGTTCCGGACACCTGTTGAGCAACCCGCATGCCAATTGATTTATGTGGTGTAAGTATTTGAATTATTTAGAATCAATGTCTGACGTCGAGTTGTTTTGAACCTGACATCAGGATGTCTGGCTGTAAGAAACAACACAACGAACGGCAGCCTTACACTTTTCATATTTTTAATGCCCTGCGCCGGGTTCGCGCGCTGTGTTTTGATCTCGGTCATCACGCGGAACGGAACTTGCACGAAGGCGTCGCAACCCCGGCGGCGCATGAACGCGCGTGGCTGCGTTTCAAGCAGTTCTGACAAGGCATGAGGACAGTATGCAAATCGGTGTCGAAACTTCCAAGGCCGTCGATCAACGGCGCGTGTTCGTTATCGACCATGACGAAGTCACGCGGGCAGCATTACAATTCATGCTCCATGATGAAATCGAAACCCACGAGCTCGCCAGCCTTGAGGAGGCTTATAGCAAGGGGACCGAATGGCTCAAACCCGATGTCCTGCTGCTTGGTGTTTCGTTCCTTAAGGAAAAGGGCGTGGAACTTGTTGCCGAGATAAAGGCAAAATTTCCGGGTGTCCGGATCCTGATCGTCTGTGACAAATCCGATGAAGGGTCCGCGGTGAAAGGCATGAAGGCAGGCGCTCATGGTGCGCTGGTCAAACCGCTGACAATCGAGTCCGTACGCAAGAAAGTGGACACCATCCTTGGGCGCGGCGGCGCGGCGCCACTCATCCAACTCGGCTCGCTGTAAAGGAAAGCCACCTGGGCTTTGGTTAAGAATCTGGTTGGCATAGTTCGGAGAGATTAGATTGGCGCGCGTCACCTTTTATGAAAAGCCAGGGTGCGGGACGAACGCACGTCAGAAGCGGATGCTCGAAGCAGCCGGTCATGAGGTCGTCGCCACCGAGTCTTGGACCGCCGAGCGTCTACGTAAGTTTTTCGGGGCCATGCCGGTAGCTTCATGGTTCAATACCGCGGCGCCCCGCGTAAAATCAAGCGAGATCGATCCCATGAATATGGCTGCCTCAGCCGCGCTCGCTCTCATGGTCGCCGAGCCGCTTCTTATCCGGCGCCCGCTCCTCGAAGTGGAAGCACAAAGATGCGCCGGCTTCGAGGACGCGCTCGTGACACTTCTGCTCGGTGACGGGAAAGTAACCCCAGACATTCTCGGCTGCGGACGCGCCGCGAATACGGCACCCTGTCCAGTTTCCGATGATGCCAGGCGGCACATCCCCTCATGACGCATGCGGCGGCTCTAGCAACGGATCTCGGCGAAATCACTCTCGCCTATCATGCGCGCACGAAGCATAGGCTTGACCGCTATGCCGCAGGCCCGGAGACGCTCGATTGGGACATGCAGCCCAATCCTTTCCGGGAATTTGAAGGCTGTAAGCGCATCGCTCTTCCACTAACGGCGGTCCCACCCGGCACCCGTTTCACCGACATCTATGCGCACGGTCGTGTCAAGCCCGCGGCGCTTTCCATGGGTTCGATCAGCACATTCATGGAACTTTCCCTGGGCCTTTCCGCCTGGAAGCAATATGGACCGGACCGTTGGGCATTGCGCTGCAACCCGTCGAGCGGCAACCTGCATCCAACCGAAGCCTATTTGCTTTCCAGCCAAGTGCCAGGTCTGGAAGATGGCCTCTATCACTATTTTTGTCGCGACCATGCACTGGAACAAAGATTCCGGCGTAACGGCACACTTGACGATGAGAAGAGTCCCGCGCGCCTATGGATCGGACTCGCATCGATCTATTGGCGGGAAGCTTGGAAATATGGCGAACGCGGGTTCCGCTATTGCCAGCTTGACATCGGCCATGCGCTTGGAGCCTTGCGCTATGCAGCAGGAATGCTTGGATGGACAGCGAGGATTGTCGATCAAATTGAATACGAGGAACTAACAGCGCTTTTGGGCCTCGATCGCATAGGAGATTTTCTTGGGGCGGAACAGGAAGAGCCCGATCTTTTAATTGCCATTGATAGCGATCCCGCGACCAATCTTATTGGCTCACTGGATAGGCCATGCGCGGCGGCGGCGCGCGCCTGTGAATGGACGGGACGCGCGAACCTGCTGGACCCGCACCCAATGTATCGTTGGCCGGTGATCGAGCAAGTGTCTCTCGCGACACGCGGGGAGCCAGAAAAGGAGAGGCTTCATCGTTTAGTCTACCCGCCGGTGCCCGAAATCTTTGAGGCACACGCTGCCAGCATCATTCAGAACAGGCGCAGCGCTCAACGTTTCGATAGCAAACAGACGATGAGTGCCGGAACGTTCTTCCACATGCTGGATTGCCTACTCGATCGTCCGGCCGCGCCTTGGGATATTTGGGCCTACATCCCGCGGGTCCACCCCATTTTCTTTGTCCACCGCGTGGAAGGACTCGAAGCCGGTCTTTATCTTTTACCCCGGGATCCGGAGGCTTTGCGCGCCCTCCGTGATACACTGAATCCGGATTTTATATGGCAGACTCTGGAAAACGCCCCAGCTCATCTTCCCTTGATTAAGCTCATGCCCGGAGATTGCCGATCATTTGCGCGGACTGTGAGCTGCCATCAGGCGATCGCGCGTGATAGCTGTTTCTCGCTTGGCATGCTCGCTGAATTCGAAGCCATCGTAAAACAAAACCCATGGCGCTACCGCCAGCTTCATTGGGAAGCGGGGCTGCTCGGGCATGTCTTATATCTGGAGGCGGAGGCGGCAGGCCTCAGAGGAACCGGCATCGGCTGTTATTTCGATGACGTCTTGCATGAACTCCTCGGCATGAAGAGTGAGCGCTTTCAATCACTCTACCATTTCACGGTCGGCTTTCCGCTGACCGACGATCGCATTACGACCTTGCCCGCCTATCCCGGCAGGTCAGATCACCATTGAGGAGGTTTTATGAGGCAGCGCACGCCATTCCAACGCATCGGCGTTCCTGAGGCCAAGAGTTTCATCGAAAGCACGGCCGTCCTGGTGCTCGACGTCCGGGACCCGGAAGTATTTCGCCGTAGCCATGTCACTGGAGCAGAAAATGTTTCCATCGCGAATCTTGACGCAGTCCTGACAGGCACAGCGAAGAGCGCGCCAATCCTCATCTATTGCTATCACGGCTACGCGAGCCAGGAATACGCGCAAATATTTTCCGATTTTGGATTCTCCCAGGTTTATAGTCTCGACGGCGGATATGAGGCTTGGGCAAAGCAAAAGCGCACCGCCTCTCGACAGCAACCCGGAACATCATTGCGGCGGTGGCTCTCGGCGGAGGGATTTTCTGATAGCGATGTTAATGCCGTCATCGCGAATGGTACAACGCCCTTGATGAAGGCAAGCCACGCGGGGCAAGTCGAGATCGTGCGTGCGCTCATCGAAGCCGGTTCGCAATTGGAGACCAGAAATGCCGATGGCAACAATGCGCTCTGGCTCGCCTGCGCTGGTGGCCATCTCAACGTCATGGATGTTCTCATCGAGGCTGGGATCAATATCGACAATCGCAATGACAATGGCGCGACGCCACTCATGTATGCGGCTTCGGCTGGGAAGGCTGCTGTCGTGGAGCGGTTGCTTACGGCGGGCGCCGACATCTCGCAAGAAACGCTGGATAGCTTCACCGCCCTTGACATGGCGGCGACGATTGAATGCTTGACATTATTACGCAACGCGACGCGCGCGCAAGCCAGTAACAATGGCGGCCGTGCCGCCATGGCCATCAAGCAAGCCAATCTTTAAGCGCGCGCCGGACGGGGCGATCTAACCAGCTTGGCTCCTGCCCTCAGCGAGTCAAGATCATTACGAGGCGCTCTACAAGTTTCCCTTGCTTGAAATGCGACTCGACGATTTCGTCAATATCTTCGGGCGTAGTTGGGCGGTACCAGACCCCTTCCGGGTAGACCACCATTAAGGGGCCAGCGCTGCAAAAGCCCAGACATCCAGAGCCCGTGAAGCCGGTATCGGAAAGGCCCTCCGCCTCCAGCTTTTTGCCCATCCGATCCCAGAGTGGCTGGGCACCAGAGGCGCCGCAGCTGCCACGCGGATGGCCGGGCGGTCGCTGCGTAAAGCATGCAAAAACGTGGCGCTTATAGACTTGCGGGATCTCGATCCCCTCTTCCTCGGCGGTCATTAGTGCTGTCATTGCACTGCCGCCACGATACCTTTGGAACTCAACAAGGTCGCGAGTTCCCCCGTCTGAAACATTTCCCGCATGATGTCGCAACCGCCAACAAACTCCCCTTTGATGTAGAGCTGCGGAATTGTCGGCCAGTTTGAAAACGCTTTGATTCCTTCGCGAATCTCCATGTCCGCCAGCACATCCACGGTCTTGAACGGTACCGCTAGCTGGCCAAGGATCTGAATAGCCGCCGCGGAGAAGCCGCATTGAGGGGCGGCCGGAATGCCCTTCATGAATAGGATAACATCGCCACTCGCAATCACGGCTTCAATCCGTTGTGCCGTTGGTTCAGCCATAGTCCACCTCTTCAAAATTGGGTTTAAGTCAAGTACTGGAATGCGAGAGACGGCCCGTCATTTGGGCAGGGATGTTTCGAGGGCAAGCGCATGAAGGGCTCCGCCCACTTGCCCCTGAAGGGCCGCATAGACCATCTTGTGCTGCTCGATCCGGCTCTTGCCTACGAACGCTCCGGAGGCGACGCGAGCAGCGAAATGGTCGCCATCGCCAGCGAGGTCGGCGACAACCACCTCGGCATCCGGGAATGCCTGCTTGATAAGCCGCTCGATTTCCGGTCCAGCCATTGCCATCGCCGCCAACTCCAGATGTCATCGGCGCCTCCATGCAAAGTCGGAACCAAATTCCGAGGCCCGCTCAAGATCCACAAAAATGAGGCTTACTTAGGAGCTTTCCCTGCTCCTTTTCATTAGGCCGTGCAGGCTCAAACAGCTGTCGATTTCCTGACATCCAACGCGGTATGATGCGGATTCGAGTCAGGAACGCGACATCCGTCCGCGTGGCTGCCTGTACGCCCCTCGATTTTTGTCCTTGCCTCCGGCGGCCCGCATTTTGCTTTTGCTCAGAGAGCCGCAGGGGAAAATCGTATGAGCAGTCCACAATATCCGGGCAGGAAAGGCCAGTGCGCTCCCTTCGCCGTAATTCTCGGCACCAATGAAATTGCATCGGCGGTGGCGGTTAATCTTTATCGCGGCGGCTTTTCCGTGGTTCTTTCTCATGATCCGCTGCCGCCAGTAATCCGGCGGAAAATGGCTTTTCACGATGCGCTCTTCGACGATCCGGTCACCGTTGCGGGCGTCGCGGCCCGGCGGGTCGATATGGGACTTGAGATCCTTTCAGGCTTTGGCTCGGCCAATGAGGTGATCATCACCGAGCTTGGGCTTTTGGATCTGATGGTCCTTCGCACGCTCGATCTCCTCGTCGATGCGAGAATGCAGAAATATCAGGTCACCCCTGATTTGCGAAGGCTCGCGCGGTTTACGATTGGCCTTGGTCCTGGCTTTACGGCGGGAATGAATTGCGATTTCGCCGTTGAAACTCGGCCGGCAAAGACCGGACGCATCCTTCAACAAGGCACGACCGACTCGGCAGACGGGATCTCTCGCCGTCTTGGAGGCGTCGGAGCAGAGCGATTTGTTTACTCGCAGATTCCAGGCCGATGGCATACGGCCATCGATATCGGTACACGGATCTTCAAAGATTTCATCGTTGGCCATCTCGGCGGCGAAGTTATCCGGGCGCCCTTCGATGGCATTCTCAGAGGTGTCGTCCGTGATGGAACAGAGGTGCCGGCCGGCGTGAAACTTCTAGAAGTTGATCCGCGTGGCCGAGGAGCCAGTTGGACGGGAACAGATGGCCGGGGACGAACTATTGCCGAGGCAGTAACGAAGGCGGTCGCGATTCATCACGCAAAAGTCTCTGTTCCCCTCTCTCGTGTGCTGACTGTCGTCAAATAGCACGGTGTGCAAACACGCAAAAGAGCCATCCAGGCGGGCATCGCAAATGAGAGACTTGTTTTCTAATTCCGATGCTATCAATTTCGGGGATCTCCCCGACGCGATCAACGATTTGCTCCAGCAAGGGGTTGCTGCCTATCGACACGACCATGCGCTCGCGGACAGGCTATTCCGTCAAGCAATGGTAGCCGCGCCGGAGCAACTGCCGGTCTATTTCTGCCTTTACAAAATTCACACCTATCAGGGCAATCTCGACATGGCTGTCACCGCCGCTGAAGATGGCCTTGGGGTTGCCGCGCGCCAAGCTGGCTGGAGCCCGAACTGGCGCGATTGGTCCGTGCAATCTGTCATCCCAGACGGAGCCGGACGCTTCGCGCTTTATACATTGAAGGCGCTAGCCTTCATTCGTCTGCGCAGATCTGAGCGGACCCAGGCTCTCGAAATTCTCGATGCATTGAGAAACTTGGATCCAGCGGGCGTCGTCGGCTGGCCAGTCGTCGCCGCGCTCGCCGAAGGCACCGCCTGACCGGAAGATTTTCATCCTTCCTATGCTCTTCCCTCTGACCTACACACGTATCGGTCAAACCACCGTGAGGACCTAGCCGCTTCTGAGGTGTAAATCCGCATAACCGGCGCGTGTGCAACCACCATGGCATTGTGCTTGCAGCAGACCTCTCATGACAGTCAATAAAACGTCGTCGTCGTGGGGCCTTTATCGTGGCGAATATTACAAAAATCAACGCTGCAGCCCCGAAGACAGGCGAAACCCCTGCAATGCCAACATTGCTTGGCTTTGCCCTCTTAATTTCAACGTCGGGAATCTGACATGAGCCAAGAGGCAGAAACTCTACAAGAGTTAGCGGATCAAAAATACAAATATGGTTTCGTCACGGATATCGAGAGCGAGTTTGCCCCTAAGGGTTTGTCCGAAGACATTGTCCGTTTCATTTCAAAGAAGAAGAAAGAACCCGGATGGATGTTGGAGTTACGGCTTGCGGCGTTTCGCCGCTGGCGAACCATGACGGAGCCCAACTGGGCACGTGTCCATTATCCGCCAATCGAATTTCAGGACGCCTATTATTATGCGGCACCCAAGGTCAAGGATGATGCCCCGGCAAGTCTCGATGAGGTCGATCCCGAGCTTTTGAAGACTTACGAGAAGCTTGGCATTCCGCTCTCCGAGCAAAAGATGCTGACCGGTGTGGCTGTCGATGCGGTGTTCGATTCGGTATCGGTCGCGACAACCTTCAAGGCGAAACTGGAGGAAGTTGGCGTCATTTTCTGTCCCATTTCCGAGGCGCTGACGAAGCATCCGGATCTCGTGCGCAAATATCTCGGCTCCGTCGTTCCTGACACCGACAATTTTTACGCAACGCTGAACGCGGCGGTCTTTTCGGATGGTTCCTTTGTCTATGTTCCGCCTGGCGTCCGTTGCCCCATGGAGCTGTCGACCTATTTCCGCATCAACGCATCCAACACGGGACAATTCGAACGGACTCTCATCATCGCGGACAAGGGCGCTTATGTCAGCTACCTCGAAGGCTGCACGGCGCCCATGCGCGACGAAAACCAGTTGCACGCCGCCGTCGTTGAACTTGTTGCGCTTGATGACGCCGAAATCAAATATTCGACCGTGCAGAATTGGTATCCAGGCGACGAGAATGGCAAGGGTGGAATTTACAATTTCGTGACGAAGCGCGGCGATTGCCGCGGCGTCAACTCGAAGATTTCCTGGACGCAAGTCGAGACGGGTTCGGCTATCACGTGGAAATATCCCTCCTGCATCCTGCGCGGGGATAATTCCGTTGGCGAATTCTATTCGATCGCCATCGCCAACAATTATCAGCAGGCGGACACCGGCACCAAGATGATGCATCTTGGCCGCAATACGAAGAGCCGGATCATCTCCAAAGGCATTTCTGCAGGGCACGCGCAAAACACCTACCGTGGCCTCGTCCGCGTCCATCAGAAAGCCGAGGGTGCTCGCAATTTCACCCAATGCGACTCGCTTCTCCTCGGCTCCAAGTGCGGCGCTCATACGGTGCCCTACATCGAGTCCCGCAATCCGACAGCGCTCCTCGAGCATGAAGCCACGACCTCGAAGATCAGCGACGATCAGCTTTTTTATTGCATTTCTCGCGGGATCGCCACGGAAGAAGCGGTGGCGTTGATCGTCAACGGGTTCTGCCGTGAAGTACTGCAACAATTGCCGATGGAATTTGCGGTCGAGGCACAGAAGCTCGTGGGCATCAGCCTCGAGGGAAGCGTCGGATGACTGTCCCATACCGCGCAGCACACGGCACACAGATTGGAGATCGTCATGCTTGAGATCAAAGACCTTCATGCAAGCGTTCAGGGCAAGGAGATTCTAAAGGGTCTTTCGCTCAAAGTCGGCGCCGGCGAGGTTCATGCCATCATGGGGCCTAATGGCGCCGGCAAATCGACGACCTCCTATGCGCTTGCCGGACGCGAGGGCTATGATGTGACGAGCGGCGACGTGACGTTCAAGGGCGAGGATTTGCTCGCCCTCAAGCCGGAAGAGCGGGCCGCCAAAGGTATTTTTCTCGCCTTCCAATATCCGCTTGAAATTCCTGGTGTCTCGAACCTCACCTTCCTCAAGACGGCCGTCAATGCACAAGCCCGCCTTCGTGGCGAGCCGGTTCTCGATGCAGTCCAGTTCCTGCGCGCCGTGCGCGAGACTGCCAAATTGCTTAACGTGTCCGAAGACATGCTAAAGCGACCGCTCAATGTCGGTTTTTCGGGCGGCGAGAAAAAGAGGAACGAAGTTCTGCAAATGGCGCTTCTGAAGCCATCGCTGGCGATCCTCGACGAGACGGATTCAGGTCTCGACATCGACGCCCTGAAGCTCGTTGCAGAGGGCGTGAACAAATTGCGCGCCCCGGACCGTTCGTTTTTGGTGATTACGCATTACCAGCGGCTGCTCGACTATATCGTGCCCGACTATGTGCATATCCTCGCCGGTGGCAAGATCGTGCGCTCGGGCGACAAGTCGTTGGCGCTACGTCTCGAAGAGCAAGGTTATGATGCCTTGATCGGAAAGGCGGCGTGAGCGGCATGAGCAGCAATACATCCCTCAACCATCTTCTTGATGTCATGGCTGGCCGGCAGGAAGGCACCGTGCCTTGGCTCGGTGCCTTGCGGGAAGAGGCGCGGACCATTTTTGCCGGATGCGGCCTGCCGACACGCCGGGTCGAGTCCTGGAAATATTCCGATCTCTCTCGGGCGCTTGCCCGCGCTGCGGACGGATCGAGTCCCACACTTCCGGCTCCGGTTCTCCCCGGGACTCACCTTGCGCTGTTCGAAAATGGCGTTCTTAACGAAGAAAAATCAGATCTCGCACAAATCGGCGCGGTTCCTTTGCGGCGAGTTCTCGCCGACCCTTCGACCCCCTTCGCCAGTAAGATCGGCTATGTCAATCCGCAGAAGGACCACGCACTCCTCAATCTAAATACCGCGCTCATGGAGGATGGGCTTGTCTTGCACGTTCCGGCTCACACGACGCTCACGACGCCGCTCTACATCCGCTTTGAATGGGAAGGAGAAGAAGCGCGAGCCCCCGAGGGCCGGCACTTGCGCCTTTTTATCCTTCTTGATGAAGATGCGGAGGCGGCGATCATCGAGGCCCACAGTGGCACGCCAGGTTTTTCTACGATCGTGACTGAGGTTCGCCTGGCCCCCAAGGCAAGGCTCAAACATATCCGGCTTGACCGGCTTGGCGCGGCCGCAAGGCAATCGGCGATTACCTTGGGCGAGCTTGACACCGCCGCGTCCTACAAAGCTTTCTACTTGTCCGAGGGCGGGCTGTTTTCGCGTCATGAAGCGTTGCTCAATCTCGCGGAGAAAGACGCGCAAGCGGAACTAGATGGCATTTATCTCGTCGCCGATGGTCGCCATTGTGACAATACCACTGTCATCACCCATGCCGGGCCGGACACGGCAAGCAGGCAAGCTTTTCGCGGCGTCCTCGCCGGCGATTCGCGGGGCGTCTATCAAGGATGTGTCCGGGTGCGTCCCGATGCGCAAGGCACAGATGCGCGCCAAATGAGCCGTACCGTGCTTCTGTCGCGGCAAGCTGAAATCGCGATCAAGCCGGAACTCGAAATCTTGGCCGATAACGTCAAATGCAGCCACGGCGCCACGTCTGGCGAACTCGATACCGCGGCGCTCTTCTTTTTGCGGGCTCGGGGCGTTCCAGAAGCCGAGGCCCGGGCGCTCCTCATCGAAGCCTTCCTCGGCGAAGTTCTCGAATCCATCGAAAGCGAGTCTCTGCGCGCCTGCGCGGCCGCAGCCGTCGCGGAATGGCTTTCCCTCCACGCCGGCGAGATCGCGCATGTCGAATAGCCTGCTGACACTTCAGGAAAAGCCAGTGGCGGCGAGCTTCGATGTCGCCCGCCTGCGCGAGGATTTTCCAATTCTCTCCAGGCAAGTACATGGCAAGCCGCTTGTCTATCTCGACAATGGAGCTTCCGCCCAAAAACCAAATCCGGTGCTAGACGCGATGGCCAAGGCTTATGCGGAAACCTATGCGAATGTGCATCGTGGTGCGCATTTTCTCTCGGGCACCTCGACGATTGCGTTCGAGAACGCCCGCGCATCCGTTCGCCGTTTCGTCAGCGCCCAGAAAGTCGAAGAGATTATTTTCACCAAGGGCGGGACGGAAGCCATCAATCTTGCAGCCTCGTGTCTTGGGGCAACACTCGGTGAGGGGGATGAAATCATCCTCACCGAAATGGAGCATCATTCCAACATTGTCCCGTGGCATTTCCTGCGCGAGCGCAACGGTGTGGTGCTGCGATGGGCGCCCTTGAATACGGATGACAGCTTTGACATCGCCGCCTTTGCTAAGCTCCTCACCCCGAGGACGAAGCTGGTGGCGGTGACACATATGTCCAATGTGCTCGGCACAGTCACGCCGCTTACCGAAATCATCCGGCTCACGCATGCGGTGGGTGCCAAGATTCTTGTTGATGGCTGTCAGGGCGCGGTGCATCTGCCGGTCGACGTTCAGGCGCTTGATTGTGATTTCTACGTCGCCACAGGCCACAAGCTCTACGGACCATCGGGAATCGGTTTTCTGTTCGGCAAATATGAACATCTGAAACGCATGCGTCCCTATCAGGGTGGCGGCGAGATGATCGATGTCGTGACAAAAGACAAGGTCACCTATGCCGATCCGCCACACAAGTTCGAGGCAGGAACGCCACCGATCGTCGAGGCGATCGGACTTGGCGCCGCGCTGGACTATTTGATGTCCCTCGACCGAGCCGGAATCGCGGCGCATGAGTCAGCGCTGCTCGCCCATGCGACTGAAGAGCTTTCCAATCTCGACCGCGTGCGGCTCTTTGGACGGGCACCGGACAAAGGCTGCCTCGTGACCTTCGAGACGGCAGGCATCCATCCTCATGATGTCTCGACCTTGCTCGATCGCGCCGGTATCGCCGTGCGAGCGGGAAACCATTGCGCTCAGCCTCTCATGGAGCGGCTTGGCGTGACGGCTTCCACGCGGGCCTCTTTCGCACTCTACAACACCCACGCGGAGGTAGAGGCTCTGGTTCGCGGAGTACGCGATGTCCTGGAGTTTTTCCAATGATCGATCCAAGCCTGCGAGACCTTTATCAAGAAGTCATCCTCGATCATGGGCGCAATCCGCGCCACTACCACGCGCTCGAAAATGCGAGCCACGAAGCGCATGGGCATAATCCCTTGTGTGGTGATCGCGTGCATCTTTATCTCAAGATCGGACCGTCGGGCCTTGTCGAGGACATCGCCTTCGAAGGCAAGGGCTGCGCCATCTCCATGGCGTCTGCCTCGATGATGACGGACCTTGTGCTTGGCAAGGAGGTCAAAGAGGCAAAGATTCTTGCGGACGCCTTTTATCAACTCGCGAAAGGAGAGCCGGTTGAGGCGCATTTACGCCCCGAGGATCGCGAGCAGATCGAGGTGATGGGGGGAGTGAGCGAGTTTCCCATGCGCGTAAAATGCGCAACCCTCGCCTGGCACACATTCGAAGCAGCCTTTGAGCCGAAGGACGGTGCTGGCCAGCAAGCGTTGCGGGAGGCGATGAGCGAATGATGGATACCAGCAGCCATACCATTGACGTGGCTCCGGCCAGCAGTGTGGAAGAAATATCTACGTCGGGTACCGCCAGCGATGGTCTTACCAACGACATTATCGGAGCGCTGCGCACGGTGCAGGATCCCGAAATTCCCCTGAACGTCTTCGATCTTGGACTGATTTACCGAATCGATGTGAAAGACGAAGGCCTTGTCGAAATCGACATGACGTTGACCGCGCCAGGTTGTCCTGTCGCTGGCGAAATGGTCGGCTGGGTGTCTACGGCGGTGCGTGGTGTAGAAGGCGTCGCTGGCGCAAAGGTCAATCTAGTCTTCGATCCGCCCTGGGATCAATCGAGGATGTCGGACGAAGCCAAGCTGGAACTTGGGTTGTCTTAGATTGTCGTGCGGTCATCGCCTAGACGGGCGAGACCGGTAGGGAAGACTGGGCCCAGGGAGCGGCGGTGAAGCAGCGGGCAAGGTGGTCGAGCAATACGGTCACTCGCGCCGGGCGCAAAATGCCAGGCGGCGTTACAAGATTGAGCGCGATCGGTGCAATCTCCCAGTCCGGCATGGCCTCCTCCAGGCGACCATCCCTGAGCTCGCGCCAAACCATAAACTCGGGCTGCAGTGCCAGACCAAGGCCGGCGAGCAAGGCCGGCCCCATGGCATCGGCATTGTTGCAATGTAATTGCCCACGCACCGGCGAGACATATTCGCCCTCCTGTGCGTTATGGAAGCGCCATAGACTGGGCGCGGCGGAATTTGTGTAGATGAGCGCCGTATGGGTCTCAAGATCGCGGGGGTGGACGGGGCGTCCGTGCCGCTCGAAATAGGCAGGCGAGGCAACCAGCGGCCGTCGCACCGCGCACAGCCGCCGCGTTCGTAGCGTCGAATCCGCGAGCGCGGCGATCCGCAGTGCAATATCAAAGCCGCCGCCAACCAAATCCATCTGCTCGTCGCTGAGATGCAACTCGATCCCGACCTCGGGGTAGAGGGCCAGGAACTCCGGTAGGACTGGTGCCAGATGCGTGACGCCAAATGACATGGGGGCGGCTACTCGGACGAGCCCTTGCGGCTTGACGGTTTGCGCTGAAGCCTCGGCCTCCGCCGCCTCCCCTTCGGCCAGGATCCGTTTGGCACGATCAAGCGCCCCGCGGCCGGTTTCCGTCAGGGAAAGGCGGCGCGATGTCCGATGCAGAAGGTCCGCGCCAAGCCGTCGTTCCAGACGGGTCACTGCCTTGGACACGGATGGCTTGGACATGTGCAAGGCCATGGCTGCGCGGGCGAAGGAACCTGTCTCCGCGACCTTCGCAAACACTGCCCAGGCTTCAAGGTCAGGCAGGTTCGGCATGTCGTTTTCGGCATCGATGCATTTCGATCATTTTCATTTTCCAAGGATCAATCCATCTCTATCTCTCTTCTCAAGCAAGACCAAGCTTCAAAGGAGATATGCGATGATTGAACTCCGGCCCTTCAGCAGTTTGGGCGGCGCCAACCATGGCTGGCTAAATGCCAAGCACCACTTCTCATTCGCTGGCTACTACGATCCCGAACGGACGCACTGGGGGTCCTTGCGCGTCTGGAACGACGACACGATTGCGCCCCACACCGGCTTTCCCCCGCACCCGCACCGTGACATGGAGATCATCACCTATGTCCGGACGGGAGCCATCACGCATGAGGACAATCTCGGCAACAAGGGCCGCACGTCGGCCGGCGATGTCCAGGTAATGTCAGCCGGCGCGGGGATTGTCCACAGCGAATACAACCGTGAGGACGAGGCGACGCAGATCTTCCAGATCTGGATCGAGCCTTCGAGCCGGGGTGAGGCACCGGGCTGGGGTGCGCGGCCATTTCCGAAGGGGGATCGTGCTGGCAGGTTCGTAACGCTGGCCTCGGGCTTCGGCAGTGACAAGGATGCCTTGCCAATCCGCACGGACGCCCGCGTCCTCGGCGCGACGCTGAAAGCTGGCCAGACCGCCGAATATCCGTTGGGTACGGAGCGGCACGCGTATCTCGTCCCCGCGGGCGGCGCCGTTGAGATCGAAGGTTTACGGATTGGCCCGCGCGATGGTGCGGCCGTCAGCAAACTCGAGACCCTGCGTGTGACCGCCCTGGAAGATGCCGAAATCCTCCTCGTTGACGCGACCTGACGGCGATACACGAAAACGGGCGCACTGAAAATAACCCGGCCGGTCCCGTTGGCGGCGAAGCTCCTGAAGGCAGCTCGCCAGCGGCGGCGTTCTTGGATGATCAGCAGGCCGGGGATGCCGCATGGCTTGCTTCATTGGCGGCGCGAGGAGATGCTGGCAAGGATGATGTGTATTTGTGTACCCGCGAGGCCGTGGGCATCCCGCGCAGAAAGGCTCAAATCATGAGGGCCAAGCATATCTTGCAAATGCAAACAGGCTGCCCTTTTTGGGCAGCCGATCTGCGCGATATTGCGCCAAAATTTCAGATAACTCCGAGCGCGCGCAGCCATCTCAAATTCTGCTTGTGCTCGCAGACATCCGACCGATCTACATTCAGCGGTGGTATGTTTTCTGCGTGACGGCCTTTGATCTAAAGCGCGGGCGCAAAGTGCATTACTGAACCGGCTTTGATCTGCTGTTTTAAGGGCTGCGCAAAAGTGTACCGGTGCTAGGCGGACTCGATGTCTTTGAATGGCATGGAGAGGCCGAAAGGATGTTCACAGTGGAACTCTATGCCGGGATACGACGCGCGGTGATGGTGGACGGGCTAAGCCGCCGGGAGGCGGCGAAGCGTTTTGGTGTTCATCGGAACACGATCACGAAGATGCTTCAGTATTTAGTTCCGCCGGGCTGCCGGCGGCACGAGCGGCCGGGTTTGAAGAAGCTTGGTCCGTATATGACGTGGATTGACAAGGTTCTGGAGGGCGACCGTAGCATTCCCAACGAGCGCCACACGGCGCATAGGATTTTCGAATAGTTGTGGGATGGAGAAGGATTTTCTGGGCGGCTACACGATTGTGCGGGAGTATGTGGCGCGGGCCCTGCTGCGCTCGCGCGAGATGTTCCTTCCCTTGAGCTATCGTCCGGGGCATGCGCAGGCGGTTTTTAGCGATCACCATATCGATTCGCGTATAATCTCCCATGAAAGGAACTATCGACCCCTTCATAGCATACGCTCGTCAGCTCGAAATTATAAATAGGAAAAATCATGAAGGTGAAGCTGCTTGTTTTCGGTGTTCCTTTGCACCCACTCCTTGTACATTTTCCGATCGCTTTCTGGCTTGCGGTTCCTGGGTTGGATATTGCCGCGCTGTTCGCTGGACCAGCGCCCTGGCGGGAGATAGCGAATGGCGCGGCGATACTGGGTGTCGTTTTTGGCGCCGCGGCGATTGCGGTAGGTCTCCTGGAGTATCTTCAGCCTTCGCTCGTGGGCATCGACCTGAAACTCGCAGCACGGCATGGAATTAGGACGACCGTTGCTTGGTGTGTGTTCACGGCAAGGGTCGCGGCCGCGGCGCTCTTGCCGTTTGCCACATGGTCATTGATCATCTGTCTCGCTCTCGATCTGTTGGGCTGCGCACTGCTTGTCCAAGGCGTCATTTTCGGCACGCGGCAGGTCTATCAGCAGCTCGAGGAATAGCTGCGATCCGATGGATCGTGAAGTCCGTGAGCCCACCGCATATCAGAAGGCAAACCTCAGAAGACGCCCACGACAATCGCAACCCCAGCAATCGCACCCGAAATGCCAACCGCTCTTTTGAGTGCCAGTGAGGTGGACGTTCCGAGCCTGTCGAGCCCCAGTCCAAGACTGATCCCAGCAAAATGCAGCGACGCCGTCGCCATCACGAAGCCAGCCGCATAGGGCAGGAAGGACGCAAGCGCGGCGCCTTCGCTGCCATGCGCATGTCCATGGAAAAGGGCGAATAGGCTGACGAGCGCCATGGCAGCCACGGTTGGCAAATTCACTCCGGCGGCGACGGCCAGGCTCATGATAACCACAGAGACCCCGATGCCTCGTTCTACCAAAGGGAGGGGGACGCCGAGATAACCGAGGGCCCCGCCCACGATCATCGTCCCGACAAAGGCCGATGGCACCAGCCAGAGATTACGGCCGCCAAGATTCGCGGCGTAGAGACCGACCGCGACCATTGCGATGATGTGGTCGAGGCCGCTAAAGGGATGAAGAAATCCATGGGTGAAACCGGCGACATGTCCGAGGCCCACATGCGCGAAGGCAGGCCCGCCGGTGAAGCACCACAGGGCCAGAGCGGCTGCTACAATTTTTATCAACATCGCTTTATCTCCTGCTTTGAGGGTTTATTTGAACGCGGCCAGATCGGGAGAAAATGTAGCTTCGTGTTCCCGGTGTGAGGTGGCGGAAATCCAATCCAGCCAAGCTGCGAGCCCTTCTCCCGTCGTGGCGGAGAGGGTCATGATCTCGATCGCGGGATTGACCTGCCGCGCATAGGCTTGGCAGCGGTCGAGTTTGAAGTCGACATAGGGCAAAAGGTCGATCTTGTTGATCAGCAGCAGACTGGCAGCCTGGAACATATGCGGATATTTGATCGGCTTATCGTCCCCCTCCGTCACCGATAGGATGGCGACTTTCACCCTTTCGCCAAGGTCGAACAGGGCCGGGCATACAAGGTTGCCGACATTCTCGATCATGACAATCGAACCAACCGATGGTTTTAACTCGGTGAGACCACGGGCGACCATGCCGGAATCCAAATGACATCCGCTGCCCGTATTGATCTGGACAACGGGGGCGCCAGCGGCCTTGATTCGTTCGCCATCGTTGCTCGTGGCTTGATCGCCTTCGATGACGAAAAGCTCATGCCTATGCCGCAAATCCTTCACGGTGCGCTCAAGCAGCGTTGTCTTGCCAGCACCTGGCCCGCTGACGAGATTGAGGGCCAGGATTTCCCGGCCGGAAAACCATGCCCGGTTGCGTGCCGCGAGTGCCGCGTTCTTCGCTAGCACGTTCTGCTCTAATAGAATGGTGGAACCAGAAGCGTGATGGGCCTCGCCGTGACCATGGCTATGGCCGTGGGCATGATCATGATGATGGTCGTGATTGTGATCGTGCGAGTGATGATCGTCAGAGGCATGGGCATGGCCGTACGATACCTTGTGCTCATGCTTGGAGGGCGAGCTGAGTGTCTTGCCAGTCTCAAGATTGATGACCTTTACTTCTGCCCTATCGGTGCAGCCGCACGTCTCGCACATGGATAGCTCCTCGACTTACGTTGTGGCGCGGCCACCCAGGCATCTGCGGCCAGTTCATATTCCTTGATCCGAAGCTCTTCGCCTGACAGGCGCTCATAATCTTGCGCTCCGCAGGGACACGCGGTCCAGAGCCACTCTTGCGCGAATGTTTCCCCACAAACCCGGCACCGCGCCCGCGCGTCGATTTCAACGATCTCCAATACCGCGTCTTCGAGCGGCGTCTTTTCTGTCGCTACGTCGAAGCAAAACCGAATCGCATCGGGCGTGACACAGGTGAATGTGCCGATTTCGAGCTTGACGCGACAAACGCGATGGCTCTGCGCGTGCTCAGCCACCATATCGATCACGCTCTCCACCAACGCCAGCTCATGCATCTCAACAAATCCTCGGCAGTTGATCGCCGACCAGCATGTCAACAATGCGCTGCCCTCCAAAGACAGTGTTCATCACAACGCGGCCTGGTTCGCCGCCGGTCACGCGACCGACGATCTCCGCCTCCCTGCCGAGCGGATGGTTTCGCAGAGCCTGAAGAGCCGCGGCTTCGACATCCTTTGGCACAACGCAAACGATCTTGCCTTCATTGGCGAGGTAAAGCGGATCGAGCCCGAGGATCTCGCAAAAGGCTTTGACTTCCTCACGCATCGGGGTCGCGGTCTCAAAAATGTCAATGCCGACGTTCGAAGCCCGGGCCGCCTCGTTGAGAACCGTGGCAAGCCCGCCTCTGGTCGCGTCGCGAAGGAAACGGGTCGTGGGAACGGCGGTGAGCAATTCACCGATGAGTTCGTGCAAAGCGGCGCAATCACTTTCAATCTCGGTCGTAAGGGCCATGTCGCCACGCGCATTGAGGATCGCGGCGCCATGATCGCCGAGCACGCCATTGACGAGGACCGCATCTCCGGGCTTACAACAGCCGGCGCCAAGGTTGATCCCTTCCCGGATGATTCCGATCCCCGCCGTATTCAAAAACAGTTTGTCGCAGGTGCCCTTGTGGACGACCTTGGTGTCACCCGTGACAATATCAACGCCAGCGGCAGTGGCGGTGGCGGCCATCGATTTCGCAATCGCTCGCAAAATATCGACCTCAAGCCCTTCCTCGATGATCGCGCTGCAAGTAAGATAAAGCGGAACAGCGCCGCCGACCGCAAGGTCATTGATGGTGCCGCAGACAGCAAGCTTGCCGATGTCGCCGCCAGGGAAAAACAACGGATCGACAACGTACGAGTCGGTGGTGAAGGCCAGCCTGTCCCCGAGCTTCGAAAGATCAGCGAGCGAAAATCTCGCTTGGTCTTCGAGCGGCGCCAAAGCTGGATTGTCGAACACCGACACGAATACATCGTCGATCAGATTGCGCATTGCCGAGCCGCCGCCGCCATGGGCCAGCGTCACCGTCGGCACGCTGATGCTGCCGCGCGGCCGTAGCAGCGAAGCCGCGTGAAGATTGTTCGCCAATACCGTCATGCCGCATCCGCCCCTTGTTTCTGGCGAGGGAGAACGCCGAATTGATAATAGGCGGCGCAGGCACCCTCCGAAGAGACCATCAAGGCGCCCAGCGGCATCTCCGGCGTACAGGCCTTGCCGAAGACTTTGCATTCCCAAGGTTTGATGACACCCTTCAAAACCTCACCGCATTGACAGGATTTTGGATCGGCGATGCGAAGCGCGGGCACGCTGAATTTGCGCTCGGCGTCGTAACGGGCATAGGCCTGTCTCAGCCGGACACCTGAGTGATCAATCGACCCAAGACCGCGCCATTCGAAAAATTCCCGCAGCTCATAGACGTGGTTGATCGCGGCAAGGGCTTCTCTGTTGGCATCTTCTGGGACGACACGGTCGTATTGATTTTCTATCTCGCAGCGGCCTTCAGCGATTTGTTTTAAGAGCATCCAAACCGATTGCAACACGTCGAGAGGCTCGAACCCTGCAATCACCAAAGGCCGTTTGTAGTGTTCGGCAATAAATCGATACGGCTGCGTGCCAATCACCATGCTCACATGGCCTGGGCCCAGAAATCCGTCGATTTGAAGCTCTGGACTATCAAGAATCGCCTTGATGGTTGGGATAATGGTAATATGATTACAGAACACTGAGAAATTGCGAATGCCCTCGCGCTCCGCTTGCAGAATCGTAAGCGCTGTCGATGGCATTGTGGTTTCGAACCCGAGCCCGAAGAAGACAATCTCCTTTTCGGGATTGAGGCGCGCAAGTTTTAGCGCGTCGAGAGGGGAATAGACCATGCGCACATCGGCACTCCCGGCTTTGGCTTGCAGCAAGCTTTTTTTCGACCCCGGCACCCGCATGGCGTCACCGAAGGTCGTAAAGATCACTCCCGGCGTCTCCGCCAGCGCCACGCAATCATCGACCCTCCCCATCGGCAGCACGCAGACAGGGCATCCAGGTCCATGCACGAGTTCGACCGCGTCCGGCAGCATGGTTTCGACGCCGAACTTGAAGATGGTGTGTGTGTGGCCGCCGCACACTTCCATCAACGAGAGCGGACGATGGCGGCAGATATCGATCCGCGCAATGAGCTTTTCGATTTCCCGCACCAGCGCTTTGGCCTTTTGCGGATCGCGGAACTCGTCCACATATTTCATTGGCTCCGCTCCTTGCTATTCGGCCGCGCGAATATGCAGGTTGCCCCGCTCGCCTGCGAGCAGGGTGTGCACCAGATCCCAAAGAATGTGATAGATCGCAACGTGACATTCCTGAATGCGGTGGATGCTATCGGTCTCGACAATCAGACAATGATCGAGGCCTGCCCGCGCCATTTCTCCGCCGGTGTTCCCGGCAAGACCGATGGTTGCGAGCCCCATCTCTTTTGCCTTGCGGAAAGCCCTCACAAGATTGGCCGAATTGCCGCTTGTCGAGATCCCAATCAAACCGTCGCCGGGCCGCCCTTGGGCAATGATCTGACGCGCGAAAATATGGTCGAAACCCACGTCGTTGCCGACAGCGGTCATCATCGCGGTGTCGCAGGTGAGGTCGATGGCGGTTAACGCCGGCCGGCCGGCGGTGATCGGGTGCAAAAACTCAACCGCGACATGAGCGGCATCGCAGCTCGAGCCGCCATTGCCCATCGAAAACAGGCGCCCATTGTGGCGGTAAATAGCTGCGATCGTCCCGGCGGTGTCCACCACCGATTGGCCATTCTTGGCAAAAAAGCTTCGAAACACATCCTGATGATCCTCAGCTTTCTGCCGCACCGACTCGATGAGCGCGGCGCTTAACGCTTGCGCGTCCGGCTTTCTGCCGTGCAAAAAAGGGTAGAGCTCTCGCAAACCTTCATCATTTGCCATTTGCGCACTCCTTCCGGCGGAGCCAAGGTTCCGTCAGGCGCGGCCAGCCATTTGCATGGCGTCGAGCTCCGGCTCGATTTCTCCAAGTTCTTCGAGAATTTTCAGCGTTGCCGCGGCTTCCTGTTCGCCAATACGGCTCATGGCGAAACCGACATGAACAAGCACCCAATCGCCCACGCACGCTTCGACCGGATGATTATCGCTGATGATGCACACCAAATTGATTTCGCGCCGTACACCCGACACATTGACGATGCCGAGGGCGTTATCACGATCCGAAATCGCGACAATCTGTCCGGGAATGCCTAGGCACATGTTGTCATCCTTTCGCGTGTCGCGTCCCGCGCCGCCATTGACCGCGCAGCTGCAATCGCCGCTTGTCCAAGCGCCAAACCGCCGTCATTGGCAGGCACCTTGCTGTGCGTAAGCACAGTCAGTCCGAGTTCTTCTAACGCGCAGCTCACTCCCTCCAGCAGCAGTTTGTTCTGGAACGAGCCGCCGGACAGGGCCACCTTGGGTTCCAGCGTTCGGGCCTTCCGATCGAAAATGTGACGGGTCATCTCTGCGATTGCTCGCACGAGTCCGCGATGGAATCGTGCCGCCATAACACCTGCTTGGGTTTGGTTCTCTAAGTCGTCTAGGATCGCCAGCCACAGCGGAGCGAAATTCATCATGGTCATCCCGCCAAAGGCCGGATCCTGTTTGCGAAGCTGAATCGGATAGCCATGCTCCAACACCAAGGCCGGTGCATCGGCAATGCTCTCCAGCGCGATGGCGGCCTGGCCTTCGTAACTTACTCTGTCCCGGCAGAGTCCGATTGCGGCAGCGACGGCGTCGAACAGCCGTCCGCACGAACTCGAACGGGGACTGTTGATCCCGTTGCTCATCATGGTGGTGAGCGTACCGAGGGGTTTGGACTCGAGGTATTGCACAAGCTCCAGCCCTGCATGTTCCAGCTTGCAGCGCTTCCAGCTGATTGCAGCCTCAAGATGGGCAAAGGTGTTTCGCCAGGGTTCGCGCACAGCCTGAGCGCCGCCCGGCATCGCCACCGGCGGGAAACATCCGACCCTTTCGAACGCTTTGTAGTCGGCGAGCAGAAACTCACCACCCCAAAGCGTGCCGTCTGGACCGAGTCCGAGCCCGTCAAGTGCAATGCCAAGAACGGGGCGTGTATCGAGCGGTATTGCATTTTCCGCCAAACAGCTCGCGATATGGGCGTGGTGGTGCTGGATCTCCTCAATCCGGCATCCATCCGCCACAGCCCAATCCTGGCCGAGCTTGGTGGAAAGGTACTCAAGGTGCATGTCGACAGCGAGCCCCTCGGGCTGGTGATCGTACAGCTTCAAATAAAGCGAGAGAGATTTTTTGTAGTCTGCGAGATTTGCCGCGTCCTCTAAGTCGCCAATGTGCTGGGAGAGGATCGCCTGCCCATCTTTGAGCAAGCAGAAGGTGCTTTTGAGTTCCCCGCCAAGAGCGAGCAGCGGACCTGTGTGCTCGAAACCGGCGGGCAATCTGATCCCTGCCGGGGCGTAACCGCGGGCGCGGCGGATGAGGCGCGGCTTACCAAGCAGAACTCGCACCACGGAATCGTCCAGCCGGTTCACGATGTCACGATTGTGGAAGAGCCCGTAATCGGCAATCTTTGACAGACGGCGCCTTGTATCCTCATTGTCCGTGCATTGCGGCTCTTGCGAAAGATTGCCGCTTGTCATGACAAGCGGCCGGTCAATGTCCCGCAGCAGCAGATGATGCAAAGGCGTGTTGGGAAGCATGAACCCGAGAGTCGTATAGCCCGGAGCCACGGCTTCAGCCACATGAGCGGAGCCCTCAGCAGGTAAAATCACAATCGGGGCCACCGCACTTTTAAGCAGTGCTTCCTCTTGCTGGTTTACGGCGCAATACCGGCGGATGACGTCAAGATCGCGGGCCATCAGCGCGAAGGGTTTTGCGTAGCGGCGTTTGCGGTCCCGGAGCCTGGCAACTGCAACCTCGTTACAAGCGTCGGAGGCGAGATTAAATCCGCCCAGTCCCTTGATCGCAACGATTAATCCGTTCAGCAGCAACGCTCCCGCCATCCCGGCCGCATCGCATCCCTCGAGATGCAGTGGCTCAGCCATGCCATCAAAGAAGCGCTCGAGCCACGCCTGCGGGCCGCAAGACGGACAGGCTGTCGGCTGGGCATGGAAGCGGCGATCGCCGGGATTTTCGTATTCGGCCCTGCATGCCGGACAAAGGGCGAACTCCGCCATGCTGGTGTTGCACCGGTCATAAGGCACGGTCCGCACGATCGAAAACCTCGGCCCGCAATGCGTGCAATTCGTGAACGGATATCGATAATGGCGATCACCAGGATCGAGTGTTTCGCCAAGGCACGCCGGGCAAGTCGTGGCATCCGCAGCAACAGCCGTATGCACTCCGCCGGTGCGGCTTGACACGATATGGAAGCCGCCACCAACCGGAATATCTTCTAAGAGCGCCCATTCGACGGTATCGATACGGGCAAGAGGAGGCGGCTGGTCTTCAAGGCGCCTGAGAAACTGGTCGAGGTCCGCAGCCCGGCCCCAAGCCCGGATCATGACACCTTCAGCATCGTTCCACACATCACCAGCGAGCCCACATTCCCGCGCCAGGTGCCAGACCGTCGGGCGAAAACCGACGCCTTGCACAAGCCCGCGGACGCGAATCGCCCGCCCTTCCGCCGGAATTATGGCTTCGGCAACAAGCATTAGAGCCATCACATGCTTCGAATTCTCAGATAGCGAAGGAGCTCACGCAGGTTCATGAGGATTCCGGCTACGATCAGCGCCGCCACCAAAATCCAAAAAATCTCCCATCCACTCATCGTCATTCTCCATCTGACTATGCACTCTCGATTTCATGAGCCCGTTGCTCTCGCAGCAGTTCTCCAACAAGCCGCTCGATGGCCTTGATCGCCTCATCGACGGCGACCGCGACCGGGGGACTGAGGCCCATCGCACCCGTTTCTTCGTCGCCAAATGTCTCCGGCTCGCATGCGACGAGTAGGATATGTTCGCAGCTGCCGCCAAGCGCTTTCACCACGCGCAGAACCTTCGCCGGATCAAGGTCATGGGGTTCAAGGAAGAAATACTCGGTGGAGATTTCTTCAGCCGAGCGGCATTCAGGCGCGACGATGGACACTGTACCGGGCGCCGCGCCCCGCTTCGCTGTATCCACCAAGATTGCCGCGTCGTAGCCGTCCAGGAGCGCGTAGGTGAGATCGATTCCGCGAATTCCGAAATCCACCACCTTGACTCCGGCTGGAAGCGGGCTTTGCGCCAGGCGCCGAGCAACCTCAACGCCAAAAGCGTCGTCGCCCTTGAAGATGTTGCCGATGCCAGCGACGAGGATTTGGCTCATGGTCAGCTTTCCTTTCTCACGAGCTCGATCTCATCGGGCGAAAAGAAGAAGCGGTGACCAGGCATTCGATCAAGACCAAATTCCCTGCCAGGATCGGCGTCCAGCACAACGGCCACATGAACCTTGTTGTCGAAGTCGCGTTCGATTGCTTCGATCACAGCCACCTCGTCTTTAAGAATCAAATCGAAGATATCGGCGCCGCCCTTGGGGCGAAGACGGACCCGATCGCCCACCGCGAGGCCGCGACCGTCGGCATGCAGGAAAGCCAGCTCCGGCCTGGACGCCGTTGGCCACTCCTTGCCAGCAGGCCTGTCCTCCAGGTCCCTGCTGGAACGCAACTCGCGCCGTGTGCCGTGCAATTTCGCCATGTCCGCAGCAGTCAGGGCCTGCGTCCGTTCGAGCAGCGCCCGGGCACGCGCGTCGATCCCCGCCATGTCCCGCTTCTCCTCATCGGTCATGGCGAGGATGCGTAGGGTAAGAATTTCGTCGATCTCGGTGGAGTCGAAGAGATCACCCGGACTTTCTGGCGCAACTTGCGGGTAGTCGTAAAGGATGATCGGCGATGACAAGATCGTATCTGTTGTGCCCTCTCTCCCTGCGAGCACCGGCCAGGTTCCCTGATTGTTGCAAGCGCCAGCAGCATCCTTGAGTTCATCCGGTGGATCGATCAGCGAGACGAAGGCCCCGCCGCTGACACCCAGAATTGTATGGGTCGAAGCAAAGGCACGCCAATTCGCTGTTTCTTTGGACTCGCTTGACTCTTTGCCTGCAATTGGCGTCAGATTGTCGATCCGCACCGTGAGCCGGAACACGCCCGGCGCCACCTCCACGGCCCCGATGGTCAACTCGCCCTGAATGTCTGCGCTCGTGTGAATGAGCACACCGTGCACATGGCCCTCTGGCCCATGCAACGGCTTTAGGCTGCTCTGCCCGGCAAAAGCAAATGGTATCTTTATGGGCGATCCCGTGAGCTGCTTCAGCCTCAAAGAAGAGGCGCGGACATCGCGCTCGAAGGCTTCTTCCCAGGTCTGGAACACCTCCTCGCCCACCTTCAAAGAGGCAACTTTGCGATAGGACGGGTCCTGGCCCGTGGGCAGTTCCATCATCGGCGAAGCAAATTCCCCGACCTCTCGCCGTACGAGCTGCAGAAAGCGTACATGGACTTCAAGAACCGACCCGGAGCTGCCCCTGACCAGGCATTCGGTTTGAACGGAGCAAGCGCCATTGTCCGCCAGTCCCTCACAATCGCGTGGGTAAACACCTCCAAAAGTCCAGCGCTGCCGGTTTTTCACATTCGAGGCGCGATATGGATAAAGGATATAGCCTTCGTAAAGGACGGCCTTGACGATGGCGTCCACGGGAGCGAAGTTCATGGCAAGCTCTCCTCGCGCTGTTGTGCCAGAAGAGCGCGCAGCGTTTCATCAAAACCTGTGTACCCCTTTGTCCGCTTGTAGCTGTAGATCGCCTCGAAGACCTCGCGATCGATGCGCAGCCACGCCGTGTTGGGATAATAGAAATCCATCAGCTCCTGCCAGATCCGCACTGGGAGGCGGTAGTTTGCTTCCTTGCTCCAGGAGATCAGATCCATTTGCAGGAAGCCTTCGGTATCCCGGTAAAAAACCGTGCCGCTGAACAAAAACGCGAGAGGCACCTCTCCACCTTCGAGACCGAAGAAATATTTGGTTGCCGCGACATTAAAATCAAAGCTGCATGGGACCGGCAGGTCAATGATGTGCTGGCCATCGAAAGCCGGCACTTGAACGTTGACATGCGCCCAAAGCTGACTTTGGAGTGTGTCTTTCCAACGATGGGTGGCACCAAAAAGCTCTAGGAGACGTTCTCGGTCTTCCGCCGCATAGGTTCGGCGGGTTGCCTCAATACGAATCTGACACTGCAGCAGAACATTTTCTATCCTAATGTCGCCAGAGCTGGCGACGCGGAGCTTGAAGAGGAGAGATGGAGCTGCGGCATAGCGATCGATCTCGGCGCCTTCGACCGCGAAGGTGAGTTCAACCATGACGATAGACTCCCGGGGATTCGCACAAAGCGGCGAAGAAACCGTCGATCGCTTTCCACGCCTCATCACCCCCAGAGAGGCCCCGCCATTTGGTCCGTATCAATCCGGCCAGGCCATAGCAGCGATCGATCGGAGCTTGGAAATACTCGCGCGCATTGCGCACGCGGTTGACAAGCAGGGCCTCGCATTCTGGCTTAAGTTCGGAGAGGAGGGGATTGTTGGCAACGAGTGTCACCCATGCTTGCATATCAAGTAGCGATTCCATAGGGCCAGCGGGGCCAGGATAAAAGGCCACGATTCGCTTGTCCGGCAAGCTGCGTATGAAGAAGGCAAGCCCGATTGGAATGCCGAAGGCATCCCATTCGGCATCGGTGATGTGAAAGTTTTCGAGCCGCCGCGCGGTTTGCGGCACTTCGCAATAACGGCTGTCGCCGCTGTTACCAAGCAAGAGAGAACATGCGCCGCAAACACAAAGCAGGCGATGTTTGGCAGGTTCGACCAAATGGCGGTGATCGGCGGCGATTGGGGCGGAGCATAGCTCGCACTGTTCCTCGCCAACATCACGAGCACGCACGAACCGCTGTACATTCGTTACCCAATTTCTTCGCCCGGTGCTTAGGGCCATGCGCACGATGTCCGTCATTTGGCAGCTCCATAACCGTTCGTCACAGCACCTCAGGCCGTACAAGATGAGTCAATCACTCCGCTGCGCGGGCCGTGGGGGAGATCTCCAGAAAGTCCAAGCCGTCAATCAGAATCCTATCGACATCAGGCGCCGCTTCCACCACGGCGTCCTCAATTTCATCCGGCAATGTCCACAATAGGGGTGCCTTGATCGTGCTGGCGCCGCTTCCATGCACTCGCAGGCGAACCGTCCCCCTCGCGATCTCCACAACGTCCAAGCGAAGGCCGTGAACTCCTATATGCGGCCGCAGGCGGTCCACCGCATGGCGGACGCGCGTCTCCAAATCATCGGGATGCAGCCCATGCAACAACAACAGAGCCTCTATCTGCTTGTCTTTCACCAGGCACGCCAAGAGCGCAGATCCGCCTTCGGCCGCAACCACAAGTGCCATCAGCTTGGCCAATCCGATCCCATGCAGATCGAGCACGAGAGCGAGAAGTTCCCGTGCACTCTCTCTCACCGCTGGACCTTGTTGCGTTTCCAGGGCGCGAATCAATTCCTCGATTCGCTTCACGGCTTGCCGCGGATCGTCTCCATTCCCGGCGGTCATCCCTAACCCCGCCCTACGCCGAACATCGGCGAATGCACGGTTTCGATCGTCTTGCCGTTCCCGAGATACATGTGCACGCCACATGGCAGACATGGATCGAAGCTCCGCACGGCCCGCATAATATCGATGCCCTTAAAATTCTCCGGGCCATTCTCCTCGAAGATCGGGGTGTTCGTGATGGCATCTTCGTACGGCCCGAGCGTTCCAAAGCTGTCGCGAGGCGTGCCATTCCATGGCGTCGGCGGATAGGGATGATAATTGGCGATCTTGCCACCCCGAATGACCATGTGATGCGAAAGCACGCCACGCACCGCCTCATGAAAGCCGCAGCCGATCGCCTCGTCTGGCACCTTGAATTCGGTCCAGGTTTTGGTCCGCCCCGCCTGTAGCTCGCCGAGTGCCTGTTCGACAAAATAAAGAGCTGCACCGGCCGCATAGGCTTGGAAATAGGTGCGCGCCCGGTCACGCTCTATGGCATTGCTCCACTTGGGGATTTTCCATTCAAACGTCGCGGCCGGCTTCAGCGCAGTCTTGGGGAGCGTGATCACGACACTGTTCCCTGTTGCCTTGACGTAACCCATGTCAACAATGTTCGCCAAAGCCGTCGTCCAAAGCCGCGCGAAGGCGCCGCCCCCTGTATCGAGCGCCAAATGATCGCCGGTCCTCTTGTCGAGCCAGCGAGGACACATGACCCAGGAATATTTGCCATTGAAGTCGCGCTTCTGCGGCCGGGGAACCGTGGTCTGATTCCACGGGTGCTTCTGATCAACCGGATTGCCGAGAGGGTCATTTTTCACGAACATCTCGGCGTTGTCCCAGCCGTCGTAATAGGAATGGCCAAGCAGGATTCGAATGTTCAAATTGATATCGACGAGGTCGGTCGTCACCAGATTTCCGTCGATAACGACGCCGGGCGTGACATACATCGACCGGCCCCAGTTGGTCATGGTTTTGTAGTCATAGTCACAAACGTCGGGGTCCTGAAACGATCCCCAGCATCCAAGCAAAATGCGGCGGCGCCCGACCTCTTCATAGCCCGGCAGCGCGTCATAGAAGAAATCGAACAAATCATCGTGCAAAGGCACGCATTTTTTCATGAACTCGCAATAGCGCATCAGCCGTGTCAAATAATCGGTGAAAAGCTGCACCGTAGGCACGGTGCCGACGCCGCCCGGATAGAGCGTCGAAGGATGCACATGACGGCCTTCCATCAGACAGAACATTTCCCGCGTGTAGCGGCTCACCTGCAATGTTTCGCGGTAGAAATCACCGGAGAACGGATTGAGCGCGACCATAATGTCGCCGATGGTGCGATAGCCATGATCGGCTGCATGCGGCGCCTCGGTCTTTTGCGCGAGTTCCCAGACGCCTGGGTTGGTTTCCCTGACCATTTTTTCGCAGAAATCGACACCCACGAGATTGTCCTGGAAGATGTTGTGATCGAACATATATTCGGCAGCTTCGCCAAGATTTGTGATCCACTCGGCTATGGCGGGTGGCTTGATGCCGTAGGCCATGTTTTGCGCATAGACCGAACATGTGGCGTGATTGTCGCCGCAGATCCCACAGATACGGCTGGTGATGAAATGGGCGTCGCGCGGATCTTTGCCCTTCATAAAGATGCTGTAGCCGCGGAAAATCGAAGACGTCGCATGGCACTCGGTAACGACGCGATTGCCGAAATCAATCTTGGTGTAGAGGCCGAGACTGCCGACGATGCGCGTGATCGGGTCCCAATTCATTTCAACGATTTGCGATGGCTTCCGTGTCGCAGCTATTGCCGGTTCTATTGTCGTAACCATGTCTGCCTCCGATCCGAGATAGGACTCGGCGAGATTTGGGTCAGCGGGGAGGTTGATAACCGGTCGTTAGGGTAGGCTGATTGTGACGCCATTTCGGCTCGTCATTGAGGGTCGCGTTGGTCAAGGGGCGCAACGCGCGGATCAGCGCGCCATAGGGCTTGATCAGGTTCGACGAGAGGGTCGCACCGGGCGGCTGGTCCATGAATGGCATGAACTTGTCCGGAAAGCCTGGCATCGTGCAGCCGATACAGATTCCTCCGACATTAGGGCAGCCGCCAATTCCCGCCATCCAGCCGCGTTTGGGAACATTGCATTGCACGACAGGCCCCCAGCAGCCGATTTTGACGAGACATTTTGGGGAGCCGTATTCATGGGTAAAATCAGCTTGCTCATAGTAGCCAGCCCGATCGCAACCCTCATGCACAGTCTTTCCAAACAGCCATTTGGGACGCCCCGCTTCATCGATCGGAATCATCGGCGCGAGCCCCGCAAGCTGACGTAAAAGGTAAAGCAGGGTTTCCATGAAGTTGTCGGGTTGAACCGGGCAACCGGGCACATTGACAATGGGAAGCCCTGCTTTGGACTTCCAATCCCAGCCAAGATAGTCGGCGACTCCCATGCAGCCGGTGGCGTTGCCTTTCATGGCATGGATGCCGCCGTAAGCAGAGCAGGTTCCGGCGGTGACGACTGCGAGTGCTTTCGGGGCTAGGCGGTCAAGCCATTCGGGAATGGTGATCGGGTTGCCGGTCTGGGGGTCGGTGCCATAGGCCGCCCAATAGCCATCACCGCTGATCTTCTCATTGGGGATGGAACCTTCCATCACAAGTACAAAATTATCGAGCTCGCCCCGTGCGGCCCTGTGGAAGGGTGCCATGAACTCATCGCCGACGGTGAAAGCGAGCACCGGGTTATGCAAACGAACCTTCGGGAGTCCCGGTATGGCACCAAGCATCACATCTTCGAGACTGGGTTGGGTTGCCGCCGTGATTGAAACCGAGTCGCCGTCGCAGCCTAGTCCCCCTGTGATCCAGAGGATATGAACCTCGTCAATTGCTGGCTTGTGCTCGCTCATCCTGCCGGGCTTGGGCTGCATTCTTGGCCCATGCGAACCTCTCGCTGCTTCGGCGCTCATGACGACCTCCCATTATTTTCTGATTGTGGCGTTCCACTCCCTGCAACTGTAAACGATGCATTATTTGCACGACGCCGCGTTCGCGGGCCGCCACGGCTTGAATTATCTTGATGAAGAGGCCCAGCCCGAGCTGGTTCCTTCCACGCATCGCAACCACGGATTACCGTTTTCAAACGCGGACATTCGATTTCCGTTCCATCCCTATTATTTGTGCGAGTTGATAGCAGCTAAGACATAGTCACCTCGCCAAATTGATTCAACGCCGCAAAACTGCGCGTTTCTCCAATTCAACCAGATGCTACAGCGCAAGTTTACTCGAACCGATGTCTTCGGGTGCGCCCATCGACGCGGAAGCGAGCCGATCGGGGATCTTATTGGCGGCGGCCTTCATGGGATCTAACGCAAGCTGCGCACAGCTGGCGCTTGTTTGGATCTGGGCGTGGCCTAGAAGTTTGCTGGTCATTGATCACCCTTCGCCGACTGCAAGACCACATGAGGCGAAGGTGTGCCGCAGGTCGTGAATACGCACACCTTGAAGACCTGCTGCTGCGCGCAGCCGCCGCCAAGGATGTTGATGATCTGTCAAATACGACCCTTCTCGCTTCCGACGATGACGTACGGATTTTCGGCTCCCCGCGGCAGGTCGCGCAGAAGGTCCAAAGCGGTTTTGCCCAGATGGACTGTCTTGGCGCACGGTGGTCAACGCGGATCCGAGGAAACGGCATTTGCGCCCTTCAGGAACTCCAGCGATCTATGCTCAGGACCCATTAAAGTTCTTGCGTTGAGGTGAGTCGGCTGATTCATAGGCGGGGCGAGGAGGCTTCGCCATGGCTGATTTGTTTTTGCTCTCCGAGGCGCAAATGCGCCGGATTGAGTGTTATTTTCCGCTGTCGCACGGGATCGCGCGG
>DATBPZ010000088.1:0-3368 GCA_036561105.1 Methylocella sp. | reverse complement strand
ATGCCGAAATACGCGATCGCCGCAGCCTGGATCAGCAGCAAGCCCGACAGCGCCGCCACGATCCCGATAACCCCAGCGCCCACAAAAATGACCGGCACGATCTGCGGCGTGATGATGGTCATCAAACGTCCTGCTGCGTTGCAGAAGCCTGTGCCGCGCATGCGAATGTCGGTCGGAAATGATTCAGGCACATAGAGTGCGAACGCGACGGCCACCATTGCGTAGACGCAGGTTACCAAGAGGAAGCCAACGATCGCTAGAACTGCCTCTGAACCGGCGTGAGGATAGAGGAAAGCCAGCAGTATTGTGGCGAGGGAGCAGCTTATAAGGATCGGCTTGCGCCCAATGCGATCGCCAATCCACATGACGGCGAACGCGCCCACCGGCCCCCCAAGCGACATCAGCATCGTGAATCCGAGTGAGGACACGACGCTCATCCCCTGCTTAACCATGAAGGTCGGCAGCCAAGCGATGAAGCCATACATCACCGTGTTGAGCGTGATGAGGATAAGGCTGCCCACAAGCGTGCGCGAAAGCATCGCCTGAGTGAATAATGCTGTGATGGATTGCTCCCTCAGGGCTGGCACGGGCTTGCTGGCAGCCGCCGGCAGGGGGCCGGCGCGCGAAACGGCCGCTTCGATTGCAGCCAGCACCGATTCCGCTTCCGCGGCACGCCCCTTCGCCTCTAGCCAGCGCGGCGACTCTGGAAGACCTCGCCGCAAGTGCCAGACGCTCAGGGCTCCGGCGCCGGTGACGACGAACATCCAGCGCCAGCCAAGCGAAGGAATAATCAGGAAACCGCTCAAGGCCGAGAAAAACAGAGCAGAGTTGGTGATAGCGGCTAGCGCCGAGCCCCAACGGCTACGTTGGCTCGGCGGCATGAATTCGGACAATATCACATAGCCGACGACGATTTCCGCGCCCAGCCCCACTCCCATGACAAAACGGGCGGTGATCAGCCAATCAATCGAAGGAGCCAGGGCGGCTGCGAGCGAGGCGAGCCCGAATATGAGGAGGTTGAGTTGGTAAGAGAAGCGCCGCCCGTAGCGGTCGCCGAGCACACCAGCGGACCAGGCGCCGATCAGCATCCCCGCGAAGGTCGCAGAAATAAACATGCCGTTTTGGGTGAGGTCCGACCAGCCGGACTGGACCAGAGCGGCGAGTACGCCCGCGCCTAAGTAAATTTCAAAAGCGTCAAAGAACATCCCGGCGGCGACCAGCCCGAAGAGCCGGTAATGGAAACCTGAGATCGGCAAGCGATCAAGACGGCCCCCGGCGTTGACTTCGCCCGCTTTCATAGCTGCCCCGCATAAGAAAGGAGCGCTGAGCAGGCGCTTCCCTAAACGTCCAAGATTTCGGCAGGCGCCGAGACCAATGCGCTATCGCCGAAGCGCAGCTTGCGCCCCCATCTTAAGCTCTCTGCTTCGGTCCGGCAAACGAGTCGCATCCTCAAGAACCTTTTATAGAGAGCACTGCGCTTGGCGACCTGACTGCGTTTGCGTGTGGCATCCCTGCTGATGTCCGACTTTAATTCGCATGAGGTCTGGTTAGCGATGAGGGCAGACTCAGGTTGCTTAGCCGCTTAAGCTAGAGCGGGCTCCGAGCAAATTGAATCGCGGGGACTTCCCGAATCGGCCGCATTCTGATTCATGATTCCCGCCGCGTGAAGGAGGCGGCGGGAATGGCGCTTTCCGATGATCTTCGCAAGCGAGTGGTGGAAGCTGTCGTCGAGGGCGGTCTGTCACGCAACGCGGCGGCCAAGCGGTTCGAGGTGAGCATCGCGAGCGCGGTGCGCTGGGTGAAGCGTTACGAAACCACGGGCGAGATTTCGCCGGCTCCTTCTGGCGGCGATCGCCGCTCCCGCCGCATCGAGGCGCATCGCGACTATCTGCTGGGCCTGATCCGCCGCACGCCGGACATCACGCTGCTGGAAATGAAGGAGCGGTTCATCGCCAATTGCGGCGAGCGCTTTTCGGTTTCCGTGCTGTGGCGCTTCTTCGACCGTCACGAGATCACGGTTAAAAAAGACCGCGCACGCCGAGGAGCAGCAGCGCGCGGACGTTCTGAAGCAGCGCCGGGACTGGTTCGCCGGGCAAGCCGACCTCGATCCTTTGAAACTCGTCTTCATCGACGAGACTGGGGCTTCCACCAATCTGGCGCGCAAAAGCGGACGTTGCCGGCGTGGACGACGGTTGCGCGCGCCATTCCGCATGGCCATTACAAGACGGTCACGCTCGTCGCCGGCATCCGCCTTTCCGGCCTGACCGCGACGAAGGTTTTCGACCGGCCGATCAACGCCGCCCTGTTCGAGGACTGGGTGGAAAAATGCCTTGTTCCCACGCTCTCGCCAGGCGACATCGTCGTTATGGACAATCTCTCCAGCCACAAGGGGCCCAGAGTCGAGCAACTCATAAAAGCCGCCGAGCCGAACTGCGATACCTGCCGCCCTACAGCCCGGACATGAACCCGATCGAAAAGGCCTATTCCAAGCTGAAAGCCTACTTGCGCAAAATCGCCGAGCGAACCGTCGCCGGCTTGATGAGAGCGCTCGAAACCTGCGCCGACATCTTCAAACCCGCCGAATGTGAAAATTACTTCAATGCCTGTGGATACGATACAGGTTGATCGGATTCTGCTCTAGTGCCGGGGGGAAGGCCGTCGGCTTCGCCGTTTGTAACGGCGGACGCGAATTCGACGGGTTGGCTAAAAACAGCATGTTGGCCCCTTTGTTGGCCGTGTCGATTAGTCACGTCGCTCTCTCCCCGGCCACGCCGGGAGGCAGCCATGGCAAACCTTTGCGAAGGCTGTTTTGCCATTTTGAATTAAAATTTCGCCAATTTGGGAATCGTCCGCAAGTTAAACTGTCAGAGACTTGGTATTGCGCAGCGAGAATATCGGTGATCGACAGCAGCGAGCCGACATGCGCGCTTTTGTCCCGGCTCATCCTGCACACAGCAGGAAGCCTGATTCGATGCGCCAATGGCTTACGCGTCTGCTCTCGTGTTCACTTGCATGAGATCAGGCTTTTCTTGCAGAAAACAGACGAATGACTCTGGCCGGCGCGTCAAATCGATGCGCGAATAGGGGAAGCGGCACGTACGGCCGCGCAAACATAGTCGACCTCCTTGTCCGAGGCGTAAGCATTAAACGGCAGGCTCAGTACTTTCTCGCTGAGCATCTCGCTGACCGGGAGCGAACCGCCGCCGCCGCCAAAGGCGGCATAGGCGGGCTGCAGATGCATCGGCTTTGGGTAGAAGACCGCCGTCGCAATGCCTGCATCCCGAAGCGCTTGCTGCAATGGCGCGCGGCGGTCAGACTTTATCGTATATTGTGCCCAAGCAGATCGGTGGCCTACTGGCGCGACGGGC
>DATBPZ010000087.1:0-21390 GCA_036561105.1 Methylocella sp. | reverse complement strand
GGGCATCCGCCGTTCTCGGCGATGCACTCTTTCCTCATGATCATGCTCAGTCGCCGGTGCTCTCTCGTTTGGTACTGCTGGCGCCAAGGCAATTGCGACGGCAAAGACAACGAGAACGGTGAAGAATAGGCTTGCTAGAGCAATATTTAAAAGTAGACCCATATTTTCCTCTCCATATTTCGATTGCAGTAACCGAAGCCGCCTCGTTGCTGAAGGCCGGGAGCGCCCTTTGGACGAAATGCGTGACCTTTAGTGGAGAGAAGGTGGTAGTTGGTGTTCTACCGACTCCCACGCTCCCATCCGAGAATGTCTGTAATGAGTTCAAGAACGACCGCGGCGTCCCGGAAATCTGCATCGGGGTGAAGGAATTCATGTGTATCGGCGAGTCCCCACCGCAGGACCACCCGCACGTCTACATCAATATGGGCGAGGCAGACGCAATCCTATGTCCCTACTGCGCGACCCGGGTCCGCTTCAATGCTCGATTGATGCCACTCGATGCAGTCCCGCGTGACAGTTTATTTGTTGACGATAACGCGGTCTGAACGCGGATTAAACCAAATTTATATCATTGGGGCAGCACACGAATTGCCGCCGTTTTCCGGAACCTGGGCCAAGCGAAAAGGCTCTCTCTTCATCGTCACGCCCCCCGCAACCCTTAGAAAATTAACCGGGCAACATCAAAGCTTCGATGGCGCTTTTAAGCGCCGGCAGCGCAAACGGTTTCTTCAGGCAGAAGAGAGCTGCCTTGGAAGCGGTCCTACCCGTCACGGGCAGTGCAGAAAAATCCCAACGCAGCGCGCCAGCAGCTCGAAACAAGCGGGGCGCCACGAATCGGAGTTCACCCGGCGGGCTAAAGAATGGCTCCGGAGAATGGAACCAAAACTTGACTTAGCTATTTGCCACACCCTTTCCAACGGGGATGAGCTTTATGGGTTACAGCCTGCTGGCGTGAATATTTCAAACGTTCAGGTGCAGGAGACCGCCGGGTTGGGCTCTCGCAATTGAGAGCGTTTTTCATGATGCCGGCTTTCCACAAAACTTGTTTCGCACGGTACTTATTCCAAGCTGCGAGTGGGCTTTGATCGAGGAAGGGGGCGCACCTCCTCGCGGACGGAGAAATCCCCAAACTCCAGGGAGCCTGGTACCCCCGCCAACGGTGATGACGAATGTGCGTCCCGGAATGCGCTCTATGAGGAAGAGGTATTCGGTCCCGTCGCGGCCGTCATCGAGGCACAGGACGAAGCCGATGCAATCCGCATCGCCAATCAGTCGCAATTCGGGCTTGGCTCCGGCGTGATCACCCAGGATCTCAATCGCGGCGAAAGGATTGCTGCTGAAGAGCTCGAAGCCGGGATGAGTTTCGTTAATGCTATTGTGCGCTCTGACCCCCGGATGCCATTCGGCGGGATCAAGCATTCAGGCTACGGGCGCGAGTGCTCCGATTTCGGCATCCACGAGTTCGTCAACGTCAAGAGCGTACTTGTCCAGGACTGACAATACCCGCACTTTCGACGCGATCTTTCCTCTCCTTTGCCTCGACCTCAATCGGGCCGGCGAATCAATTACTCTTCCTTGAGGCTGTACGAGGTCCCCCGCCATGATCATCTTCGCCGTGTTCTTGATCCCGCGAACGTTTCTCGTCCGGAGCCTAGCGCGAAACACTCTGGGTGAAGGACGCTGGGCGTCTCGGCGAGGTCATGGAAGGCCTCGCGGGCTCGTACTCGGCAAGCTGAATGCGATTGAGTATAGGCGCGGATATAGACGCAGCGATCAGCGGCAGCCGAAAACTAGTAATTTACGGCCGGCTTTGATGTTCCCCGAGAGCCCGCCGAAAATGCGGGCCGCGTGTACGTCTACCTGGCAAGCTGAAGGGCGAGGCGCTGGACCTCGGCCGCATCCTTCAGGCTCGCTTTCGCTCATCTGAACCTCAAGTTCACACGGCTCAGCTGGTCGACGGATTGACAGCCCATCAGCTTCATGTCGCGTTCGATTTCGGCTCGGAGATTTCCAAGCGCCCTTTCAACGCCGGCCTGACCCCCGGCCGCCAGAGCATATAGATAAAATCTTCCTCCCGAACACGCCTTCGCGCCCACGGAAAGGGCCTTCAAGACGTGGGTGCCACGGGTGATGCCGCCGTCGCAAATCACATCTATTCTGTCGCCGACAGCATTGACGATCTCGGCGAGCTGGTCAAACGGGCTCCTCGACCCGTCGAGCTGACGCCCGCCATGATTGGACACCATGATGCCCGTCGCACCGATGTCCACGGCACGCTTTGCGTCCGCAATGCTCATGATGCCCTTGAGACAGAACTGCTTGCCCCATTTCTTGCGGACATCCTCGGCGTCTTGCCAGTTCATTGATTGGTCAAGCATCGTGCTGAAATAGTCGCCGACGGATACCGAGATGCTCGACCCCTCTTTCACGTAGTCCTTCAGTTGGGGCAGCTCGAACTTCTCGCGCATGAAATAGTTGGCCGCCCAACTTGGGTGCATAGCGAAGCTGAGGAGGCTTTTGAGCGTCAAGCGCGGGGGCGAGGTGAAGCCGGTCCGCAAGTCGCGTTCCCGGTTTCCGCCCGTGATTGTATCAACGGTCAGCGCCAGAACGTCGAAATTTGCGGCGACGCACCGCTCGATCATACCGTTGGTTAGGCCTCTGTCCTTATGGAAATATAGTTGGAAGAGTTTCGGCGTTTTGATCGTAGAGACCGCCTCGATGCTTATCGTCCCTAAGGACGAAATGCCGAACATGGTGCCGAATTTCTCGGCAGCCTTGGCGACCGCCCTTTCACCGTCATGATGGAACAGCCGCTGAAGCGCCGTCGGTGCGCAGAACAGGGGCATGTCTATTTTCTGCCCCATGACGGTTATCGACATGTCGATGCTTTCGACACCCGCGAGAACGTTGGGCACCAGATCGCACCGCTCGTAGGCTTCGGTATTTCTCCGATACGTGACCTCGTCGTCGGCCCCGCCGTCGATGTAATGGAAGATGGGGCCCGGCAGTCTCCGCCGTGCCATCAAGCGGAAATCCGCGACGTTGATGCATCGATCGATACGCACTGCCCACCTGATCAGTTTGAGCATGTCTCCCATGGGGGGAAGCATCGCCTGATTCGCGGCTATACGCCAGTTGCATTGGGTTTACGGTAACGACAACCTCCATGTCGATCCCGGAAACCCCAACGCGTTCGAAAAGTACTGACCGACCAAGCGGCAAAAACGCGATGCCGAACTGCGCCCAAAATCAAATCGCGCTCAAAACCATCAACGCACGTCAGTTGGGTGAATAAGACGGGTTAGGAACGGCTTCGGCGCGGGCGTCTGGCCGGCATAGGCGACGGTAATCTTGACAGAGACATAGGTCTTCTCGACGTCACGGTTCAGTCCCACAATCTTCTCCTTGTCGTAGTCCGGACCGATCTTGAACGAGCCCCCCTTGTAGCTCTCCGAATGTTCGATGACGATGTCGGTGCCTCAGAACTTCAACATTTCGCCGATTCCCCGACTGCGGCTCCGCGCAGCTCCTTTGGGGTGTGGAGGTTAAGCAGCCACATCTGCGGGGGCAAAACATATCGACGATCCTACCCCTGGCTTGGCTGAAGGCCCATCGCGGCCGATCCCTGGACACTTGCAAGGTTGATCGCCGTGTTGATCAGACCGACATGGCTGAATGCCTGCGGAAAATTGCCGAGCATGCGGCGGGCGCGAGGGTCGTATTCCTCGGCGAGCAGACCGAGATCATTCTGCAAGGCGAGCAGGCGCTCGAAAAGCACGCGTGCATCATCGAAACGCTGTTGCAAGATGTAATTGTCCACCAGCCAGAAGCTGCAGGCGAGGAAAGCGCCCTCGCCTGGCGGCAAACCGTCGACGCCATCCGCGGTGTCGTAGCGCATCACTAAGCCGCCATCGCGCACAAGCCGCTGCTCGATCGCCGCCAGCGTGCCGCGCACGCGCCGATCGCTTGCCGGCAGAAAGCGGAAAAGCGGAATCTGCAGGAGGCTGGCGTCAAGCCGGCGCGATCCGTAGAATTGGACAAAGCTGCCGAGTTCACGGTCGAAGCCGCTGCGGCAGACTTCGCCATGGATCTCGTCGGCAATCTGCCGCCAGCGCATGGACGTGCTTGTGTCGCCGGAGTCCTCCGCCATTATCGCCGCGCGGTCGAATGCGACCCAAGCCATCACCTTTGAATGTGTGAAATGCCGGGGTCCGCCGCGCACCTCCCAGATACCTTCATCCGGCTCACGCCATATCGTTTCAAGGTGCTCGAGAGCGACGCGGCGCATGTCGGCGCCACGCTGTAACGGCTGCATGCCGCCACGCACCAACTCAAACCCCGTATTGATGACCTCGCCGTAGATGTCAAGCTGACGCTGCCCGACCGCTGAGTTGCCGATGCGAACGGGGCGCGAGCCTTCGTACCCCGCCAGCCAAGGCAGTTCCCGTTCTGGCAGCTGCTTTTCTCCAGTTATGCCATACAGGATCTGCACTTGCTGCGGGCTGCCCGCAACCGCGCGCAGCAGCCAGTCACGCCAGGCCCTCGCCTCGTCATAATACCCGAGGTTCATCAGCGCGAGCAGGGTGAATGATGCATCGCGCAGCCAACAATAGCGGTAATCCCAGTTGCGTGGCCCGCCGATTTGCTCGGGCAACGAGGTCGTCGCTGCAGCCACGATACCGCCTGTTGGGCCGTAAGTGAGCGCCTTCAGCGTCAGCAGTGATCGTTTGACCGCTTCGCTCCATGGCCCAACGGGCGGGCAGCGGGCGGACCAATCCCGCCAGAACGTCTCGGTCTGGGCGAGAGCCACCTGAGGATCAACAGCGCTTGGCCGTGGCCGGTACGACGCCCCGTGGCTCAGCACGAAGGGGACCGTCTCGCCCGCAGCCACGGAGAACTCGCCGATGGTGCGAAGATCCTCGCCGTGTAGGGCCACCGGCGTGCGCAGAACCAATATGTCGGGTCCGGTCACCGCCTCGAGGCCATTTTCATCTTCCAGTTGGCTCACCCAGGGCACGCTGATGCCGCAATCAAACCGAATTACGAGCTCGGTGCGGAAATCGAGTCGGCCATGCTGGCCGACAACGAGACGCACGAGGTCGGACGTGCCATCAGATAGCGGCATGAAATCGATGAGCGTTGCCGTGCCGTGCTCGGTCTCGAACGTGGTCTCGAGGATGAGGGTGCTGTCCCGGTATTGTCGTGTGATACGCGGTGAAGGGTCGGCGGGTGCGATCTCCCACCTGCCATTGTCAGGTGTCCCTAAGAGGGCGGCAAAGCACGCGGCAGAGTCGAATCGCGGCAAGCACAGCCAATCGACCGAGCCGTCAGGTGAGACGAGCGCGGCGGTCTGGCAATTGCCGATGAGACCGTAATCCTCGATCCGAGGCGACATCCCCATTCTCCCCAATCTCGCCCACCGACGAACAAGCCGACGGTGAAGACGCCTTCCAGGCTGTCGGGGAATCGGCGGAAGTACAAACACCGTCGCGGCGCTCGGCGCGTCATCCTTCTACCGACCTCTCCTTGTTGGACGTAGTAAATTTCGCGGCTGATGCAACTGCATCGCGTGGGAACGCCAAAAAACTGGAAGTAAAACCAGAGAATAAAGGGCGTACTACATAAGACGCTTCACTTCTATTTTTAAGTAATTGTCAGCCGATAACACTCTATAGTAATCACTAATCATTGCAGCCTACGTGATGAATTTATGCTTTCCTATGCTCATTGACAAAACAGCGCCGGTTTTGTCATTCGAGCGTCATAGGACGGGCGTAGGCAGCTCTGGCGAAGTAGAGAGGGCGCGCATGACATCGCTTCCTTCCACCGACATCGCGTCCCCACCGAGCGAAATTGCTCGGCCTAAACTCGATCAGCCGATGGGGATCAAAACGCTCCTCACTTTCTTCGCCATTATGGCACTCGGGCTCTTTTTTACCGCCTACAACATCCATAAGGATTTGACTGCGGCCGGTACGCCCGTCACCAGCTACTTGCCTTTCCTCCTGCTCGGCGTGGCGCTGCTCATCGCGCTCGGCTTCGAATTCGTCAACGGATTCCACGACACCGCCAATGCGGTCGCAACAGTCATCTACACCCACTCGCTGGCGCCCCCGATCGCGGTGGTCTGGTCGGGTTTTTTCAATTTCCTTGGCGTATTGTTTTCGACTGGCGCCGTCGCTTTCGGCATTGTTTCCTTATTGCCCGTCGAGCTGATCATGCAGGTTGGCTCCGAGGCGGGATTCGCCATGGTCTTCGCGATGTTGATCGCCGCGATCATCTGGAATCTCGGCACATGGTGGCTCGGGCTGCCAGCGTCGAGTTCGCATACCTTGATCGGTTCGATCATCGGCGTTGGCGTCGCCAATGCGCTGATGCGCGGGCGTGATGGAACATCGGGCGTCGATTGGAACAAGGCTGTTGAGATCGGCTATGCGCTTTTGTTCTCGCCCATCGTCGGTTTCTTCTGCGCCGCCGGTCTTCTCCTGACCATGAAGTTCCTGATCAAGAAGCCTGAATTATACGCCGAGCCCAAGGTGGCGGGCGCGCCCCCACTCTGGATTCGTGGTTTGCTCATTTTTACCTCCGCCGGGGTCTCCTTCGCGCATGGTTCGAACGACGGACAAAAGGGCATGGGGCTGATCATGCTCATTCTGATCGGTACGGTGCCGACCGCCTATGCCTTGAACCGGGCGCTGCCCGAGAGGCAGGTGGAAAATTTCATCCAAACATCACTTGCGGCGTCGAAGGTCGTCGAGACCAAGGCGACGGGCTATAATGTCCTCGGCGATCCACGTATCCTGCCGTCACCAATTACGTAACCACGCATCAGATCAACGAAGGAACCTATCCCTCACTCGCGCTGCTGATCCGCGATATTGCAAAACAGATCCAATCCTATGGTTCACTTGCCAAGATCCCAGCCGAGGCCGTCGGCAATACACGCAACGATATGTATCTCACGTCCGAGGCAATCCGTTTCCTGCAAAAAGACAAGGAAAGCGATCTTTCGAAGGCGGATATAGCGACGCTCGGCGCCTACAAAAAGGGTCTCGACGCCGCCACGAAATTCATTCCTGACTGGGTGAAGTTTTCGGTCGCACTCGCGCTCGGACTCGGAACGATGATCGGCTGGAAGCGCATCGTCATCACTGTCGGCGAAAAGATTGGCAAACAGCATATGACTTATGGTCAGGGCGCCGCTGCCGAAATCGTCGCCATGGGGACGATCGGCGCCGCCGACAGTTTTGGCCTGCCGGTTTCGAACGACACATGTGCTTTCCTCGGGCGTCGCGGGCACGATGGCCGCCAATGGCTCAGGTGTACAAATGTCGACGTTGCGCAGCCTTGCTCTGGCATGGGTGCTAACCCTACCTTGCGCAATCGGTCTGTCAGCGTTCCTCTTCTTTGTGTTTCGCCATCTGTTTTAACTCTCATTCGCCACGGCAAAACCGTGATTGAGATTAGCGGAGACGACTTCGCAGTCCGGTAAACAGACTGAAGGGAACTGAGCGCCGATCCATCAGGTCGCTTCAGGGCTTGGCCTCAAGGACGATATTGAACGGCGTCTCGGTCGCCCGGCGCATCGATGAGAATCCACCCTGATCGACCATGATCTCGCGCAACCGCCGCTCTCCCGCCTGGGCACCAAGTGCTGGACCATTGCGGGCCAATGAAACCGGCACACACACAAGAGAAGAAGCGCCGTAATAAAGTCTACCGACCGGATTAAGATTATCCGCGACCTCGTCGGCGGCAAACGGCTCAACGAGCATACAGCGCCCGTCGGATTTGAGTGCGCCTCGCGCGTGCCGCGCCGCTCCTGCCGGATCGGCCATGTCATGCAAACAGTCAAAGAAGGCGATCAGATCGAATTCTTTCGCCCGATAGCCGGTAGCATCCGCAACCTCGAACCTAGCATTGACGACGCCGGCGTCGTTCGCGCGTTGCGTCGCCGTCTCAATAGACGGACCATGATAGTCGTATCCGACGAATTCAGACTTGGGGAACGCCTTGGCGAGCAAAATAGTGCTTGCGCCGTGACCGCAACCGACGTCAGCGGCTTTTGCGCCATTCCTAAGCTTGACTTCCACCCCGTCGAGCGCCGGAATCCACGATGAAAGAAGATTCGCATTATAGCCGGCACGGAAAAACCGCTCAGTTCCGTGGAACAGGCACGGGTGATGTTCACCCCATTCCATGCCTTTACCGGTCCGGAAATTCTCCAACGCACGTTCGCGCACATGGAAAAAATCCTGCACCAACAAGCTGGCGCCAGGCAAATCGACCGGTCCGTCGGGATTCGCCAGACAAAGTTCTTGCTCTTCGCTGAGCGAATATTTGCCCGTCGCCTTGTCATAAAGGACATAGCCGCCAGCAGCCTGACTGTTCAGCCACTCGCGAATGTAACGTTCGTTGGTGTTGGTGTTATCCGCGAGCTCGGCAGATGACTGCGGCCCTGCGGCAAGAGCCTTGTACAATCCCAATGCGTCGCCGATGGACATCAGAACGGCGTTGATCGCGCCGCCCAGATCAACCAGCGCCCTACCCAAAAAATCGTGGAGCTTATTTTCGTCCAGAGCCATGACCAACCTTCTCCCTTGAAGTCAAGAAACGGCAAACGAGCGGCAGAGAGTTAAGACAGATTCCACCCGACATTCTCCAGATGACCGCCGGCTCAAACCCACTCTGCGACGTTTGGGGGTTCCTGGCAATCTCGGACCGCCGCCGCCAACATCCTCGCGACAGGCGTGGGAACACGCCGACAAAGAGCGGCGCACCGAAAACGCGAGTTCTGTTGTCGACATACGCACGTCTCCCGTAGTTTTTGATCGAAAGCGTGACAACCAAACGCTTTACGCTGTCGATGTGACCGGCGGCGACCGCAGTTCGGCGATCAGCCGCAGGCGCGAGGACCACGCATTGGAGCGTGCGGACGATGGGCGACGAGATGGGGAATGTTGTGTCACATTCGATGCATATGGCTTGGGTAAAAACTAGCTGCGACGGGTTTGGCGCAAACCGATCCTTGTTTATCCCCGGAACAATTTTGCTTTACCTGTCGCGTTTTCGGAGGACCGATTAACGGCTTACCCGATCATCGCCTTGCTGCTAACGAATTCGTAGCGCAAGCTTACCGTGTTCCTCCCATTCGCGAAGAGCCCGGATCAAATGTCCGGTACTGGGACAAGGGTCCGGATCATGCTTCCACCGGTTGGCAATCTCAGTCGCGACACGCAGTTTATGCATGCGCGGGTCTTCAGCCCGAATTTGTTTGGCAAGTTCAAGAGCATGGTGACGCCAAGACATGTTATTGCGCGCCTTGAAATACAGCACTTTAAGGCATTGTGCGTTTTCTCATCATTTCAATTAGCACAAGGATTACTGCGACGCGCTGTCTTCCCACAATCTTAAATTACGGCGGAATACTCCGCTTAGACGTCCCACCGGTAAGACGGTGGCAAACTTGAAAAATTAAACATGACGGCGAGGCCGGGTCTTCTCGACCAATGATATTGCGGTCTTTCTGTGGAGCCCTCATCACGGCGGCTCTATCGGTCGCCGTCGGTGTCACCTTCGATGACCCGATCTTCTCGCCTCGTGAAATCGACAACGCGCTCGGACTGACAACAGTGGGCGGGCAGTCCCGCGTCCGCTCATGGCGGCCCCGTCTCGGTATGGCCACATGCGCAGAAGGCCAATCGGCATTGGCCGCTCGATCGCCTGAGGGATTGTGTACTCAATGAAGGTTGAGATTTATTGTATTATACCACCCGATAGCCTCTTGGGTTCCAACTTATGTTACTTCGCTGAAACGCGGGACATTGGAAGCACCCCGAGATAGAAATTTGAGTTTTGATGTTTCGCGGAGGTTGGCATTGCCAATATCCGTTGACAGCGGCAACCGTCACTTGGTGGAATTCGCCTAAAAAGAGCTTCCAAAATGGACCGTTCGCGCGGCGCGAGAAGAACCAGGGTTGCTGTGCCTACACCTCACGTTGAACCCGTCGCGCTGCCGACGGGCCGCGAGTTGGAAGTTAAGTTCAAGACTGACGCGGCAGGCTTGAGGCTCGCGCTCCGCTCGGAATTGCTTGCGATACAAGCCGCGGATGCACCGAGGCGAACCCTACGATCCGTCTATTTTGATACGCCTGCAGGCGATCTTCGCAAACAACGAATGGTTCTTCGGGTACGGAAGGTGCGCAGCACGCACATTATGGGTGTTAAGGGAGCAGGGCCGCTTGCGGACACACCGTTTTCGCGAAGCGAGACGGAGGTTCGCGTACCGCGCCCCGATCCCGACATTACCTTGTTCGGCGAGGAGATTTCAGTCGAGTTGAATCGTGTCATCGATGGATGCCCACTCGAGCAGAAGTTTGAGACTCAGATTAAGCGGCGTCTGCGCTGCCTCAATCTCGAACGATCCGTGATCCAGGTGGCTTTCGACGAAGGGTTTGTTGTTGTCGGCGATCGTCGACAACCGTTGACGGGAGTCGAACTGGAGCTGAAGGCCGGCGAAGAGGCGGCGTTCTATGACTTTGCAGCTCGACTCACGGACGCTTTGCCTGTGCGGCTTGAAATAATGAGCAAGGCCGACCGCGGATTCATGCTGGCGGCTGATGAGCCCCCAATGCCGGTCCGGGCGGAAGCCTTGAAATTTCCCGCAGACGCGACACTCGATCAGGCAGTCGAAATTGTCATTAACAGCGCTCTTGGGCAATTTGTGGCGAATTGGCCCGCGTTGACGGAAACGCGTCACCAGGAATCGATCCATCAAATGCGTGTCGCTCTACGACGCTTGCGCACGGCTCTGGCGTTCGTCAACCGTGTTCTGCCCTGCGCCGAATTCGAAATCTTCCGGGCGGAGGCGAAGCAGATCGCTGCTGCCCTCGGGCCGGCGCGGAATTGGGATGCCTTCAAAGATTTAGTCGAAGCCGGTCCGCTCACACATTATGCGCGGGACAAGGGCTTCGAAGCGCTTTTGACCGCGGTCGAAGAGCATCGTTTGGCCGCTTACGCGATCGCTCAACAAGTGATCGAGGATCCGTCGACGACGCGATTTGTTCTGAAGCTACGCGCTTTTTTGGCGCGCCGAGCCTGGCGAAGCGCCCTGTCAGGCGCTGAATTGTTGCGGCTGACCGAGCCAGCCAAGGTCTTCGCTGGCGAAACTTTGGAGCGGCTTCACAAGCGCGCCCTCAAACGCGGTCGGCGGCTTTCGCAGAAGCCCCCCGAGAAACGACACGAAGTCCGGATCGCGCTCAAGAAAATTCGCTACACGGCGGAATTCTTCAACTTTTTTTTTAGCGGTGCCCGGCCCTACGTCCGAGCGGTCGCGCAACTCCAGGAAGGGCTCGGTGCCTTTAACGACGAAGCGAGCGCGACACATCTCCTGTGGGATATCGAGGCGGCTGCCGGTCCACAGACCGCGAAGGCCGCGGGCATCGTTCTCGGATGGTGCGGGCGTGGCACGAAGATCGCGGATGACAATCTACGCAAATCATGGAAGTCCTTTAGGCGAACCCGCCCCTTCTGGCGCTGAGCGAATTGTCTCGTGCACGCTGGTTCACACATATTGCGTAGGCGAGCGGAGAGTGAAACATTGTCTCAGTCCGACAAGCGGCACGCCCTCGCGCTTTGTTCGGCCTCTAGTGGACCTCTGCCGTAAATGAGGAGGTGACAATGCCCAACGTACGTGAGCCGCTTCTCAATCCGGTACCGATCACGGAACTTCACCCGACACAGATCACGGTCGGCTTGCGGGAGGTGAAGGCCAAACGAAAGAACTGGCGCGAGCAAGCTGACACGAAAGGCGCCGAATTCCTGGGCAAGCATATGATCCCCGTAATTCTTGGTCCGAAGCAGCGTCATTATGTCATCGATCATCATCATCTTGCCCTCGCGCTTCACGAAGAGGGCGTCAAGGACATACTCGTAAGGTCATGGCGAACCTGAGCAAGCCGAAAAAGGACGCCTTTTGGGTTGTGCTCGACAATCGCAGTTGGATGCATCCGTTTGATGATCAGGGCCGCCGACGTGATTACGCCGATATTCCGAAAACTGTCACCGATCTCGTCGATGATCCATTCCGTAGTTTGGCCGGCGAACTCAGGCTTGCCGGTGGATACACCCTTTCAATTACCCACAAATATTTGAATCAGCGGAGTGAGTGGCGACGAAAAAATATTGAACGGGATGAATCGGTTATGATTCTTTATCGGGCGTCTGAAAGGCTGAATCGAGGCGCGCCGTGGGCTCGGGGAACGAAAAATCTTATGCTGTTGCTGTAGGGAAACCGTCCGCACGAGGCGAGCATCGGAGACCAGACGCCGCTCAGCATTGGACTGCGCGCGAGGTCGACGAAACAGCTTTCAAGGATGCGCGTCTCGGTCGACGATTTAGCGAGCTCTTGAAGCAGCTCGGCGACGGCATGGGCGAGAGCATCCCGTTCGCCTGCCAGGACTGGGCGAACACCAAAGCGGCCTCTCGGTGTTTCGCCAATGGACGCGTCGACGAAGGCGACATCCTGAGCGGCCATTTCGCCGCGACCCGGGCCCGGTACGACGCTAGCGACGGCCCGGTCCTTCTCATCCAGGACACCACGGAATTCTCCTATCAACGTGCGAACGCCGGCGCCGTCGGCGTGACCAACAGCGTCAATAGCGGCCGCGACAAGCGCGGTCTCCTGCGCCATCATACTGTCTGCGGAATGGGATTGGCGGCGGTATAATTCTGGACGCGGAAGAAGTTCAGAGGAACGGCAGCTCTCAAGAGGAAGATCAACCCGACTCGCGTTCCTATCGAAAAGAAGGAAAGCATGCGCTGGCTCGAGAATCTTCGGCATTCCGTCGAGCGCCTGGGACAGCCGGAACGCTGTATCCATGTCGGCGACCGGGAAAGCGACATTTACGAACTTTATTGCCTGACGCACGACATCGGCGCGCACTTTTTGGTTCGCGCCTGCGTCGATCGGCTCGCCGGCGATGGCGGACATACGATCGCGACCGAGATGGCGGAAACCAGCGTCAAAGGCTTCCATCGCATCGAAGTGCGAAACGACAAGGGCGAAATCACAAAAGTCACGCTGGAAATCAAGTTCCGGCGCATCATGGTCCAGCCTCCCATAGGCAAGCAGAAGCGCTATCCCTCTCTCCAACTTGCGGTGATCCACGCCAGTGAACGCGGCGCGCCGAAAGGCCGAAAGCCGATCGAATGGAAGCTAATCACCGATCTTCCCGTGCGCGGACGCGCCGAAGCGATTGAAAAGATCAACTGGTACGCTATGCGTGGGAAGATCGAAGTTTTCCACAAAATCTTGAAGTCAGGCTGCCGAGCCGAAGACTCGAAATTGCGCACCGCCGAGCGGCTCGCCAATTTGATGGCGTTCTTTTGCATTATGAGATGGCGAGTTCTCTGGATCACCATGCTCAATCGCCTTGCGCCGGATGCGTCACCTACAATGGCGCTGACTGACTCTGAAATCGCATTGCTCGACCAACTCGTCTGCGATTCCGGCAACCGACGATGCAAACCCGGAACGCTCTCCTTCTATCTTACAAAGCTTGCGCGCTTGGGCGGCTATCTCGCCCGAACCGGCGATCCGCCACCTGGAAACGTCGTGGTCTGGCGCGGTCAAAGGGGACGGATTCCAATTACCTTCCAGGCTGGTGTGGCCCCGTCACCGGCGATTGAGCGTCTCGCCGCGGTCTACCCAGCTGTGCCTGATTGCCGATTGATCGCAAGATCAGCCACGATCGCGATGATGGCAGCGGATTATGCAAACAACAGTGAAGCGGCCAATCATTCAAAGCATTGGTACGCTGTGTTTTTTTTTGCGGCCGTCAAATCGATATGAGCTTGGCAAAGGTCATTCCTCCCGCAGCGGACGTTACGTCGGGTCCTCGCGGTGCAGGTCGTGGACCGTCACGCCGCGCGTGATCGCCGAGCGCTCCAGCCATTCGGGATGGCGAAGCGGTGCGCAATGTATCTTCATAGCCAGAATCCCATTGCTCGCGCATCGAAGTGCCGGAAAACTCATAATCCCGCGCGTGGCCTTCATAGTTCTAATGCTGATAGATAAGATGCACGATATTAATGACGGCGGCGTTCGAACATTCGGCTAGAAATTCCCTTTCGCCTGGCCGCAGCGCCTCGGAAGGAACTCTTTTCAGTGCCTCGGCGAGGCGCATCTTCATGTTGTGGGCACGGGCGAACGCATCGGTATTCTGGCGGGTGCGGCTCGAATACATAATCTCCTTGTGGCGGGTGAGGACATCCGACATCTGACAGGGCAGGGTGCCGCGCGCGCTAAAAAGGTCCACTTGAAAAACCAGCGATGATTGATGCTCGTCTTGTTCCAGTAGATATTGCAACGGCGTGTTCGAGACGATACCGCCGTCCCAATAATATTCCCCATCGATCTTGACCGCTGGAAGCACCGGGGGAAGCGCGCCCAAGGCCATGATGTGTTCAGGCCCGATCCTTTGCGTTATGCGTTCCCCCATTTCTGGCCGGGCTTATCGAAGTCGCCGAGGCTTGGCCTGCCGTAGCGGGTTGGCCTAGGGCGCGCGCGCATGGCGTAATCGCGGGGCGCACCTCTTGCCTCGAGATTGGCAGTTCACAGACTGACCGTGCCGAGACTAAAGATAAGGTTAGAATGATACCAGTTGGCGCCCTTGAGCTACGCCTACCAGTTATCCATATATCCGCGGGTGTCAAAACGACGTTGCTGTCAGAGAGCAATTAACTCACCAACGAATCGACCGAATAAACCCAACGGGACACAGGATATCAGCGTTCATGCGTTTCTTACCCACGGAGCGAATGCGCGCCTAAAAGGAGGAAACCGATGGCTGGCAAATCAGATTTCACACCCGCCGAGTGGACGACACTTCTTGAAAGCGTAATGATGGCCGGCATCGCGGTCACCGCTGCCGACCCAAGCGGTCTTTGGGGAACGCTTAAGGAAAGCATGGCGAGCGCACGCGCGGTGATGGGCGCGGCCCGCGATGCGAGCGCGAACGAACTCATCAAGGCCGTTTCCAGCGAATTTGAGACTGGGGAAGGACGTGCCGCCGCCCGCGAAGGTCTGCGGACGCAATTATCCGGCAAGAAACCCTCCGAAATCACAGCTGCCGCCTTGGAAGTCCTAAAACAGGCTGCAGCAATCGTAGATACGAAGGCCCCCTCGGATGCTGGCGCATTCAAGATCTGGCTGCGCCATACCGCCCAGGCGGTGGCAGAAGCTTCGACTGAAGGCGGTTTCCTCGGTTTTGGCGGCGTGCCAGTCAGCGAAGCCGAAAAGGCGACGCTTGCCCAGATCTCTGCAAAGCTCGGCGTTGCGGCGTAGGTACAGGCGTTGTCATGTCTGGACACGCTAAGTCGCAGCTTTTTTTGGGAGGATGATATGGCTTTTCTAAATGGTATACTTGTGGCGCCGCCGGGACGCCTTTCGTCTTCAGATGAAGTACAAGAGTTCGGCATGCCGGCGTGCGGCTCAAACCGACAAAGCCGAAGGGACAGCCGAAATGACCCGCCGATGGATTTCTATTCGCGCTCCATGGGGTATTCGCATCGGCCAGTCCTGGAGCCAGGAAGACTTCGAGCCGCCAAGGCGCGCCACCTGGCAACGGTATGAAATCACGCAAATGCTAATCGACGCCGCAGTGAAGAAAGGCGGAGGTATGAGCAAGGAACGTGCGAACTTTATCGTCAACAAAACCTTGGCCCTCGCCACCTTTTGGGACTTGCCTATGGATCACACCGAAGCCGCGGACATCGTCGATAACGCGATCAATCGGCGCCGCTGATTGAAGTGGTTTTGGATAACGGCCATCCTCGTCGCTATATTGATCACCATCGCAATCGCGCCGGATGTCCGTTAGAAAACGCGCGGGGATTCTTGATGCGAAACGCAGCGTCTGCTCGGATACTCGTCACTCTTATTTTCTCCATTCTTTGCCGGCCAGCTCTGGCGAAGGATATAAATTGCGACGAGCAGTCAAAAAAAGGGGATATCTGCTTATGTAAGATTTCTGACCTTCATCCTACTCAGGCATCGGTCGGAATGGTAGAAGTTCGGATCAAGGCAGAAAAGCTAAATAATGAAATTCGACGGCGATCTGATCGGGATTTTCTTAAATATTTGCTGAAGCATAATAAGGAAGAGCCGATCATCATCGGACCAGGTGGTATTTTTTATATCACGGATCACCATCATCTAGCACGAGCGCTCTATGATGTTGGCGCGTCGCAAACATACTGTACTATCGTCGATAACCTATCGGACGCTAAGCCGGATGATTTTTGGAAACACCTGGAAGAAAATAACGAAGTCTATCTGAAAGACCAGAACGGCAATCCAATACCACCTCGCGATCTTCCCGCCTCTGTCAAAGATCTGAGCAATAATCCATTTCGGAGCCTGGCTGGCGCGGTTCGGGAGTCCTGCGGGTTCGAGAAGGGTGACAAGAGCTCCAGCGGCGAGGATTACTTGGAGTTCCAGTGGGCTGACTACCTTCGAGTACGCTGGGCGCAGACGGGCATTGCGCCGCAAGACATTGATACGAGGTTCGAGGGGGCGACTATCGCCGCGCTACATTTGGCAGCCCAAAAGGATGCGGCCAGCCTCCCTGGCTACACCGGGAAGGTCTCCTGCAACTTCTGAGTCGAAATCAATAGGCATCATCACCAGGTAGCCTGGCACGATCGGGGGCGAAGGCCGCGATAAAGAAATCACCGGAGTTAGGTTCCGTGCGATTTGCCGCGGACCAAAGCCGTGCGGAAAGCTGCGAAGCTGCGCATGCCAAAAAATGGCGAACATGGCCACGACAGAGAGAACCCCGACTCATATAACGAACGCGCCTGCGTGACATCTAATTCAGAAGTGGCGCCGTTGCGGAAACGCGACTCCGCGATCTCTAATCCCTCTTTTTGGATCTTGACGTTTTTATAAGCTATTTGAATGAGCACTTCGAAGGTGCGCATCTCGGCATAGGTGCTAGCGACTTCCGCCGTAAGTAAGACAAGCGCATTGTCGTAATCAGCTACGGTAGCAAGCAGGCTGGCGTCGGTAGCCTCGACGTTGCACCGGAAGCGGCCCCAGAAATCCAATTCCCAGGCCGCGTCAAAACCAACGTCAAAATTACTGACCGAATGTTGAAGGTTGGCTTGATTGGCCAAACGTGAACTGAGTCGCGTGGTTTGTGCATTCCCGAAGCCCTCTTGATTCTGCGGATACATGTTTCCAACCGGAGCTCTTGAAGTACGCGCCATGTCCGCGCACGGACTTATGCGCCCTTTGATGTGGCGGATTATCTCGAAAACGACGAGGCCATTGCCGAGTAACTCACAGCGACACGTGAGGACGCCAATCCAGACGTTTTCCTTTCCGCGCTCGCTGACGTGGCGAAGGCGCGGGGCATGGAGGCTTCGGCGCGAGTGCATGTGCTAACCAGCGCACCATATGCTCCGGCTGCGAGCCACGGCCCGTCTTGGCATGATGCCATGCGCGCGCTGCGCAAATCGTAGCTCTCGATAGAATGTCAAGAGCCGAAGCGTTCTGATATTTTTGATGTCTCCCGCTCGCCGAGGATCGTCTCGACGCAAATGACATCACCGTCCGCCAGCTCATCAAAATGCTCCTCGACCCATAGGTGGGCGGTCCGGAAGGTCCGGTCGCCCCAGTCGTAGGGGTCTGCCGCAACCTTGCCGGAGCCGTCCGCGCGCAGAAAGAGGACGGCGCTGCCGTTTTGCGGATAGCCGCAGTGGCGCAAGAGGTAGTGCCGCCCCTCAAAGCCACCGTCAGTGCTGGCAGGTGTCATCTTGATCGCGATCACCGGGACGAAAGTGTTGCGGTCGCGAAGCTATAAAATGCGTGTAATCATTGTTTCGCGGGTAAGATCAGCCCGACCATGTAAAGGGCGAAGACCGAAGATGACGAGGCCGCGGCCCCGATGCTCGCCCTGGGGCTGCAGACGTTCCGAAATCGCCTCCATACGGACGACCTCGGATCTCTCGACAACAATGCGCCGCCACCATTCGGCCGCGACCCAGAGCTCATCCTCAGGAAGCGGCTTGGACGTAAGCGCCGCGCTCGTGATCCGCTCTTGAGATAGCAGTTCGGCCGTCAGCCGCAACGTGGCGGGATCAGGGTCGGCGACCGCTATAACGGGCATCTGGTTGCCTACGCCTAGCACCTTGGCCGCGCGGCCGTGCTCGGCGAGCAGGTGGAGCACCTCTTCCAAGACGGTGTCCGAACACGCCCAGTACAGCTGACTCATTCGCTACCCCTCCAAGAGGAATAAGCTAGCAAAAATAACCGCCGACGCACACCGCCAGTTGCGCGGTGCAAGGTCTCACGACGCCCTCTTCGTGGCGCCAAGCCCGGATTGGCAGAGACTGAGCTTGCTGCTTCCGTGTATACGGAATTAGAATGCCGCCTTCACAGCAAACGCGTTTATCGAGCTCCGGTCAGAACGCCCCTTGTTCGAAGAAGACAGTTATGAACGCCATCTCTGCGTCTGATACGTACCAGACAGGGCGTCGATCAAGGGGGCGAGGCTATGCCCACTGAGAAAAATCACAGTTCGGATAGAGGCAAGTCAAATTCAATTCCGGCAAGCGCCGACGCGCCAACCGGTGATACCAATAAACCGCCGACACGCGTTCCTTCCGAGGCGAGCACCCCGAGCGGCCATAAGCCTACAAGTAAGCGGCGCTTAATCATGGGGGCGGCCGCCGTTTTGGGGCTCGCCATTGCCGTCGTGTTTGGCATTCCTTGGATCAAGCTAACGCTCACCACCGTTTCGACCGATGATGCCTATGTGAAGGGTCATGTGACGTTCGTGGCGGCCCGCGTGCCTGGTCAGGTGTCCAGGGTTTTGGTGGACGACAACAACCGCATACACCAGGGAGATCTTCTCGTCGAACTCGACCCGGAGCCCTATGAGGTCATCGTCGCTGTTAAGAAAGCGGCTGTCGACACGGCAAAGGCGGACCTAGCGGCGGCTAAAGCTAATGTGCGTGGTGTTGAAGCAAGGGCAAGAAGTCAACGCTGGAATCTCCAGCACGCCATGGAAAGCGTCGAGAACCAGATCGCCCTCCTTCATGCGAAGGTTGCCGCTGTGGCTAAGAGCAGGGCCACGCAGACATTGGCAGAGGCGGAATTCGAGAGGACAAAAAAGTTGGTTGCCTCAGCGGTGGCGAGTCGCGAGCAGTTCGACCAGCGGGAAGCAACCTTATCGGTTGCCCGTGCAGAAGTTATCCAGGCACTAGACGATGCACATCAAATTCGTGTCTCCTTGGGGCTGCCAGCGGAACCTGAGAACGGTGGAGACCTGGGCCAAGTGCCGCCCGATCTCGATCAGAATTTTTCCGCCGTACGCCAGGCACAGGCAGAACTGATCCAGAGTGCGGCTGAGCTTGGCCTTACCATTTCGGTCAATCGAACTCCGAAACAGATGCTCGAGGAGTTCTACAAGCGTGATCCTAACGGTGACATCGACAAAATATATGCCGCGCTGGTGCCGGAGGCGCCAGCTGTCAAACAGGCCGAGGCGAAACTTCAATCCGCCGAACGCGATCTCGATCAGGCGGAATTAAACCTTCGCTATTGTAAGATCATCGCGGAAATTGACGGCGTCGTCACGCGCCGCAATGTCAATCCCGGCAACAATGTGCTGGCCGGACAAGGTCTGATGGCGATCCGCTCGCTCACCGAAATCTGGATCGACGCCAATTTCAAGGAGACGCAGTTGCGAGATCTGCGCATCGGCCAGGCGGTCGACCTCTATGTCGACATGTACGGCGACCGGCGCGTCTTCTCAGGCCGGATCACAGGTTTTACGTTCGGCACCGGGTCGACATTGGCGCTGCTTCCGCCCCAGAATGCGACGGGCAATTTCGTCAAAGTGGTGCAACGATTGCCGGTGCGCATCGAGCTTCAACAATACGACCCGGACAAGGATCCTCTGTTCATCGGCCTTTCGGTTGTCCCCTACGTCTATCTTAATAGGCTGGCGACAGGACCCGATGCTGGTAAGCGTCTGCAAGCCTCGGTGCCGCAATCGTCAGCCTCGGCAGCCGCTCCCGGTGAACGCCCAGCGGCCCGCAACCAATGACAGAGGCGGCACTTTCGCTTCCCAGACGCCAGGCGGCCAAGAACCCTTGGGTCGTCGCCGCCGCGGTGGTGGTGCCGACCTTTATGGAGGTGCTCGACACCACGATCGCCGTGGTCGCACTGCGCTATATCGTCGGCGGACTGTCGGCGACGGTCAACGACGGCGAATGGGTTCTCACCAGTTACCTCGCCGCCAACGCCATTATCCTGCCGATCACCGGCTGGTTGAGCAACCGCTTCGGCCGCCGTAACTACTTCCTCGCGTCGATTGCTGTATTTACGGTAGCTTCGGCACTGTGCGGGATGGCAACGAGCCTTAGCCAGCTGATTCTGTTCCGCGTAATCCAAGGCCTGGCAGGGGGCGGGCTACAGCCGAGCAGCCAGGGAATTCTGCTCGACGCGTTCCCGCGAGAGAAGCAAGGGGTCGCCATGACCCTGTTTGCCTTGGCTGCCCTGATCGCGCCGGTCGTCGGTCCGACCCTGGGCGGATGGTTTACCGACAACTATTCGTGGCGCTGGGTCTTTTACATCAACTTTCCTGTCGGCCTTCTGGCTTGCGCCGCCTGCTACGCCGTCGTCCATGACCCGGACTATCTGACCGCCCAGCGCGCGGAGCAGAGAAGGCAACCATCGCGTTTTGACTCGATCGGCTTGTCGCTGCTTGTCATCACCATTGTTTGCTGGGAAGTGATGCTCAGCAAGGGCGAGGAGTGGGATTGGCTGGGCGACGCATCCGGGCGGATCCAGACACTCTTGACACTCTTTGTTGTCGGACTGGCGGCGCTAATCTTCTGGGAGATGCACCACAAGAACCCCATCGTTAATTTCCGCCCGCTAAGGGAGCGCAATTTCAGCGCCTGCTGCATCATTATTTTCGGTGCCTATGCGGTGCTTTATGGTAACAGCACCTTATTGGCGGGCCTGCTTCAATCCCTATTTGGGTACAATGCGCTGCAGTCGGGACTGGTCCTGTCGCCGGCGGGTTTTTTTTGCCGTTCTTACGCTTCCGGTCGTGGGCTTCCTGCTTGGCCGGCAGACAGATGCGCGGCGGTTGATGCTGATTGGCCTGCTCCTCATGGCGGCCGGCAATTATTGGATGTCGCAGCTTAACCTCGATATTAGCCCTGGGCAGGTCGTCTGGCCCCGCGTCGTCATGATCGTAGGCGTGTCCGTCTGTTTCGCCCCCGCAAATGTCGCTGCCTATCTCTACACGCCGATGGAGTTGCGCGGAGCCGCCGTCGGCTTGCTCAGTCTGCTCCGCAACGAAGGAGGCA
>DATBPZ010000086.1:0-8405 GCA_036561105.1 Methylocella sp. | reverse complement strand
GGCAAATGCGGCTCGATCCGTTGCCATTGGTCTTCACTCAGCCAAAACAAATTGCCTCGCATCTTCCCGCTCCAGAATCATCAAAGCAGGGAATCAGCAACCAATTCATACATCAAGACTTTTAATGAGTTCTAACCCTAGGCTGAGACTGTAGCTCGCAACGTATCCAATGCCATCTTGCACGGGAGGCGCTGCCTTTTACCAAACGCGCCACGCCCTCGGGCCTTGCTCATGGCACGTAATTTGCTGCGTTACCGATCAACTGAAGACGCCTGTTTGGACGGCGTTAAGCACATTCAGCGATGGACAGAACAATGGCAACCGACCAGAGCATTCCGAAAAACCGCTGCCGTTAGGTCGATCCCGCTATCTCTACTCCAAGCTTTATCGAAAAATCAGGATTTCTGCACTCGTGGCAGCGCTTGAGGCAACAAAGCCGATGCGAAACCGCAAGGATTTTCTCACTGCGCTGAAGGACGACGAGGCTGCGTGAGAAACTGGGTGACGACCAACCACGAATCGGTGCGATGGTTTGAAGGCGTTCACGGCGGAAGCCCGCATGATATCCACGTTGATCGTATTCAATTGTGACCTGCTATTTGCTTAGTTAGACCACGGTCGCCTGTAACAGCCGCTCGACCATCGGCCTGTAGCTGGCACCGAACAGCCGTAAGTGGACGAGTGCGGGCCAGAGACGATAGATCGCTGTCCGCTCGTCATGGCCTGGCTCCAGCAAACCATAGGCTTCGTAGAAGGCGGCTTCAGGTTGGTCGAACAAGCCGAGCATTGCGAGGTCGGCCTCCGTATGACCGTGATAGCAAGCTGGATCGATCAATCCGCTCACCTGGTCGCCAGTCACCAATATGTTGCCGCTCCACAGATCGCCGTGGAGAAGCGCTGGTGTTGGTCGCGCCGGCAATCGGTTCGGAAGGTCCGCGGCGAGCGCTTCGACGCGGCGCGCCAAAGCGGACGGGAGATGAGGGAGATGCACCAGCAGCCGACGCTCAGCCCAGAAGCGCGGCCAGTCTTCGGCCCAGCCATTCGCGATCGCGACCGGCCCGAACGCATAATCTGTCGGCCAACCGTAACGCACCCCCGACGTCGCATGAAGCCTGGCCAGCACCAAGCCGAGGCTCACCCAAGCCTTGCTCAGGCTGCCCCCGGTCGGAAGCAACTCGAGCACCAGAGCCTCGTCGCTCACAGCCAGTACGGCGGGAGCGGGCGCTCCGCTGGCGGCGATCGCGTGAAGCATCGTGGCCTCGGTTGTCGGTGCGGGTCCGTTCTTGACAATCGCTTTGCGGCCGTCAGCGAGCGCGATCCATTGGATCTCGGATAAGTCGCCGCCATGAATCGCCTCGCCATGATGGAAGGCGCCGCCGAGGAGCGCAGCGCCGATTTCGGCGAGCTTGTTCATTTCTTCTTGGCGATTCGGCGTGCTAGCGCTTCGGCCCCGGTCGTCACGTCGGCCCAGGTCACTTCGAATCCGGCCGCCTCGCCGTAATAAGGATCAGCGACGGCCTCACCCTTGCGTCCTTCGACGTAATCGAGCAGCAGGCTGAGCTCCGCGGCGCTGGCGGCCGGCCGCATCGCCTCGAGCGTGGCCAGATTCTGGAGATCGAGCGCGACGAGGTGGCTGAAACGTTGAAAATCATGGCGTGTCACCTGTCGTGCGCGATGCAAGCTGATGTCGATGCCATATCGTTTCGCCACGGCCTGAGCGCGCCGATCAGGGGGTCTGCCCACATGCCAGTCACCGGTGCCGGCGGAGTCAACTTCTGCATCGAGGCCAATCCGCTCGACCTCGGCGCGGAACGCGGCTTCCGCGAGAGGCGATCGGCAGATATTGCCAAGACAGACGAACAGCACGGCAGGTTTTCGGGGCATGTCTTGCGGTCCTCACTGATCTTTGAGCGATACGATATTTCCGACCCTTGTGCATAGCCGGGGGGACCCGCCGCGAATACGGTGAGCGGGGGCGCAGGGGCCAAGGCGGGACTGAAAACTAGAGGTTTTTTGCAGCCGCGCGCGGTTTCCTGGCGCCGGTTCTCATTCGCCTGAAATCGCGGTCGCGGCCGAAATGTCTACGACGCTAAAGGCCGCGCGCCCAGGCTGGCCTCAACGGGGCCGCTTCAGGCGCGGCGATGGCCGCACGCAATTCGTGCAGGAGCCGCGGCTTATTCGCTCCCAGCGTCCCTTTCAGGATCAGCCAGTTCGAGGCGTGGTCGCTGCGGAATATCGTCCGTTTCAGCTCCAGCTCGGAAAGGAACAGCTCCATTTCCTGCAGCAAGCCCAGCACAGTGAGCGGCTCCCAGGTGGGAAAAGTTCCGCGCAGCCGCGCCTCGCCCTTTGGGAAGCTCACAACAAGTGTGGCGAGATATTCGGGTTGCGTGGCGTTCATCAGCGCCGCCGAGTTCAGCGCATGCCGTCGCGACAGCGCTCGGCCGCCGAGGCCGTTGAGGATCATCACCGAGCGTTTGATCCCCGCCTCTTGCAATTTTTCGAGCGCCTCACGCGTCGTCGCGAAGGTTTCCCCCTTGTTGACCCGCGCCAGCACTTCGTCATCGCCGGATTCGGCCCCCACATAGACGAGCGACAGGCCTAGCTCCGCCAGCTCCCGAAGCTCCGCCGCCGATTTCTTACGCAAATTGCGCGGCAGGCAATAGCTCGACACCCGCCGTACGCCGGGCAGGTCGCGGTGGATCGCCGCAAGCACGGTCATGAGGCGACGGGTTGAAAGTGTCATCGCATCGCCGTCGGCCAGGAAAACACGCTTGACGCCCTCGCCGAATTGTTCGCCGCAGCGCCGGATGCTTTCGATCACTTCCTCCTCGCTACGGGGATGGAAGCGTTTCTGCGGGGCGGTGTACATTTCGCAGAAAGTGCACTGGTTCCAGGAACAGCCGTCAGTCACAGGCAGGATCAGCGAATCTGCTTCGCTCGGCGGACGGTAGACGGGTTCGACATAGCGGATGGGGACGATGGTCATGCGTTAGCGACAGACTTTCCGGAACGGACTAAGGCGCGAAGACAGAGTTTAACGCAACAAAAGCGATAATCGAAAATCTTTACCGACCGATTGTTGGTCGCGGCGGGCGAAAGGGGAGTCAAACCGATTGAGTTTTTCCCGTGCGCCCCGGCTCTTTGCTTGGCTCAATTCTGTGCCGCTTCGTTCTGCTGCCCTCCCGGCCAATCCGAGTCGCCGGTAGGAGCAGGCTCCCAGCCGAACACGCTCCGGCCTGCGTATTCGTGCGAGCGACGCATTTCCTCGGCGACGAATTCAGGCAGCGAAGGACCCGCGACGCTCAGCTCGATACGCCTTGCCTGCTTGTCGAGCCTTCGGAGGGCCTCAAGCCTGTCCTCATTCCCAAGCTTGGCCCTCGCGACCGCGCTCTTCAACACTTCGATTGTCTTGTCGTACACCTTGACAGGAACCGGATATGGATGCCTGTCCTTGCCGCCATGAGCGAGCGAGAAGCGGGCTGGATCGGCAAAGCGGCAGGGGGCGCCATGCACGACCTCCGCCACCATGGCCAAGGACCGAACCGTGCGGGCGCCGACGCCCGGCACGAGCAGCAGATCGGCGAAGTCTTTTGGCCCGCAATCCGCCGCGGCGGCGAGCGCGCCGTGCAGCCTACGGAGCATCACATCCTTTGGGCGGACGTCGTGATGGTCGGGCATAACGAGGTGGGGGAGCAAGAGCTGTGAGGACGGGCGCTCTGTTTTCCCCTCAACCGCGGCCAACTCGCGAACAATTCCGTCCGGTCCAAGATCACGCAGAAGATCGAGTTGGCGCATCCGCGAAGTTTCGGCCCGGCGGTCGGTGAGATTGACGATTTCCCCCTGGTTTTTGCCGTCGATCGCTGCATGCGGCGCCTCGACGAAGTTTTTCAGCCCTTCCGAAAGCCAATGGTAGCGGCGGGCGAGCCGCGTTTCACCATTCATGCCCTGCTGAACGACAACCCACTTGCCTTCGTCTGTCACGATAAAGCCATGCAGATAGAGATCGAAACCGTCCTGTACGGCGGCGCTGTCCACCTTGGCGACCAGCCGGCTGGCCCGCGCAAGCGCCTCTCCATCGAAGCCGACGCGGTCGCCGATGGTCGTCAATTCCAGCGGCGTTTGGCGGGAATGCCGGCCGCGGCCGCCGCAGACATGGATGCCGAGTTCGCCCGAGAGCGGCGCGAGTCCGCGTTTGAGCGCGCCGATCACGCTCGTGGTGATCCCCGAGGAATGCCAGTCCATCCCCATCACGGCGCCGAAGGACTGAAACCAGAAAGGATGGGCGAGACGGCGCAAGAATTCGTCGCGGCCGTAATCGTGCACGATCGCCTCGGTGATCACCGCGCCCAGCCTTGCCATGCGCTGGCCGAGCCATGCCGGAACCCGGCCGTTGTGAAGAGGCAGATCGGCGCTACCTGACCGTCGAGCCACGAAGCCTCCAGAAAGCGGATTAAAGACCAAAATGCACCCGCGCCGGCCGGAGTGCAAGGCCACGAACGATGGAAATGGATCGACGAAGTCGCGGGTCCAAATCGGGGGCTTTAACAGCTACGCCAACCCAATTTACTGGCGAACAACCTGCTGGAATGACTGTATACGGCGACAAAGGAGACCTGCGCGACCAAGCCGCAACCGGGTGGTCATGACCGACACATACGCTTACGAGCCTCGCGGGTCGATGGATTTGTGTCACCGGCGACGGCGGGTGTCGGGTCGCTCGCCGAATTCGGCCCATGCTTTCGCCGCCGAGTTCGATGCGGTGGGCGGCTTCATCTCGTAATGGCGTGCGACACCATTCCGTTATGATGGGCGGCTTTTGATGTGCGTTTGCAACGACCTGTCAGGATCTCGCGTCCAAAATGAATGATCAGTCGGTGTATGGCTATAGAAACTGTTCTTTGCAATGAACTTCGCGGTCACCAATTTCGCGCCTAATATAACTCGTCGTGTTCTCAAATTGACTCTAATGAAGCTTCACCACGGGCACATTGCGTCGGCGAAAGGTCCGGCCAATCGTACTGAGGATTACGTTCGCGACTCCATGAAGGGCCGCCTCGTGCATCTTGTAGAGCGAACGATACATCAAAAGCGCGAAGTAGCCTTCGATGAAGAAATTCTTCCCGACGAGAAATCCCATCAGATTTCCGACGGTGGTGAACTGACCGAGCGAAACAAGTGAGCCGAAGTCGCGATAGATGTATGGTTTCAATGGTTCTCCCCTCAGCAGTAGAGGAAACTGTTTGACAAGATGCGACGCCTCTTGATGGGCGGCCTGAGCCCGCGGCGGGACGTCGCCAGCGCCGCCCGGCAGAGGACAGGCCGCGCAATCACCGATCGCAAAGATATCGGGATCGCGCGTGGTCTGAAGAGTCTGGGTGACGACGAGTTGGCCTATCCGATTGGTCTCGAGGCCGTCCAAATGGCTGAGAACGTCGGGGCCCTTCACTCCAGCGGACCAGACCACAAGTTCGGAAGGAATGAAACCGCCATCGGCAAGTTGTACACCGTCTGCGCGAACTTCAGTGGCTCTTGAATTCGTCCTGATATCGATACGGAGATTCTTCAATAGTTGGGTCGTGGCATCGGATATCCGTGATGGCAAGGCGGGCAAGACTCGATCGGCGGCCTCGATCAGAGTAATGTGAATATCTCTTTCTGGATCGATGCGGTCGAGGCCAAAGGCGACAACCTCGCGCGTAGTACGATGGAGTTCCGCCGCCAGCTCGGTTCCGGTTGCGCCCGCGCCGACGATGACGACATGTAGCTGTCCTGGCCGCACCGGATCGAGCTGCGCATCTGCGCGAATGCACGCGTTGACGAGTCGATGGTTGAACCGCACCGCCTGCTCGGGTGTCTCGAGCGGGACGGCATGCTGGCTCACCCCTGGCGTACCGAAATCATTCGTAATGCTGCCGATCGCGATGACCAATGTATCATAGTGTAATGATCGTGAAGGGGTAATCTCAACGCCGTCTTCGTCATGTGTCGCCGCAAGCTGGATCTGCTTGTGTGCGCGGTCGAGTCCGATCAACTTACCAAACCGATAGCCAAAATGATGCCAATGCGCTTGGGCAAGATAATCCAACGCATGCTCGTCGAAATCGAGGCTGCCAGCCGCCACAGAATGGAGAAGCGGCTTCCAAAGATGCGCCCGCGATTTGTCGACGAGTGTGATCCGAGCTCTCTTGCGCCGTCCGAGCGTGTTGCCAAGGCCCGTGGCAAGTTCCAGTCCCCCTGCACCGCCACCGATTATAACGATTTTGTGAAGTGTCGCGATTTCCTTGGATGCCTGGTCAGAAGTCATGCTCGGCTTGTGATCGTTCGCCGCGGTCTCTTGCATTTCGAAGACTCCTAAGGTGGCACGTAATGCGGGCACGGCGGAAGGCGCTGTTGCAGGCGGGCTCGCAGACTCCATGCTGTACGGAAACTTAATAACACAAAATTCTTTTGAACCTCTGTTGATGAACATCAGCGAGTCGATCATCGGTTTTCTAGGTTGAGACTGTCGCCCGCAAGGTGTCCCAAATAATCTGATGACGGACAATGTCCGCTATCGGGGCCAATCCAGAAAATATATGCTCTCCGTGAGGTTTACGCCATTTGACCCATCTCAGGCATTGGCAGTCTACTGCGGCAAGCTTCAGTCCCTGTCAAAATACTTGTTTCAGTTTACTTGTTTCAGCGGGCTCAATGCTGTTGTCTGAGCTTGGGAACTGGTATGCGGCGACGCGAGTTTATCATGCTGGTGGGGGCACCGCGGCGGCCCTCGGCGCTTGCGATGCACGCGCAGCCGCCGGCCACAGGCAAGGTCCGCTCGCTCAGTTCTACGAATCAATGAGGTGCGCCTTGGCACGCATCGATGTGGACGATTCGCTCCGAGTCGCCGCAAAGCGAGCTGAAGGGGAAAGGCGATGAGAATTCTGATCGCCGGGGCGACCGGTGCGATCGGCCGGCCGTTGGTTCGTCGCCTGAGAGCGAACCAACATGAGGTATTCGCACTTACGCGATCGCTTGATTCCGCACTCGCGTTGAAGGAAATTGGCGCGGAGGCGGTCGTCGCCGACGTCCTGGATGCCGCTTCCGTGAAGGCCGCCGTCGGAGAAATCCGGCCTGACGCTGTGATCAACGAATTGACCTCACTGCCTCGGAACTACACGCCCGCCGAAATGAAGGCAGCCGCGGAGCGCGATCGCAAAGTCCGAGTGGAAGGCAACATTAACCTGCTTGCAGCGCTTCGCGATGAAGGTGTGCGCCGCTACCTGATTCAAAGTTCCGGATTCTGGTATGCGCCCGGCGCGGGACTGGCGGACGAGTCCGTCCCGTTCATCTCCAGCGCGTCCCCGGGAGTCAAGGCCAGCGCCGGCACCTACCTGGAATTGGAAGCGCGCGCGTCGGCGATGCCAGGAATCGAGTTCGTCGCACTACGTTACGGATTCTTTTACGGCCCCGGCACCTGGTACACGCACGCAGGCGATATGGGTGATCAGGTGCGGCAACAGCAGGTTCCGATTATCGGTGAGGGCCAGGGCGTCTACAGCTTCGTCCACATCGACGATGCGGCCGGGGCGACCGCTGCCGCACTGGAGTGCCCGCCGGGACCTTACAACATCGTCGACGGAAACCCGTCGCCTCAGCATTTGTGGCTGACGGCGTTCGCGCGTGCTGCAGGAGCACCTGCGCCGCCTCGCGTCAGCGAAGAAGAGGCGCTCCGGGCGTCAGGCCCCGACGCGGTGTACTACGCGACGAGGCTGAGGGGCACTTCGAACGAGAAAGCCCGGCGCGAGCTTGGGTTCCGCCCGCGCCCGCTCGAGTGGATTTAGGTCCAAAATCAGACTGATGAGTGTCGCTAGCCTGATACTATATCCGCCAACCGAAGGATAGAGCTCCATGAAACGCATCCTTTGTTCGCTGCTTGTCGCCACGCGAGCCGGTAGCCTTGCAAGAGCGGGATGGCCTTGCCTGTAGCTTACTCGGCGGAGATGGCCGGCGCGGCCGAATGCACGGCGTTGAAGAGAGGGAGTGAGATGTTCCTCAATCCGGATCATGTTACTATCGCAGTGGCCGATGCTGGCCCAGCGATCGAGTTCTTCGCGCTCCTCGGCTTTAGGAAGGAGCACGTCGTGACGATCGACGGCGGCCTTCCCGCCCGGTACATGGGCATGCCGGGCATGAAAGCGCAGCACATCACGCTCGCACTCGAGGGAGCGGATCCTCGTTTCGAGATCCAGCTGCTCGAGTTCGACCCGACCCCAGGGACCGATCCTGGTGCGCACCCGACGAATCTGCGGCAACGGGGCTTCAACCACCTCGCGTTCCGCGTCGACGACATCGAGGCGGCCACCGCGCACCTCGTGGCCAACGGCGTAACCATGCTGAGCGACGAGATGGATTACATCAACCGAAAG
>DATBPZ010000085.1:0-111450 GCA_036561105.1 Methylocella sp. | reverse complement strand
TTATCGAAAACGCTTTCTGCCGCCTCAAAGATTTTCGTCGCATTGCAACCCGGTATGACCGCCTCGCCAGAAACTTCATGGCTTCCATTTACCTTGTCGCCGCCATCGTCTGGTGGATTTATTGAGTCGTGACCCTAGATGGTTCCGCCAGAGATTGGCTCCGCGCCTTCGTTCACCGCATCAACCAAAATCAGCGTCCTGGTGCCGTTCGCTTCACCTGCCGCATCCAGAGCGCCAAACAATTCATCGCGAGGCCACCCAGGTAGGCTAAGCGAACGCTCGCACTGATCCCAAGGGTTTCCTTGAGCAAATTGCAGGCCCAGGAAGAGCAGCGCTGGCCTCGCCTCTGCGATTGCACGATTGGCTTCTGCCGCAAGTAAGTGAGACTTCCCGGTTCCAGCTTCGCCCGTGACAATTAGCACCCGTGTATCGTCGGCACTGAAAGCGACCGACCTCAGCAATTCATCAAGATCGTCGAGCGCCTCACCAGCCTGGCGCGCATTGTATTTCCAAAAATCAAGATCATCGCGCCTGGAAGATCGCTTTTCTTTACCATCTTTCGACTTGGTGGTGAGTTGAAGATTTCGAAGGCTCGCCTCCAAACCACGAATAAGCTCTCCGGCGGCTTGGATATCAGAAAGCCACTGCTCGGCATCCCACTTGTCCGTCACGGGCGCATCCACCGCATCTGCCAATGCATGCACCTGCTTGAGGGCATGGCCGGCGTTCTCGGCAGCTTCCCTTACGTCATTGGAAATGTCTTCTGAGCGAACCGCTACATTGCGCTTCCAAGTTGCTTGCACCGTTTCGTGAAAGCGAGAACGAAGGGATGCCGTCCTCGCGATCCCATCAAACGCAAGAGAGGCCGCGACCACGACATGTTGATCAGGGGTGTATCGCTCGCCAAGATCAGCACTTGCTATTCTGACCTGATCGGCGAACCATTGTAAGCCTAGTACGTCGACACCAAACCAGTATCTCGCCAAGCCCGCTGCGTTTGGCTGTGCCAGCCAGTCTACTAGATTGGAGACTGTGATCGGTTCAAACGTGACCGTGCGACCGAGAGCACGTGCTTCGGCCTCCCATCGCTTTGCACGGTCATTCCAAGCGGCCCACCCGGTTCTGCCCTGTCCTTTTGCGCCGCCCTTGTCTGTCAGATCGCAGGCAATCGCTATACGGTAGACATTGACCTCAGGCCGGTTCTCCAATGTTGCCGTGACGCTCTTGTCGATCTGCGTCCAGTCGATGTCGCGCACACGAAGGAAGTACTTAGCCTGAAGGCCAATGGCCGAGCCGTCATGCATCAACCATAGGGCTTCGACGCCAGCATCACCGCCAGCCCCCTCGATCCGGCGGAATGATTTGGCTCCAAGCGGCGGGTAGCGGCGGGCAAGTTGAACAACGAGCTCTTCAAAGCCGTTGTTTTGCGAATTTCGATGCGGTCGAATGGCGGCAAAATCGATCATTCCTCATTTTTTGCCAACAAACGCTGGACTTTGCAACGCCATTGGGCATCGACAAATCTCCGGACGTCCGCTTTTGGGAACTCCGCCATTTCGAACAGGCGGCGAGAATGGGCGCCAAGCAGACTAAATTTGAACTGACCCACTACCCAACCAAAGACTTTCAATGCGCCCCTTCCTCCTCAACCCTCTCTTAGCGGCCGCAGCGAACCCTCCCGGCATCGGGCCGAAAAACGCCAGGCTTCTCGGCCGGTTCCCGGTGGCTGCCCATCTCCTCACGGGTCTCGCCTATTTGACGATTCGCCGTCTTCGAGCGAGCTTTCCGGAGCGCTACCCAAAGCAGCCAGGAGATTCGCATGTTCTCGTCCAATATCCCTATCAGTTCCGAAGGCGGCGACACTAGTTTCCAGAACAATGTTCCCGATCCCGTGACCTCGGGCAAGGAGCTTCCAACCTTCAAATTCGAACTGGAAAAATCCGAGGGACGGGTGATGGATGGCAGCTATGGCAAGGAGGCCACAGTGGTCCAATTGCCGATCTCCAAGGCCCTTGCCGGTGTTTCGATGCGCATGGAACCTGGGGTGATGCGCGAGCTTCATTGGCATGCCACGGCGGCGGAATGGGCGTTTGTCAAGGAAGGATCCGTGCGCACCACGGTGATCGACCCGCAGGGCTGCTCCGAGACCAATGACTTTGGTCCGGGCGACATCTGGTATTTTCCACGCGGTCACGCTCATGTCATCGAGACCTTGGGCGATCAACCGTGCCATTTTATTCTTGTCTTCGACAATGGATATTTTTCCGAATTTGGCACCTTCAGCATCACCGACTGGCTCGGCCATGCTCCGAAGGAATTGCTCGCCAAGAATTTTGGCGTTCCGGCTCCAACCTTTGAAAGTTTTCCCAAGACCGAGGTCTATTTCGCCAAAGGAAAAATCCCGCCGGCGGTTCCCTCCGTTCCCCTGCAAGGCTGGAAGGCGCCGCCGCTGACCCACAAATACAGTCTCCTCTCCCAGAAGCCGTATGAAGTTTTCAATGGTGGCATCGAATGGCGTGTCGATGGCTCGCAATTTCCCATTTCCACCACTATGACAGGGGTCGTGCTGGAGATGGAACCAGGCGCTCTGCGAGAACTTCATTGGCATCCCAATGCCTCCGAATGGCAATATGTGTTGGGCGGCGATTTCAACGTCACTCTTTTCGGTTCGCATGGGCGCTGGCGTGAAGAGATCCTCGGCCAAGGAGATGTCGGCTATATTCCGCAAGGGTTCGGCCACTCGATAGAAAATATCGGGGCTGACAAGGCCCGTATCCTCATCGTTTTCAACAACGGCCATTATCAAACCATCGATCTCTCGCAATGGATTGCCGGAAACCCCATCGACATCCTCGTCACCAATTTTTCGCAAGAGGCGGCGGTTTTTGAAAAGTTTCCGCACAAGGATGTGTTCATCACGAAATAAGCCATCAACCCACCCCAAAAATCACGACCCAGCAACGGCTTTCGATGCGCCCTTCCATCCTCAATCCTCTCTTCGCCGCCGCCGAGAAGCTGCCCGGCATTGGACCGAAGAATGCCAAGCTCTTGGACAGGCTCCTGGCGCGGGTCGGGGCGGAAGCTCGCGTGGTCGATCTTCTGTTCCATCTCCCCTTCACCACCATCGACCGACGCAACCGGCCCAAGATCGCCGAGGCGCCGCTCGATATGATCGTCGCTCTTGAGGCAAGAGTCGCCGAGCACCGGCCGCCGCCGCCCCGCTCCAAGGCGCCCTACAAGGTGCTGGTCGAGGACGATACAGGCGATGTTCTGCTGGTCTTCTTCCTCGCCAATCCTCAATGGATCGAAAGAAGCCTGCCGCTGGGCGCCACCCGCTGGATTTCCGGAAAACTCGAACTTTGGGACGGGCATCGCCAGATGGTGCATCCGGACCGCGTGCTCGACGCCGAAGGTTTTGCCAAAATGGCGCCCGTCGAGCCGGTATATCCGTCAACCGAGGGCCTCTTTCAAAGAACGCTCGGCAAGGCGGTTGATGGAGCGCTCGCCAGAATTCCCACGCTGCCGGAGTGGCAGGCCACTCAAGCGCTGGCGGCCGTCGCGGGCCCATCTTTCGCGGAAGCCCTGCGCGATGTGCATCACCCGAAAACGCCGGACGCCATCGCACCGGAGGCGCCCGCGCGCAAAAGACTCGGGTTTGACGAATTGCTCGCCTCGCAATTGGCGCTGGCGTTGATGCGCTCGAAAATCAAACGCGCGCCCGGCCGCGCGAGCCTTGGGGATGGCACGCTCCGGCAGAAAATTACCGCCGCATTGCCCTTCGCGCTCACGGTGTCCCAAAACGCCGCCATGGCCGAGATCAACGCCGATCTCGGCGCGCCAACCCGGATGCTCCGGCTGCTGCAAGGCGATGTCGGCTCGGGCAAAACGCTTGTCGCGCTGTTCGCCATGGCGGCGGTGGTTGAGGCGGGGCGGCAGGCGGCACTGATGGCACCGACTGAGATCCTCGCCCGACAGCATCATCAAACGCTCTCCAAATTCGCCGAAGCCGCTGGGCTGCATCTTGCGCTGCTCACCGGCCGCGATAAGGGCGCGGGGCGCGACAAAATCCTCGGGCGCTTGGCGGAGGGTAGCATCGATATCGTCATCGGCACGCATGCCCTATTTCAGGAGAGCGTCGTCTTCCACGACCTCGGCCTTGCGGTTGTCGATGAGCAGCATCGGTTCGGTGTCCATCAGCGTCTCGCCTTGGGGGATAAGAGCGAGGCAGCCGACATTCTCGTGATGACCGCCACCCCCATTCCGCGCACCTTGGTGCTGACCTATTTCGGCGACATGGATGTCTCCAATCTGCGGGAAAAGCCAACCGGGCGGCAGCCGATCGAGACGCGCGCTCTACCGATCGAACGCTTGGACGAGTTGATCGCTCGGCTCACGCGCGCGCTGGGGCAGGGCGCCCGCGCCTTCTGGGTGTGTCCGCTTGTCGAGGAAAGCGAGGCGCTCGATGTCGCCGCCGCGCAGGAGCGTTTCGCGCAGTTGCAGCAAATTTTCGGCGGCAAGGTTGGGCTCGTCCACGGCAAGATGAAAAGCCGCGACAAGGATGCCGCGATGCAAGCTTTCGCGGAAGGGTCAACCCAGATTCTTGTCGCGACAACGGTCATCGAGGTCGGCGTTGATGTTCCGCAAGCGACGATCATGGTGATCGAGCACGCCGAACGGTTCGGGCTTGCGCAATTGCATCAATTGCGCGGACGCGTCGGGCGTGGCAGTGGCAAGTCGTCGTGTCTTCTGCTTTACAAAGCGCCGCTCAGCGAGAATGCGGAAGCCCGCATCGCGATCATGCGCGAGACCGAGGATGGTTTTAGGATCGCCGAGGAAGATTTGCGGCTGCGCGGCGAGGGGGAGGTGCTCGGCGCAAAGCAATCGGGCCTTCCCGGCTTTCGCCTCGCCAATTTGTCCGCGCATGGGCATTTGCTCACCTTAGCGCGCGATGAGGCGCGGAAGATCGTCGAGGAGAATCCCAGGCTCGAAGGCGCGCGGGGAGAAGCACTGCGACTGCTTCTCAACATTTTTGAGCGTGGTGAAGCGATCCGGCTTTTGGGCGCGGGGTAGGGGTGTCGCCGTCACCTCCTGCTTCGCTTTACCCAGCTACGACGGGTCCGATGCCATGTACACGATGAATGAGAGCTGCATTTTTTGTGCCTTATCGGCGGATGATATAATTACCAAAAATGATTTGGCGATTGCGATCCACGACAAATTCGTGCCGTGCCCGCCTTGACTGCAGGACTTTGCAATTTGGAGCGGCCCATACCGTTGCCATATTCACAACGGTGATCAGCAACAAGGAGTCAGGCCAAGCAGCGTTCTTAAAGCCTGGACCAAGAAGCACAATTAAGTTTCAATGGCTTAATTGGCCAAATTCTGCTTCTGGTGAGGTGTAGCGGTTGGATCGATGCAATCCTTAACGATATTAACGTACGTCTTCACCAGCCGAACATACAGTTTTTCGCTAGCGAATTCCTTCAAATCTTGCCTTTCCGAAGTCTCTATGCAGGACAAAAGGAATAAAACTTCCTCACTGTTGAGTTCGACTGTCACGCAATTGGATTGCCGCGTTTGATGCATGCTTAGTCCTCCGACAAGGGTAATTTTCGGCCTTAATTGCTGTCCCTCTAGCTCAAATGAGTATCATGCATCATCATTCCATACTGTGCAATTTTGATCATGTTGTGATTTTTTGAAAGCAGAGCCGTGGGTGTTCACCATGCAAGGTAATCGTTAGGGCAGGTCACCCGCTCCATCACCATCGCTTTAGCGATTTTTTGCAAGGAGCGCTCCAATGACCGGCCTCATTTCTTCAAAGGCAGTATCGAAACTCTTAGCGATTAGATCGCCGAGTTTGAAAACTTAGAAGCGATCGTTTTGGGCGCGGGGTAGGGGTGTCGACATCGCCTCTTGCTTCGCTTTACTCAGCTACAACTGGTCCGAAGCCATGAACACGATGAATGAGAGCTGCATTTTTTGCGCCTTGTCGGCTGATGATGTAATCGCCGAAAACGATTTGGCGATTGCGATCCGCGACAAATACCCAGTCACGCATTTACATAGCCTCATTATTCCGGCGCGGCATGTCATCAATTATTTTGATTGCTCGGCAGAGGAGCGTGAAGCGATTCACCATTTGCTCGTCCAATGCCGGCTCGAAATTCTGTGCGCCGATGCGAGTGTCACGGGCTTCAATGTTGGCACGAATGTGGGAAAAACTGCGGGACAAAAAATCCCTCACGTCCATGTCCATCTGATCCCGAGGCGGAAGGGCGACATCGCGCCGCCTCCAGCGTATGCAGATTGAAAATGCGTGACTCAAAGCTTAGTCGCCATCTCCGCAAGTTTGGCAACTGTGTTCATATTGCGGGCCGTGCCGGTCTTCGCCGCCAGAATTTGCAATTTGGAGCGGCCCATGCCGCTGCCATATTGAATGTAGATCTCTTTTTTCCCCAGGCTGATTTGCTCGTCTTTCTGCCCGGAAGCGTGAGCGAGCGCATCGGAGGGCGGTGGCTCACTCAGGAAAACGACATAGGTGGAGTTTGGCGCGGCCTTGGGAAAAGGATTGGCTTTCAGAACGGCGAGCATTTCCCGCTCCGAGCGTACAATAACACGGGCGGACTTCCCAGAAAAAGCTTGCAATCGCGCTTCAAGCTCCGCTTGTATCTTCGATGGCGTGGCCTCACTCTGAAAAACGACGTTGCCACTCGCGATATAAGTCTCCACGCGCGTAAAGCCTGCATCGCAACACATCGCCCTCAACTCGGACATCGGAAGTTTTCCGGTCCCTCCGATGTTTACAGCACGCAGAAGCGCAATATATTTTGTCATGCAAAGCTCATTTCATAAGGCACTAAAGCCGCCTCACGCGTCTTCCGCGCGCCGCAGCAGCGCTCGCCAGTGCCGCGACGCGCCGCCTGGCACCGCCGGAATGTCCTCGATCGAGAGAGCCGCAAGCCCTTGCCGCTTGGCCTCCTCGAAAATCGATGGCGGCAGCGGCCAGGGCGGCCCTTTGAACGCCTCGGCTTCTTCTCGCGCGCGGGCAATCATGAGAAGCTGTCCTCCTGGCGCCAATGCCGATTTCAGCGCCGCGAGGGCCTGTGGCAGGAGATCGGGAGAGAGCGCCTGCAAGGTGTAGCACTCATGGACGAGATCGAAAGCTTGATGCCACGCATCCGGCACCGCGAAGAGATCGCCTTGCACATAGGTGACCTTCGTTTCGGGAAACCGCTGCTTTGCCCATGTGATCGCCTCGCCCACGAAATCGAACGCCGTGACATGCGCGCCAGCGGCTGCAAAACATTCGGCATTGTCGCCGAGGCCGCAGCCGACATCGAGAATGCGTAAGCCAGAAATCCCATTTGCTTGAGCCGCCCCCCAAGCCTGGCTCAAGGGATGCGCGGTAAGATTGGCCCAGGGCACGCGGGCCGGATCGCCTTTCGCCAAATCATAGACCGCTTCAAACCAGGCTCGCCTTGCAGGATCGGAGGCCCTGGCGCCGTCCTGCATCGCGGGATCGAGCGAATCGAGGAGTTTCCGCGCCTCGGCGCGGCGGGCAGCGAACTCAGGCGAAGTGCGATCGAAAAAACCCTTGTCCACCTGTGCTCTCCCGGCGATCCAGCGGCCCCGAGGCTGACGTTTCTTAAGAAAGCTTCGCGTAATGGCCGCTTGTTATTTTGATGATCATGATTGTGAGGCAATTTCAAGCGCCGCGAAAGATTGGCGTATGAGGCGGGGCTCGAACGTTTCCCACGAGCGATCGGTTGCGGCATCAAGATGGTGTGACTGTGAACATCACAACAGACCACGCAAAAGATAAAGCGGAGCGCGGGGACAGTTTCGACGCCCTCATCGCGGGCGCCCGCACGCGATTTCACGCGCTGCACGTGATTGGGGTGCTGACCCAAGATCAAGCGCGTTCGATTTTACAGCTTTTGGAGTGCGGTGAGAAAAAGCTTTCCCTGGATGACCGGTTGTTTCGCGATAACATCATTCGTTATCTCAAGAAAGAAGCGGATTTCGTATCTGTGTTCGCGGAGATGCTTCAGATCGATACGGCGGCGAAGCATCCTGGGGCAAAATCTCAAGGAGACAAGTTCAATGGAAAAAGCGGGGCGCCTAAGCCGAAGCGCGATCCGTCCGTTGCGCCGGCCATACCGAGGCCGCGCGCGGCAACGGTTTCTCTGCCGCCCGTTAAGATATTTATCTTGCCCGCCATCGTCGCGGCCGGAGCTGTTTTGCTAGCTGTTTATGCGGTCTTTCCTTCGGGCGGGAATATGTCCCCGGAGATGGAAGCCAGGCGCGTTAGGCTGGACACTGACGCCGCACATACCCTTCCGCTTCCGGCCACCGCCATTTTTCCGTCCTCGATCGCACCGTCGCATGCGGGAGAAGGGACTTATGAAGCGGCGCTCAACACCTGCTATGATCAATTCAAAGCCAACCGGGAAACCAACGCCAATGGCGGTCTGAAATGGAATCAGAACGGCACTGGCTATTACAGTGAGTGCCTCAAGCGTCTCAATCCGTAATGCCGACAAGCCTGGAGTTTTCACGGCAGCGCCGGGGCGCGCCAAACGTACCAGTTTTCCGGGCAACTCCACACGCCGCAGACCGAAAGACGTATGCGGACTCTGTCCATTTTTTTCTGCCAATCGTACCAAAACGTTTCACGTGAAACATTTTGGTACGATTGAAGGCTCAGTCCTGACCAAAATAGGCGTCCAAAATCGCCGCATAAATGTCCGTCAGACCCGTGAGTTCCGCGAGGGTGATTCGCTCATCCACCATATGCGCGGTAGCGCCCGTGAGTCCAAATTCGAGGACCGGGCAATAGGCCTGAATGAAGCGTGCGTCCGACGTGCCGCCGGTCGTCGAGAGTGTTGGGCGATGCCCGGTTTTCTTTGCAACGGCCTCGGCCACGAGTTCGGTAAAGGCATCCGGCTTCGTCAAGAACGCGACCGCGTTGCAGGGCTCGAAGGTCAGCCCATAGGCCGCACCCGCGCTGTCCAGGCGGCCGCGTAACTCCGCCGCCAGAGTGTCCGGTGTCCAAAGATCATTAAAGCGGACATTGAAACGCGCGCGGGCTTGCGCGGGGATCACGTTGAACGCCGGATTGCCGACATCCACCGACACGATTTCGAGGTTCGAGGCGCCAAAATGCGGGGTGCCTTGGTCGAGCGGCGCGGCGCTCAAGGCACTCAGCAGCGCCACGAGCTTTGGAATGGGATTGTCTGCCCGCTCGGGGTAGGCGGCATGCCCCTGGCGGCCCTCGACACTGAGCGTGCCATTGAGCGAGCCGCGGCGGCCGATCTTGATCATGTCGCCAAGTGTGTGCTGGCTCGTGGGCTCGCCGACGATGCAATGGTCGAAGCGCTCGCCTTTTTCATACGCCCAGCGCAAGAGCTTTTCCGTGCCATTGATGGCAGGACCTTCCTCGTCGCCAGTGATGAGAAGCCCAATCGAGCCCTTAGCCGATCCATGCCGGACGGCATAGGCGCAAGCGGCCGCGGCAAAGGCGGCGACGCCGCCCTTCATGTCGGCCGTGCCGCGCCCCCAGATCGCGCCATCGGCCAGTTCCGCCGCGAAAGGATCGAAGCGCCAGCGCTCGGCATCCCCCACGGGGACCACATCGGTATGCCCCGCAAAGACGAGATAAGGCGCGCCCGTACCGATGCGAGCGTAGAGATTGGCGACATCCGGCGTGCCCGGTTCCGAGAACGTCAGCCGCTGAGTTGCAAAGCCCGCCTTGTCCAGCGCGAGCGCGAGGACGCCGAGCGCGCCGCCGTCGTCCGGCGTCACCGAGCGGCAGCGCACCAGCGCGCGGCAAAGGTCGAGAGCGAGGTCTTGCATCGGCATTTTGGCTTTCCAGATGGTTTCGAACAAAGATTTATCGCATGGGCGGGGCGCAAGCCAAAATTTCCCCGCAAATTTTGCCGCCAAATATGCTTTAAAGAAATGGATTGGACCGCGCGGATGGCGGAAGGACGAGCAATGCACACTCCCGGTCTCGATTTCGCGCTCGGCCCCGATCTCGACATGCTGCGGGACACGGTGCGCTCGTTCGCATCGGCAAAAATCGCGCCGCGCGCCGCCGAAATCGATCGCGCCGACGCGTTTCCGGCCGATCTTTGGCCCCCGATGGGGGCGCTTGGCCTGCACGGCATCACGGTCGAGGAAGCCTATGGCGGCACTGGCCTTGGCTATCTCGCCCATTGCATTGCGATGGAGGAAATCAGCCGGGCCTCGGCTTCCGTCGGGCTCTCTTATGGCGCCCATTCCAACCTTTGCGTCAATCAAATCCACCGCAACGGCACCGAGGATCAAAAGCGCCGCTATCTGCCAAAATTGCTGTCCGGCGAACATGTCGGCGCGCTCGCCATGTCGGAGGTCGGTTCCGGGTCCGATGTCGTGTCGATGCGCCTGCGCGCCGACAAGAAAGCTGGCCGCTACATCTTGAATGGCACCAAGATGTGGATCACCAACGGCTCTTATGCCTCGACGCTTGTCGTCTATGCCAAGACCGATCCCAGTGCTGGGGCGCATGGCATCACGGCGTTTCTCGTCGAAATCAGTTTTGCTGGATTTCGCATCGGTCAAAAGCTCGACAAACTCGGAATGCGCGGGTCGCCAACCTGCGAACTCATCTTCGAGGATTGCGAAGTGCCGGAAGAGAATGTGCTGGGTGCCCTTGGCCAAGGCGTTCAAGTGCTGATGTCTGGCCTTGATTACGAGCGGATCGTGCTGGCGGCCGGCCCGCTCGGCATCATGCAAGCTTGTCTTGATGTGTGTTTGCCTTATGCGCGCGAGCGCAAGCAATTCGGCCAGGCGATCGGCGAGTTCGAGCTTGTTCAAGGCAAGCTCGCCGACATGTACACAGGGCTCAATGCCTGCCGCGGCTATGTCTATGCGGTCGCCCGCGCGGCCGACAATGGCCGCACCTCGCGCAAGGATGCGGCGGGCGCGCTGCTCTTTGCGGCGGAGCACGCGACCAAAACGGCGCTTGACACAATCCAGTTGCTTGGCGGCAATGGCTATATCAACGATTACCCGGCGGGGCGCTTGCTGCGCGATGCAAAACTCTATGAGATCGGCGCCGGAACGAGCGAGATCCGGCGGATGTTGATCGGGCGCGAGTTGTTCGACGGACATTAGCGCTTCATCCCGGAGATGAATCCTTGAACGGAAGGGATGATTGAAACCGATGACTGTTCTCAAAACCGCCGTCGCGCTACAAGGTGAAAAATTCACCGCGAACAAAACCGCGATGCAGAGCATCATCGAAGATATGCGCGGCAAGGCCGCGCTCATCGCGGAAGGCGGCGGCGCCAAGGCGCGCGAAAAACATATTGGGCGCGGAAAATTGTTGCCGCGTGACCGGATCGCGGGTTTGCTCGATCCGGGCACACCGTTTCTCGAATTTTCGCAATTTGCTGCCTATGAGGTTTACCCGGACCCGGTTCCAGCAGCGGGGTTGATCACCGGCACCGGGCGTATATGCGGTCTTGAATGCGTCGTCATTGCCAATGACGCAACCGTCAAGGGCGGCACCTATTATCCGCTGACGGTGAAAAAACATCTTCGCGCCCAGGAGATCGCGCAAGAGAACAATTTGCCGTGCCTCTATCTCGTCGATAGTGGCGGCGCCCATCTGCCAAGCCAGGACGAAGTGTTCCCCGATCGCGATCATTTCGGCCGCATTTTTTACAATCAGGCGCGCATGTCGGCTTTGGGCATTCCGCAGATTGCGGTGGTGATGGGAAGCTGCACGGCGGGCGGCGCCTATGTCCCGGCGATGAGCGATGAGGCCATCATCGTCGCCGGGCAAGGCACCATCTTTCTGGCGGGGCCGCCGCTGGTCAAGGCGGCGACCGGCGAAATCGTCTCCGCGGAAGATCTCGGCGGCGCCGATGTTCATTCGCGCAAATCTGGGGTCACAGATCATTATGCGTTGAGCGACGCGGATGCGCTTTTGCGGGCGCGGCAAATCGTCGGCACCCTCAATCGTGCCAAGAAGCCCGGCATTGTTTTGCGCGAGCCCGTTAAACCTCTTTACGATGCTCAAGAGATTTACGGCATCGTGCCCGCCGATCCGCGCGAAGCCTATGACGTGCGCGAAATCATTGCCCGCATCACCGATGGCAGTGCCTTCGATGAGTTCAAGTCGCTGTACGGAACCACGCTTGTTTGCGGCTTTGCGCATATTTGCGGATATCCAGTCGGCATTCTTGCCAACAATGGAATCCTGTTTTCGGAATCGGCGCTGAAGGGAACGCATTTCGTCGAGCTTTGCTGCCAACGGAAAATCCCGCTCGTTTTTCTACAAAACATCACCGGCTTCATGGTGGGCCAAAAATATGAGGCGCAAGGCATTGCGAAGGATGGCGCAAAACTCGTCGCGGCGGTCGCCTGCGCGGCTGTTCCCAAATTCACGATCATCATCGGCGGCAGTTTCGGAGCTGGCAATTACGGCATGTGCGGGCGCGCCTTTGGACCGCGTTTTTTGTGGATGTGGCCGAACGCCCGCATTTCCGTGATGGGTGGCGAACAGGCCGCCAATGTCTTGGCGCAAGTGCGCCGCGATAATTTTGAAGCCTCTGGGCAAATTTTTACGGCGGAAGACGAGGAGAGTTTTAAAGCGCCGATCCGCGAAGGGTTCGAACGTCAGGCGCATCCTTATTATGCGAGCGCACGGCTGTGGGACGATGGCATCATCGATCCGGCCGAGACTCGCTTGGTGCTCGGCCTCTCGATTTCCGCCGCGCTCAATGCGCCAATCGGAGAAACGTGTTTCGGCGTGTTCAGGATGTGAATTGGCGAAGTAAGCGAGAGGCAAGAGGCAGATTTCGATTGCTTCTTCACTAAGCTCCTCGCAATGGCGGCTTGCATGGGTTCTCATCAGGTCCAGAACGGGCGGCAGGTGCTGTGTGGCAATAAGTCAGTTCGGGTGGCGGCTTTTGATCCAACTGAGAAATTGGCTGTGTACTGCGGAAATTGTTTCAGTCCTGTGTTTCAGCGGATCTCCAATGCTGTCGTCTGAGCTTGGGAACCGATATGCGGCGACGCGAGTTTAACCCGCGGACCGGCGGTACCGCGGGGGCTGGCCGCTTGGGTGCACGCGCAGTTGCCGGCGAGACGCAACAAGGTCCGGCTGCTCAATCCTACGAATAGACCTTGAACGCGATCTGGGGGCGAGTGGTTCGTGTGCCGCTGTGTTGTCTCGAAACCATCATGAGAGGTGAAGTCATGAAGCTCGTGGTTATCGGCGGAACCGGCTTAATCGGGTCGAAGGTCGTAGAGAAACTAAACCAAAAGGGGCATGAGGCTATTGCCGCCGCTCCAAACACGGGCGTGAACACCATCACCGGCGAGGGGCTCAAAGAGGCCATGACCGGTGCGCAGGGGGTGATCGACCTCGTCAATTCACCTTCATTTGAGGACAAGGCGGTGCTGGAATTCTTCGAAACGTCAGGCCGCAACCTTCTGGCGGCGGAGACGTCGGCGGGCGTCCGGCATCATGTCGCGTTATCCATCGTCGGGATCGACCGGACCGACAATGGCTATTTCCGCGCCAAGGTCGCCCAAGAGAAGCTGATCGTCGCCTCCGGCATCCCCTACACCATCATCCGCGCGACCCAGTTCATGGAATTTCTTGGCGGCATCGCCGCTTCAAGCGCGGATGGGAACATCGTCAGGCTTCCGCCCGTCCTGTTCCAGCCGATCGCGGCGGACGACGTTGGTGCCATCGTCGCCGAGGTAGCGCTCGCGGCGCCGCGTAACGGTATCGTCGAGATCGCCGGCCCGGAACGAGCGCCGTTCGACGAAATCGTCGCCCGCTATCTGAAGGCGGTCGGTGACCCGCGGGAGGTCGTGCGCGATCTCGAGGCCCGATACTGGGGCGGCCGCGTCGAGGAGCGCTCGCTGGTGCCGTTGGGCGAAGCGCGCCTCGGCCGCATCGGTCTCGACGAATGGCTCCGCCGCTCACGCGCCGCCGCCTGATTCCACATCTGCCAACCGATGGAGGGCTCCATCGAACGCATCCTCTGTTCGCTACTTGTCGCCGCCCGGTCGCGCGGCAGCGCCCTCGCGGATGCGCCGAAGTCGAAGAACGGCCCACGGAGGTTGGTCATCTGGTGGATGTGGGCTTACCCCGCAACCGATGGACCGTGGGTCGGGCAAACGAAAGGTGAATTATGATGACCAGAAAACTAATGTTGGTGCTGGCATGTCTCATAGCCGGCCCGGTGATGGCTCAGGAGGCTAAGGTCACGCCGCTCATGTCGAAGGATTTGGCAGACATCCCCGACAAGGAGGGGCTGATGATCACAGTGGAGAATGCGCCCGGCGGTTCGGATCCCATACATCGGCACAATGCGCATGCGTTTCTTTACGTGCTGGAAGGATCCGTCGTGATGCAGGTGAAGGGCGGAAAGGAAATCACGCTGACACCAGGTCAGACCTTTTACGAAAGTCCTGACGATGTTCATGTCGTTAGCCGGAACGCAAGTAGCACAAAGCCAGCAAAATTCCTCGTATTTCTGGTCAAGGAAAAGGGCGCTCCGGTGTTGCTGCCAGTAAAGTGACGACGAGTGGAAAGCGTATCCTTTATATACAAGCGCGCGGCTGTGGGATGATGGCATCATCGATCCGTCAGAGACTCGTATGGTGCTGGGCCTTTCGATTTCCGGCGCGCTCAATGCGCCAATCGGAGAAACGCGTTTCGGCGTGTTCCGGATGTGAGGCGGCGAAATAAGAGAGAGGTTCAAGGCAGATCTGGATTTAATGAGCTTCTGCCAATTCGCGTTTGCACTTGGTGTGGCGACTTCACGTACGACGCGGCTTGGATCAATGGCAAATGTGGTAGACAGCCCGCAGGGAAGCGGTGCTGAGGCGTTTATGGGAGCGCCCTTTGCTCGCAGGACCTATGGAGCAAAAGGATCGTGAGTACGCTCAAGAGTACAATACAAATAAGCAAAATTGCGGCTGCACAGAGACAACTGGACGCTGCCATTCGGATGTTCTTTCAAAGAGAAGATGAATTGGCAATCCATACTGTCGCCGCTGCAGCCTTTCAAATTCTTCGAGATATAACGAAACGGCGCGGCCGCCACTTTACTAGTGAAGTATTCAAGGGAGGTATATTGAGCATTGCCAAACAGTATGTCCAAGGGACGCTGCTCCCACACGAAAAAGCGATGGTCGAGGGAAGTATTATCGCGGAATTGGCCGAACATATTCGCGTGCAGGGTGACAGCTTTGATAAAGAGTGGATAGACGTCAATATTTCTAAGAGGAATGAACATAAGCTATGGCTGTCCGAAACCACAGCTTTCCTCAAGCACGCTGAGAGAGACCCGGATGGTTTCCTTTCTGCTGATGGACTAGATAACGAAAAAATGCTCATAGCGACGTGCGCTGCATATCTTGAATTGATGAATCAGCCGACGCCAGAAATTGCAGCGTACTTTGCTTTTTGGTCTCTCAGGAACGATCAGGTGAATGGCCTTGCAGATGAGGTGCAATTGTTTGCACGACAGCTTCAGGCTACGGAGGCGCCGCTGCGATACGAGAAGTGTGCGAAATTTATTCGAGATAGCAAAACGAGCGATCTGCGCTAGCTTGCCGGTTGCTAGTCGCGCAAGGCGCCGCCATCATCTGTGTTGAAAGGAGTCCCTTGCTGCACTGCCGTTAATTGCTTTTTGGCGCAAGGGAGAAATTCAACCTGATTCTTACACGGTTTGGAGACGTCTGGCTCTCGGCAGCCGTTCGTGATCAGAATACGATAACTCGTGTCGCCATGGGACACTTGCGATGTTTACAAAAATCCTGATTGCCAATCGCGGCGAGATCGCTTGCCGGATTATTCGCACGGCCCGGCGGCTCGGCATCAAGACGGTCGCGGTTTATTCGGAAGCGGATCGCGATGCGATGCATGTCGCGCTTGGCGATGAAGCTTTTTTCATAGGTCCCGCGCCAGCCCGCGAAAGCTATCTCGATGGGGCTAAGATTCTAGACATAGCACGCCATTGTGGCGCGATGGCAATCCATCCTGGTTATGGATTTTTGTCCGAGAACGCCGAGTTCGCGGAAGGCTGCGCTCGTGCTGGCGTGGTCTTCATCGGACCCCCAGCGGCGGCGATCCGCGCCATGGGCGACAAGGCGCAGGCCAAAGCTCTCATGGAGAAAGCCAGTGTGCCCCTCGTGCCTGGCTATCATGGCGATGATCAAGATCCGGCGCGCCTCGCGGAACAAGCCGATAGGCTGGGCTACCCCGTCTTGATCAAGGCCTCCGCAGGCGGTGGCGGCAAGGGGATGAAAATCGCGGCTCACGCGGCGGAGTTTTCCGCGCAACTTGCCAGCGCCAAGCGCGAGGCGCTTTCGGCGTTTGGCGATGAACGGGTGCTCATCGAAAAATATTTTACAAGCCCGCGGCATGTCGAAGTTCAGATTTTTGCCGATGGCAAGGGTCATTGCCTGCATCTCTTCGACCGCGATTGCTCAATTCAGCGCCGCCATCAAAAAATCATCGAGGAAGCCCCTGCGCCTGGGCTCGAAGATACCGTGCGTCAAGCGATGCGGGCGGCGGCGCTCGCAGCTGCGCGTGCTATTGGCTACGCCGGCGCCGGGACGGTCGAGTTTTTGCTGACGCCGCACGATGGCGCCTTCTATTTTCTGGAAATGAACACAAGGCTGCAGGTCGAGCATCCGGTAACCGAAATGATCACCGGTCTCGATCTCGTAGAATGGCAAATTCTTGTTGCGGCTGGGGCTGCGCTGCCTTTGCGGCAAGATGAGATTTTTGCGCGCGGGCATGCCATCGAGGCCCGAATCTATGCGGAGGATCCGGCGCGCGGGTTTTTGCCGCAATCGGGCCAACTCGCGCGGTTCGATGTTCCCGAAGGAGGCCCCCATGTACGTGTCGATACCGGGGTGCGGGCGGGCGATAGCATCCCGGTCGATTATGATCCGCTGATCGCCAAGCTGGTCGTTTGGGACGAGGACCGGGAGGCCGCCATTCGCCGCTTTCGTGCCGCGCTGGCCGCAACGCGCGTCGCCGGGGTCATTGCCAATGTGGATTTTTTAAAGGCCATCGTTTCTCTGGCTGACTTTACCGAGGGGTCACCCGACACGGGATTTATCGAAGCGCATCGCGGCGATCTTTTGGTGCCCGGGGAAGGGGCTGGAAATGATACAATCGCGATGGCGGTCGTTGGCCTCCTGATCGAGCGGGCGGCCGCCGCGCGAGCGGGGGCATTGGCATCGGCCGATCCCTGGAGCCCGTGGAACAGTCAGTTTGGCTGGCGTCTCAATGGCAACGCGCGGGAAACGCTGCGGTTGCGTGAGACGGCCGGGGACAAAACCGTCGATCACAGTGTTGAGGTCACCCATCTGCGGGAGGGCTGGCGCCTTGATTGGCCCGGGGGCGGCGATTCCAAAGTCAACGGCGTGCTCGCGGCAGATGGAACGCTCGCCGCCGAAATGGATGGTCATCGCATCAAGGGCGTTTTCGTCCGTTCCGGGCCGGAGCTCACGGTGTTTCCGGCAACCGGGGCCGCGGTTCGCTTTGCCATGGCTAGCCCAATGCCGGAGGCGGCGAGGGGCAGTGCGCCGCCGGGCCGTCTTACCGCGCCAATGCCAGGCCGGATCGCGGCGCTGCTCATCGAACCCGGTACCAAGGTTGAGGCAAATCAGCCGGTTCTGGTTCTCGAGGCGATGAAGATGGAGCATCTTTTGACCGCGCCACGCACCGGCGTCGTGAAGGCATTCCCCTTCAAGCTTGGCAGTCAAGTCGCGGAAGGAGCCGAACTCGTCATATTTGATCTGGACCCAGTCCCGGAGCTTGGCTAGGGGTGAACCCTCTGGTGGATTTGGCCGCGCGATTGCACGCCAACCCCTCTGATGAAACCGGGCTCAAATGCTTAGATGAGGAGAAACCTCTCGAAAAGCCCGCCTGCAGCAACGGCGGGGTGTGGCCATTCGCGCTTTTTGGGAAAATGTTCTAAGCAGATGCGCCGCGGTCAGGCGGCAGTCCGGCCAGTTCCTATCCCGTTCAGGTCCCGCTTACGGAATTTTGAGACACTATGCGCAAAGTCATCGGCGGCAAGCTTCATGGCATCCGTGTCACGGAAGCCAATCTCGATTATCACGGCTCAATCACGCTTGATCCGGATCACTGCGAAGCCGCGGGCATTTTGCCGCTCGAATTCGTTGAAATCTGGAATAAGAATTCTGGCGCACGGATTTCAACCTATGTGATTTTGGGGGAGCGGGGCTCGCGCTGCTGCATCGTGAATGGCGCCGCCGCACGCACCTGCCAACCCGGCGACGAGCTGATCATTTGCAGTTCGATCTATATGCCAGGCGAAAGCATTGCTGGGCACAGCCCCGCCGTCGTGACGCTTGATGTAAACAATCATATCGATGAGACTTTACGTTACTCCGTCAGCGTAGACGAAGCGGGCCGTTACCGGTTCGCGATCCTCGACGAAGCGGGCACCCGTCTCAAAATTCCGTTGCGGTCCGGTTCGCGATGATGAGCGGTGTGTCTGTCGGGCCGCTGATCCGGAATGCCACGCCGCCTCAAATCACCGCCATTCTGGGTGCCATGCGCGCGGTCGCGGAAGCCGGGCAGGGTTCGACCAAGGCGGATGAGAATGCCCTGACCGGTGCCGCCCACTATATGTTCGGTTATCACGGACCCTTGGGCGTTGAAGCTGTCCCGAGCATTTCGCCCGCCGCTCTTGCCGCCGCACTGGAAAGCGGGCCCCTGCGTGAGGACGCACTCAAATTCCTCGCGGTGATGGCTGTCATGGATGGACGGATCGATGAAGCAAAGCTCGACCTCGTGCTTCAATATGCGCAGAGTCTTGGCATCCATGAGCGCTATCTGCGCGAGCTTGCCGATGCGGCGCATCAGCGTCTGCACGAGGCTCTTGCGGATATGACGCAAGCCAATATGGCGAGTATTCTGAACAGACCGTGGCAGGGCGGGGATGTTGACGCCTGGCTGCTGCCTTACCAAGGATCAGCCGGCGATCCCGTCTTGGGCCGGCGGTTCGAAAACCTCAGCCAGTTGGACCCAGCGTCCTTCGGCCATGCCTTCTGGAAACATTTTAAGAAGAACAGCTACGCCTTTCCAGGGGAGCCGCAAGGGTTGAACGCCGCGTTCTCCGTTCCCCACGATTCGGTTCATGTTCTCACCGGCTACAACACCGATGGGCGCGGCGAAATCCTCGTCTCGACCTTCACCGCCAGCATGCACCGCAACTATCCCATGGCGGGCCATGTGCTTCCTGCGATATTCAGCTGGAATCTGAACGTCGAGATCAGCAGCGTCGCCAAAAACGCATCGGCGGCGCTCGATCCGGTTGAGGTGTGGCGGGCTTGGTCTGCGGGAGCGCACGCGAGCGTCGATACATTTGCGCCGGATTGGGATTTTTGGGCCTATGCGGCGCAGCCGCTCAAAGCGCTGCGTGAAACATGGTCGATCCCGTCAGCCGGACTCGAAGCCTTGCAATGAGCATATTTGGTTCTTTGCGATGGCGAAGAGGGGAACGAAATCTTGACTCTTTTTTTGCCGCGCACCCATATATCGGATCATATGTTCGTCATACCGGATGATCGGCAGGTTCCGTGCGATTCGTTTCATTAAGCAAAACGGCGGGTCTTCGCGAGGTCGATGCGCCGACCAGCCTTGTTGCGCATTTTGGCCCCGACCGGCCGCTGAAGATGGAGGCCGGTGTCTCGCTCAGCCCCTTGACGATCGCCTATCAGACCTATGGCGAACTCAATGCCGCGAAGTCGAATGCCATCCTGGTCTGCCATGCCCTGACGGGTGATCAGCATGTCGCCAACGAACATCCGATCACCGGCAAGCCGGGCTGGTGGCACACAATGGTGGGGCCGGGCCGTCCCATCGACACCAACCGTTATTTCGTGATCGCTTCGAATGTCGTCGGCGGCTGTATGGGGACGACGGGGCCCGCTTCGCTCAATCCCGCGACGGGCCGTCCCTATGGCCTCGATCTTCCTCTCGTCACGATCAAGGACATGGTTCGCGCGCAAGCCATGCTCATTGACCATCTTGGCATCGACATGTTGTTTTGTGTCGCCGGCGGTTCGATGGGCGGGATGCAGGTCTTGCAATGGGTGGCGACCTTTCCCGACCGGGTTTTCTCGGCGATGCCGATTGCCACCGCCGCGCGGCATTCCTCGCAGAATATCGCCTTTCACGAAGTCGGGCGGCAAGCCGTCATGGCCGATCCAGATTGGCGGCAGGGCCGCTATCTTGAAGAAGGGGTCATCCCCACCAAAGGTCTCGCCGTTGCCAGGATGGCGGCGCACATCACTTACTTGTCCGACGAGGCCCTGCAGAGCAAGTTCGGCCGCAAGCTGCAAGACCGGAGCGCCCCAACTTTTTCGTTTGATGCCGATTTTCAAATCGAGAACTATTTGCGGTATCAAGGCACGAGCTTTGTCGACCGCTTCGATGCGAACAGCTATCTCTATGTCACGCGGGCGTGCGATTATTTTGATCTTGCCGCTGATTACGGGGGCTCGCTCGCCTATGCTTTCAAAGGCTCCAAAAGCCGGTTTTGCGTCGTCTCCTTCAATTCCGACTGGCTCTATCCGACGCAGGCTTCACGGGCGATCGTGCATGCCTTGAATGCGGGCGGTGCCTCGGTGTCCTTTGTTGATATCGAGACCGATCGTGGCCATGACGCGTTCTTGCTGGAGACTCCCGAGTTCATCGCGACTTCGCGCGGGTTCCTCGACGCCGCCGCACGGGCACGCGGGATCGCGCCAGCCAAAAGCCCGGCGGGCCATTAAGGTGACGACCAAAACCGGCGTCAGCGATCTCAAGCCCATCGACGCAATTCCGGCGCGCGTCGATCTGCTGATCGTCGCTGATATGGTCGAGCCAAAAAGCCGCGTACTCGATGTCGGATGCGGCGACGGCACGTTGTTGCGGCTGCTCGCCGAAGAAAAACAAGTGGATGCGCGCGGCATCGAGCTTTCCCAGCGCGGCGTCAATGATTGTGTCGCCAAGGGGCTGTCGGTCATCCAGGGGGATGCCGACACTGATCTTGCAGGCTATCCTGACAATGCCTTCGATTACGTCATTCTTTCGCAAACCTTGCAGGCGACACGCCAGCCGCGCAAAGTGCTCGAACAGATGCTGCGGATCGGCCGCCACGGGATCGTGTCTTTTCCGAATTTCGGCCATTGGCGGATTCGCTGGCAAGTGGCGTTCGGCGGCCGCATGCCCCTCACTCGCAACCTTTCATGTTCGTGGTATGAGACGCCCAACATCCATTTTTGCACGATCGAGGATTTCATCGAACTTGTGCAGGAGATCGATGCGCGGATCGAGCGTGGCGTGGCGCTCGACCACACGGGCAAGCCGCTCCGTTACAGCGAGCCGTGGATTTGGAACCTATTCGGCGAACAAGGCGTCTTCCGGCTCACACGCAAGCGGTAAAGACATCAAGCGCAACTGCTTCAAGATCAAGCGGATCACTTTGCATTTTCCCGCTCGATCGATTCTGTAATGATCCTCCGCGCTTCCTCGGCATCGCCCCAGCGCTCGATCTTGACCCATTTGCCCGGTTCGAGATCCTTGTAATGGGAAAAGAAATGTTCGAATTGGCGCAACGTAATTTCTGGCAGATCGGTGTAATTGTGGACGTTCTCGTAACGCTTGGTTAGATGCAAGGACGGGACCGCGACGATTTTTTCGTCCATGCCCGCTTCATCGCACATGAAAAGCACGCCGACTGGCTTACAGCTTAACATCGCACCGGGGACAATCGCCCGCGTATTGGCGACGATCACATCGCATGGGTCGCCATCGCCGGACAAGGTATGCGGGATAAATCCGTAATTGCCGGGGTATCGCATCGACGTATAGAGAAAGCGGTCGACGAACAGGACGCCTGCTTCTTTATTCAATTCATATTTGATCGGCTCGCCGCCAATCGGAACTTCAATAAGAACATTGATGTCATGCGGGGGATTGAGACCTACGGGAATTGCGTCAAGAAGCATAAATCGTTCTCCAAAACTTCTATCGAAATAGTTCCGTGATGGCACTTTGAGTGCCAGCGGGCGGCAGGGCAATGCCGCGATACCGGTCTCCTCTACACTGCGGAGATTACGGTGCGAATGCCTCTTCCAAATGACGAATGAGCCGCCGCGAATTTTCCATGCACGTGTTCAGGCGAAAAACGCGAGGCATCATGAGGGGAGCGCGGCCGGCGGAATTAGTCGAACGCAAACGCCACCCGGGCTCGGATTTCCGATCCGAATCGCTCGCTTGCCTGGCGTATGTTTTTGCCGCCGAGCTTCGTGTAGAATTGCACGGCCCGCTCATTGTCAGCCAAGGCCCAAACGAGAAACGACGCGTAGCCGTGTCCGGCGAGATCCTTGCGGGCGACATCAAAGAGACGAGTACCAAATCCAAGCCCTTGAAACTCAGGCGCGATATAGAGTTCGAAAATCTCGCCGCCAAAATGCAGGGACGGCACGCGGTTGCGGCCATAGCTTGCATAACCGCCGATCGTTTCGTCGAAATCAAGGACCAAAAGACGCGACCCCCGGACGATGGCGGAGTGCCACCAGCGAGGGCCCCGGCGGGCGATCATTTGTTCAAGCTCACGGCCAGGAATGAGGCCGCGATAGGCATCCCGCCATGCGGCGTCATGCACTCCGGCGATGCCCTCGGCATCGCCTTCTCGCGCATTCCGGATGGTGATGACTGTCTCGATCATCCCGCAATGTTAAGTCCGCTTGGCCTCCCGCCGCAAGACTTCTTTCACGATTCTTATGAAAAGTGCCCGCGACCATTGCATACGGGTCACGTTGCTCCATCTCCGGACAAGGTGTTGCCTCTGGATTGCCGTCCGGTGATCACGAATTCGCGATTTTTGTTAGGGCGTCGAGGCGGCGGCTTTGGAAATTGTGCCCCTGTCTTGACTCGGACCCGGGGTGTCCGCCTCGATCGCACGAATCGCCTGGGCGTCCAGCCGGTGCGCTTTCTCGATTCCCTTCAGCAAGAGGGCAAAGGCAATAGCGTCGCAATTGAGCAAGGTCACCCACCAGATTTGCGCTGTTGCGATGCCGAGGAAAGCGATCGTCAAGATCGCGACGAGACCGGCGAGCAGCGCCGGAGCCGCCTTCGCCGCGATGCCCCCGGCGCTCCGGAAGACGAGCATGACGAGGACGGTCAGGCCGGCAGCGCCTGCAAGGCCAAGGTCATACCAGACCACGAACAAAAGGCTCCTCGGCGCGCGTTCCGGCAAGTAGCCGTAAGTCAACCCTTGATGCACGAAATCGAAGCCATGCCCCGTGATGAGGCGCGGCCATTGCGAGACGATAAGATCACTCCAGATGAGCATCGGCGCCGACCCAGAGCCCGCCTCGATCCCGGTCAGGTGAAGGATCCCGCGGTAGAGTAAGGGGAGGAGGGGCGCCAAAAGAATCAGCGGCCCAAAGAGCCACGCGAGAATCCGTCCCGTCCGAACTGGGCCGGACATGGCCACGGCGAAAGTGAAGGCGGCAGCGCCCGTTGCCAGAAGCGCAATCTGAGCAAATCCAGCAAGGGCCACGGCGGCCGCGAGAACGGCAAGGATCGCCGCGCTGATCCAATGTTCGCGAAAGGATAAGACACCAAGCGCCGGCCAAACGAGGATGATCGAGGTGATCATCGAACGTTCGAACAATGTCTCGTCGAACTCGAATCCATCCAAAAACCAGACCGAGCCAAACAAGGCGAGCACGAGAGTTGCCGCACTTGCCATGGCAAGGCCAGCGGGCAGCAGGTAAAGGTCGAAGGGTTTGGTCTTCCGCGGGAGATAGACCGCGACCAGCACCGCGAGGAAGGTGGTGATCGAAGATTTCAAAAACCGGCCCGCCGCTTCCTCGGGGAATGGAGTCCAGAGCAAGGAGAGACAGGCCCAGAACGTCAGAAACAGTGCCGCGCCGCCCGCCGGGGAAATCAGCACGGACCGCAGCCTCCGGCCGCCATGCCGCGGCCCGTCGAGCATTGCGCCAATCAAGATCAAGGCGCCGCCGACCGGAAGCAGGACATACATCGCCCCGCGCCAAAAGACCCCGGTGCATGGCATGACGATGAACAGAGCAGCCAAGCCAAGACGGATCAGGAGCCGCGAAGCTGCCTCGGCGGGTGAATCACTTGATTGTAGGGCGACGGACATGGCCTCCGCTTCATCAGTAGGCCGGATGGCCAGAATTCGTTCGAACTCCGTCCCGGACCCGCCCTTATGCCGCGATTGCGCCATAGCACTCAAGCGGGAAGGGTCGCAAAAAATGAAAGCAGCCTATAAACAGAAGGCCGTATCGATCAAGAATAACCTATATTCGTAATCATTTTTTATCAAGACGTATAAGCAGGGGCCCGAAAAGTATAACCCGCGTTGCCGGTTTCAACAAATTCCGACCTGATCATTAAAGCATTTCGCGGCTGCGCCCCCCGCCGGAAACCTGTTCCGTTCAAATCCCGCTGCGCGCAAGTTTTTTCTCGGCGTCCTCGATCGCTTGAGGCGTGCCCACGTGAAACCAAAGCCCTTCCAGCCTTCGGCCGAACAGGCGTCCGGTCTTGGCCGCCTCGAAGAAAAATGGGGCGAGCGGAAAAATATCCCGGGTCTCGGCCTCGAAAAGCCCGGGCTTGACGATGGCGACGCCAGTATACACAAAAGGCGCTGCTTCGCGTTCCGGCCGCCGCGTCAAGCGGCCGTCGGGCGCCATGTTAAAGTCGCCTGGTGAATCAACCCCAACACTCGCGGCGGCGGCGGCGACGAGCAGCAAGATATCCATTCTCTCGGAATCCCACGCCGCCGCAAGGTTTTGAAGATTGTCGTTAGGGCCCTCAACCCAGAAGGCATCCGTGTTGGACAGAAAAAAAGGGTCTGACCCAAGCAAGGGCAGGACCTTGGCGATGCCGCCGCCCTGATCGAGAAGCTTTTCGCGCTCATCCGAAATCAGGATATTCGGAGTTTTACGGGCCGCGAGATGTGCTTCGATCTGGCCAGCCAGATAATGCACGTTGACGATCGCCATATCGACACCGGCCGCGGCGAACCGATCGAGCGTGTGGTCGATCAGCGGCTTGCCCGCGACAGCGACCAATGGCTTTGGCAGGCGGTCGGTCAAGGGCCGCATCCGCGTCCCTAATCCAGCGGCGAAAACCATGGCTTTGGCGGGCAAAAAAGGGGGCATCCAGGCACTCGTTGCCAATTGTTGCCGCGGTTTTCCGCAGCTGCATGATTAAGGCGCGGCGCTAAAGATGGGCTGCAGATACTCTTCATACCAGAATTTCAGTTCCGCCAAAGCGGGGTGCCCTAGATTTTTAGCCAGATATCTTTCGACGCGCGGCAGATGCACAAGATATTGGGGTTTCTGGTCGCGTTCGTCGAGACGCGCAAAAATGCCAAGGATTTTCGTTGCGCGCTGCGCCCCCAAGATCGCATAGGCGCGGGCAAAACCCGCCGTGTCAAAACTCGCATCGGCCTCGCGCCGCAGCCGGGCATAGTATGAAAGCAGCCGCAATTCCATATCCTGAGGGACATCGACGCGGGCGTCCTGCAAAAGTGAGACGACGTCATAAGCCGGATGGCCAAGAACACAGTCCTGAAAATCGATAATTCCCATGCGGGCGATGCCCTCGCGCCCGGCAAGCCAAATGAGATTTGGCGAATGATAATCACGCAACGTCCAAGTCGGCCGCGCCGCGAGAACATTCTGAACCGCGTGACGCCAAAGATTGACGAAAGTCGCCTTTGCGCCGGAGGCGACTTGCACGCAGGCAATAGAGGGCAGATACCAATCAAGCAGCAGTTCGACTTCGATGGAAAGTGCATCGACATCATAAACCGGAATCCGGTACGTCTCATCATCGGTGATCGGCAAGGTATCGGAAAGACCGGCACTGTGCAGATGCGCGAGCGCTGCGAGCGCGACAGCGTAGCGTTCCTCGATGATGCCGGTTTCTGAGGTGACCGGTTCACCCCCGAGGTCCTCGATGACGGCCAGCCCAGCGTCGAGATCAAAGGCAAGGATTTCGGGTGCCGATAGACCCTGCGAGCGTAAGCCGTTGCCGACCGCAATAAACGGCCTGATATCCTCGGCGAGTTTGGCGATTGCGCTATAGGATTTGCCATAGCGAACAGGCGGCCCATCTGGGCGCGGCGGCGAAATCATCAAAATGGCAGTTTCGCCTCCCACCTTGACCAACCGCTCATAGCTTCTTGCCGACGCGTCGCCCTGCATGAAAATACGCTCGGCACCGCTCCAGCCGCTACGTTCAAGAAGCTCGTGCACAGCCTTGGCGCTCGCCAGCCGTGCCGCGAAAGATCCAGTTCCGGTCAGGGTGACGGCGCGGAAGCCCGGGCCCTTGGCTTGATCGATCTGCAAATCGATATCGAGCCGGCTGAGGTCGAGAAAACCGCCCGCGCGCTCGGGCCATTCGACAAGCACGAGGGCGCCATCGCAAGCCTCTTCGAAACCCAGTTCGGTAAGTTCGCGCGGCGTCTCGATCCGGTAGAAATCGGCATGAACGATGGGGAAGTTCAAGCCGTCGTAAATTTGCATCAAGGTGAAGGCGGGGCTCGGCACCTCGATGTCTTCCTCTCCTGTCAGCATCCGGATGAGGGCGCGGGCGAAGGCCGTCTTTCCAGCGCCGAGGCCTCCCGACAAGGTCACGAGGTCGCCGGGACCGGCAAGCGCCGCGACATCGGCGGCAAGTCCAAGGATTGCGCCCTCATCTTCGAGATCGCGCCGCCAGATCGTTTCGGAATCGGATGCCCGTGTCGTCCCGGCGGTCATGCGGTTTCCATTCCTTGTGGCGCTTCGCGTGCCGTTAGCTTCACACCTTGAGAGGGAAAGATGCAAGTCGCGCGGGTGCCTTTTCCCGCCGAAGAATCGATTTCAACGCGGCCGCCATGCAGCTCGACAAAGGAGCGCACGATGGAAAGTCCAAGGCCGACACCACGATGACGGGACCCGGCCGTATAGGTTTTGAAGCGGTCGAAGACATGCTCAAGAGTTCCTTGCGGAATGCCGCTTCCCTCATCTTTAACGGTGAACAGGATTTCATTCCCCTGCCGCGCCGCCGCAAGATCGATGGTATGGCCTGGCGACGAAAAGCCAATCGCGTTCGAGAGAAGGTTGAAGAGGATTTGCCGGACGCGCTTGCCATCAGCGACGAAGGACCCCATTCCCTCCATGGCTGAAACACGTAAGGTCAGCGATGATTCGCGTAGCCGGTCCTGGACGCCCTCCGCGGCCGCCCGCATGGTTTGCGCAATATCGACGTCCTCAAGCGACAATTCCATTGCATCCGCGTCGATCGACGCGAGATCGAGAATGTCGTTGATAATCGCAAGCAGCGCGGATGAGGATTGCATGACGTAGCCCGCGTATTCTCGCTGTTTGGCGTTGAGCGGGCCGATCGCCGGATCGTCGAGAAGCTGGACAAAGCCAATGATATTGGTCAGCGGCGAGCGCAGCTCGTAAGAGACATGATGGACGAAGTCGTTGCGCAGCTTTTCCGCGTCGCTCAATGCTTGGTTGCGATCGCTCAGCGCTTGATTGCGTTCCGTCAAGGCGCGTTCGACGCTGACGCTGGCAGTGGTATCGATGAAGGTGAGCAGCGTCGCACCGTCCGGCAGCGGCGCCGCAGCGCAATCGAGCACCGACCCATCGCGGCGGACCAGCCGGCGTTCGAAACCGAGCCTTTGGTCCGGCAACCCTGCAATGGCGGTGCGGAGCGCCAGCCAGTCTGCTTCGTTGGAAAACAGCGGTCCGCAAAGCAAAGCCACCCTATCGATATGGGGCCGGTCACCGAGATCGCTGGTCTCCAAGGCCCACATCTGTGCGAAGGCCGGATTGCACAATTTCAGACGCCCGTCGCTGCCAAACACTGCAACGCCTTCCTTCAACGTATCGAGCGTTTCGCTCTGAACGCGGATCGAGGCGTTGTATTCGGAAACCAAGCGATAGCGCTCTGTCGCGTCATCGAAAAGATAGGTCAGGCCGCCTTGCGGGTTGGGGCTCATGACGGCCCGCAGGGTCCGCCCATCAGGCAAAAACCAGACTTGCTCTTCGGTATCGAGCGATTGATAAGCAGCAAGCAGGCCTTCTTTCCAGGCGCGGAAATCCGCCTGCTCGGGCAAAAGGCGAGCTGCCCGCAGGCGGTCCAGAATTTCCGAATCACTTGGTTTCTGATCGAGCCACGCTTGATCGAGAGCCCAAAGCTGGCGATAGGCCGCATTGTGAAAAACCAATTGCTTTGAACCATCGAAGATGGCGACTGCCGTCGAAAGCTGGTCGAGTGTGCGCGCATGCGCATGTGCTTGTCGCTCGATCGCGCCCTGGAGTGTTTCAATTTCTGATACATCGGCGGCGATTCCCACTGAACCAGATCCTGCCAGGGTATCGACAATTTCAAGCATTCGGCGCTCACCAGCAACGACAGCGGACGCGCGTCCGCGCCAGACGGTCCCCCCCACCCGCGAGGCGGCGATGGCTTCGCGCGCGGGGCTTTCAATGAGCTCGATGCCGCGGGAGACCGCAGTTTCCTGGTCCTTGGCTTCGACCGCGCGCGCATAGGCCGCGTTAACCCAACTCAATTTGCCGTCGCCATCGCGGAGCCATGCGGGGTAGGGCGTTGCGTCGAGGAGCGTCCGCAGCGCTTCCAGGCGCTCGAGCGTCTGCGCCTGTAGATCTTGAAGGCGGGTGGTTTCGCGGCGGCTGCCTGATATGTCCCGGATTCGCAGAACGGCGACCCCCGCGATCGGCCGCCCCTCGATTTCGAGGTGCCGGCCATCCAAGCTCGTGTCCGTCAAGCGGAACGATTGACCCACAGCACGCAAGCGGGCCAAGGATTTTTCGACGGTTTGTGCCTGCTCGGCAGGGAGCCAGCTGCCGAACGCCAGCAAGCGCTGGGCGCTCGCCCGGTCCCCGGCAAGTTCGAGATCGCCTTCGATGTCCGGCTCTTCTCCCGGGTCAGCCCAAACGGCGATGACTTGATGTTCGGCGCCAAGCAAAATTCCGTAACGGTCAAGCTTGCAGCGCAACACCGTAAGCTCACGATGTTGCGAAGCCGCTTCGATCATCCATCGCCGTCGCTGGGTCAGGTGCAGCGCCGCGACGAGCCCGGAGAAAATTGTCAGCCCGGCAACCAGCGCCGTTTGCGCCGCGACCGACGTGCCTTGCGGAGTACCGGCCAGTGCCAGCGCCGGTGTGATGAAGCACGGGAGCGATCCAAATCCGGCCCAGAGCAGGGGCCATATGCGGATATGCTCTCGCGGACGCCGCGCGACTTTAAATGCCCGCCGATGCCCGCGGCTAGCCATTACCCCTCCGGCCATTCTTTCGGCTACCCCTCGGAATCACCGAATCCTAGCGCCTATCGTTCAAATCAGCCAACTTTATGCAATCCTTCTCATTGTTGCGAAAGGGCAGGGCGCTAATGCGGCACGAAAAGCCAATAAGGAAGCTTTGCCGCAAAAAAGCCGCTCCCTGACGCACAGTCTTGCTTTTTTTCCACCGTCGCCATGGGCTCATCACGCAGATGCGTATTGGACAGCTAATTTGCATCGTTGTAGCCGCGGTCTGCTGGCCGGCATTGATGGTTTCCGCCCTCGAGCGAGGAGCCGTTCCCGTCCAGGCGACGTCTTCCGCAAGCTTTCAAGAGTTTTTGCAAAGCCTTTGGCCGCTCGCCCAACAAAAGGGAATTTCGCGCACCACCTTTGACGCAGCGACTGCCGGACTCATTGCGGATCCAGCCTTAACCGCCGCGTCACCCCCGCAGGCGGAATTCGACAAGCCGCTCAAGACCTATCTTGGCGAAGCGGTCTCGGCCCGCCGCATCGCGGGCGGCCGGGACGCGCTCCACAAATGGGGCGCCGAACTTGCAACGATCGAACACCGTTATGGCGTACCCGCCGCGATTGTCCTTGCGGCCTATGGCATCGAGACCGACTATGGCAAGGCCAAAGGCGACAAAGACGTCATCAGGTCGCTCGCGACCTTGGCATATTTTCGCCAGGACCGGCCGGTGTTCCGCGATGAATTGATTGGCGCGCTTGTGATGCTCGACAAGCATGGCATTGCCCGCGCGGCGTTGAAAGGTTCCTGGGCGGGAGCCATGGGCGGTCCGCAGTTCCTCCCCTCGGCCTATCTGAAATTTGCGGTGCGCTATCAGGGAGAAGGGCCGCCTGATATTTGGACCAATCCGCTCGACAGCCTCGCCTCGATCGCAAATTTTTTGCGTCAATCTGGCTGGCAACCGGGTTTGCCCTGGGGGATGGAAGTCATTTTGCCCAAAAATTTCGAGTTTGCGTCGTTGCATCAAAGTTTTGGCGCCTTCGCGGCCAAGGGCGTGAAAAGCGCTAGCGGAGAAGCCTTTCCGCAAGGCGAAGCGACGTTGTTCCTGCCGTCCGGCGCGGCGGGTCCGGCTTTTCTGCTCTCTGCGAATTATTGGATTCTCAAGGCCTATAACAACTCAGATTCCTACGCGCTTTCGCTGGCCCTGCTCGGCGATCGAATCAATGGGAAGCCCGGCCTGCGCGGGCATTGGCCGGAGGGCGAGGCGTTTCTCAGCCGGACCCAGAAGGCGGAGATTCAACGCGCGCTTGAAAAACTCGGACTTTATCATGGGCAAATTGACGGCCGTTTCGGCCAGGCCTCGCGCGATGCGATCCATGATTTCCAGATCAGCTCCGGGGAGGGTCACGCCGACGGTTTTGCCACGCCGGACCTCTTCGCGCGGTTGGCGGCCAAGGCCAACGGCGGGGCAGGGCGCTGATCCAAGGGCTGGCCATGCGATTGGCGGCAGCGATGCCAGGTGGACGGCGGCACCCCCACCATTTTCTTGAAAGCGCGGCTAAACGCGGCCTCGGATCCGTAGCCGATTTCAGCGGCAACCGTTGCGATGTTGGCGCCTCCGCTTAAAAGCCCTGCCGCCATCTGCATCCTCCAATGGGCGAGATAGTGCATCGGCGGCGAGCCGATGAGACTGGCGAACCGTTCCGCTAGAACCGAGCGAGATTGCCCCACGTCCTTGGCCAGTTCCTCGATCGTCCAGCCACGCGCCGGGTCAGCATGCATGAGCGACAACGCTTTGCCGACGAAGGGGTCGCGCAGGCCCGCCAGCCACCCGGCTCTTTCGGGCGGCAAGGCCTCAAGATGCCGGCGAATCACCTCAATGAACATCAGTTCGCTCAACCGGGCGAGGACACTTTCGCCGCCGGCGCGCTTGTCGGCAGATTCCATCACAGCGAAACGCATGAATTGACCAAGCCAGGGTGCATCCCCGCCGCGTGAATCTCCAGACTTGATGACCGGCGGCAGATGATCGAGCAGGGGATTGAACGGCCGGGCATCGCAGGCGAGATAGCCGCAAACGAGCTTTGCCGAGTAGGGCCCATCGCCGCCATAGTTGACGAAGAACGGCAATTGACTGCCTGCGATGGCATCGATTGCGTTCGGTCCCGCGGGATCGGCGCGCATGCCGGGACTGCTTGCCAGAACATGCGGATCGCATTTGGTGAAGACGATGACTTCGCCGGCTTCGACCGTGATGGGGGCTTCGCCGATGATATTGGCAAAGCAGCGGCCCTCGGTGACGACATGATAGGCGATGAGATGCTCGGCACCTGGCAGAATCTTCGGCAGGATCATCTCGCGCGCTGGAGACTCGGCGACCCATGGCGCCTTGGCCGCGACGTCAAAGAAGGCCGCCCCGGTGAGCCGGACCGTTTTCAGCACTTCGGACAGCGCATCGGCGCCCATCGGCCTCTCTGAACTGGACTTTGGCCATTCGGCCACACCGATGCCTCCCCATTCCCGGACGCGATGTCAAGCATTGCGGACGTTTGATCATTCGCCTTCAGGCCCATTTGGCCTAGGAAGAGGCCACTTTGTAACAGCGCGATGAGGGCGCCACGGAGGCGTTTTCGCATGGGTCTTGGCCATATGCGGCGTATCCCGGCAACCTCGCCGTCTCCCTGTTTGAAAAGGAAGGAAACGCACGATGAATGTTCAAACACCCGTCCCCGCCACCATTGATCTTGCCACGGTCAAGAGCCGCCAGCAGACTGCGTGGGGTTCCGGCGACTATGCCATCATTGGCGTCACGTTGCAGATTGTCGGCGAAACGCTCTGCGAGGCCGTCGATCTTCGCAGCAATCAGCGAGTCCTCGATGTTGCTGCCGGCAACGGCAATGCAACGCTCGCCGCCGCCCGCCGGTTCGCCGATGTCGTGTCGACGGACTATGTTGGCTCGCTTCTCGATCGAGGGCGCGAACGCGCGAAAGCCGACCGGCTTGTCGTAACGTTTCAAGAAGCCGATGCGGAAGCTCTTCCCTTTGCCGAATCCAGCTTCGATGTGGTTCTTTCGACCTTCGGCGTCATGTTCGCACCAAATCAGCAGCAGGCCGCCAACGAGCTTATCCGAGTCTGCCGACCCGGCGGCAAGATTGGCCTCGCCAACTGGACGCCGGAGAGTTTTATTGGAAAGCTGTTCAAAACCATCGGCAAATATGTTCCGCCAGCACCCGGGGTGACGTCGCCGGCGCTATGGGGCGACAAAGGTCATCTCAATACCTTGTTCGGGTCGCAGGGGACAGTCGCGGCGCAGAGCAAGGCCTTTGTCTTCCGCTACAAATCCCCCAATCATTGGCTCGAGATTTTCCGGAATTACTACGGCCCAATTGTCAAGGCGTTCGCGGCGATCGATCCAGAGGCACGCAAGGCACTCGAAGCCGATATCCATGCTCTCCTCGACACATTCAATACCGCCAAGGACGGCACGCTGGTCTTGCCCAGCGAATATCTCGATGTGGTCATCACCAAAGCAAATTGATGCGAATGCATATCGCGTTCGCAGCCCATCCAATCCAGAGGAGTAAAGCCATGGACCTTTATGTCATCCGCCGCCCGAGCGCATGGGCAAACGTGCAAGAACTCGAAGCCGCTGGCGCCAAATCGGCCAAGGTTGGCAATGAGGAGATGCCCGATCGTGTGCGCTGGATCCGCAGCTACGTGGTCAAGGAGTCCGACGGAAGGATCGGGACGTTTTGCATCTACGAGGCAAAAGATCCCGAATCGATCCGCGAGCACGCCCGGCGCGTCGGGATGCCTGGCGCCCAGATTTTTCCGGTCGTCAAAACCGTCATCATTCGCGACGATCCGGCTGCGGTGAGCACCGCCGCCTGATACCGATCACGCAAATCGTTCCAACTTCAAGGGCTGCCGGCTGCGCCGCCGGCGGCCTTACGCATGCGGCACAAATTGAGACACCCGGCCGTAACCTTAACCAGGTGTTAACCATACGTTGCGTAAATCGTTAAAAGCGATTTAGAGGCGCACACGTGACAACCGTTGCCAGTCCCCGTCATTCCATAAGATTTCATGGCCGCAGCTATCATGCGATGGTGCTGGCGCCCGAGCCGCCCTTAGCAAATTGGCTCAGCGATCTCGATGCGTGGCTTTCCCGCTCGCCGGGGTTTTTCTTTGGGCGGCCCGTCGTGCTCGATCTCGCGGTCCTGCAGCCCGGCAAGCAAGGCGTCGCGGAACTTCTGCAAAATCTTGCCGAACGCAATATCAAAGTGATGGGCATCGAGGGGGCCGAGCCTTCCTGGCTCGACTTTGCGATGCCGCCGCTGCTCTTGAGCGGGCGGCAGGCCAACAGCAGCCCCGGCGATCATCCTCCCGCCGCCGTGGAGACGCCTGCTCCCGCTCCTTTGTCCAATAGCGTTTCCGAATCCGCACCCGATCCAGTCTCAGAGGAGGCTGGCGCAAGCACCGCGGATTCGGCTGCCATTGCCGTTCCCCAGACGCGGCACCCAAATTCCTTGTTGCTCGACAACCCGGTCCGCTCCGGACAGTGCATTGTGCACCCTGAGGGCGACGTGATTGTCGTCGGGTCGGTGGCTTCGGGCGCCGAGGTAATCGCTGGCGGCTCGATCCATATTTATGGAACGCTGCGGGGGAGAGCCATCGCCGGTTCCCGCGATTCCCGCGCCCGGATTTTCTGCCGCAAACTTGAAGCCGAGCTGCTGTCGATCGACGGCCTTTATATGGTCGCCGAGGATATGCCCGCGCACCTGCGCGGCCAGCCGATCCAGGTCTGGCTCGATGGTGATTCAATGGTGATGGCTCAGGACTGAGTCAAATTGGGAGTGTGGAACATGGCCAAGGTTCTGGTCGTTACATCTGGTAAAGGCGGCGTCGGCAAGACGACGTCCACCGCGGCCTTGGGTGCCGCACTCGCGTCGAGCGGCAAAAATGTCGTGCTCATCGATTTCGATGTCGGGCTACGCAACCTCGACCTTGTCATGGGCGCCGAGCGGCGCGTGGTGTACGATCTGATCAATGTTGTGCAAGGCGACGCCAAGCTCGCACAAGCTCTGATCCGCGACAAACGCCTGCCCACTCTTTCACTGCTTCCCGCCTCGCAGACGCGTGACAAGGACGCTTTGACCGACGAAGGCGTTTCAAAGGTTATCGGCGAATTGAAGGAAAAATTCGATTGGGTGATCTGCGACAGTCCGGCCGGGATCGAACGGGGCGCCACGCTTGCCATGCGCCATGCCGATGTCGCGATCGTCGTCACCAACCCTGAAGTCTCCTCTGTTCGCGATTCCGACCGCATCATTGGTCTTCTCGATTCCAAGACGGAAAGGGCGGAGAAAGGCGAGCGGGTTGAAAAGCATCTCCTGCTCACCCGTTTCGATGCCGTGCGGGCTGGCCGTGGCGAAATGTTGAACGTCGCGGACGTTCTCGAAATCCTTTCCATCCCGCTTCTCGGCATTATCCCGGAGAGCAGTGAAGTACTGCGCGCCTCCAACCTAGGATCGCCGATCACCCTCAACAATCCCGCAAGCGCGGCGGCGCGAGCCTATTTCGAAGCGGCGCGGCGGCTGAATGGCGAGGCCCTTGACGTGATCGTTCCGAGCGACAGAAAGAGCCTGTTTGGCAAAATCTTCGGACGGAGGGCGGCATGAAACTCCTCAATTTCTTCAGGCGTCCTAACACCACGGCGCCGGTCGCGAGGGAACGGCTTCAACTTCTCCTCGCGCATGAACGCGCGGTGTCCGGCAAGTCCGATCTGATCGCCATTCTTCAGGAGGAAATCATGGCGGTGATCGCCAAGCATTTTCCGGTGGAGCAAGAAGGCATCAAGATCAAGATGGAGCGCGGCGAGGTGGTCTCAACGCTTGAAGTCGAGGTCGAGATTCCAACGCCAATGTGCCCCAGTTTCCCGTTGCCCCCAAAGCCAATGGCAGCAGCGATCGATCCAAGCGAAGCGGAGGCTTTTGAAGACGAGCAGGAATTGGCGCAAACGGGCAGCTAGAACATCAAACGAAACGCGTTCTCCTAGCGGGACACATAGTCTGGCGCCGCTGTCGGATCGCCGATTTGCACCCATGCGTTTTGGTCGGACTGCGACTGGCGCTTGACAAAACGGTAACCCGTGCGGTTCCAAGGTTTCACGTCGTCCGTCATATTGTCGAGGACGAATTCGCCGGCGCTGGTTTTGACGGTCAAAACAGCGTGGCCTTCATTGTGTTCGTCTTTGACGACCGTCATTAACAGGGCCTGACGCGGAAAACCTTCATCAATCAGGATCTTGCGCTTGAACAGCGCGAAGTCTTCGCAATCGCCCTTTCCATCGGAAGGATAGTCCCACCGGTCGATGACGCCCCAGTGCTCCATATCGGACACAGGCTTGACATGCGCATTCACCCAGCGGCCGACCCGGCCGATTTCCTTCATGGTTTTCGCCGTCAGATTGACATCGAGCGGCGCGAGCGGACCGCTGTCGCACTCGCCCGAGTAGCGGCGGCAGAAATCGGCCCAGCCATACGGCACGCTCGTCGGGCCGCCTATAGGAGCATATGAGGCCGTCATGACGCCGCCCTCCTCGGCGGCCGCTACGACGGTTGAGGAGAGCAGTACAGGCGGCGAAGCCATCAAGGACAAGGCTATTGCCGAGTACGCTGCCCAAGCTCTCAAATCAATCATTTTTTCGTCCTCCGCGCCTGCGATGAGGCGGGATTTTGCCAGGCCGACTTTGCGGCAACTGTAAGTAAAGTGCTCGGATTTGAGCCAATTAGAGTTGCAAAATTAGAGGTCAATTAGATGAGATTAAATATTCTCCGATAGATTGCAGTAAATTGAGCTCGCAGTCCATGTGTAGTTTCGAACTCAGGCAAGCCAGGAATATCACCAGACGGCTGGCAATCCGGACCCTGCTCCCTAATTAAGATATAATTTACCACATCGATCGTTTGGCGTCGAGCCAATGCGCGAATGGACTGAGTGTCGCGAGTGGGGGCGTCCGGCACCGCCGTTCCGGTTGCGGGTTCATGTCGGCTAAGGCAATATGGCTGGGTTTGAGAGGCTGTCGATGACTTCCTTAGTGAACGCCGGGCCTTCTGATAGTGGGGGTGTTCCGTTTCCCGCCGGGGCCTCACGGCTTTCGCCTGAAGATCAGATGGCTCTCGAACGCGCCATGCGGGAGCTTGAACAAACGAGCTTGGCAATCCGGCTGAGTGCTGTTCTTGGACAGAAGGCCGGCATCATCGGATCGATGCTGCCGAGGAATATCGCCGCGATGGCCAACAGGGCAGCCGAGGCAGCCGTGCGCAGTGGACTCGATGTCGCGCTGCAGAGCCTTGCTGGCCAACCAGTTAAGGACCGGCAGCGCATGCACAAAAGTATTGCGGTGCTTGCTGGCGCCGCGGGCGGCGCCTTTGGGATTGCGAGCCTGCCGATCGAACTGCCATTTTCCACCACGATCATGTTGCGCTCGATCGCGGATATTGGACGTACCGAGGGGCAGGATCTTTCCGATCCGCGCACCGCGCTTGCCTGCCTGGAAGTGTTTGCCCTCGGGGGAAGGGCGGGTTCACATCTCGCTTACCCCGCCTCGGACGGAGAGGATCAAAACTCCGTCTCCAAGGATGGAGCCATTTTGGAGACGGGTTATTTTGCGGTCCGCGCCCTTTTGGCGAAGTCGGTCAGCGAAGCTGCAAGCTATCTCGCGGGGCGGGGTGCCGTACGTGAGGTTGCGCCGGCGATTGTCCGGCTTGTCACACAAATCGGCAGTCACTTCGGCGCTGCCGTCTCGCAAAAAATTGTCGCGCAAAGTGTTCCCCTGCTGGGTGCGGCGGGTGGGGCGGCAATCAACTACGCCTTCGCGGACCATTTCCAAATGGTCGCGCGTGGCCATTTCACCGTTCTCAGGCTGGAGCGCCGGTATGGCGCGCGGATTGTCCGGATGGAATATGAGAGGATACGAAAAGACGCTTAAGAACCGTCTCGACATTCAAAGAGGCGTGATCTAAACGATTTGACTTTCGCCTTAGCTTTGTTGTGCTTTGTTTCATGGGTTTCACTATGCGTTTTACTCACATTCATCGCCGCTGGGCGATTGCTTTATGGACGGCTGGCACGCTTCCCGTGATCGCCTTCCCAAGTGTCGCGTATGCCGGTTTTTTTGATTTTTTATTTGGGCCGCCGCCGGCTGCCCAATCCTATGCCTATCCCGGCGGTGAGCCATTTCGCGCCACACCCGGGTTCCGCCGCCGCGCCGAGCACCCCATTCATCGGCGCGTCCATGCGCTGGTGACGCACAGAAAGGTGATCCTGGCCGACAAGTCGGATCCTGTGGTGGGACCGCAAGCCCCGGTCGATCTCATGGACGATGATAGTTTGCGCCACGGTGATGCTGTGATGACGCAGGCAGGGATAAAGATTTTTGTCGGATATTCCAGCGATCATCACCAACCGGAGGATTTCCGGAAAATTTCTGAAATCAAGAAGCTTTCCAAACGCGAGCGCAGCGCCTTCGCAGCGTTGGACGCGTCCAGTGTTAAACAAGGGGGACAAACAGACAGCGGTGTGGTCACAGGACGGTCGGCAAGCGAAAATCAGCTGACGACCGGCGAAATGATCACCGATCCCAATGGCCGCAGCATCCGCTACGTCGGACCTTAGCTCTCCGGGGAGGAGTCGCTTTCCCAAGGCGAAAAACCCGGCTCGCCGCTGCCTTCCATAGCCAGAAGCACGTCCGCCGCCATCGCCCGGGAAATTCGCCGTTGGCGTGCCATTGCTTCCCGGTCGAGGGCGTCGATGAAGGCGCGCGCCGCGCCTAGAGACCGTTCAAGCCGCAAGGCGATATAGCCGACCACGCTGGTATCGACGACGAGCTGCCGCTCGACAAGGAGTTTGACAAGCACGGCCCGCATGAGGGCATCGTCAGGCAGCCCAAGCGCGACCGATGGCGCGAGACGCAACCGAGACAAAAGATCGGCTGTCCGCAAACCCCAGGCATCCAGCGGCTTTTTTGCCGTCATGACCAGTGCCGTGCCGCGCTCCCGCATGAGATTGACAAGGTGGAAAAGCCGCGCCTCGGATGGTCCGATCGCATCGGCATCCTCGAGAAGCAATGGCCCCGCGGACGCCAATGCGTCAATATTCGCCTCCGCCAAGGACGTCGCCGGTTGAATAGCAGCGCGGGCGGACTCCGCCCAGATCGCGCCAAGGTGGCTCTTGCCGGATCCCAGCGGCCCGAGGATGAGCAGCATCGAATCCGGCCACCCAGGCCAGAGTTCGATCATCGTATAGGCTTCTTCATTTGAGGAAGAGACAATGAAATTGTCCCGCTCAAACCCAGGGGCCGGAGCAAGCTCCAGTGTCAATTGAGCGCTAGGGGGGCGAAACTGACGGGGCGTCTCCCCGCTCATGGCAATCGCCCCGCATCACGATCGGAATTTCTCGATTCGATGAGTATTTTAGGGCTGGAATCCGAAAGGCTCGTATAGAGATTGCTCTCGCGGTAGCGCTTGACCGCGAAGCGTAAGATCACTCCGGCGGCGGCGGCAAAAGGAACCGCGGTGATGAGGCCGGTGAATCCGAACAGGCTGCCGAACGCCAGAAGCGCGAAAATTAACCAGACCGGATGCAACCCAACGGAGTCGCCGACGAGCTTCGGCGAAAGAATATTTCCCTCGAGAAATTGGCCGATCAAAAACACCCCGAGGGACATGCCCAGCAATTTCCATTGCGGCCAGTCCTGCACGATCGCGACCGCCGAAGACAGCACCAGGGCCGTTATGGAACCGACATAGGGAATAAAGCTCAAAATGCCGGCCGTGATGCCAATCAAGAGGCCGAAATTCAACCCGATCAGGGAAAGCCCAATGCCGTACCAGGCGCCGAGAAACAGGCACACGAGCGATTGGCCGCGCAGGAACCCAGCCATTGCTGTGTCGATTTCGCGGGCGAGGCCGCGTACTGTCTCGCGATGGCGCAAAGGCACGAGACTATCAATTGTCGCGATCATCTTTTCCCAATCGAGCAGCATATAAAAAGCTACGACCGGGGTGACGACTAGAAGGGAAATCAGGCCGATCAGCGCCGCACCGCGCGTTAATAGGGAGTTTAGGAACGCCGCTGCCCACTTCGCGGCTTGGGAGACGAGATCATTGGTGGCACTGGCCACGTCGACGCCTCCTTGGGTGTCAAGGCCAAGCTTTTGCATCAGAACGCTGCCATATTTGCGGGAGAGCCCCTCTGTTTCCGCCGAAATCAATTCCTCAAGCTTGACCGCATATGACGGGAACGCCTCGATGAAATTCGCGAGCTGTGTCCACAGAACTGGGACGATCAAAACCGAAATCAGCACGAGGACAAAGGCGAGGCAGGCCAGAATAAGGAGCGTCGCCCCGAGCCGGCTGAAACCCAGTCTTTCCAGCCTATCCGCGAGCGGGTTTAAGAGATAGCCGAGCGCGACCCCAGCGGTGAAAGGCAAGAGAACGCTGCTGAAAAGCCAGAGCAGAAAAACAAGGAGTAAAAATGCGGCAACCCAAAAGCCGATCTGCCATTCGATCCGCATTGCCGCCGTTACCTTCCACCAACTCTGCCGCGCCGCCGCGTCAAAGATTCATATGCCTGATCCACTGGCCGATATAGGCCGCCATTGAGGCGAGGGTCAAAGCCGCGACGCAATAAAGCGAAATATCGAACCATATGCCAGCTTGAAAACCGAAAGCCTTGGCGATCAACACCATTGCCGCGAAGCCAATTTGCGCCGCAGTGTTCAGCTTGGAAATCATCAGCGGCTTGACCTTTACCGGTTTTCGCATGACGAGTGCAATCATGAACGCGCCAATGATCATCACATCGCGGGCGACGACCAGGATGGTAATCGTCGGGGGCAGGACCGAGACGACGGCAAGCGCCACATAAATCGAAACGATCAGCGCCTTATCCGCCAGGGGATCGAGATAGGCGCCGAGTTCCGAGGTGAGATGAAAGGTCTTGGCGATCCAGCCATCGATGGCATCGGAGATCCCGGCAACGATGAAAACGATGCAAGCTTCTTTCCAGCGCTCCGTGGCGATCATCGCAACAATCGCGGGCACGAGCACAAGCCGCCCCAGCGAGATCAAATTCGGTAGACTTCGGTAAGGCACGGAGCTCATGGAAACCACCGTTATGCGGGGCGTCCCGTCGTCCGCGCCACCAATATTAACACGCGGAGAGATGAACCTATAGGGGTGGCTTTCTGGTCCTGTAGCAGGCAAAAGAATGGTGTTTCCGGGGCCCGGCACCGGCATTTGCTTAGCTGCCGGGGCAGATCGGGCAATGAACCTCTGAGCTTGCTTTAGGCGGCATGACGCGGTAGCTCTCATCGCTTCTCCGGGAGCTTCACAATGGATAAGAAAGGCCTCACCTATGCGGGTGCCGGCGTCGATATCGATGCGGGCAACGCGTTGGTCGAAAAAATCAAGCCGATTGTGCGCGCCACAAGACGCCCAGGCGCCGATGCTGAGATCGGCGGGTTTGGAGGCGTTTTTGACCTCAAGGCAGCAGGCTTTCGTGATCCGCTCCTCGTTGCCGCAAACGACGGGGTCGGCACCAAAGTCGCCATCGCGATTGCAACTGGGATCCATGACACGATCGGGATCGATCTTGTCGCCATGTGCGTCAATGATCTTGTTGTGCAAGGCGCCGAGCCGCTTTTTTTTCTCGATTATTATGCGACTGGGAAGCTTGATCCTGAAACGGGCGTGCAGATTCTTAAGGGGATTGCCCAGGGTTGCCTCGAAGCAGGCGCAGCGCTGATCGGCGGTGAGACCGCCGAGATGCCGGGGCTTTATGCTGGTGCTGATTACGATCTCGCGGGCTTTGCGGTCGGTGCGGTGGAACGCGAAAAGCTGCTGCCGAAGGGAAACATCGAAGCAGGCGACATCATTCTTGGCTTGGCGTCCTCCGGGCTCCATTCCAATGGATTTTCGCTTGTGCGGAAAATCGTTGCGCAAACTTCCTTCGCCTGGACGGCCGCCGCGCCGTTCGCGCCGGAAAAAACACTTGCCGAGGCGCTGCTGATTCCAACCCGTTTATATGTGAAGCCGATTCTTCGTGTCCTGGCGGAGACCGACGGGATCAAAGCCTTGGCCCATATCACCGGCGGTGGCTTCCCCGATAATCTTCCGCGCGTCCTGCCGAAGGGTCTTGGTGCCGAAATCGATATGTCCGCGATCCCTGTTCAAGCCGTTTTCCGCTGGCTCGCGACGCAAGGAGACATCGCCGAATCCGAGATGTTGCGCACGTTCAACTGCGGTATTGGAATGGTGCTGATCGCCAAATCCAGCATGGCTGCTGAGGTTTCTCAAGCACTTCGAGCCGAGGGCATGGACCCAATGACACTCGGCCGCATCGTCGCGGAGGCGGACGCGCGCATAAGTTTTGCCGGGCATCTCGGGCTGTGAGACGCAAGCGCACTGCGATTTTGATCTCGGGGCGGGGATCCAATATGCGCGCGCTGATCGAACGCGCCCAAGACCCCGCATATCCAGCCGAAATCGTTCTTGTTTTGTCGAACCGGCCGGATGCGGCGGGATTGGCGTTCGCGAAGGATCACAAGATCGCCTGCGCCGCCGTCGACCACAAGATTTACGCGGGGCGCGAAGAGTTCGAGCGTTCAATGCAGGTCCTGCTTGACCTGCATCGCATCGAGCTCATCTGTCTGGCTGGTTTCATGCGGCTGCTAACACCGTGGTTTATCGCGCAATGGCAGGGCAGGCTCATCAACATTCACCCGGCGCTGCTGCCATCCTACAGGGGTTTGAAGACGCATGAACGCGCCCTCGCGGATGGGGTCAAAATCCACGGTTGCACGGTGCATTTTGTTGCGCCGGCCCTGGACGAAGGTCCGATTATCGCACAAGCGGCGGTCGCGGTTCTTGAGTCCGATACGCCCGAATCGCTCGCCGCCCGTGTGCTCGCCGAAGAGCATGTCCTCTATCCGGCCGCGCTCGCCCGCGTCGCCGAAGGGCATCTGCAGATCGAGGGGAACCGGGTCTATGCTGGCGACCCCGCGTTGCCGCCAGCATCCTTGCGGGTTCCTTTCAGCGCTTAGAAGGCAGAGCGCCGAAGCTTTTAGCCGACGATTTCGTTACCCGAAAACCATTGCGCGATTTCGATCGCGGCGGTCTCTGGACCGTCGGACCCATGCGCCGAATTCTCGCCGAGCGAGACGGCGAATTCCTTGCGAATCGTGCCGGGTGCTGCCTTCGCGGGGTCCGTCGCGCCGAGCACGTCGCGGTATTTCTTGATCGCGTCCTCGGCTTCGAGCACCTGCACGACCACTGGCCCAGCTGTCATGGTTTTGACGAGTTCGCCGAAGAACGGGCGCGCTTTGTGCACCGCGTAAAACGTCTCCGCCTGCTCGAGGGTCATCCGAACGCGCTTTTGCGCGACAATTCGTAGCCCCGCCTTTTCGATGAGCGCATTGATCGCTCCGGTCAGATTGCGCTGCGTCGCGTCGGGCTTCAGAATAGAAAAAGTACGTTCGGTCGCCATGATGTTCCCGGAATGAAGAAAGCCAAAATTGGCGCCCGCTTCATAGCGGATATGGCGGCGCCTGCAAAGCCGCCGCTGCCATGAGCGCGGACCGAGTCAATCGAAGTCGCCAGCAAGCTCGGCCCGCACGGCCTCGGGCAATACCGCCATATGGCCGTAAGCAGGATGGGTAAAGCCGATCGTTGCTTCGGCATTCGGACGCCGGAACGCCTCGATCTGCGCGGGCGTGAACGGAAAATGGACGAACTGAACCGACGAGGCCTTGCCATCCGACCGGGTCCGGTCCTGATCGGCTTCTGGGACCCCCACAACACGCTCGCCACCGACCGTCATGAAAGCTGTTTCCTCGATCCCGCCAAGTTCGCCAAGAACGCGCTTGCGCCGGTCGGGATCGTCGATCTCTATCATGAACGTCGCGACAAGTTCCTGACCCTTCGGGATCAAGGGATTATAGGCCTCGAGCTCCTGCGCGATCTGTTCAAGACCGCCTTTCTCGATATAGACCATTTCGTGGACCTGGCTCCACATGGTCCCGTAATTCTCGAAATAAAAGGTGACATGGGGGCCGACCTCGATCCGCCGTTGACGTTTTCGTTCGGCATTCTTCTTGCGACTCTCGTCGCGGATCTTGCGATATTCGTCGGGGGCCAGGATATCGCCCGGCGCAAGATAGTGTTTCTGGTTCATGGGGGGCTCCAGAGTCCCTGCGGACAGGGCGTAATTTATGCGGACTACTTGCCGAGCCCATAGGCCTCGGCAATGATTTCGATCGGATGCCCGGCAAGACGAGGCTTGCCGCCGTCCTGGCTCTCGATGCCTTGCGCGATATGCAGGCCAGCCAGCGGACATTCGGAGGTGATAACAGCCTTGCCGCTCGATGCAGCTTGCCGTGCAACCGGTTTGCCGACCTTCATGGCGGTGCCAAAATTTTCATGCTTGTAGCCCCAGGAGCCGCCGTGACCGGAGCAACGCTCGATCACTTGGATATCAGCATTCGGGATGAGTTTCAGCATTTCGCGCGCTTTCGGTCCCATGTTTTGGGCTCGCGAATGACAAGAGATATGCAAGGCGATGCCGCTGTCGGCGAGCGGCTCCATTCCTGGGGCGAGACCTTCCTTCCGGGCAATGTCGACGACATATTCGCTCAGATCGAACGTCGCTTTCGACAGCTTCTCGATGTCGGCATCGCCAGGCAGAATCAGCGGCCATTCGAATTTCAACATCAGGGCACAGGATGGAACCAGAGCGATGATGGCATAGCCTTGGTCGATCCAGGGACGCATCGCCTGAGCTACGATTCTGGCGCCTTTCGCGACCTCCGCGATATTGCCTTGCTCTAGCATGGGCATCCCGCAGCAATGCCGATACAAAATCTGCGTTTCAACGCCGTTCTTCGCCAGCACCGCGCGCGCTGCACGTCCAATGTCCGGCTCGTTGTAATTGGCAAAGCACGTCGCATAGATAACCCCCTTGCGCCCATAGGCGGGAGCGTCAGAATTGACTGCGGGCGCGTTGTCCGCGCTCAGTTTTTCGAAGCTCTTCGCCTGGTATTTTGGGAGCGCCGCGTTCTTGTCGAGGCCAGCGATCTTTTCAAGCATTCCCCGCACGAATTTGTGGCTTCTGCCGGTGACCCAATTGGCGAGTGGCGCCAAGAAACGCGCAGCCTTGCCGTTGCGATCAGTCTTGGCGAGTTCACGGTCCGCAATTTTTGTCTTGCCTTGGCTGGCCTCGACCGCGCGATGGCGCAGCATTAAATGCGGGAAATCGAGATTGAACTCGTGCGGCGGGACATAGGGACACTTTGTCATGAAGCACATGTCGCAGAGCGTGCAGGCATCAATGACCGGTTTGAAGCCTTGGCTGTCCACCGTATCCAACTCGCCATTCGGGGCGGCGTCGATCAGATCAAATAAGCGCGGAAAGGAATCGCAGAGATTGAAGCAGCGGCGGCAGCCATGACAAATATCGAAGATTCGCCGCGTCTCCGCGTCGAGCTTTGCTTCGTCGTAAAAATCCGGATTTTGCCAATCCAGCGGATGCCGGGTTGGAGCGCCAAGGCCACCTTCGCTCATGGGATGTATTTCTCAAAAAGGGCGGGAGTTCCAAAAGGTGACAAGGACGGGCGGCCCGGCGGAAGCCGGACCACCTTTACGCATGGAACCTAATCGTGCCGGTCCATTATTTCCGCAATTCGTCGAGGGCCTTTTGAAAGCGGCCGGCATGTGAACGCTCGGCCTTTGCGAGCGTTTCGAACCAATCGGCAATTTCCTCAAAACCTTCCTCGCGGGCGGTGCGTGCCATGCCAGGATACATGTCGGAGTATTCATGCGTTTCGCCAGCGACGGCGGCGCTCAGATTTTGCGAGGTTTCACCGATCGGCAAGCCGGTCGCGGGGTCGCCGACCGCTTCGAGGTACTCAAGGTGCCCATGGGCATGGCCAGTTTCGCCCTCGGCGGTCGAGCGGAACACGGCGGCGACGTCATTGTAGCCCTCGATGTCGGCTTTTTGTGCGAAATAAAGATACCGCCGGTTCGCCTGGGATTCCCCGGAAAAAGCGTCTTTCAGATTGGATTCGGTCTTCGAGCCGTTCAGAGCTGCCATGTTCAAGTCCTTCGAAAACATGAGTCGGGAAAGCCAGCCTTCCAGCGTTTCAGACGTGCTGGGACATGGCTTAGAATTATTCTAACTGCAGCCACGCTTGCGAGCAAGCGGAGCCTTTGGAGCTTTGATGGATGACGCGTGCGGCACGCTGCCGCGCCCCATCATTGTCAGGCTAAGCATCTGAAATAGAATAGTTTTAATGAACCTGGCCACCGCGAATGGGGCTTCTGCCAATTGAGATCGCGCCTCCGGTTAAAATGACCAGCGCGGCCGCCGAAACCGCCGTCCGGGTATGTATTCAAATGCACGGCGCCAGCGTCGGCGGCGGGGTGCATTAACGATGTTTCTAAATCCTTGCAATTGCTCGGTTTGAATCCTGCCGTTCAGGTTGTAAAGTAAGATTTGGTTAACGGTTCCGCGTGGGATCGCTGATGTGTATCCGCAGGGAAGCTTTGGCCTCCTTGCGACGGAGTTTGTGAGAGGCGTCCGATGGCGAGTTCCAATAAAGCTCAAGATCCTGCGGCGGCGGCGCTTTTGGCCATTGAAGAGGCATTGAATCTTCGCGCCGATGGCCCAGGCATGCTGCCGGACGAAACATCAACGAAGCCCCCTGGCGCCGATACGGCGAAGGGCCGGCCGCGCGCGGATCGCGAAACGGCGCTCACCCGTCCTGACCCCACGCGGCGGACTCGCGACAACGCCCGCATCCCCGAAGAGGCGCCGGCCGCGATTGATGAGGACCGGCTCTCGGACCGGCCGCGGGACAACGGTCTCAAACGCGAGGACAAGCAAAGTCGCGAGGAGAGCCAGAACCTCGAACGATCCGCTGCCACTACGGCCATCTTACCGGCCAATGACGACCGGCAGTCTGCTGGCGAAATCTTGCGCGGCTTTCAGACCCGCTACAACCGCAGTCCGGGGGTCTTCGTCGCGGTTTGTTCGATTTTGTGGGTCGTCCTGTCGCTGAGCTACTTCATCGCCAATCGTGCAATCCTCTTCAATCTTGCGTCTGGGGCTTTCCTTCCGCAGATGACCCTCGCCCTCATGACGATCGCAGGTCCCGTTATCGTGTTCACGGTGACCGCGGCTTTGCTGCGCCGGGGGCAGGAGATGCGTCTTGCCGCCCGGTCGATGACCGAGGTCGCCGTTCGTTTGGCGGAACCTGAAACCATCGCCACCGAACAGATGGTCACGCTGTCGCAGGCCATCCGGCGCGAGGTGGCTTCGATGGGAGATGGTATCGAACGTGCGCTCGCAAGGGCGAGCGAACTTGAGACCCTCGTCAGATCCGAAGTCTCCAATCTTGAGCGCTCCTACTCCGACAATGAGCGCCGCGTCCGCTCCTTGATCGATGAATTGGCTTCCGAGAGGGAGTCCATTTTGACCAATGCTGACAGGGTTCGCGGCGCGATTGCCCTTGCGCACGACAATCTTTCTCGCGACCTTTCGAGCGCCTCTTCGCGATTTACCGAAACCGTTGGAGATGCGGCGGGCCAGGTCACCGCATCGCTCGACTCCAAGGGGGAAGAAATTAAAACCGCACTTGGCCAGGGCAGGGACGCCATCGTCCATCAATTGTCCTCGCACGGAAACGATCTCATCTCCCGGCTCAGCCAATCTGGGCAAGACGCCGCTGCCAGTCTCACTGGGGCGAGCGATGGTATCGCGCGGCTGATCGCCGAGCGCATGGCGGAAATGGATAAGCAGTTCAACGCGGGCAGGGAAGCGCTCGCCGGCGAACTTGAGATGCGCGGCAACGCGCTGGCCCAACGGCTTGACGCTAGCGGCGCGCAAATCGCCGACACCGTTTTTTCGCGCGGCGAAAATATCGCGGTCCGCATGGCACAGACGAGCGATCGCCTGCACGACACCATTACCGTGCAAGGCAATGCGCTGCATGAGACTTTGGCGCAGACGAGCGAACACATCGCGGGCCTTCTTCATGACCGCACGGCGGAAGCACGGGAAACACTCGAGAATTCCGCCCGGACTCTCACGACGCTGTTCGACGAGGGTCAATCCCGGATTCATTTCCAATTCGAGCAGCATGGGAACGAACTGCATAGGCGCTTCGCCGCGACCGCCGACGCCACTGCCTCTGCGTTGACGAGCCACACCGAAACACTACACCAGCGCGTTGCCACGACAGCTGCGGATACGCTTGCAGCCCTGAACAGTCACTCGCAGGATCTGCATGATCATCTCGCCGCCACCGCGCGCGACACGGTGGCGGCTTTTACCGATCACACCAGCGGATTAAATGACCAGTTGTCCGGGACGCTTGGCGAGACCTTGTCGGCCTTGACCGCCCATTCAACCCAAATGAGCGAGCGCTTGGAAACGACAGCGAAAACGACGCTTGCTGCGCTGACCGGGCAAACCGGAGCTCTGCGCGAGCAGCTTGCGGCGACGAGCGCCGAAACGATCGGGGCGCTCTCAAATCATTGGGACGATATGAGCGAACGTCTGGAATTGACCGCGCAACGTTCCGTCGAGGCACTCACGGGTCAAACCGAGGCTCTGCACGACCGGCTCCAATCAACCGTTGGCGAAACTCTCCACGCCCTGACCAGCCACGCGGAGGCGATGAGCAACCGGCTGGAGACGACCGCGCAGCGATCGGTGAGCGAATTCACCAACCACACCGAAGCGCTTCACGGCCGTATCAACTCCGCGGTCAATGAAACCTTTGGCGCGATCAGTCACCATGCTGAGGATTTGAGCACGCGCCTTGAATCGGCGACGGCACAAGCGGCGGCGGCGTTGGATGGTCATACCGAGGTGCTGCAGTCGCGTTTGGCCTCGACCGTCGGCGGCACGCTTGGTGCCTTGACCACATGCTCCGATCAGATCAGCGAACGGCTGGAAGCCGCCGCGCAGCACTCGGAAGCAGCCTTTGTCAATCACGCCAATACGCTTCATGAGCGGCTTGCCGCCACTCTTGACGAAACATTTGGCGCGCTCGACCGGCATGCCGAAGAGATGACAGGACATCTGGCGGAGTCCGCGCGCGGAGCCGTTGCGGTGTTCGCCGACCACACGGGGGCACTCTCGGAAAATTTCGATGCGACGGCGCAACAGGCTGTTGCTTCGATCGGCTATCAAGCCAATGATCTCAACGAGCGCTTCGCCGAAACCGCCAATGAAGCAATCAATGCGATCGCAACCCATGCCGACCGGGTCAACGAAGCCCTCGCGGGCCGCTTGCAGATGTTCGAAGAAACCGTCATCGGGCAGGGGGGAGCCGTCGCCAATAGCATCAACGAGCATGTCGAGCGGTTTACCGCGACACTGACCGATCGCCTCGGCGCGATCGAGTCAACCTTGACGCTGCAGGGAGGCGAACTCAACGACAAGCTTGGCGTGCGGGCGCAGGAAGCTGCCGCGGCGCTCGCAGCTCATATCGAAGCCTTTGAATCGCGCACGGCTTCCAAGGCAGAGGAAGTCAGTCAGGCATTCGCCAATCTGATCGCCCGTGTCGATCAGGGAATCAGTTCCGGCGCGCAAGCGCTCAGCGAGACATTGACCGGGAGAGCCCTCGAAATTGCCAGGTCGCTTGGCGATGGCGGCAGCGACGTAATCCGCGCGCTCGACGAGAAAGCCCAAGAAATCAATTCAATTCTGGCTGCCCGCTCGACGGAGATCGCCGAGAACTTCGCGGCCAAAACGGATGAAGTCGATGGGGTGCTTGGCGACCGCGCGGCAGCGATCGCCGAGACGTTGGATGGCCGCATCAGCCAATTCGAAGACCGGGTTGTCAATCGTCTTGCGACTTTTGCCGGGGACCTCGACGAAACCGGCCGCGCGGTCTCCGACAAACTCGCCGCGAGAACGCAGGAGATCGATCAAACTCTCAGTCTTCACACGGGGAATATCAACGCAGTTCTGGACCGCGAATCGGGACAGTTGGGTCAAGTGCTCGCTGGGCGGGCCGAGGAGATCCGCGAAACGATTGCGCAGGCGGTCGAAGATCTCGATACAACCCTCGCCGGCCGCGCGGGAGAGATTGGCGACGGCCTCGCGCAGCGTATCCATGAAATTAGTATTGCCTTGGCGGACCGGCTGAGCGACCTCGAAGGGGCGCTTGGGGAACGCGGCCAGGCCTTACAGGCCGCATTGACGGTACGGTCTGGTGAATTGCGCGAACTCTTTGATACACGCGGCGTGCGGCTCGTCGATTCTCTGTCTGCCCTTGGCAAACAGATCGCCGAGGAAGTCTTGAGCCTCGGAGAAACCACGACGCAAACGATCGAAGGCCGTGCCAATGCCGTGGTCCAGCGCCTCGGAGAAAAGCAAGACGAGTTTGCATCGGCCATTGACCGCTCCGCGGCGCAGTTGCGCACCTCCATCGAAACCGGTGCCGCGGCCTCGATTGAGGCTCTGGTCGAAACGAATGAGCGGTTGCGTTCTGGCATGAACGAGGTGATCGATCGTCTCATGAACAGCAGCGAGGCGTTACAGACGGCGATTGGCTCTACCGGCACCGATTTCGTGGCGGCCGAGCAGGCGTTGAGCGATCGTATGGATGATTTCCGCTCGATCCTCACGCATTTCTCCGGAGAGATTCTTCAGTTCAATCAATCGACGCGTGCGACCCTCGACGAAGCTGGAAGCCTGGCCGAAACGATTGCGCGGCACCGGGAGAGCCTGGCGAGTTCAACAGGCGATCTTTCCCGCCAGCAGGGCGAACTCGATCAGTTGCTCGGGGCGCGCCGCGATTCCCTCGACTCGCTCGTCGCGAGTATCAAGGAACGCCGTGAGGAATTGGAAACTCTGATGCAATCCTTCGCGGAAGGCATTGACGGCTCATTCGAGAAGGCCGCGGCTGGCGCTCGCGATATCGGCGCATTGCTCGCGGAAACCTCGCAGTCCACTGGTGGAATGATTGATCGGCAGCTTGCGGGCATTCGCGGCAACATCGAGCAGGAAAGCGAGACTATGGCAGCCGCCGTGCGCAGCGCTTGCGCGCAGGCCAACGCGGAATTGGAAACGATTCTGGGGCAAACCACGGAGCGGTTCCAATCAGCGGCGACGGAATTGCGCGGCATGTCCCGCGAGATTCAACACGAGCTCGACTCGACGCGCGAGGCTTTGCATCGTGGCGCGGTCGAGCTGCCGCAGGAGACGGCACATCAGGCGGCCGCCATGCGGCGGGCCGTTGCCGATCAGATCAAGGCCCTGGAAGAGTTGAGTGAGGTCGTTACCAAATCTGGCCGGGCCTTTGATGTGTCGCAACCGGTTCCGGTGAGCGGCCGCGCCGCGCCGCCAGTCTCGCCACGGCGCGTCGAACCGGCTCGCGCAGCTGAATTGCAGCGGGCTCAAGAGCCGCCTCGCGCGGAGAGTCCAAAGGCGCGGCCCGCCGCTCAGGCCAGCAATGGAAAAACGCCCGAGCGCGGTGCTGGTTGGATTTCCGACCTCCTTGCGCGCGTCGATAACGACGAACCGGCGGTGTCGCCAAATGTCCCGCCGAAACCCGCGCAACCGGCGCAACGGCTCGATACCATCTCTCTCGATGTCGCTCAGATGGTTGATCACGCCGCCGCCGCCGCCGCCTGGGATCGCTATCGCCGCGGCGAGACAACGGCGTTTACGAAGCGGATCTATGTTGGCCGCGGGCCGCAAACATTTGATGAAATCCGCCGCCGCTACCGCCTCGATCCCGAGTTCCGCGCGACGGTTGATCGCTATGTACAGGAGTTCGAACGGCTGCTGGCCGGGCTTGGCCAAGACGAGGCCAGCGAAGGCGTCGCCAAAACCTATCTCCTGTCGGAAACAGGCAAGGTTTACACCTTGCTCGCGCATGCGTCAGGCAAGCTGGGGTGAAGGACGCAGAAGAAAACCCTGAGCGTCAGCCGCAGCGCTCACGGTCAGGATTTGTGCCAGCCGGCCTATAAGCCGGGTTTTGTATGGCGCGCGGTTCTCGCGCGCGTGATGGCCATTCCTCTGGGACAGCCGTTACCGGCCGCCTCGAGCAACCAACCCGGGCAACGATCCGGAGACGGATTTGCGGCCTCCTCAGCGAGGAAGGCCGCATGTTGCCCCTATTCGGTCTTGCTCCCGGTGGGGCTTGCCCTGCCGCTCATGTTGCCATGCGCGCGGTGCGCTCTTACCGCACCGTTTCACCCTTGCCTTGCGGCGGTCTGTTTTCTGTGGCGCTTTCCCTGGGGTTGCCCCCGCCGGACGTTATCCGGCACCGTGTCTCCGTGGAGCCCGGACTTTCCTCCGCCACGACAGCGGCGGCCATCCGGCCGGCTGGCTAAAGTGCGATAAGGGTCCAGCGCCGCTTCGTCAATTGTCAAATTTGAAAGATGCGCGTGATACAAATGCCGCTTGGCCCCAAAAACCTTGGGAGCGGCGCGATTTCCAGCTTGACCCGCCGCTTTGGCTGGGGTGAGTGGGCAGACCGGGATTGCTGATGCAATACGCGGAAGCAAGGTCTAAAAAAAGTTACAGATGTCCGGAAGTAAGGTCATGCGACAAAACCAAAGCGAAAGACCACTATCATTCGGTTTGAAGCGATCCGGTCTTTGAAGAGACGCTAGGAAAAGGCATGCAGAAGATTGCAACTTTGACGTTACTCCTCATCTCGTCGGCTGGGCTTGCCGGCTGTGGCTATACGCCAGAGCAACGCGGTGTCAGCGGTGCGGCGCTCGGCGGTGCGACGGGCGCGGCGATCGGTGCCGCGACAGGCAGCGGTGTCGGTGCCGCACTCGCGGGCGGCGCGCTTGGCGCGGCGACCGGCGCTATCGTTGGCGCAAACACAGCGCCGCCTCCTCCCCCTCCTCCCCCTGGCTACTATCAGCCAGCCCCGCCGCCCGCACGTTGCGCGCGGGTTGGTTATGATGCCTATGGTAATCAGGTATGCACGGCGTATTACGGTTATTGACACCAGACAGTTCGCTTTCCGCGATCGTTCGTCCCTCACCCAATCATGGTGATCGCAAGGGCAAGCTTCCCGACGCGATCATCCTGCATTATACAGGTCTCGCGACGGGCGCGGCTGCCCTCGATCACCTTTGCGCGGAAGCCTCGCAAGTTTCGGCGCATTATCTCGTCGATGAACAGGGTGAGCTTTTTCAGCTTGTCCCGGAGTTGCGGCGTGCTTGGCACGCTGGCATCGGTGTTTGGGCCGGCGACCGTGACATGAACACTGTTTCCATCGGGATCGAAATCGCTAACCACGGCCATATTGCGGGCTTGCCACCCTACCAGCCAGAGCAGATCGAAACGGTCATCGCACTTTGCCAAGACATATCCACGCGCTGGAAAATCCCGCCAGCGCGCGTTCTCGCGCATTCCGATCTGGCGCCTGATCGAAAGAACGATCCCGGCGAACATTTTCCTTGGGGTCAGTTGGCTGACCGCGGAGTTGGCCACTTCGTCACTCCGTGTGCCATCGAAGACGGCCCGCGGCTCGAGCGAGGCGCCGAAGGCTTGGAGGTGGAAGCACTCCAAGCCATGCTGGCGAGCTACGGCTATGGCATCGATGTGACCGGACTCTATGATGTCAAGACACAATCTACCATCGTCGCTTTCCAGCGTCATTTCAGACCCGCTCGCGTTGATGGAATCGCTGATGTGTCAACCATTGCAACTCTCCGCAAGCTCATCGACGCATTGGCCGCTTTTTGATCCTGTGTTAAACCCCGCCCTGTTGTAGGCACTCCCTTCAAACGTTGCTTGCATTCGCGCATTTGTGGACCCCGTTGGCGCCGCAATCAAAGGAGGTGTCTCGTGACCGATGCCGTAACGCCCGCGAATATATTCCATATTGGGTTTGGTTTCTGGGCATCGAAGGTGCTGTTCAGCGGCGTGGAACTCGGACTCTTCACAGAACTCGCCAAGGGACCGGCCGATCTCGTCACTCTGTCACAGCGGCTCGGCTTGCATGAGCGCTCCGCCCGCGATTTTCTCGATGCGCTTGTCGCGCTAAAATTGCTCGACCGGCGTGAGGGAAAATACAGCAACGCACCGGACACGGATCTCTTTCTCGACCGCGCGAAGCCAAGCTATGCTGGCGGTCTTCTTGAAATGGCGAACGCCCGTCTTTATGAATCTTGGGGCTCGTTGACCGAAGCGCTCAAGACCGGCCGCAATCAGAATGAGGCCAAGGACTCGGGCGACATATTCGCTTCTCTCTATGCCGAACCAGCAAAGCTGCGTGGCTTCTTGGCCGCCATGAGTGGTGTCAGCCTCGGCGCGGCACAAGCGATCGCCACCAAATTCCCATGGCAGAATTATAAATCCTTTGCCGACATTGGTGCCGCGCAAGGCATGGTGGCCGCCACCCTTGCCTCAGCGCATCCGCATCTTTCCGGCACTGGTTATGATCTGCCACAGGTAAAGCCAGTCTTCGAGGAATTTATCGGCACGCGCGGCGTCTCCGGCCGGGTCAAATTTATCAGCGGAAATTTCTTCACGGACCCCCTCCCGGCGGCTGACGTCCTCATCATGGGCCATATTCTGCACGATTGGGATTTGGCGCAAAAACGCATGCTGCTCGAAAAAGCCTACGCCGCCCTTGCAAAGGGCGGAGCACTGATCGTCTATGAGTCGATCATCGATGACGCGCGGCGCGAAAATGCATTCGGTCTGTTGATGAGCTTGAATATGTTGATCGAGACACTGGGCGGCTTCGACTTTACCGGCGCCGATTGCCAGGCTTGGATGCGTGAGGCCGGATTCTCGCAAACGCGAGTCGAGCCGCTCACCGGTACCGATTCAATGGTGATCGGGATCAAATAGGCAGGACCGTTAAGCCTCGGACACGTGCTACTCGGAAGGCTCTGGAACGGCGCCCGCAATGCGCGGAAACAGGCGGCGCCAGTGCCGGTTTGCCCAGAGCCGGAACCGGTCCAGGTAAAGATAGAGCACGGGTGTCGTGTAAAGGGTCAAGAGCTGGCTGACGATCAGGCCACCGACGATCGCGATCCCAAGCGGGCGCCGGATCTCGCTCCCATCGCCGAAGCTCAGCGCGAGCGGAATGGCACCGAAAATTGCCGCGAAGGTCGTCATCATGATCGGGCGGAACCGCAAGATACAGGCGCGGAAAATCGCGTCTCGTGGCGAAAGACCTTCCGATCGTTCCGCTTCCAGCGCGAAATCGATCATCAGAATCGCGTTTTTCTTAACAATGCCGATCAGCAAAATCACGCCGATCATGGCAATGATGCTGAACTCAGTGTGAAACAGCAGCAACGCAAGCACCGCTCCGACACCCGCTGACGGCAAGGTGGAGAGAATGGTGAAAGGGTGAATGAAGCTTTCATAGAGGATGCCCAAAACGATATAGATCGTCGCCAAGGCGGCCAGCAGCAGGACGCGTTCGTTGGCAAGCGATTCCTCGAAAGCCTTCGCTGTCCCCTGCAAGCCGCCGCGAATGGTGATGGGAGCGTGCAGTTTCCTCATTGCCTGCTGGATTTCGGCAACTGCATTCCCCAAGGAAGCACCGGGCTGCAGATTGAAGGAGATTGTGCTCGCAACGAAGAGTCCTTGATGATTGACAGCCAAGGGGGTGTGGCCAGGTTCGAAATGGCTGAAGGAGGCGAGCGGAATCATGGTTTCCTGATTGGTGCTGACCGCCGCGCCCGCCGAAGTGCCTTGTCGGCCTGTATTGGCAAGTGAATTGGTCTGTGCGTTGCGCGCTTCAATCCCCGCCAAGTTTGTGCCTTGGCTGGAATTGGCAACCGGTGACCCCGGCGCCGCAAGCGCAGGGCTCTGCGCCACGGTTCCTAGCACCGCGTTTGTTGTCGCTGTGCCCTTAGGACTGGCTCCGGCAGTGCTGACATAAAGATCCTTCAGGATCGAGGGATCTTGCCAATAGCGCGGGTCAACTTCCATCACAACATGATACTGATTGACCGCGCTGTAAATCGTCGAGACCTGGCGCTGCCCGAACGCGTCGTAAAGCGTATTGTCGATTTGACTCATGACGAGGCCGAGACGGGATGCGGTGTCGCGGTCGATGAAGACGTCGGTTTCCAGTCCCGTTTGCTGCTGGTCGGAATTGACGTCCGCGAGCACTGAACTTCCCTTTAAGGCCTCAACGAGACGCGGCACAAAGGCGTAAAGCTCAGTCGTGTTGTCCCCTCGCAGCGTATATTGATACTGGGCATTACTGATCCGTCCGCCGATACGAATATCCTGCACGGATTGTAGAAAAAGCTGGGCGCCGGGAACTTGCTTGAGTTTTTCGCGCAAACGGGCAATCACCTCGTCGGCTGAATCGCTGCGTTCTGATCTTGGCTTAAGGTCGATATAGACCAAACCGGAGTTGGTTTGGCCGGCGCCGGTGCCGGTATAGCCCTTCACGCTGGCGACCGCTGGGTCGGCCTGCACGATCGCCTGAAGCTGTGCGAGTTTATCACGCATGGCTTGGAACGAGATCGACTGATCGGCCTGGATGGACCCAGCAAGACGGCCAATATCCTGTTGCGGGAAAAATCCCTTCGGCACGATCTTGAACAGCTCGATATTGAGGCCGATGGTCGCAAACAAGACCAGCATCACCAGGACACCGTGACGAAGGGCCCAGCTCAGCGAACGCTCGTAGCCATGCAAGATTCTGGCAAAGGGATCAAACCGCGTTGAAGTGTCCGGCGAATGCGGCTTGAGAAAGATTGCGCAAAGCATCGGCGTCGTGGTCAAGGACAAGACGAGCGAAACGAGGATGGCAAGCGATAGCGTCACCGCAAATTCACGGAACAAGCGCCCAACAATCCCGCCCATCAAAAGAATAGGAATAAACACGGCGATCAGCGAAATGCTGATCGAGAGCACGGTAAATCCGACTTCGCCTGCACCTTTTAGCGCCGCCTCGACGCGGCCTAATCCTGCATCGAGATGGCGCGAGATATTCTCCAGGACGACGATCGCATCATCGACGACAAAGCCGGTGGCGATGGTCAGGGCCATGAGAGACAAATTGTTCAAGCTGAAGTTCAAAAGATACATCGCGCCGAACGTGCCGACGATCGAAACTGGAACGGCGATGATCGGAATGATCGCCGCGCGCATATTGCGCAAGAACAAAAAAACAATCAGCGTGACCAGGAGAACAGCCGTGACCAAGGTCCATTCCGTGTCGTGCAAGGAGGCACGGATGGTGTTGCTGCGATCTGAGGCCGGCTTGAACACGATATCGCTGGGCATGGCCGCTTGCAGATGCGGTAATTCGGCTTTTACCCGATCGACAGCGTCAATAATATTGGCGCCTGGTTGACGAAATATGATGACGAAAATGGCTTCTTCACCGTTGTCGAGCCCCACATTGCGAATGTCTTCAGCCGAATCCAGGACGCTGGCGACGTCAGTGAGACGGACGGGGCTGCCGTTGCGATAGGCGATGATCAGCGGCATATAATCTGTGGCACGCGTCGCTTGGTCGTTGGTATAGATTTGAAGATGCCGCCGATCGTCTTCTATCGCGCCCTTCGGGCTATTGGCGTTGGCGGATGCCAGCGCGGCGCGTACATCCTCGAGGCCGATGCCGTATTTGGACAGGGCATGCGGATTGATCTCGACCCGCACGCCGGGCAGGGCGCCGCCACCGATCACGACTTGCCCTATCCCATCGAGTTGCGACAACCTTTGCTGAAGAATATTGCTCGCATAATCATACATCTGAGCGCGCGTTTTTGTCTTCGATGCGAGCGTGAGAATAAGGATTGGCGCGTCGGCGGGGTTGATCTTGCGATAGGTCGGATTGGTCGGCAGGTTGGTCGGCAAATCGGCCGTCGCCGCGTTGATCGCCGCTTGCACATCCCGCGCGGCGCCGTCGATGTCGCGTTCAATGCCAAATTGGAGGATGATGCGGGTCTGGCCCAGGCTGCTTGACGAGGTCATTTCGGTGACATGGGCAATTTGCCCGAGATGACGCTCGAGAGGTCCGGCCAGGCTCGCGGCCACGGTCTCCGGACTCGCGCCTGGAAGTTGCGCCTGCACCAGGATGGTTGGAAAGTCGACCTGGGGGAGGGGCGACACCGGCAGCTTAAGAAAAGCAAGACATCCCGCCAGCGCGATACCGAACGTCAGGAGCGTTGTTGCTACGGGACGCGCGATGAAGGGGGCGGAGAGGTTCATCCTATGTCTCACCAGCGGCAAGCGGACGGTTTCCGCCGCGCCCGCGCCCAAAGCGGACCGCGAGACGATCAAAGTAGAGGTAGATCACCGGCGTCGTGAAAAGCGTCAAAACCTGGCTCACGATCAGGCCGCCGACGATGGCGACGCCGAGCGGATTGCGGAGCTCGGAGCCAACACCTGTCCCAAGCATCAAGGGAAGGGCGCCAAGAATCGCGGCAAATGTCGTCATCAGGATCGGGCGAAACCGCAAAAGACAGGCTTGGAAAATAGCGTCGCGCGGTGCGAGTCCTTCCGAGCGTTCAGCCTGCAAAGCGAAATCGATCATCATGATCGCATTTTTTTTGACGATGCCGATCAGCAAGACGATGCCGATGATTGCGATGATGTCGAGTTCGTGCCCGGTTGCCATCAACGCAAGCAACGCTCCGACTCCCGCCGAGGGCAGGGTGGAGAGAATTGTTATGGGATGAATGAAGCTCTCGTAAAGGACGCCGAGAACGATGTACATGGTAATCACGGCGGCGAGAATCAAAAGAACTTCGTTGGTCGCCGAGGCGCGAAATGCCGCCGCGGCACCCTGAAACGATGAGATAAAGCTATCTGGCAGATCAATCTCTTGCTCGGCCTTCTCGATGGCCTTGACAGCGGCGCCGAGAGAGGAGCCTCGGGCGACATTGAAGGAGATCGTGGTGGCGGGAAACTGCGCGAGATGTGTAATCAGAAGCGGTCCGGACCGTTCGCTGACATGGACGATTGCGGAAAGGGGAACCTGGCCATTGGTGGAAGAGGATGACGACGGCAAATAGAACGAGGATAGGCTGGAAAGTGTCCGCTGCAAGGCAGGGTCTGCTTCCAGAATAACCCGGTATTGGTTCGACTGCGTGTAGATGGTTGAAATAATCCGCTGGCCGAATGCATCGTACAGCGCATTGTCGACACTGGCTGGCGTAACGCCAAACCGCGCCGCGGTTGCCCTGTCGATGGTGAGATCAACGGCAAGCCCCTGACTCTGCAAATCGCTGGCAACGTCGCTTAGCTCCGGCAGTTGCCGGAGGCGTTCAACCAGTTTCGGGACCCAGATCTTGAACGCATTAGGATCAGCATCCTGCAAGATAAAATGATATTGGGCGCGGCTGACGCTGGTATCGATTGTAAGATCCTGAACGGGTTGCATATAAAGGGAAACGCCAACGATCCCGGAAACCTCTTTCTGGAGGCGCTGAACAACGTCGCTCGCGGAGATCTGACGCTTCTCCTTGGGTTTGAGATTGATTAAAAATCTGCCGCTGTTCAGGGTTGGGTTTTCGCCGTCGATTCCAATGAACGAGCTGACGTTTTCGACCGCCGGATCACGCAGGATGGCTTCCGCGAGCTGGCGTTGTAGGCTGGACATCGCCCCGAAGGACGCATTCTGCGGGGCTTCCGCAATCGCCACGATCATACCGGTGTCTTGCACCGGGAAAAAGCCTTTGGGAATCACGATATAGAGCGCGATGGTCAGGCCAAGCGTGGCGATCGCGACAAAAAGCGTCAGCGGCTGATGCGCCAGCACGACATCGAGCGCTCGCCCATACTGTTCGACCAAGCCGTTGAACGCGCGCTCCGCCAAGAGATCGAAACGGTTGCGGCTGACAGCGGGACGATGCCGGATCAACCGCGCGCAGAGCATCGGCACGAGAGTCAGCGAAACGATTGCCGAAATGACGATCGTGACAGCCAGGGTGATCGCGAATTCGTGGAACAGGCGGCCAACCACATCGCCCATGAACAACAACGGAATAAGCACCGCGATCAGCGACACGGTGAGTGAAATGATGGTGAAGCCGATTTGCTCCGAACCTTTAAGCGCGGCTTCCAAGGGCGGATCGCCGTCTTCAATGTAACGGGTAATATTTTCGATCATCACAATCGCGTCATCGACGACGAACCCGGTCGAGATCGTCAGGGCCATCAGCGAGAGATTGTCTAGACTGAAATCGAGGAGATACATCACGACGAAGGTGCCAACCAGAGACAATGGCACCGAAAGGCTCGGAATAATGGTCGCCGGAAGCGTTCGCAGGAAGAGGAAGATCACGAGGACGACAAGGGCCACCGCAAACGCCAGCTCGAACTCGACATCCGCGACGGAGGCACGAATGGTCGTCGTACGGTCGCTCAGAACCTTGACATCGACGGCGGCGGGAAGATTGGCGACAATCGTGGGCAGCAGCTGCTTGATTGTGTCGACAACCTCGATCACATTCGCCCCAGGCTGGCGGCGGATGCTCAGGATGATCGCCGGATTCGTATTGTCGAGAGCTCCGAGCTTTGAGTTTTCCGGACCTGACGCGACGCTGGCGACGTCCGAAAGGCGGACCGGGCTGCCATTGCGGTAGGCCACGACAAGCATCCCATAGCTCGAGGCGTCTCGAATTTGGTCGTTTGCGTTGATTGTCGAGGCTTGCGATGGCCCATCGAAACTGCCCTTCGGCAAATTGACGTTGGCGTTGGCAATCGTCGTACGCAGATCGTCGATATTGAGGCCATAAGCGGCGAGGGCAGCGGGATTGAATTTGATCCGCACGGCGGGCCGCTGGCCGCCGCCGATGCTGACCAGCCCGACGCCAGGCAGTTGCGAAAGCCTTTGCAAGAGCCGGGTTTCACTAATGTCCTCGAGTGTGATCAAGGGCAGCGTCTTCGAAGTGACCGACAGCGTCATGACCGGCGCGTCGGCAGGGTTCACCTTGTTGTAGACAGGTGGTGTCGGCAACCCGCTTGGCAGCAGATTGTTGGCGGCGTTGATGGAAGCCTGAACTTCCTGCTCGGCGACATCGAGACTGATGCTCAAGCTGAATTGCAGGGTGATGACCGATGCTCCGGCCGAACTCGCCGACGTCATCTGGTTCAAGCCCGGCATCTGTCCGAGTTGCCGTTCTAGCGGCGCCGTAACCGAGGATGTCATCACTTCCGGACTCGCGCCTGGAAGAAAGGTTTGGACCTCGATCGTTGGATAATCCACTTCGGGGAGGGCAGAGAGCGGCAGGTAACTATAGGCAACCCCGCCGGCGAGCAGGATTGCCACCATGACAAGCGTCGTCGCAACCGGGCGCAGGATGAAAATGCGCGACGGATTCATCGCGGCTGCCGCAGGCGCGATGCCAGATGCTCAATCATCGTCATCCATCATCATGGCTGGCGTTTGCTGCGCGTGTTGCCCGGGGTTCCGGTTTTTGCGGGCGGTTCGCTGGCGCCCGGCAACGCTTGCCCGGGGGGCTCTTCTCCCCCGGCACTGATCATGACCTTTGCTCCGTCCCGCAAGCGGTCGATGCCGTCGACGACAACCCGGTCACCTGGCTTAAGTCCAGAGGTGACCGCATACATGCCGCCATCAAGCGGGCCAAGCGTAATCGTTCGCACCGACACCTTATCATCAGGGCCAACGACGTAGACAAAAGTCCCCGGGGCGCCATGTTGAACCGCGCTTGAGGGGACGGTCACGGTGGCGTGAAGCGATTTTAGTAACAACCGGGCGTTGACGAACTGGTTTGGAAACAGTTTGTTGTCCAAATTATCGAAGTCCGCGCGAATTTTTACGGTGCCTGTCGTCGGATCGATTTGGTTGTCAAGCGTCGCGACTTTGCCGACGGAAAGACGGTTGACGTTGGCGCGATCATATGCAGTGACCTCGAGCGGCAAGCCCGCGCGGGTCGCGGTTTGAATTTCCGGGATATCGTCCTCCGGTACCACGAAAATCACCGAGATCGGTTGCAATTGCGTGATCACCGCGAGACCGTTGGCATCGGTTGTCTGAACGTAATTTCCCGCGTCCACCAGACGGAGGCCGACGCGTCCGTCGATCGGCGATACGATATGCGCATAGATTAAGTTCAGCTTCTGATTCTCAATTTGAGCTTGGTCGGTTTTGACCGAGCCTTCATATTGGGTGACGAGAAACGCTTGGTCGTCCGCTTGTTGCCGGGCGATGGAGTTCTGCTTGAGGAGCGTTTGAAAACGGACCAGATTCACCCGCGCTTGATCAAGCAGCCCCTGATCATGAATCAGTTGTCCCTCGAATTGAGTCTCCGCCAATTGAAATGGCCGCGGGTCGATCTGGGCGAGGAAGTCACCTTTTTTGACGAGCTGGCCTTCCGTAAAGCCGACTTGTAGGAGTTGGCCGTTGACCTGCGTTCTCACGGTCACATTGGCAATTGGCGTGACCGTGCCAAGGCCGGTCACCACGACCTTGATGTCCCCGGTTCCAACAGTCGCCACACGGACCGGGGGCGGAGCGGTGTTTTGTTGTTCCGTGGTAGATTCTTTTGGAGCCCTGATCGCCGTGGCGCCCCGGTAGATGCCAAGACCGAGGAGGGTCGCGATGACGATGAGAACGAGCGGCCGTACCCGCGACCCCGGTTTTGCCTTCACCTCGGGGAATTTGCTTCTATCCTCGCGCAAGGCCAGGGGATCACGGAGAAGTGCATGATCCGGCGTTTCCGTCTTGGCCCCAACAGTCCGGTCATCCATGCTTAGCGTCCGCCATCTGGCATGAGATAAGATTTTCTGGTCCTATTGCCAATCATTTCCGACTCTGTGTTGCTTTTCACAGTCCGACGCATGAATATTTGGTAATATTCTGATTCTTCCATGGTTTGCGTCTTATACAGTCGGTGTCCGCGTGGCTCCAATCAAGAGCATGAGAGGATCGATATTGGCGGGACGGCCAGATCTGCTTCCAAGGAGTGACGTGTCCGCCGCCAAATTATGCATTAAAGTTTTGGGATGATGGGATTTAATGTCTCGAGCTCGGCGTTGTTTGGCAGTTCCGCGGTGTCCCAGCCGCCGCCAAGCGCCTCGATAAGGGCGACTGCGGCGAGAAACCGGTTTTGCCGGACCGCGAGCGCCGACTGTTCGTCGCTTAGCAGGGTCGCTTGCGCGACCACCACTGCAGTGAATGCCACTGTGCCCGCGCGATATTGATTGAGAAGCGTGTCAAGCTCCACCTGAGCCGCCCGGACGGCCCCGTCGGCGACGACTTGCTGGCGCGCTAGGATGCGCACCGCGGCGAGCTGATCTTCGACCTGCTGAAAAGCCGTCAGCACCACTTGCCGGTAGTTGGCGACGCTTTGCTGGTAAGATGCCATCGCCGCCTCGACTTGCGCATCGCGCAGGCCGGCATCAAAAGCGGTTTGCACGGCAGTCGCGCCAACCGTCCAAACCTCATTGGCGAGCGACAGCGCGAGCGCGCCGCTTCCCATGAAACCGAAGAGGCCGGAAAGGGTCACGTCGGGATAATAAAGAGCTATGGCGGCGCCGATAAGGGCATTTTGCTGCTGCATGGCCCGCTCGGCCGCGGCGATATCCGGACGCCGTTCGAGAAGTGCCGACGGAACGCTGACCGGAATATCGGGGAGTTTGTATCCAAGAGGCGAGGCAGGGATGGTTAACTCTGACGGCGGTCTGCCAATCAAGGCGGCGATCGCGTGTTCAAACTGCGCCCGCTGGATGCCGACATTGATCGCCTGCGACTGCGTATTCAGAACCTGCGCGAGAGCCGTGGCGACGTCGGCCTTCGAGACCGTGCCGGCCGCATATTGATTTTGGGTGATCGCCAAAGTCCGCCGGAATGCATTGACCGACCGGTCGAGCAATGCCTGCAGGGCATCCGCCGAGCGCAGATTGTAATAGGCGGTGGCAAGGAGCGATTGGGTGGAGAGCTTGGCATTGGCGATGTCCGCGGCGGAGACTTGGGCGCCGGAAACGTCGCTTTCGATCGTGCGGCGGACTTTTCCCCACAGATCGAGATCCCAGGTGGCGTTCGCGGACAGCGTCGAGATCGCGCGAGTGGTAGAAAAGCCGCTGCCCCCGGCCACCGAAGCGCCGTCGTGAAATCCCGTCGGATTGTAATTGACAGTGATGGTGGGAAATAGGGCTGCCTGCGTTTCCTTAATGAGGGCCAGCGATTGCCGGTACGCGGCCTCGGACGCGGCTACTGTCTGATTGGAGATCGCGATTTGCGGTTCCAAGCTGTCGAGCTTCTCGTCCTTGAACACCGCCCACCAGGGGCCGCGGTCGCGATCATCGCCCGGCACCGCGCGTTTCCAGCCCTTGAGTTCCTTATAGGCCGCCGGCACGGGCGCCTCGGGGCGAAGATAGTCAGGTCCTACCGTGCAATTTGCCAGCGCTAGGCTCAGACACAGAGAAAAGCTCACCCACGCGTTCCGTCGGGGCTTGAGCAGGGGCAACATTTTATAGGGCTGCTCCGGATACGCGGCTGCGGGACGAGCTAGCGATAAAGGCGACGCCACACACGCTCGATTTTAGCCAAATACGCACGCAATGCGGCAAGACTAAAGCCAAACTGGGCATTCCCAAGGCTCACCGAATTTTGAAGACGGTCCCGCGTAGCGATGAGGAGTGCGTTAACGACGCCTAGCTGAGGAGTGCGGCCATGGATGGAAGGGACGGTCCGCTCTTTCGGGATTGTGCCTTAACCAAATCGGCGTGGTGGCGCAGCTTCCTGGCTGGAATTTGCCAACTTATATTGGCGCGGCAGACTGCCATTTTTGGCGAGCATCCGCGCCATCCGTTCGGCCGTAAGGGGGTCCGGAAACCGCTGGCCCTCCATTACGTTAAAGGCGCGCGACGCGGAAAAAAAATTGAAGATACGGCTGTTTGAATCACGCGCCACAATTCCAACCGTGCGTCCGCCAACTTCAATGACATAAGCGTCGGGCATAGTCGTTCCCTTTGGTCACCGGGCTATTATATAATAACTCTATATATTTAATATACTATGTCAACCAATTAGAATCCCTAGGATAAAACGCGTGTGCACGAAAAATGCTGCCATTGAACAGAAATTTTTAGGATGTGCATCTCCCATTCACGAAAATTCGTAATGATTTTAGATCACATCGTAAGCATGTATTATGCCAACTTCTGGCTCGCTGAGTCGCGGCGGCTCTATTGGCCACGAAAAGGCCAGCACGAGCTAATCGAAAAGGCTCGAAACGCTCTCTTCCTTGGCGGTCCGGGCGATCGCCTCTCCAATCAAAGGCGCGATCGAAACAACTCGAATATTGTTGGAAACCCGAATCGCTTCGGTCGCCTGAATTGTATCGGTGAGAACGAGTTCCTTAAGCCGCGAGGCGGCAATGCGCGCCACCGCCCCGCCTGAAAGAACACCATGGGTGATATAGGCGTAAACTTCCTTTGCGCCCTCACTCAGCAAAGCATCTGCGGCATTGCACAAGGTGCCTCCCGAATCGACGATGTCGTCGACCAAAATGCAGATCTTTCCGGCGACTTCACCGATAATGTTCATGACTTCGGAGTCGCCCGCGCGTTCGCGCCGCTTATCGACGATGGCGAGGGGCGCGTCGATGCGTTTTGCCAAGGCACGGGCGCGCACCACGCCGCCAACATCGGGGGAGACGACCATGACGTTGTGGAGTTGCAGCCGCTCCTTGATGTCGCGGACCAAAACCGGCGCGGCGTAGAGATTGTCGGTGGGGATGTCGAAGAAGCCCTGAATCTGGCCCGCATGCAAATCCACGGTGAGAACACGGTCGGCCCCGGCACGCGAAATGAGATTGGCGACAAGCTTGGCGGAAATGGGGGTGCGCGGACCGGGTTTGCGGTCCTGCCTGGCGTAGCCAAAATAAGGAATAACCGCGGTGATCCTGCGGGCTGAAGCACGCCGCAAGGCGTCGGTCATGATCAGCACTTCCATGAGGTGATCGTTCGCCGGATAGGACGTCGATTGAACGACGAATGTATCCTGTCCGCGCACATTCTCTTGGATTTCGACGAAAATCTCCATGTCGGCGAAACGGCGAACCTGGCATTTTGTCATGGGGACGCCGAGATAGGCCGCGATAGCCTCCGTCAGGGCTCTATTCGAGTTACCCGCCAAAATCTTCATCACTCACGCCACCCGTTCGATTGACCGCGCGAGCGGCCAACATCCAGACCACACCTCATACAATGATTCGGCGGACCCTGCATTGGAGCCGGCAAAATCGAAATGTCTGGAAAACAAATGCTCGCGTCCGGCATTCATCACGCTCATTTGCCTGTTTTTATCCGTGCCCATTCGCGGGCGATCAGCTTTTGTACCGCCGGGTCGCGGCTTCCTGGGGCGAAGAGCCTTTGCATGACAGTGTCGTCAGGGTAAATCGACGGGTTTCCCGAAATGGTTTTGTCGATCACCGCTTTCGATGCCGGGACACTGTTGGCGAGGCGGGTGAAATTCGTATTACGGGCGGCGATGGCTGGCCGCAAGAGGAAGTCGACAAAGGCGTAGGCCTCCTCGACGTGGGGCGCGTCGCGCAAAATGGCGAGATTGTCGAGTAAGACCGGGGCGCCTTCCTTGGGGATGGCATAGTCGATATCGACCGCGTTTTCTGCCTCTTTGGCGCGGTCGCGGGCGCGGAAACTGTCTTCGGACGTGCCAACCGCAAGGCAAATGTCGCCATTCGCCAGCGTATCGGTGTATTCAAGCGAGTCGAATTTTTTCGTATCCTTGCGAATCCCGCTGAGGAGATCGGCGGCACGCTTCAAATCGGCCGGCCGGATCGAGGCGGGATCGAGTCTTAGATATTGCAATGCAATCCCGAACAAGATTTCGGGATTGTCCAGAACATCGACGCCACAGCTGGAAAACTTCTTCAAATTTTCCTGTTTGAACAGAATGCTCCAGGAATCGAGCAAGGGAGTTGGGGGGGACGAGGCTGGAGACGCGAGCGCTGCGGGCGCGCCGCCCCAAACGTCCGCAGCCTTATCGACGTTGTAGGCAATACCTGCAGTATACCACATATAATTGACAGCGTATTGGTTGCCCGGATCGTAGGCCGCGAGAAGTGCCATGATTTGCGGCCACAGCGTCTTGCTATTCGGAAGTCTCGTTTTGTCGAGATGGAGATAAAGCCCCGTCGCGATCTGCCGCTGCAGGACACGTCCTGGAACAATGGCGACGTCGAAGCCGGTTTGCCCAGCGGCGAGCCGGGTCTCAAGTTCCTCAACCGAAGGGAAGGTATCATAGGCAACCCTGATCCCCGTCTCCTTGGTGAAGTCTTCGACGACCTTAGGATCGACGAAGTCGCTCCACCCATAGACGTTGACAACCTTGTCGCGTCCATACGCCGGACAAAGGATGCCCGACATGAAAAGCCCGAATGCGCAAGCGGCAAAGCGAAGGACTTTCATGAGCGCCATTGGGTTGTTGCTGTTGTCAATTGGCCAGGAGCATGATCCCAAAAAGTTGGTGCCTTCTTGAGCAGGATCATGCGGAAAGGAGAGAGACACAAAGACTTGCGAAATTCAAGATTGGAGAGGCAGCGACGGCATCAAGGGCGTCAGCCGCCGCTCACCCGGGCGCGCAGATTTTCGTCGATCTTGTCAAGGAAGCCGGTGGTCGACAGCCAACGCTGGTCGGCACCGATCAGAAGCGCCAAATCCTTCGTCATATAGCCGGACTCCACTGTCGCGACGCAGGTGACCTCGAGCATTTCCGCGAACCTTGCAAGTTCGGCGTTGGCGTCGAGTTTTGCCCTATGTGCCAATCCGCGTGTCCAGGCAAAAATCGAAGCGATCGAATTGGTCGATGTTTCCTTGCCTTTTTGATGTTCCCGGTAATGCCGTGTCACGGTCCCATGCGCGGCCTCAGCTTCGACCGTATTGCCGTCGGGGCTCATGAGCACCGACGTCATCAGGCCGAGCGATCCGAAACCTTGCGCAACGGTATCGGACTGAACGTCGCCATCATAGTTCTTACAGGCCCAAACATAGCCGCCGGACCATTTCAGCGAAGAGGCCACCATGTCGTCGATCAGCCGGTGCTCATAAGTGATGCCGGCGTCGCCGAATGTTGATTTGAACTCGCGCTCATAGACTTCCTGGAACAAATCCTTGAAGCGGCCGTCATACGCCTTCAAAATCGTATTCTTGGTGGAGAGATAGACGGAATATTTCCGGGCAAGCCCATAATTCATCGAGGCTCTCGCGAAATCGCGTATCGATTCGTCGAGATTGTACATCGACAGGGAAACCCCGGGCCCGGGATAATCATAGATTTTCCGTTCGATGACGGTGCCGTCCTCGCCTTCGAATTTTATGGTGAGCCGGCCCTTGCCTGGGATTTTGAAATCGGTGGCGCTATATTGATCGCCAAAAGCATGGCGGCCGATGACGATCGGGCGGGTCCAGCCTGGGACGAGGCGCGGGACATTCTGGCAAATGATGGGTTCCCGGAAGATGACACCGCCGAGGATGTTGCGTATTGTGCCATTCGGTGATTTCCACATCTGCTTCAGTTTGAATTCTTGAACCCGAGCTTCATCGGGCGTGATCGTGGCGCATTTGACGCCAACCCCATGCCTTTTGATGGCGTTCGCGGCGTCCACAGTCACCTGATCGTTTGTTGCGTCACGATTTTCGATCGAAAGATCATAATAGTCGAGCGTAAGATCGACATAGGGATGAATAAGCTTGTCGCGGATGTAGTGCCAAATAATCCGGGTCATTTCGTCGCCGTCGAGCTCGACAACCGGATTTTCAACTTTGACTTTCTTCATTATGACTGCCTTAGGCTGGTGCGGAATGGGCGGGTACGAAAGAACCGTGCTCTGCCCTTCAAATGTCAAATCCAAGGGCCCGGGGACCAAGCGAATTTGATGCCGGTTTCAAGCCGCGGCTTCAAATCCCTTGGAGGTGTCTCATTTGGGCGGGCTGGAGTGCAGCATTTGCGCGGCGGCCGGATCGGCGTCGGCGATAAGCGATTCGAAAACCGCTCGATTCTGCGGCAAGGCGTCGCGATAGGCGGCAATGATCGCTTGTTGAAATTGCGGCCCGCGGCTCAAGATCTCTCTCAAATCGCCGCTGACGAATGTTTGGAGGTCCTTGTTGGCGAGAGCGCTCGACGTTACCGCCCGTTGGATGCGCGGCAGAGCAAGATCAGGCGCGCTGGGCGCGGTGAAATAGGACATTTCAAGGAGATTGCCGATACGGCTCTCGGTCTCTGGAGACGTGGCCGGAAGCTTGGCCAAAAAGAGCCATGTGGCACCGTTGATCGGCGCGAGCGCCAAAGCCGTCTCCGTGGTGTTCCTGACCCGCGCGAGTTGCTTTAATTCGGCCGGATCAAGATTCGCTGGACGGGCAGTCCAGAGGAAGGGTGCCCCCGTGAACGCGGCCTTGGTCCAAAGATCGCCCCTGACGAGGCCGAGTTCCGCTGCCACGAGCGCGCCAGTCCGGTGCGCTGCGGCGGAGTCAGCCGTGTCGCGATCGAACGGCAAGCCGATTGACTTTGGGCTAAGCAAATCCGGGATAGCCATCCAAACTCCGGAAAGTCCGAGAGCCGTGCCAAGCGCCAGGAAGGCCGAGCGCACCCTTCTGGCTGGCGTCGACAGCATAAAATTCAATCTTGCGTGGAGAGTGCTGAATAGGGAACGGGCTGAGTCTGATATGGGCATGATCTCTGAACCGGGAATCCAAATGAGTTCGAGGGGAACTGGGCAAGTGGAACTTTACTGCCGGGACTTTAGAGCAACATCGGGCCCGGCCAAACCGGATATTGTTCAAATGAAAAGAATCTTGTCCTGTTCAAGCTTCAAACACGTTAGGCGCCCCGTGGCATAGGCGCCCGTGTCAATGTTGATGCGGTTTTTCCTCACATCCGGTTCCCGCACCGGCGTGTGGCCATGCACGATAATCTTCTCGAATGGCTCCTCATGCAGCAGGAAATCATCCCTTATCCAGAAAAGATCGTCTTCGACCTGGCGCGCCAAAGGCGTACTAGGCCTTACGCCCGCATGGACAAAAAAGAAATCCCCGCAGACAAAACACGGCTTCAGGTTGGCAAGAAAGTGACGGTGACTGTCCGGCATGGCGGCGCCAAGCCGTGCGGCGAGTTCCACTTGTTGTTTGAAATTGGCATTTATGGTGGGCGTCAGCCCGTATGAAGAGAGCGTCGGCAACGCTCCATACTGCGCCCAAGCGCTGAGAATCCGAGGATTTTCGAGGAATTCCGTGAGATATAACTCATGGTTGCCCTTGAGAAACGTCATTTTATGGGCGTTGGCGCGTTCGATCAGCAAATCCAGAACGGCCGCCGAATCACGCCCCCGGTCGATGTAGTCGCCCAGAAAGACATGGATGGGGTCGGCTATTGGATCCTCTTGCAGATCGGCGTCGATCCTCGCGAACAATTTTTTGAGCAAATCCGCCCTGCCGTGGACGTCTCCGACGGCATAGATTCGAAGCCCGTCTGGCACGACAGGCCGCGTTACAGTTTCCTTGGCGCGACGCAATTTCCACATCTAAACTTGCGCTTCACCCTAAATTTTAGCATTCGGCATTATATTGCGCAACGCAACATGATCTGCGAGATTGCCGGATCGCGGCCCGCTGTCAATAGGCGCCAGCGGTTGGACACCGATGCAGGAGCAGTAGGCTCCTTCCGCGTCGCCTCCGGACGTATGACCGCCCAGGCAGGACAGTGTGGTACACCACACCTCAAAAGGCATCGATCTCAGCCAATTTTGAATAGGCACGCACTGCCTTTTTTAGTTCCCGTTTTGTATCGGCCTTCGCTCGCGATGCTTCTGAGCTTGCGGGTTTCGCTTCGATATAGGCGGCGGCGGTATGCCTCCAAACTTCGCGCTCCATGAATTCGGCGATCGCCTCTTCGTCGCGGATCACGCCGAGTGCGCTCTGCATTTTTTCGCAACAATCAATGAGCTTTTTTAAGCTCTTGTGATCACGCACGATCCCCGGACAATCGGCAAAGAAATCCGCCATGTAGCGCAGTTCTTTCGCTGCTATGCGCACTTTGTGGCGGGGTCCTGGCGCGAGGTGGGCGAGATACGCACCTAGCCTTATGAGCTTCTTGTGGCGCTTTCTCAAGCGGAGGCCGGTAAAGCTTTCGATTGGCTCACTTGCAATACCGGAAGGCTGCCTTTTCCACCGCCCATCCTCAATCCACAGTGCGAGATCGAGCAGCAAAATCCGCCCGCGTTCGCTGTCTAAGGCTTCGACGGCGGCTTGACGGGCACGCAGTCGCTCGGCTTCAAAAAGGCTGGCAAGCTCACTGGCCTGCGCGCATGCCTCGTCCCCCGTGGCTCGCTCGAGCAAGTTTGCCCGTAGAACATCCCGGTCTCGCGCCGCGCCAAGCATTCGCGCCAGCCATTGCAGTTCGCCGCGAAGTCTCCGGTAAGCGATATCGAAGACCATGGGCTTAAAAAACGTCATGGCGGCACGAAGGCGCCGGACTGCGACGCGTCCTTGATGAATCGCCTCAGCATTTTTAAGCTTTTCCAGGCCAAGCATATTCAAATGAAAATCACGCAGACAGGATTGGCCGATTTGTTGGAACGCCTGTTCGCACGTCATTTCCTTGTTAAGGCGCGGCTGTGAGCTTTTCGCCGGGCGGCCCCAAGAATCTCTGGCAAGAAGGTGGCCCCGTTCGGCTTTGCTGATAAGGCTTGGGTGGAGCGGCGCCTGCGCCACGAAGGAGCGGGCAAGGTTAAATAAGTGATGGTGTTCACCGCTCTTCAATTCGAGTTCGAGTTCGCGCACTCCAAGCTTTTCGCCATGAGCTTCGATCGCGCCCCGATCGAGCGAGGCTTCAATGACGCCGCCGCGAGCCGTGATGAGATAAGTCGTGCGTTCGACGTTCACTTCGAATGCGGCTTTGAGGGCTTGCCGGATCGAGGATTTGGCGGTGAGGCGCGCGAGTGGGGTGTTTTTGAGAACGTCCAGATCGGGTTCCGGCCCCGCGGTTTCCGCTTCCCATTCGTCGCGGTCGACACTGGAGGAAGTCAAGTGCTTTACGGTCTGGACGTGGCTGGTTCCGTTCGAGCGCACCCGCAGCGTGAAACCATGCTTCCAGAGGTCGCAATCTGGCGTGTCGAAATACGTCGCCTGCAGGCGCTGATGAACCGGTTCTTCAAGACCAGAGGCCGCCGAAACCAGGCTGGTGATTTTGCCTAAGTCTCGTTCTTCGAATAGGAATTTAAGTTCGGTCTCGGCTTCCGCCATGCGATCCGCCCGGCTCTTGCGTGCCGATGATCCCGGCCGCAAACAATAGCGCGGGGCCCTCTTTCTGTCACGGGTCCGGGAGCGGCATCTTGTCCCAAAGGTCAGCAACTTTTTGGGATCACGCGCTACGCCACCTTAAAATGCTTCGAGAGCTTAAGGCCCTGGCCTTGGTAATTCGAGACCGCTGTCGCGCCATAAAGGAGTTGCGGCGCCTCGGCCATCTTCTCATAGACCAGACGGCCGATCACTTGGCCATCCTCCAGAAAAAACGGCACCTCGTAACTGCGGACTTCGAGCACCGCACGGGCGGAGGGACGGTTGTTGGCGCCGGCACCGAAACCCGGATCGAAAAACCCCGCGTAATGCACCCGGAACTCCCCCATCGCGGGGTCGATCGGAACCATTTCAGCGGCAAGATCGGGGGGGATTTGGAGCCGCTCGCGCGAAGCGAGAATGTAAAATTCATCCGGGTCAAGGATCAGCCTTTTGTCGCGCCGCGCCCTAACCTCCACCCAATAATCGGCAATATTGTAGTCGGTGCGCTCCACGTCGAGTATATCGGCATGCTTTTGCGCCTTGTAGCCGATGATTCCGTCGGCCGGTTCGGCGGCCAAGCCAACGCGAAGCACAAGCCCATTTTGTCGCAACTCCAAATCGTCGCTGTCTACGAGCGGAGTTTTTGCGTGGCGTTCATGGAGCTCCCTTTCCTTTAGAGCAAAGTCACTGCCCGTGAGTTGTGACGAGGCAAGCCTGCGGAACCGGATCTGATTGAGCTTCGAGCCCCTGCGCACCCGCACGCTGAAACTCCTCGGCGAGACCTCGGCGTAGAGTGGTCCCTCGTAGCCGCGTGCAACGCGGTCGAATACCTCCGATTTGTCAGTGATAAGGCGGGTGAATATATCGAGGCGCCCGGTTGAGCTTTTGGGATTTGCGATCGCCGAAATGCTGTCGGGCAGCTTCAGGTGTTCAAGAAGCGGGACCACATAAACGCAACCACGTTCCAGTACGGCTCCCTTACCGTCGAGGCTAATTTCGTCATCGACGCTCTTGAGAGCATTAAAGCGATCCTGCACGGAGTAGTTTGCGCCCGGCAGGAAGCTCGCACGGACACGATACGCTTTAGCGCCCAAGCGAAGGTCGAGACTCGCTGGTTGGAACTGCGCATCTTCGAGCTCCTGGCTCGAAATCATTTTGCGCCGCACCATCAGCTCGATCTTTTCGCGCGGGAGCAGGCCGAACTGGCTGCCGAAGTCGCTCGCGGCCAGAAGGGGGCCGGACTCGCCTGACGTAGGGGGGAACAAGGGGTCCATCGCGGAACGAACGAAACTCATCACAAGCCTCAGGGGACAGGTCAACGGCAAGCTTAGATTGAACTTCGCGGATTGTCGGCAGAGTTTTTTTCTTTTTCCAGCTTTCGATGAAAATAATGCACTTCCGATCCTTGAGATGCACGCCATCCAAGGGTAAGCAAGGAGGAAGCACAATCGCATGCCCCAGAAGCGGGGCAAACGGCTAAGTTAGCAGCAATTCGGCGTGGCCGCGCTTGCCGTCGCCCGTTGATGCTCTATCGGCCGACAAGGAGACCGGGATGAACCCTCCCAGGCAAAAGCCTGATCTCAAAACCATGCATCCGGCGACCCAACTCGTCCACGGCGGCACCAACCGTTCGCAGTTTGGTGAAACCTCCGAGGCCTTGTTTCTGACCCAGGGCTTCGCCTATCCCGACATGGAAACGGCGGAGGCGCGGATGAAGGGCGCTGAGCCCGGCTATGTTTATTCGCGCTACTCCAATCCGACCGTCGATATGTTCGAGCAGCGCATGGCTTTGCTCGAGGGCGCCGAGGCGGCGCGCGCGACGGCCAGCGGCATGGCCGCGGTCACCACAGCGCTTATGGCACAGCTCAAGGCTGGCGATCACGTGGTCGCCGCGAAAGCCATGTTCGGGGCCTGTCTTTATGTGGTCGAGGATTTGCTGCCGCGCTTTGGTGTTGCCTCGACGCTTGTTGATGGCACGGATCTGTCCCAGTGGCGGGCGGCGATGCGGCCGCAAACGAAGCTGCTGTTTCTCGAAACGCCGACCAATCCCTGCCTTGAAGTCTATGATCTTGCGGCGATCTCGAAGATCGCGCATGAACATGGCGCCCGTCTCGTCGTCGACAATGTTTTCGCGACGCCAATTTTGCAAAAACCCCTTCAACATGGAGCCGATTGCGTCGTCTATTCGGCCACCAAGCATATTGATGGGCATGGCCGATGTCTTGGCGGAATCATTCTCGGCAGTCGTGATCTGATCGAAAACGAGATCCATAATTTTTACAAGCAAACCGGGCCGTGCTTGTCGCCTTTCAATGCCTGGGTGTTCTTGAAATCGCTTGAAACGCTTGCCTTGCGCATTCAGCAGCAAACCCAGACCGCCGCGCGGATCGCCGATTTTCTCAGCGGCCACCGCCATATCCTGAAAGTTCGCTATCCGGGCCGGCCGGATCATCCGCAGGCCGAACTCGTCAAGCGGCAGATGGCGGGCGGCGGCACCCTCGTTGCCTTTGAGGTGGCTGGTGGCAAGCCCGCGGCCTATGCCGTCGGCAATCAGCTTTCCCTTATCACCATCGCCAACAATCTCGGGGATGCGAAGAGCCTCATCACCCATCCGGCCACGACGACGCACCAACGGCTGACCCCGGAGGCGAAGGCGGCCTTGGGCGTGGGGGAGGGGCTACTGCGCCTCTCGGCCGGGCTTGAGGATGCAGCCGATCTCATCGCGGATTTGGACGCAGCGCTCGCGGTCCTCGACCGCGAGGAACTCGCCGCCGAGTGACCAGGGGATCAAGGTGCGGCCCCGCGCCTTGACGCAAGCCTTCCGCCTTCTTACTTTGCTGTAAGCCGCGCGAGTCCCCGCGCCCGAATTTTACGAGAGATGGCCATGTCCACCGTCAAAGTGACCGATACCAATTTCAAATCCGAAGTCGTCGGGGCGAGCGGCCCGATCGTCGTGGATTTTTGGGCCGAGTGGTGCGGCCCCTGCAAGATGATCGGTCCGGTGCTTGAGGAAATCGCGGCGGAATTGAAGGGCCAGGTCACGATCGCCAAACTGAATGTTGACGAGAATCCCGGCGTGGCCGGAAGCTACGGTATTCGCAGCATCCCGACACTGATGCTTTTCAAGGACGGCAAGATGACCTCCACCAAGGTTGGCGCCGCTCCGAAAAGCGAATTAAAAAGATGGATCACGGAAACGATCTGACCGCCAATCTCGGGCAGAATTCTAAAAAGGGCCTCGGATGGGGCCCTTTTTGCTTGAAAAATGCTCAGAAATCTTGCTCGCTCGCGATAAACGGGGCAACGCGACCATCGCCGAAATTTGCCGGGTTGCTACCGCAGTTTGACGAGCCGGTATTGGGACAATGAGATGGGCAAATATGCGGTGAAGGAAATATTCCTCACTTTGCAAGGCGAAGGCGCACATGCCGGGCGCGCCGCCGTATTTTGCCGTTTTTCGGGCTGCAATCTTTGGTCGGGCCAGGAAAGAGATCGTGCCGACGCCGTTTGCGGCTTTTGCGATACCGATTTTGTTGGCACGGACGGAGGTGGCGGTGGAAGCTTTCTCAACGCCGAGGCTCTTGCCGAGACCATCGAACGGAGCTGGGCCGCCGGCCAAACCGATCGTTTCGTCGTCTTCACCGGCGGTGAACCTTTGTTGCAGCTTGACGCCGCACTGATCGGCGCGGTGCATGCGCGGGGATTCGAAATCGCGGTCGAAACCAACGGCACCTTGGCGCCGCCGCCCGGTCTCGACTGGCTCTGCGTCAGCCCCAAGGCAGGCGCGCCGCTCGTCGCCAAGGCGGGGTCCGAGCTGAAGCTGGTTTTTCCGCAGCAGGGTCTGTTGCCAGATACGTTAAGCGATCTCGCCTTCTCGCATTTCTGGTTGCAGCCGATGGATGGCGACAACCGGGCTGCCAATACGGCCGCGGCGATCGCCTATTGTCTCGATCATCCGCGCTGGCGGCTCAGCCTGCAAACCCATAAGATCACCGGCATTCCATGAAAGTTTGTGTGTGAGAATTTCGCAAGCCTTCCGTTTCGAGGCGGCACATGTTTTGCCGAATGTCGCCGATGGGCATCGCTGCCGCCGGCTGCACGGACACTCCTATCGCGTGGAGTTGCGGCTTGACGGTCCTGTCGATCCGGTCACCGGCTTCGTCGCGGATTTCCTTGCGATCGAAACCGTTTTCCAGCCGTTGCTTGATCGCCTCGATCATTACTATCTGAACGATATCGAGGGGCTTGAAAATCCGACGGCGGAAAATATCGCGATCTGGATTTGGGAGCGGACAAAGGCGGCGTTGCCGCAGCTTACGAGCGTCGTCGTGTTCGAGACGCAAGACTGCTTTGCGGAATATAATGGAGACTGAGGTAGCTTATTCACCCTCGTTGCTGCTGACAGCGCGTTCGGCAGAGGCCAAATCCTTCTGCTCCAGCCAGAGCGCATTGATGATCGAGAAAGAGATCGCAAAGCTGACCCCAAGCGCCCAAGAAAAATACCACATGCAAAAACTCCGTCTTTATCTGTCGCGATCAATAAAGGGTTGAGCTGTTATCCTCGACATAGGCCATCGTCACGCGGCCGCGCAGCACGCGATAAATGAAAGCCGTATAGGCCAAAACGATCGGCAGGAAGATCAGGGTTGCGATAAGCATGATCAGCAAGGTCGTGCGGCTTGAGGAACTGTCCCAAACGGTGAGGCTCGCGTTGGGATCGAGCGAAGAGGGGAGCAAAAATGGAAACGCGCTCAGCCCCGCGGTGGCGACCACACCAGCCACAGCCACGCCGCTCGCAATCAACGTGAACCCCGCTCGCTGACCGCGCAAAAGAACAATCGTCAAGGCGGCGCCGGCAAAGACCAATGCCGGTGCAATCAGCATCCAAGGATGCTCTGCATAATTCGAGAGCAATCCGCGTGGCACGCGCGCGACTGTCTTCAGCAAGGGGTTTGAGGGGCCATCATGCACGAGAGCACTCGTGATCTTGTACCCTTCCAGGCCAACCCACACGTAGACTCCGCAAATGATAAACAGCGCCAGAAGGAGGATGGCGGCGAAGCGCGCATAGGCAGCGGCGCGATCCGCCACGGGCGGCCCCGCCTTGAGTGCGAGATAGGCGCCGCCATGCATGACAAGCATGGCGCAGCTCACAAGGCCGCACAGCAGCGCGAAAGGATTGAGGAGACCCAACAGATCACCCTCATAGGTCATGCGCAATGCGCCATCGAGGCGAAACGGAACGCCCTGTAGCGCATTGCCAACCGCAACACCGAAAATCAAAGCGGGAACCGTTCCGCTGATAAATAAAGCGAAGTCCCAGAAAGAGCGCCAGAGCGGATGTTCGACCTCGGAGTGAAATTTGAAACTTACCGGGCGCAAAATCAAAGCTGCGAGCGCGAGAAACATAGCGAGATAAAAGCCGGAGAAGGCGATCGCGTAGAGCATCGGCCAAGCGGCGAAGATGGCGCCTGCGCCAAGGATCAGCCAGACCTGATTGCCTTCCCAGACGGGGCCAATCGTGTTCATGACGAGACGGCGTTCGTTATCTGTCCGCGCGACGAAGGGCAGCAGCATGGCGGCGCCGAGATCGAAACCATCCATGACTGAGAAACCGATCAGCAAGGTGCCAAGCAACAGCCACCAAATCAGGCGCAAGATTTCATAGTCCAGCATGATGCGCTCCTTTAGAGCCTATTCCGCGGCGTTTGGGGTGGGCATGACGTGAGCGCGGGGCTCCGGCGCGATGTCTCCCGGGCCGAGCCGAATCGCCCGGACCATGAGATAAATTTCGACAAGCAGGAGTGCCGAATAAAAGCCAATGAAGCCGAAGAGGGTGACGAGAACATTGTTTGCCGAAATGTTCGATACGGCAAGAAACGTCGGCAGCACGCCTTCGACGACCCATGGCTGGCGGCCGACTTCCGCAACGATCCAGCCTGATTCGGCGGCGATCCAAGGGAGCGGCAGCGTGAACGCCAGAGCCCAAAGCAACCAGCGCGTTCGCAGAATAGGCCCCGTCGATATGAGATAGAAGGCAAGGCCGAACAAAAAGATAAAGTAAAAACCAAGCCCTACCATGAGACGGAACGACCAAAACAGCAAAGCCACGGGCGGCACCGTACTCCAGGCGGCCTCTTTTATTTCAGCTTCGGTCGCGTTTTGGATATCAGGGCGGATTTTCTTGAGAAGAAGCGCATAGCCGAGATCGTCGGCGTACTGCTCGAGCTGAGCCCGAGCGTTCACATCAGTCTTGTCGGTGCGTAATTTTTCGAGGGCGGAGTAAGCAAGCAACCCGGACCAAATATGGTCCTCGTTGCGTTGAACGAGATCCGTGATGCCTGGGACTTTCTCATCAAGCGAATGGGTCGTGATGAGGCCAAGCACCCAAGGGATGCGCACCGCGTAATCGGTCCTGTGTTCGGCCTGATTGGGAAACCCAAAAAGCGTGAAGGATGCGGGCGGCGGCTCGGTCTCCCACATCGCTTCGATCGATGAAATTTTCATCTTTTGATTTTCGGTGGCTGTATATCCGCTTGAATCGCCTAGCACCACGACGGAGAGTGCGGAGGCGAGACCGAAGCTCACCGCGACCGTCAGCGAGCGCCGCGCGATCTCGATGTGTTTGCCAAGCAGCAAATACATCGCGCTGACCGATGCGACGAACATCGCGCCGGTGACATAGCCCGCGCTCACCGTGTGAACGAATTTTTCTTGCGCGACGATATTGAAGATGATCGCGCCGAAATCCGTGACTTCCATCCGCATTGTGTCCGGATTGAAATGGGCGCCGACGGGATGCAGCATCCAGCCATTGGCGATCAGAATCCAGAGGGCAGAAAGATTCGAACCGATCGCGACGAGCCAAGTGACGCCGAGATGCGCGACTTTCGACAAGCGGTCCCAGCCGAAAAAGAATAGGCCAACGAAACTGGCTTCCAGGAAAAAAGCCATCAAGCCTTCGATGGCGAGCGGGGCGCCGAAAATGTCGCCGACGTAATGGCTGTAATAGGCCCAGTTCATCCCGAACTGGAATTCCATCGTGATGCCGGTGGCAACGCCCATGGCGAAATTGATGCCGAACAGCACACCCCAAAACTTGGTTGCCTGGCGCCAGACTTCCTTGCCGGTCATGACATAGACGCTCTCCATGATGCCGAGCAGAATCGAGAGGCCGAGCGTCAAGGGGACGAAGAGAAAATGGTAAAGTGCGGTCAAGCCAAATTGCAGCCTGGAGAGCTGCACAACGTCCATCGTAGTGCTCATGGTGAAATGCTCCTTGGCTGCTTTTCCGTCGTGGTGCCGATCAAATGCTCCTGCATGCGTTCCGCATCGATCCTTGGCCGCTGCCGGGGGCTGAATATAAAGAGTGCTGCGGCGAGGATGACGATCAATTTGATGGTCAAGACAAGAGTGATCTCCGGAACAAGCGGATGCTGCGGCATGCGGGGCATCATATTGCGCTGCGGCAAGAGGACATTGATATGGATCAGCCCATGCTTCGACGTTAGGCGCATGACAGCGCCAAATTTCGAATGACGCCAGCTGGAAAATAACTTCTTCCCAAGCGCTGGAAAAGCGCTAGATCTACACGCAGATAAGGACTGGCAAAGCCAGGCATCGCTGCCGGAGAGGAGCAATCGAGAAACTCCCTCACGCCCGACCCCCAGCGGCGGTCTCATAATATCAGGGAGGCAAAAATGGTCGATAAGATTCTGGCCGACATCGCCAATCAGATCGCGATCCGGCCGCATTATGACAATTTTATTGGCGGCACATGGGTCCCGGCGGTCAAGGGTCAAACCTTCGAGAATATTTCGCCCATCGACGGCCACGTGGTTTGCACGATCGCCCGCTCCACGGCCGAAGATGTGGAATTGGCCCTCGATGCCGCGCATGCGGCGCGAGAGGCTTGGGGGCGCACCTCTCCAGCGGAGCGCTCGCTCGCGCTGTTGAAGATCGCCGACCGTATCGAACAGAAGCTCGAGCTTCTTGCCCTGGTCGAGACGATCGACAACGGCAAGCCGATCCGCGAAACCAAGGGCGCCGATCTGCCTCTCGCGATCGATCATTTCCGCTATTTCGCCGGCTGCATTCGGGCGCAAGAAGGCAGCATCGGCGAGATCGATCATGATACGGTGGCTTATCATTTCCATGAACCGCTAGGCGTCGTGGCGCAAATCATCCCGTGGAATTTCCCGCTTCTGATGGCGGTTTGGAAACTGGCGCCAGCGCTGGCTGCCGGGAATTGCGTTATTTTGAAACCGGCCGAGCAGACGCCGATGAGCATCATGGTCCTCGTGGACATGATCGGCGATCTCTTGCCGCCGGGTGTCCTCAATGTCATCAACGGCTTTGGCGCGGAGGCGGGCAAGCCGCTGGCTCAGAGCAAGCGAATCGCCAAGGTCGCCTTCACCGGCGAGACGACAACCGGCCGCCTCATCATGCAATATGCCTCGGAAAATATCATTCCGGTGACATTGGAACTTGGCGGCAAATCCCCCAATATTTTTTTCGAGGATGTCGCCGCGCAAGACGATGATTTTCTCGACAAGGCGCTCGAAGGCTTCGCGATGTTCGCCTTCAATCAGGGCGAGGTTTGCACCTGTCCATCCCGCGCGCTGGTTCATGAAAAAATCTACGATCGCTTCATGGAGAGGGCGATTCGTCGCGTCAAAGCGATGAAGCAGGGCAATCCGCTCGATCCGGCGACCCAGGTCGGCGCTCAGGCTTCGAATGACCAGCTCGAAAAAATTCTCTCTTATCTCGACATTGGCCGCCAAGAAGGTGCCAGGGTTCTGACGGGCGGTGCCCGCGCCGAAGTGGGGGCGGAGCTTTCCGGCGGCTATTATGTGCAGCCGACGATTCTCGAAGGCCACAACAAGATGCGGATCTTTCAAGAGGAGATCTTTGGGCCGGTCCTTTCCGTCACAAAATTCAAGGACGACGAGGACGCGCTCGCGATCGCCAACGACACGCTCTATGGCCTTGGTGCCGGAATCTGGACGCGCGATGGCACGCGAGCCTATCGCTTTGGCCGCGCGCTGCAAGCCGGGCGGGTGTGGACCAATTGCTACCATCTCTATCCGGCGCATGCGGCCTTCGGCGGCTATAAGCAATCGGGCATTGGGCGGGAAAATCACAAGATGATGCTCGACCATTACCAGAAGACCAAAAATCTTCTCGTTAGTTACAGCCCGAAGGCGGCGGGTTTTTTCTGAAGCCGGAGTTCCTGATGGTCGAGCGTGTCGTTGCGACGCCAAGCGCGGAACAGCTCATCGCGCGCCTCAAGGAGAAACATGGAGCGCTGCTGTTTCATCAGTCGGGCGGCTGTTGCGACGGCAGCTCGCCCATGTGTTTCCCGAAAGCCGAGTTTCGTACGGGCGCAAGTGATGTGTTCTTGGGCGAGATCGCGGGCTGTCCCTTTTATATCGGTGCCGCGCAATTCGAATATTGGGCGCACACGCAGCTCATCATCGATGTCGTGAAGGGCCGCGGCGGCGGGTTTTCCGTCGAGGCGCCGGAAGGGTTGCGATTTTTAACGCGCAGCCGTGTATTCAGCGAGGCCGAGCTGGCGTCGCTGGGTGTGCCGCCAAATCTGAAGTTGTCATAAATTGCCTGCCAATTGTACCAAAATGTTTCACGTGAGACGTTTGGGTACGATTGGCAGGTCAAAAATGAACGTGGTCCGGCACATAAGCCAAGGCGTGATAGGGAGAGTCGCGCAGAGAAGTTGTAATTTTGACTATTGCCAGCGATGCCGCAAAAGTTTGCCGCGGCGCGGCGCAGATGGCGCGATTATTTCGAATCGCGCTTCGCCTGCATATTTTTGTTGTGTTGGCTGACGGCACCGAGTTTGGCGGGATTGCGCAACCTATAAGGCGGGGCGTCTTTCGGATGTATCCCTGTCTTGGCGGTGTCGCCCGGCGGTGGCCGGGTGGCGGTTGATCCGGCCAATCGGCGAAGCTCAAGCGCCCGCTTGGCGCTATCGATCAAATCGTCGCGGGCGGCTTTCGCTTCGCGGCGTGAAACCTCCTTGTTCAGCCGCTGCAAAGCGGCGGCGAGAAGGTCCCGTTTTTCCCGCGACCCTTGATTGCCAGTGGCGGCGTGGGCGCCTTGCGGTGACGCCTTGCCACGCAACTCCCGGCGCTGGCGCGCGGCGATCGTTTGCGCGCGGTCGCGCCGTTCGCGCACGAGCTTGCGGAGCTCGGCCAACTCGGGCCCGGGCAACAACCCGAGTGCTGGGTGATGGGTTTTCCCAACAAGGCTCAGTTCGTCGGCATTGAGCAAACGACGTTCATGCTTGAGACTGCGCGCCATAGAGCTTTCTCCTTGCCTGCCATTTCACCGATCAACGCCGAGTGGAAGAATCGCTTGTACGTCTCGCGAGGTTTTTGCGGAAGCCCAGTGAACCTCTTGAGCAATCCATTGCCCAGCTCGATCAATATAGAGCTGGGAAGGCGGTGCACCAGCCCTCAAAATGACGTGTGAATGACGCGGGCATCACAGCGTGATAAAAGCGCCGCACGGCCAGCCACCTATATTTGGCCTGAGAAAAAACAGCCGGAGTGAGAAGGATGGCGAAACCGACCCAGGCCGATGCCGAAGCGGCTGTCAGGGTGCTTATCGAATGGGCTGGCGACGATCCGGGCCGGGAGGGACTGATCGACACTCCGGCGCGGGTCGCGCGCTCCTACCGCGAGTTGTTCGCCGGCTATGCCACAGATCCCAGGGACTACCTCAAGCGCACCTTCGAAGAAGTCGGCGGTTACGACGAACTGGTGGTGCTGAAAAACATCCGCGTTGTGAGCTTTTGCGAGCATCATATGCTGCCGGTCATTGGCCGGGCGCATGTCGGTTATCTGCCGACGAACCGGGTTGTCGGCATCTCCAAGCTGGCGCGCGTGGTGCATGGATTCGGCCGCCGTCTGCAAATCCAGGAAAAACTGACCGCCGAGATCGCAGAAGCCGTTCAGGACATTCTCGAGCCGCAGGGTGTCGGCGTAGTGATCGAGGCCGAGCACAGCTGCATGACATTGCGCGGCGTGAACACACTTGGATCTACGCTGACTACGAGCCGTTTGCTTGGCGTAATCCGGGACGATCCCCGCACGCGCGAAGAATTCCTTGGCATGGTGCGCGGAATTTAGGCGCTCCGTATCATCCGTTTGTCTGATGCGCGTGATGTGGCCTTCTGCGAAAGAAAATGATAGAATCTGCAGCTTGACAATGTTACGAATTGTTGTAATTGATCATTATTCACTGCGGTATTGCCGCGGCTTTCAGAGCGGCGCACGCGATGACAGAGAGTCCTAGTGATGATGAACATCGACCCCAAAAGGCCCCAGGCCACTCTGATCGAAACCCTGCGCCAGCGGATCGCGGAACTCGAAGATCAGGAAGCAAAGGGCGCGGCGACTCCCGACACTTGTGAAATGCTGGTCGATCTCCAAGAATTGCTAGACAAGATTGATAACATCATGCCGGGCCGCATGAGCGCCACATCGCATTGACAGTCAGAAGCAGCTTAATAGTTTTTACGGGCTTCCGATTGTCACGTCATCGGAGGACACCATTAGGACGGCTTGCACATCAGCCGGGTCAGGCGTCCGTCCTTATGGATCAGGAATAGATCGCCGGTGAAATTATAATACTCGCCCGTAAATTTTCCGGTCGCGAATTTCAGTTGGATCTCGTTGCTCGCGATGGTGCGTGCTTTCACGGGCTTTTCCGAGCCGGGTCCCCCGATGAAAACCGGCTTCTTCCCATCCATCTTTAGAGTGAATGTTTCTGGCGTCGGAAACGGGCCGTCTTTTTTATAGCTGTTCCCACTGCAGACCAAGTCGAGATTGGCGCCTTGGGCGGCGACATAGGCGGAGGGATTCAGGACGCCATAGGCCAGCATGGCTGCCAGAGCGCGGCCCGCCAAGGCCCCTTTTAGATGACCGCCAATCTGAAGATTCATTGAAACCACCTAGGCCAGAGTTATCGGTCTCGCCGGAAACCGAGTGTTTAAATTTTAATGGTGAGCGCGATGGGATTCGAACCCATGACCCTCTGATTAAAAGTCCCGTCGTGACGCATATCGCTGCAAAACACTGGTACACTTATCTGGTGTTTAACTATCTTAATTTCAACTAGATAGCAGATAAACTCACAACAAGGATTATCATAGCATAACTTCCGTTGAAATGTCGCGTGTGCAGCCCTATTGTTGCCCTAACTGGAGTTGGGTAACATGAAGACGCTCATAACCGATAGGACTCTGCGGGGCCTCAAACCGGCACCCTCCGGTAAACGTACCGTGATCTGGGATACGGCCGTGCCTGGCCTTTGCGTGCGAGTGACCGACAAGGGCACAGCCTCGTTTTCGATCATGCGGCGTCTGAAGGGGAAAAATGAGAACCCCATCCGCCGCGTAATTGGCGTGGCATGGCAGGTTCCATTTCCAGCCGGGCAGCCGTTACCGTTCCCATTAGCCGAGGCACGCGAGGATGCTCGCGCCATGCTTTTGAATATGTCGCGGGGGATAGACCCAAAGGTGAAGGAGGCGGCACAACGCGAAGCTGAAGCTATGGCCGCACAAGAAACTTTTGCTGCCGTTGCTGAACAATTTATTGAAAAGCACGTCTCAAAACTGCGCACGAGCCGCGAGGTTGAGGCCGCGATCCGGCGTGAGCTTATCCCCGCATTTGGCAAGAAGCCGGTTGCCAGTATTACCCGTAGGGACATCGTGCATTTACTTGAAGCCGTCGTCGAAAGCGGGCGCCCTTACGTCGCTAGACACCTGCTTGCGTATCTTTCGAAATTTTTCGTTTGGGCAATTGCACGCGACCGTTATGGAATTGGCGCCTCACCATGCGCTGGGATTAAGGCCGCCGATATTGCTGGCCAACTGAAGCCGAGGCAAAGGGTACTCACAGATGGCGAACTGACGGCTCTGTGGCAGGCAATAGCTGGCCTCTCGTATCCGGTAGCCCCCTTCGTGCGTCTGTTGCTTTTGACCGGTCAGCGGCTGCGGGAAGTGGCGGAAATGACATGGGATGAAGTCGACCTCGACAAGCGCCTTTGGACGATCCCGGCTGAACGGATGAAGGCTGAGGCGTCGCATGTTGTCCCGCTCCCCCCCGCTGCAGTAGAGATCCTAGCCTCGTTGCCCCGGTGGCATGGGAAGTATGTTTTTTCGACAACGGGAGGCGCCAGACCGATCGCAAACTTTTCCGGAATAAAAGAGAAAGTTGATTCGTTCATGCCCGGCGTTGCGGATTGGCGTTTTCACGATTTGCGCCGGACCATGCGAACCGGTCTTTCCGCATCGCGTGTGCCAGATATCGTCGCTGAACTTTGCATCGGGCATACTCAAAAAGGTTTGCATAAAACATATGATCAGCATGCCTACTTGGACGAGCGCCGTCACGCGTTCGATGCCTGGGCAAATCGGTTGATGCTGATCGTTGAGCCTGGCAATGCGAGCAATGTCATCCCGCTAGCGGGGAGGGTCTGAGGATGGCTACCATAAGCAAGGACCAGAAATCGGCATGGAAGGCTAGGGAATCCAAGCGGGCCGAGGAATTGCGCCTGGCAAAAGCGCGAGGGTTCGGCGCCGCCGCAAAACCACGTGACAGCGTTGAAGATGCTGTTAGCTTTCTGGACCATGTAGACAAACTGATTGCCGCCGCCTTTTCAGCGCAGGGGGAGAAGGTTCTATTTGCCGATGAGGCTGTTGAACTAAAGCGGGCAGGAGAAAGGCTTCGGCCAGCTTTCGAGGAGCTAATGCGTGTGTTCGTAGAGCCCTTGCGTAAGTCGAAACCGAGTGTGGCCGACTACGGGCGAGAAAAACTTATTTCATTAATGATGGATGCCTTCATAGTCGGCAGTCGCGGGACTTTGAGTCAGAGCGCGGAAAAACTAGCGGAGATGGAGAAGCTACGGCGATCTCGCACGGAGAAGGCAAAGAAAGCCAGCTCGCGCCATGCCGAAGGACTACGGATCCTGGAGGATGAGCTGGCGAAAGGCGCTCGCCGATGGAAGGTATTTGCGCCGCAAGTAAACGCGCGACTCCTTGGTGCAGGCCTTACAGAGGTAAGCGAAAAAACTATGCGACTATGGAAAAAGGAACTTTATTCGCACATCACTTAAGTCTGTTCGAACGCTCTTAAGAGCGTTCGTTCTGTGCACATGCAGCCCCCATTTTGAGCGCGTATATGTGCGTCCGTTAACACTAGCAACGGACGCGAAAAATGAAATTGGTTCGATATAAGCAACTGAACGAAGAAGGCATCATCCCCGACCGGATGGCCCTCGCTCGCAAGATTGAAAACGAGGGTTTTCCGAAGGCCATTGCGATGGGGCCCAACACTCTGTGTTGGGATTACGATGAAGTCCTCGCATGGATCGCTGCGAGGCCGCGCCGGGCACCTAAGACTGGCGCCAAAAAGCCCGCACAATCCGCCAATGCCGCAAGCGCGGAGGCGTGATCCATGCTCTATCAAAACGAAAACCCCGCCGGGGAAGCGGCGGGGTTCGAAGAGATGTCATTTCCTGGCGGGACTGACACTGTAAAAAGTAGCAAATCAAGCCCAAAATCGCAAGCGAATATTGCGCGTGCTCAAAATTGGGCCTTTCCAAACCGTCGGTGCCCTATCGCGGCAGCGACGGCCAAGGAGTGGCCCGTCGAGCGCCTCCAGCAACTGGCCGCAGAAGCAATCGCGCGCGGTATGCCGATTCAGAAAATTCCGTGTGTCCATCGCCCTCCGTCCGCCCCGCGAATGAGGGCGGATGGCCGTCCGCGTCTCGCGCTCGGCTCCCAGGGCTGTTCGAAAATCGGGGGGACGGCATGAACATCACGTGCGCGTCACTGCGATGCGATGCATTGCGCGAAGCAACTGAGATTGAACTCGACCGGCTGCAGGCCATAATCCTCACCGCAAAATCATTCAATCGCGAAGGTCTTGATGACGACGCGGACGAGGTGTTGCGCAATGTCTGGCGTTCGTTGCGGGTCTTTATAACACCCGTGCGAACCGAACTTCAGAAGTTACGGGGGCTGGCCAATGAGCGTGGCTTCGGCCTGAGTCGGAACGGGGGTTCGCCATGAACGGACCTCCCTTCAGTTCCGATCCATTTTATGAACCGCCCGGCGTTTCAATCGACCCGACGAAGCTGAACGGAAACGGGAAGCATGCGGCGGTAACACTTGTTGTAGACATGGAGTCTTTAGAAATGGAATCCATTGAATGGCTTTGGGAGCGCTGGATAGCTCGAGGTAAATTCCACCTAATTGCTGGCGCGCCGGAAGCCGGGAAGACAACGTTAGCTCTTTCTATTGGGGCTGCGATATCGTCGGCAAGCTACTGGCCAGATGGGACCAAGGCACCGGCTGGCAACGTATTGATATGGACCGCCGAAGACGGAATCGCAGATACGATAAAGCCGCGTCTCGTCCAAATGGGCGCCGACCTATCACGGATTAAAGTTGTAGCAGGGCAGCGCGGGCCTGATGGTAAGACACGGCCTTTTAATCCCGCTACGGACATGCCGTCGCTAGCGGAGGCGGCGAACGCGATTCCTGGCGGCGTATCATTGCTAATTATCGATCCTGTCGTTGCGGCAATTGGCACAAAAACAAATTCTCATAATAATGCTGAAACCAGGAATTCGCTGCAGCCGGTTCTCGATTTCGCCGAAGCTACCAACTGTGCGGTTCTCGGCATCACGCATTTCACGAAAGGAACGGCAGGCAAGGACCCGGTCGAACGCATTACCGGCAGTGTAGCTTTCGGGGCGCTGGCGCGGATTGTCCTTATTGCTTCAAAAAATGCAGCCAGCAATCAATCCGAAGCGCCGCGAATACTCGTGCGCGCAAAATCCAACATCGGTCCCAGCGGGGGCGGATTTGGTTACGATATCATTGCTGCGCCTTTGTATGAACGGCCGGATATCATTGCCACGCGAATCGCCTGGCAGGAATCAATCGAAGGGAGCGCAAGAGAGTTATTGGCCGAAGCCGAGGGCGAAGAACCTGGCGAAGGATTATCGAAACAAGACCAAGCCAAACGGTTCTTGAAGACCGCGCTTTCTAGCGGTGAGAGACCACAAAAGGACATAGAAACAGAAGCCAAGCAAGGGGGGATTTCATGGGGGACATTAAAGCGCGCATCTGAAGGCTGCGACATCACAAAGCGTAAGGACGGTTTGACGGGAGGTTGGCTGTGGCGGTTGCGGGAGCCCGGGGGAAAATAAGCCGAGGCTGCAAATACCTCAAACGGAAAGCCTCGGTGGCATATCCATCCATTTCTCTAAGGAATAGTCAAAATAGCGTGCTACGCGCTTACCATCCCAATCGTAGTTTAAATGTCGCTCCTGGATAGGAATGCCGAATACGTTGGGCCAAAACGCAGCCACACAATGCCCAGCGGCATCACGGACACTGGGATAGGTGATGCCATTGCTGTCATTGTTTCTGAGCGCAATCGCCAGCGCGCGGCTTGCTATGTAACTATCCGGATTTAGGATTTCTGCTCGATGCTCACTTTTCAGCGCACCAGCATCGTGAAATGAAGTATCGATTGATCCAAGAAGTACCCGCATATCCTCTCGCCGCGCGGGATCATTCGAATCGCGCGCAAAAATTTCGAAATGGTGGGCGGTCTCGGCGATGGCTGTCTCTAGCCGGTTCGCACAATAATAGACGCCATAAGACCCGTCCGAAAACCGAGACCCATTCGGATTCACGTGGGTAAAGCAAGCCATTGCCCATGAGGCGTTTGGTCCGCTCACGCGGCGGTCGGGTGGCACAAGCCTGATTTCACCAACCTGATCGCGCACGCGCGGGTTCGTCGCCTGTTCCAGCTCTATTAAGACATCCCAAACAACAGGATTAGAAGAGACACGTTCGAATAGATCGACTGGCGGATAGCGACTCGCAATGATCCGCCACGCCTGCGACCATTGCACATGCGTGGGTGGCACATTTTTAGGACCATGGGGCACGTGCTGCATCCAAATAGGTCCGCACCGCAGACAAGTCGGTCACGTCCCCCGCTGCCATGCGCTCTAGGGGTGTTTGTCCACCAAAGAATCTGTTCGCACGTTTGATCCAGTCGTCAGCGAGCTTAACATCTGAGTAGATGATTTGCAGCGCCTTCCAAATGCCAGCAACGTACCCGATGCGGCGCAAAACATCTTCGGGTAGGCGATCGCAGCCGTTTTTTTTCCAATCAAAAAAGGTCCGTTCGGCCGGCGATCCGAGGATGCGTCGCGCTGACTGATTATCCACATGCCATAGCCGCATGATTTCGAAAAACCCCATGAGAGCCAGACGTTGGCGGTCTGCTGGCATCCGCACAGAAGCTTCCATAACTGCGTTCATAATTATCTCCCTGCACTATTGCAGTAAATAGCATAATACTGCAGTTTTGCAAGATTGGGCTCGAACAAGCGCACCTTCGCCCGTGCCAATTTTTGCACTTCTTCACCTTCTTCGAAGGAGAGCATGAGTAGTCCGAAGAAGTGCAACCTAAGTCTTTGATAATTTAATGAAGAAGTAAAGGAGTGCAAAAAAAGTGACTACGCGCGCGCGAGGGCTGGGACTTAGCAGGTAAGGCAAGGCTGAGCCAACGCCTCATCGAAAAGCCCAACTGTCTCTCAGGTTAACGATTTCTGGGAAGCCGAGAGAAGGACGCATCACGACTTTTACCCTTCTACCCTTCGCGTTACCCCTCGCAAATAGCCGCGCTTTCGCTTTCCGCCAGCTTTGCCATGCTAGCCGTCGCGCCCTAGCTTGCATCGACATGCGACATGATTTGGTCTCACGTGCTGTAAATAAATAAACCTATGTTAATCAGTGTGTTTAGCAAACATATTCTCCTGTATTGCGTTTGAGGGCAACGTATGGGCATCATGAAATCTGATTTCACAAGCGCACCGATTTTTCGCGCTTCACGATTGGACTGTCATGCAAGGCTTAAACTTGGCAAACGGGGCACTGGCGGAGGCCATCGCTGAGGAAACGGCGGATGCAAAGGCCGTCATTGGCTGGGCTCAGTTTGCAGGGGCTGGTGTTTGGCGTGAGGGCCATCCACTGGACATTGAGCGACTGCGCCGCCTGGAACGCGCAGAAGAGCGTCTAGTGGCCTTTCGTGCCGTGCCCGCCGTGGTGGTGACACCATGGTAGCAAAGAAGCGCCCCTACGACCGCAGCGCGCCGCGCAATCGGCAGTGCAAAACTTGCCAGCATCCCGAGCGCCACCGCATCGAATCCTTGCTTGCGGGCGGCGCTAGCCTTGAAAGCGTCGGGATTAAATTCGGGCTGAGCAAAGACACGCTATCAAGGCACATGACGCGCCACGTGCATCCCGAAGATATGGAAATCCTCAAAGGCGCTCCTGCGACACTGGCCAACTTGGCTGAGCGGGCCGCCGCAGAGAATATGTCGATACTCGACTATCTGACTATCCTGCGTAGCCGCCTCATGCGGCAGCTGGAGGCCAGTTCGGCGGCTGGCGACAATATCGGCGTGAACCGCACCTGTTCGACGTTGCTTGCGGTCCTGCAAGAATTAGGTCGCCTGACTGGCGAAATCGACCGGGTGACGTCGGCCATCACGATCAACAACAACCCGCAGACAGTGGTCCAGATGACAGATCCGCTGGTGGCAAAACTGCAGGCTGGCCTTTTGAAATGCCTTGCCCCGTACCCCGACGCCCGGCGCGCGGTCGTCAAGATGTTGACCAACCTCGAAAGCGCTCCTGACCAAATCAACGGTCAAGCAGCCTTGCCCGCGCCTCTTGAAATTGAGGGGGCGGTCAATGGGTGAAGCCAGCCGCATCTTTGCTAAACTTGATCAAGCGCTGGAGCATGACACTTGGCATTCAACTGCCAGGCCGAATCAGATTGCCCCCGACGGCGACTGGTCGATTTGGTTGCTATTGGCAGGTCGAGGATTTGGTAAGACCAGAGCCGCTGCCGAGTGGGTCAGGCACAAGGTCGAGACCGGCAACGCCCGGAACATTGCGATTGTCGGCGCCACGGCGAGCGACGTCAGGGATACGATGGTCGAGGGTTGCTCCGGCCTGCTAGCGATTTCGCCGAGTTGGAACCGTCCGACGTATGAGCCCAGCAAGCGCAGATTGACTTGGCCGAACGGTGCCATTGCGACGATGTTCAGTTCCGAAGAGCCGGACCGATTGCGTGGCCCAAACCATGATCTTGCTTGGTGTGACGAACTCAGTTCGTGGAGCAACATGCAGGAGGTTTGGGACATGCTGCAGATGACCTTGCGGATCGGCGTGAGGCCACAAGTTTGCATCTCAGCCACTCCAAAGCCGAGCAAGTTGCTTAAAGACCTGGTGAGCCGCAATGACGGGACGGTTGTTATCTCTCGCGGTAGCACGTTTGAGAACCGGGCAAACCTTGCACCCGCGTTTTTAGACAGCATCGTTCGAAAATACGAGGGGACTCGCATAGGTCGGCAAGAGTTGAACGCCGAGTTGCTTGAGGACGTTGAAGGCGCCTTGTGGACGCGGGACATGATTGAAAAGTCTCGCATCCTGCCTGACACACAGCCGCCGATGCGACGGATAGTTGTGTCGATCGACCCTGCGGTTTCGGTCAGCGAAACATCTGACGCAACAGGCATAATTGTGGCTGGCCTAGGCAGCAATGGACATGGCTACGTGCTGCAGGATTTGAGCGGCAGATTCAGTCCTACGGAATGGGCGCAGAAGGCCATTCATGCGTTTTACCGGCTTAGGGCCGATCGCATCATCGCTGAGAGCAATCAGGGCGGCCTGATGGTCGAAAACACGATTCGCGCCGTTGACCGTAATGTCCCCGTCAAACTCATTCACGCCAGCAGGGGCAAGATCACACGGGCAGAGCCCGTTTCGGCATTTTACGAGCAAGGGTTGATCCACCACGTCGGCGCATTTCCGGAATTGGAAGATGAAATGGCCACGTTCGAAGCAGGATCACGTGATTCACCTGATCGGCTCGATGCAATGGTTCATGCGATGACCGAATTGAAGCTTTCGAACGTCGGTCCGTTGATTGTTACTGAACTGAGAATTTGAAAACCTGAAAGGATAGACGATGAAATTAGAAGATCTATTGGAACAACGTACCGCAGCCGGTGAGCGGTATCGAAATGCTACCGACGAATTGCACGTCTCGTTGATTGAACTTGCGGCGCTTGACGCTGTGTTGGCCAATCGTGGCGAGCATATTCGGACATTTTTTGACCTGCCGCAAAACCTAGGGACGCTCGGGCATCCGACATATGCCCCGGCCGACACGGTTACTTGTTGGCGTGACGAAATCAAAGTACGGACAACTGAACTGCTTAGCGAGGTGGCACAATGATGTCCCTTTGCGAACAACTTCTGGCGCGCTTGCCAGCGTCGGCCAGCCAAGATTCTCGGCACAGTCTGAATTCTGCGTTCATGATTGAGGCGGGCTATCGCAAAAAAGCCGAAGAGATTAAGACGGACGGCCGACTGTCTGCCGAAGGCAAGGCTGAGAAGCTTGCAGAGTTGAAAACCGCAACTCTAAGCAACGGGCACTTGACGCAGATCCGCACCTTGGCCCGCAAGCAACTCGACGGCATCAAGTCTGAGCGGGAGACATTTAGAGCCGCCGTTCTTAAGCGACCCGATGACCCGTTTGCTGAGCAGCGCAATTCTGAAATACGCGCAATGTTGCGTTCTATGTCTGAAAGCGAGCGCATCAAGATGGCGCTGGCTGGAGACCCGGAAATCACCGACGCTGTCATGCTCGCCAATCCTGTTCTGTCAGGCGTCCCAGCATTTATTCATGCCGAGATCGTAGAGAAGGTAGTTGCTACTAGGCATCAAACGCGGGGTGCTGAACTTGCGACTCAGCAAGAGGAAGCGGAGACAATCGCGGCAGCCGTGCAAGTCGTCGATGACATGATTTCGCGCAGTTAAACGAATTGGCCGCGTTGGGTAGGGTCACACCGCGCGAGCGGCTGATTGTCGGGAGACCCAGACGTAAAATGTGGTCTTGTTAGGCCGGTGATTTCCGGTGGCGGGCAGCGTGTTTCGGATGATCACGTGGCCCGCCTTTTTTAGGGATTGGAATTTTGAAAATGCGTGATGACGCATATTTAGCAAAAGCCGCCGCGAAGGAACGGGTCACAGAATTGTTTCGTTCGGCCGGTGGGATGAAGACTATTGAGAATTTGGCGCTAGCCTTATCCGGCGCGCCACCGGAAAAGATTGAGAGTGACATAGCAGCGTTCACTCGAAAATTAGAAGTCAATTTCGCGAAGCATGAAGACTGGCCGACGCCTGAATTTGCCGATGTGTTCATTGCAGCCACGGCCGCTTTGATTCGTGCGCGCCTCGCGGAGATTTCAAACACTGGGAGTGGAAGCGCATGAGTTTATCCAGCTTTGCAGGCCTTGCCGCACGCTTGGCGATGGCTGACGCCGATGTCAAAATGGCGATGGAAGCGGGCCTCGAAAAAACATGCCAACTAATCGAAGATCGCGCAAAGGCGGCAATTGGAACGTATGATTTCGGATGGAAGCAGCTCGCGGAATCGACGCAAGAGCAACGCGTCGCATTAGGCTTTCTAGCCAATGAGCCTTTGCTACGAACAGGCCAATTGAAAGACTCCATCGGCCACGTTGTCGAGGGGAATGTCGGCTATGTCGGGACGAATGACCCGGTGGCGAAATATCACGAATATGGCACTAGCAAAATCCCGCCCCGTCCGTTCCTTGCCGGAGCCCTTGCTGCGACGGAAGCGGAAATCCCCAAAATCTTTGGCAGTGCTGTTAAGGCGGCGATGAGTGGCGGTAGTGAATTTCATGAACTGAAAGAGCTGCTTCATATGGCCAAACATCTTTACAAGGAAGGCAAAGAGGCCGCCAAGGAGTTTCTGGAGGACCATCGTGACGAGTGCACTTATCGCCCAATCACGCTGCGGATCGCCATTAAATTGCATGGGACTAAAAACTAAATGAATTGGCAACCGAGGAAAACTGATCTTGAGCGCATCGCCGAATTTGAAATTAGCGGAATGGGGCTTGAATTTGCGGCGCGATTCTTAGGCTGCACGTCGGAAGAGCTGAAAGCATGGCGAATGAAATGCGTTGAGGCAGCCAGGACGGAGTACATCAAAGCGATAGCGGCACCGCCGCTCGTGCCTGTTGCAAAGCCAGCGTTTAAGTGACGTTTCATCCCTACAGGCGCGAATGACGGCGGCTAGACTGTTCGAGATGCCAGAGCCGGGAATAAGCTTAGCATAAAACCTGCGGCGATTTGGTATCTCGACCGCCTGATGCCGCGTAGGCAAATAGCGGCTGCAGCAGATTGTCAGCAGGCTTTGCCTTAACCTCCTAGGACCGTTTTATCGGTTTTTCTGTCGCGGCAATCAGCGCTGCCCATACTGGGCAAGCGGACATCTGGGGGCAGTCGATGATCCTGAATTGCCAGACGGGGCTTATGACGGACTCTAAAAGAAATAGGGTAAGACAGTCGCCGCTACGGTGAGCGCAAGGCCATCGTCGAGGCTGAGGATTGGGAAGGGCCGGCCTATCAAACGTGTATGAATGCCGCTGCGATATGCCGCGCATTCGAAACCTCCCGGCGCCGGGAGGATCTTACATTTAATCATCATGCCGAAGTAGCAGCTCTTCCACAAGGCGAAGCTGACGAACTGCTTGATTGGTGCGAGGAAACGCCGAAGCCCCACTTACTTCAGCGAAATATCGCCGCTGTACTGTGAGAATTCGCAAGGCCCGGTCGGCTTAGGCTCGGATGGGAAGCAAGCCCAAGCACCGGCCAATGCGCTTGCGGGTCCTCCCTGCATCGGAACAGGGGAACTGGCCGTGATTTCCCAGGTACTAACGGTGCCGGTGTTGCATTGGACACCTCTTGTTTCCCCCCAGGCATGTGCCGCCATTTTGCCCTGTTGTACCATTTGGATGCCGACGGTGATCACTTTGCCGCTCGGGCACGTCACGGTACCGGTCACTATCACCTGCTTGTTGTTCCCGGGGACGAATGTAGCGGTTGGATTGATTGAGAGGGAAATTCCCGCAAACCCAGGACTAGCAAGGGCCAGCATCAGTCCAATGCTCAACGCGGACCCCGTAGCAAAACTTACTATCTGTTCCTTTTTCATATCACCCCGTCTCCTCTACTTGGCCAGTCGGCCACAATACAAAACCCATCAATTTTCGTCTCGGCCTTCCTCAGCTTAAAGTTCTGCCGTCCGCTATTTTCGACGATGAACTCGACGCGCCAGTCATTTCAAAAACCCCTTCTCCTTAAGCCATTCTGTCACGATCTTTTGAATCAGGCTCGACGTGGATCGCGGAAGAAAAATCCGCGAAATTCGGCGCCGCGAAACCGGCAAACTGGTCATCTTTTGTTTTTTCCTTTTTCAAAGCCGACTAAATAAGCAACTGCGATGGCTAATAAAACAGCGGCTACGCGAAGAAGTTCACTCATGTTTTCGGCAAACATTGTGTGCATCCCTAATTTGAATGTGATGCCGAGGAGAAGATTTCGGCGAGCGGGTTAAATTTCATGGGTTCGCTCATTTTTTCACCTTCGCGTCAGATTTCAAAAAACCCCTTTCCGCAAGCCACTCACTCATGACCATTTCGACAAGAGCGGACGACGAACGCCCGTCTGCAATTGCGGCCTCTGCAATTGCGTCGCGAACGGTTCTCTTGACGCGAAGAGAAAGCGCGGTGTCGCGGGGTTCTGCTTTTGGCCTAACAATTTTCCTGACCATATTAAACAAGCTCTCTTGACTATGCACACAATGTGCTCTAACTTGCGCATGTCTAGCACATGCTAGCCAAAGTTTCAATCTCACTACAGGGATTTCCACTATGTCTGCACTGAAAATTAAAGAGTTTCCCGGCCTGCAAAGGATCGCGCCGGAAACGATCGGAAAGCACACAATGGAGCAATCATTGCGGGATGCGCAGTATGCCCTCGATGTTCAGCTTCATGATTTGCGGTCTGAGTTTCTGCACCGCGAGTCCAAGCTTCGCCAAGCGTACCTCGATGCCGTCGCGGAGATTGCCGCCGCATAGCGAGCGGGGCCTGCAGAGCGTGTCACCCGCTCGCAAGCCCCTAACCATCGATCACATCGATTCGCCTGAGAGGATGTTCAAATGGCTAAGACAAGCATTAAAGAATGGGTCGCGTCGCCGCAACACATCTTGTGGCGCCTCCGACATACTCGCGCTCGCCTAAAAGAGGCAAACGGCGCCTTGGGGGAAGTACGCATTGCGGACCGCGACGACATCGGCCTGCTGGTACTTGAACTAGGGAAAGTCGTCACGGGCACCATTGCGCTGCTCGACAAGCGAATTTCAAAGGCGAAGGAGCAAGGCAAATGAGAAAGCCATTAACTACCGAAGATATCCGGGTTGGCGAATTTGTGGACGAGCTGGCCGAAATCCGCGACTTCTCAATGGCTACGACAAGCATTACCACGACCGGCGGAGCTTTGCCCGGAGTCCCGATAGGCCCACGCCTCCGCGCCGAACTTGAACGCCGCGTTCGCGAATTGGAAGGCCGCTTCGAGCCTGCCCCGCGCGACATGCGTGAACTGGCGCAGTTGCGGGAATTTCTGAAATTTACACCAGTCACAGAGCGAGACGGCCGAGCCATGCAATGACACTCGACCGCCTCTAACCAAGCCGAGTGATGCGCAGTCTCAGCATGGCTGACCACATCTTATCACGCGCGCAAAGCCGCGTAACCAGAGAGAGGAACACAGATGAACAAAGTCATCGACGACAAATCATGGAGACAAAACGTACTCTTAGTCAAATCCACAGCGTCCAACACCTAGTTACGCTTACCCTCGATGCAGGCGACGATTCTGAGACAACAACGGCGCTTATGATTGCCTCTAAGATTGCCGAGGACAAAGTGATGGACGCAATGGAATCACTGGACTTGGCGGAATTCGAAATCCACCGCGTCATGGCTGCTGCTGCCGCGAATAAATTGGAGGTCGCATAATGGCGACGAAACCCAACTCTGACACGAGCAATCTTTCGGCCGCAAAAACCTTAATCTCGGATGCAGAAGACCTCGTGCGACTCATCGACATTGCGGCGGCAGGCGATGACGATTTCAAATCGACCACAATCCACAATGTCGCACGCCAAGCTTGGGAAAAGATGATTGCGGCATGGGAGCTTTTAAACGAGGAGGAATGCGGCGAGACGACGAGCGCGGGCTAAATGAAGAGGATGCAAAAGCCCCTAATCCGAAGATGGGGAATCGGATTAGGGGCCGACTTCAACTAAAATTATCATCCAACCAAAACAGCCGAAAGACCACTACCTACATTCGACTATGCCCAAACGGCATGTGTAGAAATTATGATAACTGCTGGCATGCCTCATGACCCGATTGGGCTTCGACCCGGACAAAAAATCGTGAACGCGGGGCATATTGGAGTGAATCAGTGAGATTCTGGCTATCCGGTCCGCGCGTGTTTAACGGCATTCTCCGGCCGGGGACCTCGTTCTCCGGCCATGGCTGGCGGAATGTCTGCTACCAGGAGGACTAACAACGGCAGGCGGCTTACGAGCCGCCTTTGTTCTCCATGCATACGATATGTAAGGTTGTACGATGTCCATTCGCAAGCGCACATGGAAGACTGCCAAGGGCGAGGCCAAGGAGGCTTGGGTCGTCGATTATACGGACCAGGGCGGCAAGCGCCGGTTGAAGACCTTCAGGCGAAAGAAGGAAGCCGATGCGTTCGAAACCAAGGCGCAGCACGAAATTACGCAGGGCACGCATACCCCAGATTCGGCCAGCATCACGGTTGTGGAGGCGGCGGAGAAATGGCTTGAAACCTGCCGGGCGCGTGGGCTGGAACGTAGCACCATCGGAGCCTATGAGCAGCATGTCAGGTTGCATATTGGGCCGCTCTTCGGTCGCTTGAAGCTCTCGCAGATTTCGGCGCCCAGCGTTCGCGATTTCGAGGACAGGCTTCGCCTTGATGGCCGTTCACCGGCTATGGTCCGAAAAATATTGACCAGCTTAGGATCTTTGCTTTCGGATGCACAAGAGCGCGGTCTTGTTTCCCGCAATGTTGTCCGTAAACTTGGTTCCCGCCGCAAAAAGGGTGTGGATCGTCGCGCGGATAGGCGGCAGAAGGGCAAGGTAAAGGTTGGCGTGGACATACCCAGCCGCGAGGAAATCAGGGCCATTGTGGCGGCCCTGCAGGGGCGCTGGAGGCCTATCATTCTAACTGCCATATTCACCGGGCTCCGGGCGTCAGAGCTTCGGGGGTTGCGTTGGTCAGATGTGGATCTCAAGAAAGGCGAACTTCATGTCCGGCAACGGGCGGATCGCTACAATGCCATAGGACGGCCGAAGTCCGAATCGGGCGAGCGCACGGTTCCCTTGCCGCCTATTGTGGCGAATGCCCTGCGTGAGTGGAAATTGATCTGCCCCAAAAGCGAGATTGATATCGTCTTCGCCTCAACCCATGGCCGGATCTACGGTCATTCGGACCTCGTGAAATATGCGCTTATTCCGGTGCAGATCGTAGCGGGTATCACAACGCCGGGGGGCAGGGCGAAATATACCGGCCTGCACTCGCTCCGGCATTTCTATGCGTCATGGTGCATTAATCGGCGGGAGGATGGCGGTTTAGGGCTGACGCCCAAGCTTGTGCAGGAACGGCTGGGGCATTCGACCATAGGCATGACCCTCGACGTTTACGGGCATTTGTTCCCGCGCGGTGATGATGGCTCAGAACTGGCAGCGGCCGCGCAGTCACTATTGGACAGTGTCTCAGTTTGAAATTTGCCGGGTTGACGAATCATCGCCTGTCTCCCACCTCCATGCTATGCTTAGCGCAAAAGCAGTCCGGGAGACTTGTGTTGGCAGACGAGGAATCAATCGAAAATCTCCTAAATGAGATGGAGCGCGTCCGAGATATATATAATCGGCAACTTGAAGCCTTTGCGGCTGGCGCTCAACTCCGTCCCGGTGTTGGGTTCACAAAAGTTGAACTTATATCCCAGATCGAGACTTGGCGAGACGAACTGAATGTTACTCTCGCCCGTTATGGAAGACATTAAGGATGCCGCGCGGACCCAAAGGCGAGAAGCGCTCCGCCGACGTAATCGGCAACGCCGTCCATGTGATGCGAATTGCTACTGGCGAGATCTCACTCTTTGGGTAGTTGCGACATAAACGTGACATAGCAACAGAAAATCTTTTAAAAACAATGTTAAGCAGCGGATTTTGATTCCGCCATGCGGAGGTTCGAATCCTCCCGCCCCAGCCAGTTATTAAATTATTGATATTACTAGAGTTATTGTCTTTATAGGAAGCCAATTTTCTCGCGAATTTCCGGGGGTTAATGGTCCCGCGTTCAAGAGTGATTCGCGGCAGAGACGGTTTCCCGGGCGATTTCGGCCGCGGCCGTCATGAAAATCTCTCCGGCGCCATTTCGTGGTTTACTTTTTCGCCGGGCGGAACAGCTGGCGTCAGGGCCGGGACACAACTCGACCGCCTCTCCACACGCCAAACGATATCGCGATGTTCAGCATAGCTGATAGCATGCGTGCAGAGCCGCGTCATGGTGCGCCGAGGACAGCACACGTGGTCTGCGTTTAGCAGAGGGCCTTAGCCATCCCCGTCGCATGCCTATTGTATTACCAACTGTCACACAAGCGAACTGCGGAAACGCGGTATCCACCGAAAAATGGGAGTGAACTAATGACGACGAAACCGAAGACGCGCAAAGTACCCGCGGCAAATACCACGACACCCAAGGCCGCCCGAAAGAAGGGTGTTTTATCGATCATCCGGGACTTCCTCGCGATCGGCCGCAAGCCGAAGGCTGCGCCTCCCAAAAAGGCGGGAAGAAGCCAAGATGCTCGCCACTCGTGACCACGCCCGCATGATTGAGACGCTTCGCACCTATGCGCTTGTCCGCGGCGAGCGTGCTGTTGGTCTTTCGCGGATTTTGTGCGTAAGGCCGCCTGCCGAAAAGCTGAGGTAATTAATCGAGGCCCTGGCATGGTGCTATGCTAGGGAGGCGGCGAACCTAGGCGGTGATCGATCTTCTCGGCAAAAAGGCGGCGCATTGGCGCGCCGCAAGGTCCAGAGCCGGGAGGATGCTCCATACTGAAAAAGTAGCCTCAAAGGGTTTTTAATGTCAGTGCGCAAACGCACATGTCCACAGCAAATGGGAGACGCCGCGGCGGTCAAAGACGTCGACAAGCTTGGCAAAATCGGAGAGCGCCCACGTTAACCGGTCGACCTTATAAACAACGACCACGTCGATCTGGCCTGCCTCGATATCGGCACCATTGGGAGTTTGCTTTTTTCGCAGGCGGAGCCGCCGACGTCTGGCGAAGCCAAAGTGGTTGGAGGCGCGAACTCGCAGATCGACGATGTGTTTTTCAGCGGTAGCCGAGGAGCTTTCGCTGTTCAGCCCAGCCGGCCGGCAACCGCGGCGTAAGACGCATCAATGTCTGGGCGGTGAGTTGCGGCGGTTTTCGGCCATTGATAATCGCCGTGGTGATGTCGGGCGCCAGCCAGGGAAGACGCAGGAGGGTATAGAGGTAGGCTGCCGACACGCGCTCCTCGCGTGCGATATCATGCACGGTCAGCTTGGGGTTTTGAATCAGGCGTGCTTGGATGTGGTGCGCGCGCGCAATGATTCTGAGCAAGCTGGGATCGGCTGCCGTCTGGTCATCGGCATTCTCGACCAGCATGCGCATTTCGCGACCGACGCGCTTCAGGCTTACCGAAACCGTCAACCTTAGGATATCACCTGATTCATTCGTCGACGCTTGATGCTGCGTCTTCAGGTCAATTGACCCGGCAAGCAGCTCGATCAGCCGGCTTCGAGAGAGCGTAATGTCGACGCGATCGGATCGGATTTCCACCCGGCAGAGCAGGGCCATAAGCAGCGCTTTGAGTTCGTCGGGCGCGTGACCTCCGAGTTCTTCCGCTAACTGACGGCCGCGTTCGATCAGTTGGCCTGAACCCCTGTGCGCTTCATTATCGACATCCACGGCAGCATCGAGGACCGCTCCGGGGTCGGCAAGAAAGGTGCGAAGCCGGTTGATCACCAGGCCTTCCAAATTGCCGGCCGGGATGCGCCGGCCGCTGGAATGCTTCTTCCCTACCCCGGTGACGAGGGAAGTCGAAACATAGTACCGGTAGCGGGTTCCCTTCTTAACCGCATGGGTTGGTGTCAGACGCTCGCTGGTCTCGTCAAACACCATGCCCGTCAGCAGGCTAGGGTGGCTTGCCCGCGCTCCCGTTGTCCGCTCCACACGGTTTGCGGCCAGCACGGCCTGCACATCGTCCCACAGCGGCTTGTCGACGATCGCGGGGTGTTCGCCGGGATAGGTATTGCCTTTGTGGGATATCTCGCCGCGGTAAAGTTGGTTCTGGAGGATGAGATAGAGCGCCCCACGGGAGAACGTCTGACCGCCATATTCGGCGCCGTCGGGCCGCATGCGGCGCTTGCTTTTGATCCCGGCGTCCGCAAGCGCGTCCCGCAGCGCGTGCACCGACTTGAGGGCGAGATAGCGCCGGTAGATCTCGACAACGATGCGAGCCTCGGCGTCGTTGACGACCAGCTTGCGGTTTTTCACGTCATAACCGAGAGGGGGCATGCCGCCCATCCACATACCCTTTTTCTTGGAGGCGGCAATCTTATCGCGGATACGTTCGCCGGTGACTTCCCGCTCGAACTGGGCGAAGGACAAAAGGACATTCAGAGTCAGCCGCCCCATGCTGGTGGTGGTGTTGAATTGCTGGGTGATCGACACGAACGAGACACCGCGGCGGTCAAAGACCTCGACGAGCTTGGCAAAATCGGAGAGGGCGCGCGTCAACCGGTCGACTTTATAGACGACGACCACATCGATCTGGCCTGCCTCGATATCGGCGATCAGCCGTTTCAGGGCGGGCCGCTCCATCGTGCCGCCGGAAAATCCGCCATCATCATAGAGCGTCGGCAACACCGTCCAGCCTTCGTGCTTCTGCGAGAGTATGAAGGCGGCGCAGGCTTCTCGCTGGGCATCGAGGGAATTAAAAGCCTGCTCCAGGCCTTCCTCTGATGATTTTCTTGTGTAGATCGCGCAGCGGGCTTTCTTGCCGGAGCGTCGCGATGTTTTTTCCGATTCACTCATCGCGCCCCCCAAGGCCCGGACGCTCCACGCCTGCCGCTGGCAGACCAAAGAAGCGCGGCCCCGACCAATGTGCTCCAGTGATCTTCTTGGCGATCTTGGTCAGGGACGGATAGCTCGACCCGGCATACTCGAACCCATCTTCCGTGATAGTGACGGTGTGAGTCCGGCCGCGCCATTCCCGAACCAGACGCGCGCCTGGTTTCAGGCTGAGACTCGGCGCCGGACAAACCCGCCCCGTTGTCCGCCGGGCCTTCGCCATCGTTTGCAGCTTTCGCCGGGTCGCCTTGCCGAGCCCGCCGTGCGCGAGTTCCTGAAGCCTGTAGCCAAGGGCGAGGACGAGCAGGTCGCGACTGATCCTTGGCGCTTCACCGTGATTGAGCCGCCGCCATTCGCGCCGCAGTTCCTCCAGGCTGAGCAAGCGAAGGCGAGCGATGTCGCCCTCGTCGGCCGCCAGTGGCGCGGCACGAACGAAAACACGAATGGCCTCCTGCGTCAGTATTTTCCAAAAGGAACAGATCTCAGCACGCACAGCGCGGACGACCTGGAAGCCGTGGCGGCAGCCCTGAACACGCGGCCGCGAAAGTCGCTGAACTGGAGGACACCTGCTGAGGCGTTGGATCAGCATCTACGATGAGATAAGTTAGCCGCGTTGCGACGATCGATTGAATCCGCCCAATATGCCGCCACGGATTACCGCAAGGTCTTCAATGGAGCCACCATCATCCAATCTATGAGCCGCAAGGGAAATTGTTGGGACAATGCCCCGATGGAATGCTGCTTTGGCACGATCAAAACCGAACTCGTGCACCACGTTTGCTATCCAACCCGGGAAGCTGCCCGGCATGACTTGTTCGTTTATATCGAAGGATATTACAATCGTCAGCGGCTACATTCCGCCCTCGGGTATATCACCCCCGAACAGGCAGAGCGCCAAGCCGCTTGATCCGGTGTCCACTAAATCGGGTGAAGGTCAGGCCACGGGGTGATGGAAGATTTGGAGCATCGGCAATGAATCAGAGAACATTCAATGTTGCGGCCAGCGTGATTTTCGCGCTGGTGGCGCTCCTCCATCTCCTGCGGATTTACATGGGATGGACAATCGTTATCGGTAGCTGGATTGCGCCTCTATGGGTGAGCGGGATAGGCTTCGTCGTTGCTGGAGGCTTGAGCTACTTGGGGCTGCGCCTTGCAACACGCAGCTAGATCATTGTCGTGATTGTCCCCACGACGCTCGAGGTCGAGCGTTGTTTCTAGGTACAATTCAGACGAAATGGAGCATTTCCTCCTGGCGGCCGTTCGCGTGGCCTACGCGGCCAAATCGATCATGTAATTGTAGTCGCCCTCTGTGCCCCGGATGCACTCGTCTGTGAACCGAGCCAAGCCAAGGTGTTTCTTGCCACGGCACCTGTCGAGCCGTGGCGTCGACCGCGCAAACAAAGCCGGAGAGGCATTTCTGATGGTCAGCTATCAAAACGACCTGGGCTTTAGCGCTCTATGTTACTTTCACGGAGAAAGGCCGTCAGGGCGTCCAACGCCGGCAACTCAATCTTTGGAAGTTTCCTTGGTGTCATGGCTAATTCGTCTGCTAGTCATCGATGACATGGCGTTGCCCAAGAAGGGATGTCACTCGGTTGGCGTCGCGCCACAACATGCCTCGGCGCTTGGGCATCGCCCATTGAGAGAGCGTCGAAGGGCAGTGAGCCCGAACTTCCGTTTTCCGGTCGCGCGCGCGTGCGCGTATTGGTAAGAAAAATTACCGCTTTTCGGCGAGCCGTACACCGGGCGTAGGTTCAGCAAACAGTATTACGCCGTGGGCCAAAAGAGCCTGCTCGATGCGGGCATCGTTCGGAGCAGACGTCGGGCGTTTATCATGTTTCCGCTCCCAGAAGCGGACGGCGCGTTCGTTGATTCCGAGTTCTGTCGCGAGGTCTCGTTGTGTCATGCCGGCAAGAGTCCGCGCCGCGCGCAGTTGCCGACCCGTGACGAGATTGTTACTCCAATAGGCCATGGGCGACTCACTATCTCCTGCGAGAAGGACAGCATAGCGGGGCAGTTTTGAGAAGGTTTACCAACGCGGCACGTATCGAGGTCTTGGGGAGGAGGAAATATCATTGCCGCCAAAATGGCGCGGCGTCCGCTTCGAGATCAATCCATTGCTTGGTACGGTCAAAGGCTCTTCAACCTTGGCAGAGAGGATTTATGGCTGGCGTTGGCCGGGAGAGTACGGCCGCTTTGCGCCGTTCCAAAGGCGTCGTCGGCGCTTTGGTCGCCAGCGGACGGGCGTGGGCGAGCAACAGCAGTTCCTATTAATAGCTGTGTCCTGAGTTTTTCGGAGGCTTTCGGTTCGGCGCGCTCGCCTTGTCGCGATCTATTGATTTTTATAGCGGTTTGGTCGGATGCTTCATTAGCGGTACAGAGTTGGATTTTGCCACTCGCGGTTTCAAGAGGGACCTGTTCAGGTTTCAGTACGGACTTGAGAAGTGCTTTTTTGGAACCTGACAGGTTTTTATTGCGACCGGGCCGTGGTGGGTTTCTGGCTCGAAGAAATTCTTCAGTTTTTGGGAGATCTTCGATCTCGCTACCGAACATCGTCAACCGATAAAGAGACGGTTTGCGGCTCCCAGAAAATCGCCCGACGCGGCACACTTTTACCCATCCGTTCTTTTCGAGATCTGTCAGGGCTTCGCTGGCTGTCGAGCGGCCGCAACGCAGCACCTCTTGAACGCGGGTTAAAGGCCATTCAAGACGGCTATTGAATGCCGGCCGGAACGTGGCCAGCATATGAACTAGCAAAAGTTGCGCTTCTCCTCGCATCGCTTTCCAGGCCGGCAAGTCAAGCCAATGATGGTAGATGCGCGCGTGAGGTCGATCCGCGTGTTTCGTTGCTTTGTGCACGAGTATGTCCTTGCAGGAACGTGCGACCGGTCACTTGATTCCGTTGCGCAAAAGCGCCTGAAGGTCTTCCCGTAAGATGAGTCGTCGGCCGCCGATCTTCACGGCCCTGAGCTTTTGAGCGCCTAAAAGCTTGTAGAGCGTTGACCGAGAGAGGCCCGAGAGACCGGCCGCTTCATTGATGCGGAGGGCGAATTTATCGTCGGGGCGGATACTGTGGTTCATTCGGCTACCTCTGTTTGAGATAGCTCGTCACTATTCACATAGGGGCGGACTTGTCTAAAGGCGGACGAGACCGCGTCCACGTTATCCCCAAATCTGGGTGAGAAAATACAAGAAAATTGGTAAATTCAGTAAGTATCTGATTATTCATTATATTTTGACCAAAGTATCGCTTTTCGAGCAAGCAGGCGCTCCAAAAATTCTCTAGAGAACGACATTTCCCCGGCTAGTTGCGCAAGGTTCCTTACTCGCTCAACTAATTGTTCTGTATACTGAATTTCTGGATTTAGACAGAGAATTGCAGCGGTAGTGATATTTTGAAGCCATTGTTGTCTTCCGCGGATTTTTTGCAATTGGCGTCCAGTCAACGAGCCGCCCTTAGTTCCTGCTTCGTCAATCGCGCGCTGTTTCTCATGCAAGGTCTTTCGAGCCTTGAATCGGATGGTCTCGGGTTTGCCGGCTGCTCCTACCATTTCCACGGCCCTAACTGCTGCGGCCCGCTCCTGCACATCGAATAGGGCCTGTAATGCTCGCATGACGACAACGGCGTGCCGGTCGGGGTCGTCTCGAATATCGATTGAAGGTCGCCCGCGCCGACGAGGCCTCAGAGGCGGCGGAACGAGTTTTCGGCCTTCCTCGCCGCTTGCCACTGGGATCGGCCCCAGTGGTGATTTCTTCGCGCAGTTTCTCTGTCATCGTAAAATTCAGCTGGCATGACGTTTTATCGAAACCACATTAGCGCTCTCTCCAAGTTCGCAAAATGCCGCCCATGCCTCAATGAGCGTTCGCCGCTTTTCCAAGGCGTCGCCACGCCGATAGGCCCGCTCGGTCGCATCCCCCGCAACATGGGCGAGCGCCGCTTTGGCGACCTCGCGGGGAAAGGACGTCGCCTCGCCGCACCAATCGCGGAAAGTCGAACGGAAGCCGTGCACCGTGACGCCCTCGACCCTCATCCGGCGAAAAACCATTTCCATCGCCATGCCGGAAAGCGCCTGATCCGGTCGCTGACCGGGAAAGACGAATCCGCCGATTCGGCCCTCGGCAAGGTTTTCGAGAATTGCCATCGCCTCGCGATTGCGCAGCCGGCCGATGAATTCCGGCACGGGTGGCCCCGCGTGAGCTTCTGGCGCTTCGTTGCGGGCACCGTGTCCTCCCGCAAGTCTTCGGCGCTTCGACTTCGACCGGGCGCACGGTTCGCCGATCAATAGCGCCGGTTGGGTGATAGGGGTCAAACTCCGCCTCGAGAAAAAGCCAGGGGAGCTTACCTTCACGCGAGGTCGGGTAAAGATCGTCCTCGCCGACGCGCTTCAACGCGTCAGACAAGTTCTCCAATCGTCCGGGTCGTAATAAATTTCGCATCGCGCAATTATGGCAAAATCCGCGCCCGTTCGCCAGCGTCCGCGAGCAGGTTTTCCGTATATTTTCCGTAGGAATGAAAATCTGGCGCGGGATGCATGCCTAACTTATTGATTTTCATTGGCGCGCCCAAGGGGAATCGAACCCCTGTTTTCGCCGTGAAAGGGCGAATTATTCAGTTCGTGGCCGTTCACGGTTGTTCACTTATGTATTTGTATTTACGTGTAAATGTAGTCATAGTGTTTATCGGCATTCAGCCTTGACTGCTTCCGTTCGCGCCCATAGACAGGACACTAACTGGACACAGATGCAAAGGCAAACCGATGCCCCGAAATGTTCGCAACAGCGTCCTTGAAACCCGCTCGAAACGCCTGCGGTTGCCTGTCGCAAGAAAGCCGGTCTTTGTTCGCATCGGCCCAGGTATTTCCCTAGGTTATCGACGTAATCAAACGTCAGGGACTTGGGTGCTGCGTGTTGCGGACGGATGTGGTGGTGCCCGGACAACAGCCATCGGCTTTGCCGACGACCACGACGAGGCCAACGGTCGCCAGTTCCTAGACTTCTGGCAGGCTCAGGAGCGCGCCAAGATTTCAGCCCGCCGCCAGACGGGCGTTCCCGGCACCGAGCCTCTCACCGTTCGCTTGGCCGCCAAAACATATCTCAATTGGCTCACCGCTAAGAATGCGCGCACAGCCGCCGATACCAGAGGTCGTCTCAACCGCCACTTTCTTCCCAAACTGGGAGACTGTTTAGTCATAAGCTTGACCAAGACCTTGCTTGACAGGTGGTTGGCCTCGATGGTCCCTGATTGCGACGACCCAGATCGGGTTCGTCGTTCTAAGGATAGCGCCAACCGCGTCCTGACCATGATCAAGGCGCTCCTTAACCACGCGATGCGCGATCCATCGAACGGCCTGATCGATGATAGTGCGTGGCGTCTGGTCAAGCCATTCCATGGGGTCGCGAAACCGCGCGACACCCGTTACACCGACGAAGAGGTTCGCCGCCTCATAAACGGCGCAGGGGATGCGGCAGTCAGTGACCTAATCACCGGGGCCTATTTAACCGGCGCGCGATATGGTGAGTTAACTGAGGCGCGCGTCACTCACTTCGATGCACGCACAAAAACCCTGCGGGTAAACGCCGGAAAGACCGGAGCCCGTACGATCATATTGCAGACAAGTGCTGTCCATCTCTGCAATCGGCTCGCAACCGGGCCTGGCCCCGGGGACTTCCTGTTTGTCCGCGGTGATGGGAGCCGCTGGAAGCGTTCGGACCAGACAAGGCCGATCAAGGACGCTTTGAAAAAAGCCGGGCTCGCTTCTGACGGAAGTATTTATGCTCTGCGGCATACTTACGTTTCACATGCAATTGAGGGCGGCGTACCGCTCAACATTATTGCAGACAACTGCGGAACCAGCGTCCGCATGATTGAGAAGACTTACGCTAAAATTCTAGCTGAAAAGCGCCGTGATTTTATCGAGCGTGGAGCGCCATCGTTCTTGGAGAATCGCCCGAGCATCTGAGAGCTTGAGACGCCCTGGGTTGAGCTATGGACTCCCAGTATCCAGGCAGAAGGCATAATGAACGCTCGGGGTCGGCCAGCCGAAAAACGAGATAGCCACTCGTTTCCGCGGACTTGCAGGGCATTCGCGAGGGCTCGCAATGAAAAATGACAAAGAACCTAAATCTGTTCGTTTAGCCAAGAACCTTGATGGCGTGCTTCGCGATGGGCCTAAGGAGGGAATCGTTAGAGCAGTCATAGGATTCGAAAGAACTATTAGGAGATTCGTCAGTTGGGCATCAAAAATCGATTGGAGCGCCTTCATCGATGGCAGATGGCAACAACACCTCGTTATGGAAGCGGCCGAAGAGGCTCTCGCGCGCGATGATCTCGGCGAAGACGAGCGGCATCGCATAACGGGCGATCTAGAAGAATTTAAAACCGATTTCGCCGAGATCATCCGAAGCAAGGAAGCATGCAACAAGGAGATTGTTCTTCGCGTGGTCGAGCACGCCCTCTTTATCGGGTATTCTGTCGGGGTTCCTGCTAATAGGTTACACGCACTTCGTTCTGAGGTTGAGAAGGCGCGCGAGAGTATAACAAAGGCGCATACTGCACGCAGAGCGGATAATGTTCAAGCAATCATCGAGAGGCTGGCCAAAGACCTTTGGACTCGAAAACCGTCTTACAAAACGAACAGCGAAGGCACGGCCAAAGAGATACGCGAGGCGGTCAATCTGGAAGTTGCCAGGTTACCAAAAATCCCTACGCGTTGGTGTCCATCTGATTCGGACGACAAGGCCGCCATAGCTAGAGAGATTGAGAGAATTCGCAAGCGCATCGGCCGTATTGCGCAGCCGGACAATTCACATTCATCCACCTAATTTACCGGACGAATGACATTCGTCCGGTAAAGGCTTTCAACGCCTATTTTCAATAAGGACATCGGTGGTCATGTTCTCTGCATTCGCTGGGTTATCGGTGTATCGCGGAGAACGAAATGCTGAAGGTCACCGCGCAAAAAACGCAACCGCTTGTCACGATTCTTGAGCGCCTTGAGGCCGGGAACCTCACCGTCGACGAGGTTTGCGCGCTCGCCAATCGCAGTCGAACCGGCTTCTACGCGGACCTGAAAGCAGGCCTCGTCACGATCCGCAAGATCGGTCGCAAGACCGTTATTCCTGGTCCTGTCGCCAAGCGCTACGTCGCTGGCGAGTCAGTGTAACAGATGCTCCCCCCACACAGACCCAACGGCACGCGGAAGTCAGCAGTCGCACGGGGCTTAACCCAAGCAAGGAGTAACCGGCATGAAAAAGTTCACTCGTCCGTCTTTCAGAAAGGCATCGACCGCAACCCTCGACATCGATTTCGGCGCCGCTGCCCAACAGGTAGCCCGAGTTTTTGAGCCGGATGTCTACACATTGCGCATCGAAACCGCCCGTGTGGTACAAAACAACGCAAATATAAGCATCGCGACTGACATCATTGAAGTGGAAAGTGGTGCGCGCGTCGACACTCGCCCTATTTGGGTCGATGGGCCGAACGCTGGCGCTGGGCAGCTGACTGCCGCAAACCAGCATCTGATCGCGCAGCTGCTGACTCTTGCTGGCCAGCCAACTGCGGGAAACGTTAGTACCCTCGTCCCGCACCTCTCAGGCCTCGTGTTCGAGGCACGGTTGGCACTCAACATCGATAGCCGCACCGGGCGCACCTTCAACGTGCTCGCCGACATATTTCCGGAAGGTGCGTCATGACGGGCGCGCCAATCACGTTTGACGCCGTCGCTCAGCCACTTGCTGAGCTGGGATGGCGGCCCTTTCCCGGCCACCAGGAAACCAAGATTCCCGCGATGCAGGGCTGGAATGGCCTTAACAACGCGGAATGGGATCGCGGCGACCTAGCCGCCGCTATCGCCGAATATCAGCCGGCCGAGGCATATTGCTGTTGCCTCGCCATTCAAACGCAACTCGTCGCACTCGACCTCGACATCACGGATACGACGCACGCCGAGACCGCTGCTGTTCTCGCCGATGAGATTCTCGGCAAAACTCCGCTGATTCGTATCGGGCTCGCGCCAAAGAATGTACGCATTTATCGCAACGCTGGCGGCATCAGGTCGCGCAAACTGCACCCGCTCGAAATCTTCGCCGGAAGCGGGCAGATCGTTGGCTTCGGATGGCACGAGAAAGCTGGTCGCCCATACAAATGGCCGCAGGCCTCACCGCTCGAGATCAGCGTAGACAAGGACGTGATTCCGCTGATTTCGCGTGCGCAGTTGGATTGTTTCACCAGCGAGCTATTCAAGCTCGTGCCACGCCGCCTTTTGTCAACGCGGCAAGGCCGGATAAACGGCTTCGGCGGCCCACAGACCATCGGCGAGCGGCTTGGGATGCTAACCATGCTGCATGGTAGCTGGAAGCGTGCTGCAGGCATTGTTCTGAGCGAAGCTGTAGAAGGCTGCCGGAACGAAACCGGTTGGGTGGTGGTCGCATCCGCCGCCGGTAATGGCGTGGCCGAGGATTTGATCTGGCGGTTATTCGAACGGCACTTCACCGGCTGGGGCGGCTTTTCCGAATCCGACTTGGCCTCGGCGATAAATCGCACGCGACACGTGCTGCAGGTATCAACTACGACGTTCGGCGTCCCGTCGAATTCAGGAGGCGGCAATGCCATTCGACGATAAGCCAACCAGTGACGCATCGGCGTCACATCCATGCGCTGATAACGTCATGCCCCTTCGCCGCGAGCGCACCTTCCGCGCGCCGCCGTCAAAATGTGGTAAGTCTCGCGATGACGACGAGTTGTTTCAACGCGCTACCGACACGATCGCCAAATGGCGGGCAGTCGCGGACCTGCCTAGCATGACTCAGGTGCAGAAATTTTTCCACGAGCTGATTCGCGACGGTGGCAGCGCCATGTTGAAAGACAGGGTGGTGGCGGCCATCGTCACGGTATTTGGCGATAAGATGGGCGGCAAGCGCGCGTTGGCAAGCACATGGGGCGAGATCGCCAAGCAGGTTGCCGCTGAGCGAATGCTGGCCGCTCGTGAGGCGGGGATTCAAGCCGAAAACGAACCTCTGCCCGCCGAGGAAAAAGTCGCGTTGCGTAATGACCTATGGCCAATCGTGCGCGAGCTGGCGGAAGCGCCCGATCTGTTGGACCAAGTGGTCAAGCAGGTACAGTTGATGGGCGTCGTGAATGAGGACGAGCTAATTGGGTTAATCTATATCTCGGCGACTAGTCGTGTCTTGAATCAACCGATTAACCCCCTGCTCAAGGGCTCCAGCTGCGGCGGCAAGAGCTTCACCACAACACGCACCCTGGAATTGATTGGGTCAGATTTCGTACATTACTTGACAAGCAGCAGCGCCTTGTCGCTCGTATATGATGACCGCCCACTCTCTCACTCCGTACTGGTTGTTTTTGAGGCCAATCAGCTGCAGGCGGATGAGAACAGCATGTTCTCGATGCTGCTGAGAACGCTCATTAGCGAGGGCAGGATTGTCCACCAAACGACGGTGGAAGACCAAAGTTCGTCAACGGGTCGCCGCGTTGTTCGCATCGAGCGCGAAGGCCCGATTTCATTGGTGATCACAACGACGGGCGAATTGCACGCGGAGAACGAAACTCGCATGCTCAGCTACAACGTCACGGAGACCCAACAG
>DATBPZ010000084.1:0-3829 GCA_036561105.1 Methylocella sp. | reverse complement strand
TCGCTTGATTTTTGCGCAAGGTTGCTCGACGCGGCGGGGGTCGCCACGACACCAGGATTGGACTTCGACCGGCGGCGCGGCACTTCCGCGATCCGGCTATCTTTCGCCGGACCGGAAGGTGATATCATCGAGGCGATGCGGAGATTGAAAGCGTGGCTGCGGTAAGCTGGCTTTGTCCGATTTTGGAGGCCAATCGTACCAAAATGTTTCACGTGAAACGTTTTGGTACGATTGGCGGAAAAATTTTCCAAACTCCGCTTACTGAGTGCCGCTTACTTGAGGTGGAATTGCGCCGCGAAGCTGTATGTTTGGTGTTCTAAGGTCTTGGCTGTCAGAATGGTGCCTTGTGTCCGCTCAAAATATCCGATAATCTGGATATATGGATACTATGGAAGCGATTACCGCGCTCGGGGCGCTCGCGCAAGCCACGCGGCTGGACACTTTTCGGCTGCTGGTCGAAAGAGAACCGGATGGCGTTCCTGCGGGCGAACTCGCCCGCCTGATGGCCGTTCCGCAAAACACCATGTCTGCGCATCTCGCGGTTCTTGCCCGCGCGGATCTCGTCATCGGAGAGCGGCACAGCCGCTCGATTATCTACCGCGCCGATCTCTCCCGATTTCGTGACGTCGCGTTGTTCCTGCTCAAGGACTGCTGCGGCGGACGACCTGACATATGCGCGCCGCTCGTCGCCGATCTCACCCCTTGCCGCTCGCGGAAGGCTCGTGCCCATGACTGATCGTGTCTTCAACATACTCTTTCTCTGCACCGGTAACAGCGCCCGTTCGATTCTCGCGGAAAGCATTCTACGCAAAGATGGCGCGGGGCGCTTCAACGCCTTCTCGGCGGGAAGCCAACCTAAGGGCGCAGTGAACCCGTTCGCGCTCAAGACGCTCGCAGCCTACGGATACCCCACCGAGGGGTTACGCTCGAAGAACTGGGACGAATTCGCAACGCGGGACGCGCCGCGAATGGATTTCGTCTTCACGGTTTGCGACAGCGCGGCGGGCGAAGCATGTCCCTTTTGGCCTGGACAGCCGGTGACGGCGCATTGGGGCATCGAAGACCCTGCGGCGGTCGAAGGCGCGAATATCGAAAAAGAGCGCGCGTTCAATGAGGCGTTTCGCTTCCTGCGCAATCGCATTCGGGCTTTCACGGCGCTGCCGGTCAAGAGCCTTGACAAGCTGTCGCTCTCCGCGCGCCTGCGCGACATTGGGAATATGGAAGGCGCGACACGCGTCCCCATGAACATGAAGGACGCGCAATGACTCAAGCTGCATCGACGGCCGAAAGGGCAACGGCCAAAGCGCCCTCGTTGGGGGCATTCGAACGCTATCTGACTCTATGGGTCGCGCTCTGCATCGTGACTGGCGTTGCGCTTGGACAATTTCTGCCTGGCTTGTTCCGCGTCCTTGGCACGGCAACAATAGCCGAAGTGAATCTGCCCGTCGCGATTCTCGTCTGGTTGATGATCGTGCCGATGCTGCTCAAAATCGACCTTGCCGCCCTTGGCAAGGTACGAGAGCATTGGCGCGGCATCACCGTGACAGTTGGAATTAATTGGCTGGTCAAGCCATTCTCGATGGCGTTGCTCGGCTGGCTGTTCGTTGGCACTCTGTTCCGGCCGCTCCTGCCTGTCGAGCAGATCGACGGCTATATTGCCGGATTAATCCTGCTGGCAGCGGCTCCCTGCACGGCCATGGTGTTCGTCTGGTCAAACCTCGTGGATGGTGAGCCGCATTTCACGCTGTCGCAAGTTGCGCTCAACGACACCATCATGGTGGTCGCCTTCGCGCCGATTGTGGCGCTGCTGCTCGGCCTGTCCTCGATCACCGTGCCCTGGAACACGTTGTTGCTTTCGGTCGTCCTTTATATCGTGGTGCCGGTGATTGTCGCCCAGTTCTGGCGCCGCCTTCTGCTGGTGAAAGGCGGGCAAGCCGCGCTGGCCCGCGCGCTCCGCTCCTTGTCTCCTGTATCGCTCTCGGCCTTGCTATTGACGCTGGTGCTGCTGTTCGGCTTGCAAGGCGAACAGATCATGCGGCAGCCGCTGATCATTGCACTCTTGGCGGTGCCGATCCTAATACAGGTTTACTTCAATGCTGGGCTCGCCTACTGGCTCAACCGCCGTCTCGGCGTCGCATGGTGCGTGGCTGGCCCGTCCGCGTTGATCGGAGCCAGCAATTTTTTTGAATTGGCCGTGGCGACCGCGATTGCTCTTTTCGGCTTCCAGTCGGGTGCGGCACTGGCAACGGTCGTCGGCGTTCTGGTGGAAGTGCCGGTCATGCTGTCGGTCGTCCACATCGTTCGCCGCTCCCGTGGATGGTACGAGCAGGTTCCCCCGGCGATCGGGCTGTAGTTTGCCAGACAGCGGCGGCCGAAAACCTGGCTGAAGTCGGCGCGCTTTGTCCGATCCTTTAGGCCGGCACGCGAAAAATCGCCAAAACACCGACAACGCGCTCGTCCGATTCCTGAACGGGGGTGAGGAAGACTTCGCATGCGACGCGCTTGCCAGTTTTGTGCAAGCCCTCGATAGGTCCCCAAGCCGCGCTCCCACGCCAAGCGGAGCCAATTGCCCGCATAAATCCTGCCCAATGCATGGCCCGGTATTCCTCAGGTACGATCAAATCGACTCGTTTACCCGACGTTTCCGCCGCCGAATAGCCGAAGATAGCCTCCGCACCGGCGTTCCAAAATCCAATGCCGCCGCCGGCGTCGGCATAGATGATTGCAGAGTGACGGTTTCCCGCGAGTGCCGTGGCCAGTGAGCCAAATGATTGTGAGTCCGGCATGGGTATCTTCCTTCATAGGTCAGATGAGCAAAATGCCTTTCCCAGGTCTTCTATTGCACTAAATCTTACTCGTATGTACACACCAACCCCTTGAAATCACCGGATAACCCCTTTAAAACGTACTGGCAATTACACTCTCGTACACAAAATAATGCCACATGGAACGCCTATCTTGTGGCCCTTCGCAAGGGCGGCAAAGCGACCGACCACGCCGAAACCCGCGACGCCCATGACATCGGTCCGGTGTTGGGCAATGTCCGATTGTCGGACCTTAACACTGATCGCCTACAAAGCTGGCTTTACAATCTTGCCAATCGACCTCGCCATGCGCGCGGCAAAGGCAAAGGTGGCAAGTCCAAACCGATAGCCTCTGTGCCCCCGGATGCGGCCCGAAAGCGGAAAAATTCCGCCAACCGGACATGGGGCGTTTTGCGCGCCGCACTGAATCACGCTGGTTGGAAACATGATGGGAAGCCTGTCAAACCCTTCCAAAATGTCGATGCACCAAAAATCCGATTCCTCGATAATGCCGAGATTGAAAAGTTGCTGGCAGTGATCGATGGCGATTTTCGAAATTTAGTGTCGGCCGCTTTACATAGTGGCGCACGCTTTTCCGAACTTGCCAATTTGAAAGTTGGAGATTTCACAAATGCCGGGATCTTCATTGCCAAAAGCAAATCCGGCAAAAGCCGCCATGTCGCTTTGACTGACGTTGCCGTTGATTTCTTTACTTCCATCACAAAAGGCAAAAATGCCGATGCTCTGTTGCTGACATTGAATGGCAACCGTTGGAAATTGAGCAACCAAACAAACCGAATGCCCAAGGCTTGTATCAAAGCCGGTATTAAACATGCTGGTTTTCATGTTTTGAGACATTCTTATGCCTCTCACGCAGTCATGCTTGGTTGTCCAGTTGTGGTGGTTAGCAAACAACTCGGCCATTCTGGGACGGCGATGACCGAAAAGCACTACGCCCATCTAAGCCAAAATTATGTGGCGCAATCGATCAAGCAATTTGGGCCGACATATACAAAACCACAAGA
>DATBPZ010000083.1:0-99906 GCA_036561105.1 Methylocella sp. | reverse complement strand
CGCGAACATATCGGATTGAACTCCCGCGTGATGCCCCGCCAAGGTCGATTCGCCAGATTTGCAAGAAGCAGATCACGGGGGGCGCTCGGTGGAACGATAAGATCGAAATCCGCCGCGATGGCAAAACAATCGTGAGCGGCGTCATGTCGGAAGTTTCCCGCAGCATGGGAGGCAAGACGGCATGATTACCAACGAACGCGAGCTAATCAACCGGATGGCCGCTGGTCTCGCCGAAGGCGTGCAGCAATGCGATAGCGCATTCTTTGCACTGTTATGCATATCGCCGGTTGGCGTGCGGTGGAACGAGGCCGCGCAATACTTTGAATATCGCGACCCAAGCATATGGCTGAGCGAACATATGCAAGCGAGATGCATTGGCTTGCCAGTATTGGGCGGGGCCTCTGCGGAACCCATGGACAGCCATGACTTCGGGCGGCGGTGTGTGGGCACCATCGTGGCCTCATATGCCGTGGACGGCGCTCTAATGGCCGTCGCGCGCATAGCCAATGATAGCGCATTACGCGTTATCGAGTCGGGTGCATATGATACCCGGATAACCACTCATTTTGATAACGAAGCTTCTAGCGTCGATATCAATCACCGGAAGCTTATTATTGAGCCTCCTCCTCGGTATCTCTCGCATCTATCATTGGTGCCGCGAGATAGCGTCGAATTCGAATTTGGATTCACCGTAATTCATAAAGCATTCGAAGAACTACAACAGGAACTACACGTATGACACCAGAAGACAAAGCTAAATTGATTGAAAGTGATTTGAAACAAGCTGATGCAAAACGCCGCGCTGATGCGGCCGAACAGGAAAAATTGAAAATGGAAAAAGACGAAAAGACCAAAGCCGACGCCGAGGATATAGCGGACAAGCTCGACAAGCTACTTTCGTGTATGGACTCGTTCGCCAGCGGCATGGGCTCTCTGACTGAGCGCATGGATGCTTGGGAAGCGATGGACTCGAAAAAGCGCAAAGACGGCGGCGAGGGCGAAGAGATCGAAGAAAAAGGCGACCCCAAGGAACTGAAGGCCGATAGCCGCGCCGACAGTGCCGCTGTGCTGGCCGAGCTTGCTGAGATCCAGTCTCATGCAAATCGCGCCGATTCGGCTTGGAGCAAGTCAGCCCCCGCGCCATGGGCTGGCGAAATGCCGGATGCCTATCGTAGGCGCCTGGCCGCTGGACATCAAAAACATTGCGATGCATGGCGCGATGTTGATCTGCACGATTTGAAGGGCACCGCGCTCAAGAACGCGACGCAAGCGATCTTCGCAGATTCGATTCAGGCATCGATGAACCCGGTTGCAATTGGCGAGCTGGGCTTGCGCGAAGTGAAACGCCGCGACCCGGACAGCGGTCATATCGTGAAAGAGTATTATGGCGATCCAATGAGCTGGATGCAGCAATTCACGGGCGGGCGTCGCGTCGCGAAGTTCAACTTCAATAATCACGGTCGTTGATAGAAATCCCCCGAGTTTGCGTTGTTCCTCGGGGTGATATGCGAGATGGCCAGTGCGCGTCCTTGTCCCGCGCCTTACCCTGGCTGGTCATTTCGCCCGGCGCCGTCACGGTTCCCTTTCTGGCCGTGGCGGCGCCAACGATTCCAATGGGACGGGGGTCCCGGCGGATAGGCGTCGTCCGGTGTTGTCCGTCCACCTGGCGGCGCCATTTTGATAATTCATTTGGAGTTTTGCCAATGACCGAAAACACATTTGAGAGTTTCAGCGCGGCGTCGAAGTCCGATGTTGAACAACATTTCAATGTAAGTCGCGACTTTGTGAATGAGATGGTGAAAGTCTTTTTCAACCATGGTCTCTCGACTGATGACATGAATGCGCTTTTCCCGGCTGGCCCTTTCGATTCTCCCAACTGGGATATCGCGAAGAACCTCAAGGAACCATTGCCTGAATTCGTTGAAGCTGTTGCGAGGCATGCTGTGATGACGCGGCAGGCTGAAGAGGAATTGCTATTTCGATCGCGCCCAAATTAAGGGATTAAATCATTGCGATATTATAAATTCACGGTGGACGGCCGAACTTGGACATCTTTGTATAACGGAAAATTCGAGCCTGGCGCACTTCTTGTTGAGATGGACGTAAACGTGCTGCCATCTGACCAAGGTTCGCAGGGCAGTTTCATCGTGCATGGAATTCCGCTTCAATTAGTCTCTCAACAAAATCAATTTTTCAATAAGCCATTCACGCTCGAAGGCGGCATGTCTCCCGGCTTGCCTCTCGCAACTGAGCAATGAAAGCGCGCCACCCTGACCTGGCCGAATCCAAATTCGCATGGGGCGGATCGTTCGGGACGCAAAAGGGCGGTGGCGGCGTCTCTGACTTAATGCATTTCGACATCATGCGGCGGCGGGGCGGCGTGCGGCGAATCATTTCCCGAAGATCCATGGGTCCGATGCCGCTAGAGAATCGGACGCTGAAAAATTATCTGCATCCGGCCGACAGTCACCCGCACAATAAAGCCTCGGGTGATGCTGCCCGGAGTCGGTTGTTAAATCGTAAGGGGCGACAGCATGAGAGCCATGCTATGGGGCATCACCCTGCCACGATGGGCAAGGCCGACCACGAGACGGTAGTTGACACCTCGCACATGGCGGGCAGTTTTGTAACAACGGGAAGCGCTTAATGTTTAAACCGACGACCAAACAGCTCGAACAAATTGCGGAATTTCAAACGGCGGGGATGGGGCTTGAATTCGCGGCAAGGTTTCTTGGCTGCACGCCCCAAGAACTGAAAGTGAGGCTATCGCCTGGCCCGGCTGCGCGTTCGAATAAAAATGGGGCGCATAGAAATTCAACCCACACGGACTCCGCGCAAGGCGAACGAAAATCAACCTATGCGCGCAAAGGAGGAGGATGACAATCTGGGCGATGGAAAGTCGGTGTGTATAACGCTATCCTTCTTGTCGCGTCTTGGGCGACGCGACGAAAGGATGGTCCATGGCAAAGCTGCCTCATGTCCGGTCTTCCTCTTACAGAACTGCCGTAATTGATTCCGCCATCTGCGTTCAGTTCGCGCAAGGGGCGTCGGATAGACTGCTTATTTCGTTCACGAGGTTGGATGTAATCACGACGGAGGAGGAAATAGCAGACCTGCCTGGTGGCGGCTTCCGGAGCACCGGTCAGATCGAGTCCCATTCTCAGAAGTCATTTGAATTCACCGCTGACATGAGTCCGGACAAAGCTCTCGGAGTAGCAAATGCAATTATTCAAGCTCTGGGCAAGTTTCCACCCGAAAGGAAAGCAGTCTACGGTATCCCAGACAATATTGCGCCCATTCAGCCAGTTACTATCGGGAGCGCGTCATGAGGATATCAATCACGGCGGCAATCTCTGTCTCTGTCTTGGTAGGCTATTCGGTGATTAGTACAAGCGGGGCGCAGAGTTCCACGACACAAATCGATGGAAGCCCCAGTTCACTGACATCGGTCGCATTCTCTCCTTACGCAGCCCCTGTCGTAATTAAAATTGAAAGTTCGCCAACGCAGTCTACGATTGACCCTGCGTCCTTCATGCTAATACTGGACAGCTACGAGCAGCTCAATCACCGTAATTGGGATGGCTACGACGCCGAACCAATAACGCCGGAGACGCTGCGCTACGCTCGTCGCCTCCTCAGAGTGATGCCTGATACTTTCGGTCCTCCGGATATCGCCCCATCCGGTGATGGGTCAATCGGCCTCGAATGGGTACTGGACGACGGATCCCTACACAAACTTTTCCTCGACATCGGTCCATCTGAAGAATGGCATGCATATTGGAACCGACGCGGCGGAGAGTTTGGCAGATTGCCCGGTACAGGCTTCGACTCCGAAACGGAGCATGTGTTACAAAGCCTCTTTGCTGATCTGAGTGGCTTGCCAGGCTCGCGATAGGGATAGGATCGCACTCGACATGTCCCTATCGGACGGAGATCCCGCGCCAGACGGCGACATCTGGTTTCGCATCGTCACCCACCAAGATCACCTCAGACGAGGGCGCGTCCATCATTCCGCATGGGGCGGCAATGCTATTTCCGAACCCTCGCCGGAAAAAGCTCGCCCATGGACTCGCGAGGCCTCCGGCAGGCTCCGATCCCGCGCCGGGTCTTTAGAAAATATTGAACATGCCGCGAACGACTTTTGTCGGACCGCTGCTGGTGGCAGCAAGACCTTCTCCGGCGTCATTTACGCGCGAGTCACTGATGCCAAGCTATCGTTCGAAAGCATCCTTACGACCGCTATCCACTTCACCCCGCTTTCCCCCGATCCGGCGCACGCAGACCTCACTTTCACCGGCTGGCTTGCAAACGAATCGAAGGAAGAGAGAGCACGTTTTAACATGTGGCTCTCAGACAAGCTGCTAGCGCTTCACCACCCCGGCCAACTTTTTCATCTCCCAGATGCTTGCTTACCGCCCGAAACCGCGACCTCGCGATTAAAGGAATTTGCCATGCGCTGCATAGTTCGCATTTGCCAGGCGTTCACGCGATAGATCCTTTGGATTCTTACTGCGACACTTCCGCTTGGCTTTCCTCAATCGGCAAAGCCCTATAAGAGGCCCAGGTCAAACCCGTCGCAGCTTGCGCTTCCTCCCGCGCGAGGAACGATGTGCCCGGCATTACGTCAAAATTTTGATAACAATTCTCTCGGCCCATGATTGGGCCAGGGGCCGTAGGATCGGCGGACAAAAACCTAGAAAATGAGCAAAAAGAGACAGCGCGGAACCAGCGCGCGCTCTAAGCTCTGAAGCTGTTCCCTTCTTCCCACCTAAGGGATGCTTCGGGAGGCAACCATGAATGCGATAGACAACTGCAGCAATGTGTATGCCAAGCGGGTGTTGAGGCTGGAACTTGCCGAACTGAACGAAATGATGAGGCTTGGCGCAGGCATACCGGGCGAGGAGTACCAAGGCGTTGACCCACGGGTTCATAATTTAGGTAGAGGACAAATTATGAAATTTTTTTATATTTCGGCATTGTCGATCGTTCTTATTTCCAGTTCAAGTTTTGCTGATACAACCCTTAATATCAACGATATCGAACGATTGCACGAGACGTACAACGCAAATCAAGCGCGGTTCGCACACGATTTTGTAGGCAAAACCTTTACGGCGCCCCTCCTCGTATCTAAAATTACTGAAAATCTTCTCAGCAGGGGTAGCTATTTGGTGAGCTTAGGAAGCAACTCGGACGTGTCGTGCAGCGACGTTACTGTCGATGAAGCCCTGGCTTTCAACAAAGATGATACAGTGACCGTTTCAGGTACAATATACGATCACACTTTCGGGATAATTAATCTCAACCATTGTGTCTTTTCGCGATCCGTTGCTGTTGCACAACCGCCTCAGGCCCCGCTTCCGGCGCCCCCAGCGACTCAGCCCGCTACATCGACCGCACCAACGGCGCCATCGGTCATTTATGTCCCACAACCCGCGCCACCTCCGCAGATCGTGTACATCCCGCAACCTGCAATATCGGCTCCTCCCGAAGATCGCCCTGAGTCACAGCCTGCGCCTGCTCCCCGGCAAGCATCCGCACCGGACAAGCTTCAAATGAACTGCCACCCCGAGCATAGCACGCCCTACTTCGTGACTTATAATGGTCATGCGGGAACCGTCCTCGTCACCGGAAGCGAATCGGGCAGAACTCGTTCTTATCCAGTCCGCGAAATTCACGATAACACCGATGCTGGCATTTTTTATGTAAACGCAAAAAGGGATGATCAACCCCGGACATTATTCTTTGCCTTCAACTATTCTAATAATGGCAATGATGGCGGTATCCGTGTCAAAGGCATTAATCCCGACGGCACGAAGATGGATATGCGCGATAGCTGTACGCCGGTCAGCGATACCGATGGACGATCCGTCGCGGTGCCCCGACACGCTCGTTAGTGCTCATCGCTTGGCGTGCGGACCACCACGTGGAACTTTTCGAGCGTTAAAATCGATAAGAGGATAGTGAAGATGAGGCAGCTTCGCGCGCCCCTTGCCGGAGAAGGCGCACGCCCCTGATCTTGACCCCCTCAGATCAGGGGCTTTCTTTATTTGGCATGCGGTTTACGAATTTGGTTTGAAGCTTGGTTCCCCCCAAGCTTGCACGACGGCCCCCTGGTCTGGTGTATCAGGCCGGGCCGCGCGCGACAATCTCGGCCTCACGGCGTACTACAGTACCAGAGCGAAAATTTGCACGCTGGATGGATGATCCCTGCTGGCTGGATTAGGATGACCATTAGAATAATGGCTGACGCTCCCAACACGACGCTCGACAAGACCCAGAGCGCAATTCCGTAAATATCCGGACTCACGCCACTGGGTGGTAAGGTATAATAGATGGCTACGACGCATAGACCGCAGAGCCAAAGAGCCGAGAAAAACGCCGTCACCTTTTGACCCTCTTATCCCGCCCCAGAGAATTTTGGATTATAGCGCAAAAGTCTATTTCAATGTCCCCTTCTCGCGCGCGCCCTCCGCACTGCCGTTGTCAGCCTTCGTAACCACGCGCTATTGGCACATCCAACGAACAGATGATTTCCGCGCCTTTGGACAAGTATAAGGTCGCCGTTAGCCTCCATTTGGCAGCACTGGTCCTCCCCAGGCTCATGGATAACTTCCCCCTGGTCTTGCGTATCAGGCCGGACCAGGGGTTTTTGCGCTCACCTCCGCCAAGTACTAGGTGAAACTTTTCCAGCCTCTAGGCGATGAATACCGCGCGGAGTTGAGCGCTCCGCGAAGTGCTCTCTGCCGGAGTGCGTCCCCCGATCCTGCCCCTCCAGAGGTCGGGTCGGGGGTATAGCACTCACCCTCGCCCCGCCGCCTGCCGTTATCCGACCTGTTACCGTAGCCACGCATCTTTCCAAGCATCAGGAGACGCGGCTAGAAAGCGGTTGCTCAATCGCAAGCCTCGCCAGCATCAATCCATGAACATGGGACATCACCCTGCCACGATAGGCAAAGCCGACCACGAGACGATAGTTGACACGTCGCACATGGCGGGCACTTTTGTTACAACAGGAAGCGCATGACATTTAAACCGGATCTAAAACAACTCGAAAAACTAATCGAAATTCAAACAGCAGGGATGGGAATCGAATTTGCAGCAAAGTATTTGGGCTGCTCGCCGGAAGAGCTTTCAGCGTGGCGTTCTAGATGTGCGGCGGCTGCCAGGGCGGAATATGAAAGAAACCTAGCAGGCCCGCCGCCTGAGCCCCGCGCATTTAAGGCTTAGTCATCCCCCTCGCACACAAAACACTCGCCACTTTTGAAACAGGTTTCGCTGGTCTTATCTGGAAAGACACAATGATATTGTTCGGTATCGCTTCCCGTGTCCTTTCCACAAACAGCGCGCACATAAGAACGCTCTCCCCTTGCCGTGCTGAGACACACCTTCCCATCTTGTGCCGTTTTTGCCCATGCGAGGCATGGGAATGCCACGACAAATATGGCGAGTAGTGCGACAATGAATTTCACCTAAGCCCCTCCGCACCTATGCTCAGAATCAGGCAATGTCCACTTTCCGCCAGTTCGGAGATTGATGGCTGAGTATGTCTTGCCGCGATCATCCCCTAGCGGGCAATTTTCATACCTCGATATAAAGCATAATTTAATGGGGTCTCCGACCCGTGAGTCCCTGGAAAGGGCTGCGATATATTCATATGAAACGCCAGAGATGCCGTTCTCATACGTAACCGCGCTCCCTACTTCTTTCGGGTCTTCATAAACGATTTTCCCGTCGATCTCCTCCGCAAGCCGGGCGGTGATTTCCTTAATTGATGTCGCCTCGCAAACCGGATGGCGCAGCCGTTGCTCATAGGGTTCCTTCGCTATTGCTGGCGACATAGCCATTGCGAGCATGGCGAATATGATTGCGTGTCTCATTCACCTGGTGTCCATTTCTGTAATCCAAGCAGTTCACGTACCTCATTTAGAACGCGCCAAGTATCGAGGAGTCTTATCTGGTGGACGCCCTCTCGTGGCATTGCCTCTGAAAGGCACTGAACGGCCTCCACTATTTTCTCCAAGGCTTTCTTGCATTCGTCGTTGCTCATTTCTTTTTCTCACTTTTGGGTTTCGACGTTAGCCCGATCTCGACAAGTCTCCGCACGGCCTCTGCCCTATTGGGTAAATCCGGCTGAACACGTCTCCAATCATCAATACGAGCGATCATGTCCGGCGCGGCCCGGATCATAAGCTGCACCATTTTTTCGGCTTCTTTCATATAAATCCCTTACAGCATAGTTGACATGTCATCTCTGATACACTAGATATAAGCGGTACGTTTTACAAAGTCAAGGAAAACCGCATGAAATCAACCCGTAAATCCCCAACAATCCCAGCCGTCACACAGGCGGCAGGATTAGCGGCGCGAGCCGTCGCAAGACTGGAGGCAAATGCAGCGGCCATTCATGCCGATGCGACCGAAAAGCGCGGCTTTCAGGCCGTATCGAGCAAGGACGGCTTCAGCGCGCTGATACGGCACGGCAAGACCGTGATTGAGATATCCGGCGATGACTTCGCCGTAAGACAGACGGATTAAAGCGGGGGCCGTCACGTGTGCAGCCACGCGGCGGTCCCCTAACCACTCGAACACTGCGGAGAATGTTCAAATGGCTACGACAAGCATTACCACGACCGAGGGAGATTTGCCCGGAGTCCCGATAGGCCCACGCTTACGCACAGAACTTGAGCGCCGCGTTCGTGTACTTGAGGCGAGATTCAAGCCTGGCATACGCGACATGCGGGAACTGGCGCAGTTGCGGGAATTTCTGAAAATCACACAATCACACAGCGAGACGGCCGAGAGGGCTAATGCTCGACCGCCTCTAACCATGCCGGATTAGGATGGAACAACATTCGACATGGCTGGCGACAATCTTATCACGCGCGCATAGCCGCGTAACCAGAGAGAGGAACACGGATGAACAAAGTCATCGACGACAAAATCATGGAGACAAAACGTACTCTTAGTGAAATCCACAGCGTCCAACACCTAGTTACGCTCACCCTCGATGCAGGCGACGATTCTGAGACAACAACGGCGCTTATGATTGCCTCTAAGATCGCCGAGGACAAACTGATGGACGCGATGGAATCACTGGACAATGCGGAATTCGAAATCCACCGCGTCATGGCCGCTGCTGCCGGTAATAAATTGGAGGTCGCATAATGGCGACGAAACCCAACTCGGACACGAGCAATCTTTCGGCCGCAAAAACCTTAATCTTGGATGCAGAAGACCTCGTGCGACTTATCGACATTGCGGCGGCAGGCGATGACGATTTCAAATCGACCACAATCCACAATGTCGCACGCCAAGCTTGGGAAAAGATGATTGCGGCATGTGAGCTTTTAAACAAGGCGGAAGCCTAAGGGGTGGCGCTATGACCCTCTACTGGCGACTGCGACTCCGCTACCGCATGATGGTCCTGAAGTTCTGGTGCTGGCTGCTTGAGACGCTGCTGAACGAGCGGGACAGGCTGCGGTCTACTCAATAACATTTGCGGCCAAAGGCGGCGACGGGTTGGACCTGAGCCTCTTATCGGGCCTCTTACCAATCCCGTCGCAGCTTGCGGTTCCTCCCCACGCGAGAACGTTTGCGTCCGGCATTACGTCAAAAACGCGGCGGACTCGATCAAAGATTAGATGGCCCTCGTCTCATTGGGGCAGCGTAAGAGTTGCCGACGATTTGCCGGAATTTTTTTGGTCCGACGGTGATTCTTGAGAGTATTTGCCGCACGCTCCCAAAGCAAAAACCGCAAACAGCAAAGCTAACAAGCGGTGCATAGATACCTCCCTGGTCAGGTATTGCCGAGCAGCCCCTAATCCGGCCAAGGTGCTCGATAACGGAGGGCACTCCCCAAGGTTATCGCTGAACCATCTTCAAAGGTTCCAGCTAGAGCAATAAAAAACTATCTCGGCTTGCTCTGTTATAGGTGTATTAATGCCGCGTTTCTGGCTATCTGGCCCACGTCTATTCGGTGGCCTTTTGCGTCGGGGAATTAGTTTCTCCGGCCGCGAGCTAGCGTCCTGGCGCAAGAAAGCCACCAAGGTTTCCGAGGAAGCAACGCTAGGCGTCTGCCGCCGCCCTAACGGCGATCACATACTGACGATCCCCGGCATGAATGGCGACGCCGAACACGAACCTGGATTGGTGCCCATGGCAGCCTTCTTCTTCTCGAAGGCTGATGATGCCGTCAAGGTTCGAAACGGCGCCCTGCAGCGGATCAGTGGTCATGTGAATACCGACTGGTGGATATCCGGCAAATCGCTTGGCCAAATCGTTCAGGCGGTCAGGGCCGAGGCAAAGGCGCTTGGAATTGAAATGCCATGGGCGCGGGTGCGGATTGCTTCTGCCGGGGGACCCGCGCGACCACCCGAACCGAAAATGTCTTGGGCGGACATTGCCGTGGCGAGCTTGCTGCCGCTGTTGTTTATCGCGCTGGCGTTGGCGCTGGCAGCTACGGGGTAGTGGGCTGACAACTGGCAACGCTGGAACCAGCATGGCTACACCTATCGGCCTCGGCAGGACTGGCACAGCCGCTATGATAATCATTGCCTGCAGTGGGATGGCAGGCGGTGGCGGAATGTCTGCTACCAACAGGACTAACGGCATGGCGGCGACGGGTTTGACCTGGGCCTCTTTTAGGGCTTTGCCAAACCCGCCGCCGTTTTAAAAATTCGCTTTCGGGGGACAAGCGATAATGCTGAAGAGGCCCGGCCATTTCGTCAAAACTTCGGCAACATTTGGCCAGCACGCGCAATAAATGACAGTGTGGGATCTGTGCAACACGGACGGAGATGGCAATGGACATGGATATGCTGCTATTCGAAACAGCGTTGATTGCCATTGTGGGGATTGTGCTCATCGCAATTTTCCGACGCAGTTGATGGGCTTCATCAAGCTCGGGTTATCGCCGCAAGACAAAACCCAATCATTTGATCAAGGGTCGGCCCAGGCTCCTGTTCATATTCGACGATCAGCCGCGGATGCCAGAATCGTATGCATGCGGTGTTGACCAGTCGAGATGCGAGCGCGGCGTCTCCTTTCGGAAACTCGCCCGCAGCCATTCCGACCGCGATGATCTGATCTAGGATCGCCGCCATGCGTTCTGTGTGCCGCCGCATGATGGCCCAGTTCTCGGTGATCGACGCTTCGATCAAATCATGCAGCTTCCGGTCGACCGTAAATAGTTGGTGATGCGCCTGTTCCACGGAGCCGAATAAATTGCGGATTTTCTGAGCGGCGCCGCCGCGCGCCGCGGCAATTTTTTCCGCCTCGGCCTCGATCTTGCTGAGGAGGTCCATGCAGACCGCCTCGTTGATCTCCGATTTCGCGGTGAAAAAACGATAGACATTCGCTGGCGACATATGCAGTTCACGCGCGATATCCGCGACCGTCGTTTTCTGAAACCCGATTTGACGGAACAAACGTTCCGCGACCTCGACGATCAGCTTATGGGTGTCCTTCTCTTTAGTCTCTCGTTCCGCTCGGATATCTTCACCATCATGACTCTGAACAAGATGGGGGCCGCGCGCTTTGTCCAACGCGACTCTAGGGCCTCTATCAGCTTGTTTAATTTGCCCTGAAGTGCTCATGGTCGCTTTCCGTCGTTATAATCTGCTTAGCTATTTTAATGCGCGCAATGTCTCGATGCATCCCCCATATGGGGTTAACGATCAACACCCACACGAATAATAATTGCTATTGGCACACAGATATCTGTAAAATTGACCTGAACATGATCACTAATCGAAACCTCCGAGGGGACTTCAAAAAAATAATTTTTATAGGTTGACGAAAGTTATATCACATTTCATTATGAAGTTTGTTAAAATGAAAGATTGAGGCAGTATTGGCAGGATGTAGGTTATGCATCAAAAACAGCCATGTGTGTGCGGCGCGCTTGAACTTAGTAGCGACGATATTTTGTTCATCTTATCATGTATTGAGAGTTCAGAAAGACAAGACCTAAAAGAACACGACAGAAAAGCGCTATATTTTCGGCTAGTGCAGAGATACGTTAACCTTATTATGGGCCGTATCGAACCTGCCTCAAAGCAGAAACAGCCAACGCTAGAGCTAGTAAATTAAACCCGTTCTATTATGAAGTAACGGTACCTGGGCTTGTGGCGGCTGCCTCGGTTCGCGGAACCTCCAGTCAATGGTCCCTTCGCGCAACTGTTCGACGCAACCCGTCGCGAACGATTGGAAACGCCGAGATTTTGAGCGGATGACCCGCTGCTCAGCGCCTGGGGTGGCCAGTCAATCTCGGTGGCCTCTTGATGCGACCGCGCACATAGCCGAGCGACACCGCCTTTTCCAGACGTTCCACCTCTTTTTCGAGATAGCTATTCGCCACCAGCAACGCCCGGACCGCCGCGCGGGCATCTCCATCGCATGCCGCGATTACGGCTTGGGTGCTCGCCTCTAGATCATCGGGTGAAGTGTCGGCTGCCATGCGTCGCTCCGGTGAAGCATGGGGAGAGTACCGGAGTCGATTGCACCGCGCGAGTCATTTGTTCTCTGTTTGTGCCAACGATGTCAGCATAGCGCTGGCGATTAAGGGCGGGGTCGACCTCTGTTGCCCCAGATGTTGCCCTAATCAAAAACAGTTCACCAAAAACCGGAGAGTGTACCACTTAACTCTTTGATTTATTTGGTGAGCGCGATGGGATTCGAACCCATGACCCTCTGATTAAAAGTCAGATGCTCTACCAACTGAGCTACGCGCTCCCAGAAGACCCTTGCCCCGAGCGGGCAAAAGGGCGAGGCAAAAGGGGCGAGGTTTGAGTAGCCTCATCGCCGCGGGGGGTCAATAGAGAGGAAATTAGCGCATATAGGCGGCAAACGCGGCGATCGCTGCGAAAACAACGGCCGAGATCATCGTCGTCCAAATCATCTTCGCGAGAATTCGGGGTGCAACCGGCGCTCCGGGGTCGGTTCCCGCCGGGAAATCGCCGGATTCTTGCTGCGACCGGATGCCGAAGGGAAGCACGGCGAACAGAATGGTGAACCAGACCGTCAAAAAAATAGCCGCCGCAAGGGGGAGCGAGAAAGGCATGCTGGACCTCAGTTTCCAAACTCCGGCTGGCAAATTAATGAGCCGCCAAGCGAGGAGTGCAGGATTTTCCTCCGGCCGGTCACCCCCAAATGGAGCTTTTTGGCGTAGCGGCGCCTGGCTCTAGCCTCTTGCCAGAATGAGGCGGCGGCCTGAATATTGGAAACGGCCACATCGCTCCTCTGATTCTCTTAATGCAAGTTTTTTCTACGCCCGGGAAACAATTATGCGCCGTCAGTTCCTCGCCGCGGCAACCGGCGCGGCTTTGCTTTTGCTTGCGCCGAGTGCCGTGAGCGCCACCAATCTTCAAGCCTATCGCTTTCCGCAAATGCCAGGGCAGCCTTTGTCGGACCTGGAAGTCCGCCCGCGCGCCACAGCTCCTCCCCGCGAGATCGTCGCCTACGAAGGGCCATACGCGGCGGGAACGATTGTCGTCTCGACGGAGGAACGCCGTCTTTACTTTATTTTGCCGGGCAACCAAGCCATGAAATATGGCATAGGCGTGGGGCGTCCAGGTTTTGAATGGGCCGGCACCACCAAGGTTTCCATGAAGCGGGAATGGCCATCCTGGGCCCCGTCCGCCCAAATGCGCCGCAGGCGTCCCGATCTGCCCCGCTTTATGCGGGGGGGACCAGACAATCCGCTCGGCGCCCGCGCCATGTATCTGAGCCGCACGCTGTATCGTATCCACGGATCCAATGAACCGCAGACGATTGGCCGCGCGGTATCGTCGGGGTGCATCCGTATGACCAATGAGGATGTCATCGACCTTTACCAAAGGGTCAGCGTCGGAGCCCGGGTGATCGTGTCGCGCTGAAATTTTCAGGCCTGGCCGGGGCGATCGCGGCTCAGCCCCTTGGCCTTCAGCTCCGCCTCGTAAGCCGCCCATTTCCCAGGGAAGTGCGAACCCAGTTCGTAAAGATAGTCCCAGGTGAAGATTCCGGTCGCGTGCATATCGTCGAAGGTGAGCCGCACCGCATAGGTGCCCACAGGGTCGATTCCGATGATGGCGCACTGCCGTTTTCCGCCAATGGTGATCCGGTCTTCCCGCCGGTGGCCCTGAACCTCAGCGCTTGGGCTCATCACACGCAAATATTCCGCGCTGAGATTATAGCTTGCGCCATCCCCGAAACTGATCTTCAGGACGCGGCCGTTGTCCGTCAGCCGGATCTCATTCGGCCACCGGTCGTTTGGATTTTCGCGCATCGGCTTGCCTTGACCCTTACTTCACCTTATGAATTCATGCTCCCCGGCGTTCCGCCTCCGCTGACGAAATCCACCCATTGTAAAGAGCGTGAAGGAATCGCATTTTGATCGCGCGGCATTATGTATCACTTTGCCTTGGAATTCCCGTGAGCGGCAAGGTACAGATATATTCATGAGTATTGTTACCAAATTCTCGCCCGCGACATCTGAAGCCGTTTCCGCTCCGATTGTTCCGGCGCCGCTCGTTGATCCTTACCGGCGCGCCATCACCTATGTGCGCGTCTCGGTGACGGATCGCTGCGATATGCGCTGCGTTTATTGCATGTCGGAAGACATGAATTTCTTGCCCAAGCGGGATTTGCTCAGCTTGGAAGAACTCGACCGTCTGTGTACGGCCTTTGTGAGCCGAGGTGTCCGTAAGCTTCGAATTACCGGTGGCGAACCGTTGGTGCGCCGCGATATCATGCAATTGTTCCATGCGCTCGGCCGCCATCTTAAGTCAGGCGCTCTGTCCGAATTGACGCTGACGACGAATGGCTCCCAGCTTGCCCGCTATGCGGCGGAACTGGCGGATGCCGGTGTGCGCCGCATCAATGTGTCGCTCGATACGCTCGACCCGGTCAAATATAAGGCGATCACCCGCTGGGGCGACCATGCCCAGACACTCGCCGGGATCGATGCCGCGCAGGCCGCGGGTTTGTACGTCAAGATCAATATGGTCGCGCTTAAGGGGACGAATGAGGATGAGATCGTTTCGATGCTGCAATGGGCGCATGGGCGGGGGCTCGATCTCACCTTGATCGAAGTCATGCCCCTGGGAGCGATCGAGAGCGAACGGGCCGACCAGTTTTTGCCTTTAAACCTTGTCGAAACGCGGCTCAGGGAGCGGTTCACCCTGCGCGAGAGTGGCTATCGGACCGGCGGACCCGCCCGCTACATGCAGGTGGCGGAAACCGGCGGCCGTTTGGGATTTATCACGCCGCTCACTCATAATTTCTGCGAAAGCTGCAATCGGGTGCGGGTGACCTGCACCGGCACCCTCTATATGTGCCTTGGCCAGGATGACGCGGCGGATCTGCGGGCGCCGCTGCGCGCTTCGCCGGACAACGAACTCTTGCATGATGCGCTGGATGCTGCCATCTCCCGCAAGCCGAAGGGCCATGATTTCATCATCGGCCGCGATCACGCCAAGCCAGCGGTCGCACGGCACATGAGTGTCACCGGCGGTTGAGCGGCAAAAGCTGCAAAAGCGGATCACAACAAACTCTGGCAAGGAAAAACCGGTGCGCTAGAATGGGCAAGCCGTCCGGGGTAATTTGCGGTTTTGGACAAGCGGTGCGTTAAAGCGAGGCGGGAGGACGTCGTTCATGAAATGGCAGGATTTTGGCCGCTCGGCCAATGTCGAGGACCGGCGCGGCCAAGGCCCGCTTGCCGGCAGGGGCGGTCTCGGCATTGGGACGGTGATTGTACTTGGCCTCCTCGGCTGGGCGCTGGGCATCGATCCGCGGCTGCTGATCGGCGGCGCGGAAATGGTCAACAAGATGCGTCCGGGCTCGCAAACCACGGCGACGCAGCCGGGGCGGACCGGCACGCCGTCCGACGACATGGGCCAATTCGTCGCCGCTGTTCTCGCCGCGAATGAGACGGTGTGGGCGGAGGTGCTTCCTGCCCAAAAAGGCATTCCCTATGTCAAGCCGAAACTCGTTCTCTATAGTGGCAGCACCGCCTCCGCCTGCGGCGGAGCCCAATCCGCGATGGGGCCGTTTTATTGTCCCCTCGATCAAAAGGTGTATCTCGACACGGCGTTTTTTCAGGACATGAAACGGCGGCTTGGCGGGGGCGGCGATTTCGCCTACGCCTATGTCATCTCGCATGAGATTGGCCATCACGTTCAAAATCTTCTGGGCATTTTGCCAAAGGTTCAGGCGGCGCAGCAGCGCGCGGCGCGCCAGGGAGAGCAAAGCACCGCCAACTATCTCTCGGTGCGGGTCGAACTCATGGCTGACTGCCTCGCCGGGGTCTGGGCCGCCAATCAGGAACAAAAGCAGCATTTTATTGAGCCGGGTGACGTCGAGTCGGCGGTTGCGACCGCTCAGGCGATTGGCGACGACCGCTTGCAGAAAGCCTCGCGCGGCATGGCCGTGCCGGATTCTTTTACCCACGGCTCCTCGGCGCAGCGCGTCCAGTGGTTAAGCACGGGGTTGAAATTCGGCGAAATCGATAGTTGCAATACCTTCGCACGGTAGGGCGGGGGGCGAAACTGGACAAGGCTAATCCGTCACCGGTTCTTTCGGCTCCACGATCGAGGTGTCCCGCTCCCAGCCCTCATGGACCAACGTAAGCGACTGAATCGCAATTCCGCTGGCTTGCGCATCCAGATCGGGCAGCGCGACATATTCGCTTACCCAAGCACGAAAAACTTTGTAACCAAGCACCAATTGGCCAGCTTCATTATACAATTCGATGATGAGGTCTTTGCGGAAATCGGCGAGCGCGGATTCTGATCCAAGCGCCGCTCCAAGTTTCCAAACCATATTTGCCCATGCCTCGAAAGCGGTATCTTGAGTGACGCCGCGTTCGAGAGTGATCGCATCAAACTGGGTTCGGCCAGGTGATTTGCGCGAAGTCGACGGATCGCCGCCCTCGCGATGTTCAATGACCTCCGTCGTCCGCCGCAAAGCACTGATCCGGCTAATGCCAGCGACATACCGCCCGTCCCATTTTACGCGAAACTTGAAATCCTTGTAAGGATCGAAGCGTGTGGGGTTTACTGGGAACTCTGCCATTTTAACCTCCTAACGGCCACCTTGGTATTGGCTCGGAGACCAGAGCCGGTTTGAACCGGTTAACGGATACGGCGCGCACGCGCGTGCAACGTTGTTGCGGGAGCAACGAAGCTTACGAGCGACGCAAAGCCGCCGCGCGGCGCGCGGAGCATGAGTTCGCGGGTTGCGACAATCCCGGCGACAGGCGCGAGACCTGGAAAAAGCCGCTCGAGAAATGTTTCGGGCACACAGCGCAGACACGCTGCACGCGGCCGGTCCGCGTTGCCGCCGCTCGCCAAAAAATCCCGCGTTTCCTCGACAAAACCCGCTTCGGGAGCCAGCCCGCAGCGGAGCACAAGGACTTCGGGGCCTCGCGCGGCTTGCACGGCCGCCGCGAGCCAATCCGCCTCATTGTCCGACTCGATCAGATCGCAGCCGGCATGATTGGCGAGCGTCCTCAAGCCCTCTCCCGACGGTCCCGCGATCTGGACATCGCCCAGCAGGCCTTCGACTTTGGCCGTGACCAAGGACGCCAGCGTGCGCGACAAAACTCCGGCCGATTCGCGGCCCGGAGGGATCGCGCGTCTGTCGTCACATACAACAATGGTGGATAGCATGGCGTTTCTTAAAATCCGCCAACAATTTTCAGTTGCTGCCCGTTACGCGGAGAGCGGCTCGACCCAAACCGCCGTGCCATAGGCCAAGACTTCGGTGATTCCATCCATGATATCATTTGCGTCATACCGCATCCCCACCACCGCGTTGGCGCCTCCTTGGGCGGCATGCGCGCACATATGATCAAACGCTTCCTGCCGGGCGGTTTCCGCAAGTTCGACATAAGCACCGATCTGGCCGCCGAACATGGATTGAATGCCGCCAACAAAATTGCCGACGACGCTGCGGGAACGAACGGTGATGCCGCGCACGATGCCGAGATGGCGGACGATCTTGAAGCCGGTGATGTCATTCGTCGTTGAAACCATCATGGAACAGCTCGGGTTCGGGCATTGCGTGACGGTTGAGAAAGCGCACGGATCAAGCTTTTGTCAAGCGGCACTGGGGCAATCTCCCGCCGGATCTTGACGCCGGCGGCCCTGGCGCTCAGTCTTGCGCGATGAGCCGTCCTCGCGACCAATTCGAGATCACCGCCGATATCTTGCTGCGCGCCTACTCCATCGGTCTTTTCCCGATGGCCGAAAGCGCCACGGACGACAGTCTTTTCTGGGTCGATCCCGAGGCCCGCGGTATTTTTCCGCTCGATGGGCTCATCATATCGAAGAGCCTCGCCAAAACGGTTCGCTCCGATTGTTTCGAGATCAGGGTCGATAGCGATTTCGATGCCGTGATCGATGCCTGCGCCGCCTCCTACGAAGGCCGCGACAAGACCTGGATCAATTCGCGGATCAGAAGGCTCTACCGCCAGCTCTTCGACATTGGCCATGTCCACACGGTGGAAAGCTGGGCCGGCGGCGCGCTTGTGGGGGGACTCTATGGCGTCCATCTCGGCGCGGCATTTTTCGGCGAAAGCATGTTTCATCGCAAGACCGACGCCTCGAAGGTCGCGCTCGTGCATCTCGTCGCGCGTTTGGCGAAGGGCGGCTTCCGTCTGCTCGATACGCAATTCGTGACGCCGCATCTGGCGTCGCTTGGCGCCGTCGAAGTGCCAAAGAAGGCCTACCGGCGCCGCCTCGCGGATGCGGTGGCCCACCAAGCCGATTTTTGGAGCTGGCCGAGGCAAACGCGGGTTTCTGGGAGGGAAGCGCTCGCCGCCTTGCCAAGCAGCACAAGGTGATGCCCCTTGGAATAAGCGCCCGCGGCGACTATGTCTCGACGCCAAGTCCCTCCGCGAGCAACCCGATGTCCATGCATGATCATCATCGACACCCGCAGACCCATCAGGACTGGGCGGGAGATACCGCCGCCCCCATGAAGGACCCGCCGGAAGGCACGATCTACACCTGCCCGATGCATCCACAAATCCGCCAGCCAGGTCCGGGCTCTTGTCCGATCTGCGGTATGGCGCTCGAACCGGAGGTAGCGAAGGCGGACAGCGGGCCAAATCCCGAGCTTGCCGACATGACCCGGCGCTTCTGGATCGCCTTGGCGCTCAGCCTGCCGGTGGTGGTCTTGGAAATGGGTGGCCATCTTTTCAATCTTCACATGCTGCTTGGCCAGCAAATTTCGAATTATGTTCAGCTGGTTTTCGCGACGCCGGTCGTGCTTTGGGCCGGCTATCCGTTTTTTGAACGCGGCGTGAAATCGCTCGCCACCCGCAATCTCAATATGTTTACGCTGATCGCGCTCGGAACGGGTGTCGCGTGGCTCTACAGCATGGTCGCGACATTGGCACCAGGGTTGTTTCCGCCGACCTTCCGGAGCGCCGACGGGTCCGTTGCGATTTATTTCGAGGCGGCGGCGGTCATTACGGTTCTGGTGTTGCTTGGACAAGTGCTGGAACTAAGGGCGCGCGAGAAGACGTCCAACGCGATCAAGGCGCTTCTGGGTCTGGCGCCGAAGACCGCACGGCGTGTCCGTGACGATGGTGGCGACGAAGAGGTGCCGCTCGATGCGATTGTCGCCGGCAACCGCTTGCGTGTGCGCCCTGGCGAGAAAGTCCCCGTCGATGGCGAAATGATTGAAGGCCACGCAACGATCGACGAATCGCTCGTCACGGGCGAGTCGCTTCCTGTGGGTAAGGATGCGGGTGGAAAAGTGATTGCGGGCACGCTCAATCAAAGCGGTTCGTTCATCATGCGGGCGGATAAGGTTGGCGGCGATACGCTGCTCTCACAGATCGTACAATTGGTGGCAGCGGCGCAGAGGAGCCGGGCGCCGATCCAGCGCCTCGCCGATCAGGTCGCTTCCTGGTTCGTGCCTTTGGTTATCGCTGCCGCGCTTGCCGCTTTCGCCGTCTGGGCGATCTTCGGTCCCGAGCCGCGTTTCGCTTATGCGATCGTCGCCGCCGTCTCGGTTTTGATCATTGCCTGTCCTTGCGCGCTCGGACTTGCGACACCAATGTCGATCATGGTCGGTGTCGGGCGCGGTGCCCAATCCGGGGTGCTGATCAAGAACGCGGAAGCCCTAGAGCGAATGGAGAATGTCGATACGCTCGTTGTCGACAAGACGGGAACGCTGACGGAAGGCAAGCCCAAGGTCACTGCGGTGCGAGCCACGGGTGGCTTTGCCGAAGATGAGTTCTTGCGGCTTGCGGCGAGCTTGGAGCGGTCCAGCGAACATCCGCTCGCCGATGCAATCGTGAATGAAGCGAAGGAGCGCGGTCTTGAATTTTGGGAACCCAAGGAATTCGATGCGCCCGCCGGAAAAGGCGTTGTCGGCGAAGTCGAGGGCCGCAAGCTTATGATCGGCAACGCGGGCTTCTTGAAGGCAAACGGCGTTTCGACAGCGGAGCTGCTGAGGGAGGCGAACGAACTGCGCAAGGATGGTGCGACCGTCATATTTGGCGCCATCGATGGGACCGCTGCCGGTCTCATCGCGATTGCCGATCCCATCAAGGAGGCGGCGCTCGAGGCGGTCAAGTCTTTGCGCGACGAGGGTATCCGCGTGGTGATGCTCACTGGCGACAATCAAACCACCGCCGAGGCGGTCGCGCGCAGGCTCGGCATCGACGACGTGAAAGCTGGTGTCTTGCCCGCCAACAAGAGCGAAGCCGTCGAAGATTTGCGCAAGCAAGGCCGTATCGTGGCGATGGCAGGTGATGGCGTCAACGACGCCCCCGCGCTTGCCGCCGCGGATGTCGGCATTGCGATGGGCACCGGCACCGACGTGGCCATCGAAAGCGCTGGAGTGACACTGTTGAAGGGCGATCTGCGCGGAATATTGCGAGCCCGCCGCTTATCGCAGGCGACGATGCGCAACATCCGGCAAAATCTGTTCTTCGCCTTCATTTACAACGCGGCGGGGGTGCCGATCGCCGCCGGCGTTCTCTACCCCTCGTTCGGCATTCTTCTGTCGCCGGTTATCGCCGCCGCTGCGATGTCGCTCTCCTCGGTCAGTGTGATTGGCAACGCCTTGCGGCTGCGCAAGGCGTCAATTTGATGATTGGATTCTCAGAGCAGTCGGATGCTCGATATGTGTCAGCAGGCAGTTTTATTGCGTGCCGACCTTGTTGAGAGTGCCGATGAGGTTTGTGGTGTTGCCATCTATAAAATTATTTCCATCACTATCGGCAGGCATGCCAATTACAATGCCGGTGTTATTCCTGGTAATGATCGAATGGACGAGCAGAAATCCACCCCGCGTAACGCTAATGCCATCTCCGGAATTGTTGGTAACCAAGCTATCCGCCAGCGTAAAATTATTGAAGGCGTGCAGTATTCCAGTGGCGTTACCCGTCACATAGGCACGGCGGACGGTGACCGAGGCCGGTCCGACGCCTCCAATGCCGAAATGTCCATCGTTGGATATGAACACGTCCGAGATCAGAACAGTTGACGTGGTCCCGATTGGAGCGAGAAGAATGCCCCCATTTACGGTGAAATTGCGGACCGTGCAATGAACAATAGACAAGGCCCCGCCGGAGTTCAGTATAATACCGGTGCCCGCGATTTTGGCTCCATCAAGAATCAGATTTCTGATGTTAATGGTATCCGACGCATTCGCGTTGATCGTGATGGCTGTGCCCCCGGCAGGGGTGCTATCGATGCCGGCGCCGTCGAAACCTGTGAGGCTGATCGATTTGGTGATGGTGACGGGGCCATAATCCGCAGGGTCAAGCGCCTTGATTTCGCCGTTGGCGCTGGTTTGCGTGACCGCGAATTTGAACGTGCGGCACGGTTTGACTTGCGTCCCGCAACCGGCGTTGTCGACGCCCTTGCCTGACACAAAGATCACAGGAAAAGGCGGTTTTGGAGCCGCAGCAGAAAAATCTTGCGCCACCGCGGGGCAAAGGGAGGACGAAACGAGCAAGACGCCGGCAATGCAGCCAGCGGAGGCGAGAAACTTCATCACGATCGGCTCCTATGAAGATAGCGCGAAGCTGCGCCGCCTTCACCTATAAGCCGTGCCTTTGCCATAAACAACAAAGTGCCTAGAATGGATGCCGTGATGCAGGCCGCTGAAATGCGACATCGTCTGTCTTCGGCATTTTAAAACGGTGCATTTTTTTGTTCGGCATTCTGAGCCTCGGGATAACGGAAGCAAGTGGAGTGAGAGGGGCATAAGGCACACGCCAGACTGATCGAGTAGCTTGCTGCATCGGATACCGGTCGGGAAGAGGTTTCAATGAGCCATGTTTCCACGCAGTCGCAGGGCGCCGATGCGAGTTCGTTGGCGCTCTTGCGGGCGCAACATGCGCAATTCGCCTGCGCACTCAATCAAGGCGTGTCGTTGGTTACGGCGCTCCGTCATTGCGGGATTATGTTTTGGCGGCATGGGCGGCTGGACGATGCGGCGCAGATGTTGACCGCCGCTTCAGAAGCCGTGCCAGACGATCCGGCGATCGTGGCGGAACTAGGATACATCCTGCGCGCGCAAGGCAAAAAGGCCGAGGCGATGCAATGCATGCTGCGGTCGCTCGCGCTCGATTCGCGTCAACTTCAGGTTTGGCTGAGCGCGGCGGGCCTCAGCAATGAGGCCGGCGACAAGAGCGCGGCTGAAGACGCCTATATGCAGGCGCTTGCGCTCGATGGAAGATGTGCGGAAGCCGCAGTGGGACTGGGCCTTCTTTACGTCGAGGCTCGCGAATATAAAAAGGGAGCGCGTCTTCTCGGGTTGGCCGTGGACCTTGGTGCGGCATCGGCACCGATCTGGGCCTGTCTTGCGCAGACACGCTATTTGCTGGGAGATTTTTCCGGGGCAAGTGTCGCCTTTGCGCAGGCGTTACGTTTCGGTCCAGCGGATTGCGCGCTCATTCAGCGCTATGGCCGCGTTCGCTTGATCGAGACGGTAATTGAACGCCCGGTCGAAGAGGCGATTGCGATCTATCTCGAGACCACCGGTGAGCGTGCGGAGGATGTGCTCGACGTCTGCCGTGCGGCATTCCAAGCGCTTGGCGGGTATGGCCCGCACGAAGCTGCGATACGTCTCGGCCGCGCTCTGCTGGAGCGTATGCCGGACGATCCCGTCATTGGTTTTCATCTTGCGGCTTTGACGGGACACGCCTGTGACCGTGCGCCAAGTTCCTATCTCACCGCAAGTTTCAACAAATATGCTCAGCACTTTGACAAGCATCTCGTCGAAGTGCTCGACTATCAAGTTCCCGCGAAAATTCATTCCCTTCTTGCCGAGACGGGCGGGACCTTCAAACATCTGCTGGATCTTGGATGCGGAACGGGTCTCTCGGCGCCTTATTTCGCGTCCTTTGGCGGGAGATTGACGGGTGTCGATCTTTCGCCCGGGATGTTGGATAAGGCGCGGGAGCGTGGGCTCTATGAGCGTCTGGTCGAGGATGAGGTTGTTGCTTTTCTTTCTCGATGCGAAGAGACCTATGACCTGATCGCGGCCTTGGACGTGCTCGTCTATTTCGGGGATCTGGCGCCACTGTTCGCGGCGGTGGCAAGCCGTCTGGAGCCAGGTGGGATTTTCGCATTCAGTTACGAGACAGGCGATTGCGAGGACACCACGCTTCAGCCGTCTGGCCGCTTTGCCCATGCGGTACACTACATCGAGGCGCTTTACGGCAAGAACTTTGTTTCCGTCACGTCCAAAGCCACGATGTTGCGGCTTGAGACCAATCGTCCGGTGGACGGGCAACTGGTCCTGCTGCGGCGCGTCTGACCCGTAACGCACAGACCTGTCCTGCTTCTCGCAACTTATGGGCGATTCCGTTAGTCCTTCAGCGCGGCGGAAAGCTCCCTGATATTGTTGTGCATCATCTCGATATAGGTTCCGGCGGGGCCACCCGGAACGGACAGCGCGTCCGAATAAAGCGTGCCGCCGATTTTTGCGCCGGACTCAACGGCGATGGTTTGCACGAGGCGCGAGTCGGTGACATTTTCGAGAAATACCGCCGGGATTTTTTGCGCCTTAATCTGGCGGATGATTTTGGCAACGTCACGGGCGCTTGCCTCGGTTTCCGTCGAGATGCCCTCGGGACCGACAAAGCGGAAACCATAGGCTGTGCCGAAATAACCAAAGGCGTCGTGGGTCGTAATAATTTGCCGCCGCGCTGGAGGAATAGCCGCAATTTCCGCGGCAACTTCCTTGTCGAGAGCGTCGAGCTCGCCAAGATATTTTTCCGCATTGGCGCGATAGTCCAAAGCACCCTCGGGGTCGGCAGCTATAAGAGCTTCGCGAATATTCGCGACGTAGATTTTGGCATTGGCGATGGATTGCCACGCATGCGGGTCTATTCCGATGCGTCCTTCTTCGTTCATTTGCTGCGGCTTAATTCCTTTTGTCGCGACGGCAACGGGTGCCTTGGCGCCCGAGGCCTTGATGAGCCGGTCGATCCAGCCTTCCAAGCCGAGACCATTCACCAAAATGAGCCTCGCCCCGGCAAGCTCCTGCGCGTCGACAGGACTTGGCTGATAGACATGCGTGTCGCCATTCGGGCCGACAAGTTCGGTGACTACAATTCGCCCGCCACCGACATTGCGGGCAAAATCGGCGAGGATCGAAAATGTTGCGACGACCGGCAACTTATCCTCGGCTTGCACCTCTGTCTGCCAGGCGCTCACGATGCCCAGAGACACCACAACTAACGTTATAACATAACGAAATTTTGCCACGCTCTATCTCCGAATTTCGAAAAAATTACGCCTCCAAATGCTGCCCTGGCTTCAAGCGGCGCAACAGACCGCCCGCCGGCCCGAACACAAGCGCCAGCAAATACAGGATGCCAGCAATCAAGATAATGACAGGTCCCGACGGCAATCCGGCATGGAAGGAAATGACGAGGCCGGCATAGCCGGCGAGCATACCCTGCGCCACCGCGATGCCGGTCATCGCTGTCATGTTGCCGGTGATCAGCCGGGCCGAGGCCGCTGGCAGCATCATGATCCCAACTGCGAGAAGGGTGCCGAGCGCATGAAACCCGCCGACGAGATTCAAGACAACCAGCGCCAAAAAGGTGACTTGCGCAACGCCGCCACTGCGGCTGACCGAAGCGAGAAACTCCGCATCGACCGTCTCCAGCACAAGCGGCCGGTAGATCACGGCGAGCGCGGCGAGTGTCACGCTCGCGATCACCGCAAGCAGAATCAAGGTTGCGTCGTCCAGCGCCAGCACACTGCCGAAAAGCACATGCAAAAGATCGATATTCGAGCCGCGCACGGACACGATGGTGACACCCAGCGCAAGCGAGATGAGATAGAAGGCGGCAAGCGAGGTATCTTCCCGCAAAATCGTGGTGCGGGCGACAATCCCCGAGCCAACCGCGACGGCGAGCCCGGCGATCAGACCGCCGATCGTCATCGGCCCGAGCGACAGGCCGGACACCAGATAGCCGAGCGCGGCGCCCGGCAAAATCGCATGCCCCACCGCGTCGCCAGTCAGAGCCATTCGGCGCAAAATCAGAAATACGCCAAGGGGCGGCCCCGCGACTGCAAGAGCGAGCGCCCCGGCAAGCGCGCGGCGCATGAAAGCGAATTCAACGAATGGCGCAACGAAGACGTCATGCAACAACATGTGCGTGCTCCAAGGCCACGAAATAAAGAAATGTTCGTCCCATTTCAGGCAGCCCGCGCGCAAGAATGTGCGTCCCGGTCGAACGCCTCGATCATCGAGCGGGCTTTCAAAAGATTTTCCGGCGTGAGGACGGCATTGGTTTTTCCCTTGGCGACCGCCTCGCGTGCGAGCAGAAGCGTTTGTGGAAAACAGTCCCGCACGAGATCGAGATCATGCGACACAACGAGCACGGTGCGCTTTTCGGCGTGCCAGCGGGCAACGAGGCCAAGCAGATCGGCGACGGTTTTGGAATCGATCGCGGTAAAGGGTTCGTCCAGCAAAATGAGCGCCGCGTCTTGCAAAAGAAGCCGGGCGAAGAGCATCCGCTGCAATTGTCCGCCAGACAGGGTTCCGATCGCGCGAGCCTCGAAACCCGCGAGACCAACCGCTGCGATGGCTTCGCGAATTTTCGCGTTTTCGCCGCGGGCGATGCCGCCGAAAAGACCGCAACGCTTCCATAGTCCCATGGCAACGGCATCGAACACATGGATTGGAAAGCTTCTGTCGATGTCGGCCGCTTGCGGCAGATAGGCAATATCGCGGCGGGTGAGGCGGGGCAGGGAGATCGCGCCCGCGAGCGGCGCAAGGGTTCCTGCGATACCCTTGAGCAAGGTCGATTTGCCGGCGCCGTTCGGGCCGCAAATGGCCAGCAGCGCGCCGTTCTCGATCTCGCCGTCGAGATGATGAACGGCAGGATGCCGGTCATAGCCAAGCGTGAGATCGCGGAAGCCGATGGCGATGTCCGTGGGGGGGGGCCTATCAAGCATGGCCGCAGGCATCCCTTGTCATGCCAGTGCCCAAAGGACGGCGGCCCATAAGCTTGCGATGACGATCAGGGCATAGCCGAGCCGCGCCAGGGCGGACAAGCGGAGCAGAGAGAAAGCAGGTTCCGCTTTTTGCCTTTCGCAGGCAACGCTCATGGCTGTTCCTAGCACACGGAGAGATTTTGTAGGTTATAACGTTAACCTCTCCGGCTCGCAAGACGGACCTGCAAGCCCCGCTCAAGCAAGAGCGCCTTGTCCAACCTAAACCTTAAGAAATGCATCGGGTAGCTTGTTATTTTTACTGTCCGGGGACTGGCGTCGGCGGCACGTTGCGATTAATTTCCCGGCATGAAACAAGGATCAAAGACGTCTCCACAGGCGAAGGCTGCGCGCCAGCTTCGTGTGATTGTCATCGGATTCGCACTTGGCCTCGCAATGCTTGGCGGGCTCGTTTATGCGGTCCTGCCTGGCAACACAAATCTTGGTTCCCCGGAAATCGGCGGCTCCTTCACTGGGATCGGGCAGGATGGCCGCACGGTCACCAACGCGGATCTTGCTGGGCGGCCCTATCTTGTGTTTTTCGGCTATACCCACTGCCCGGACTTTTGTCCGACGGCACTCTTTGACATTTCCGCCGTGTTTAAGGAGTTGGGACCTGATAAAAAAGTCTCAGCGCTTTTCGTCACCGTGGATCCCGAGCGCGACACGCCGGACGTTTTGAAGAACTATCTTGAAAACTTCGATCCCCGTATCATTGGGCTGACCGGCGACGACAAAAAAATCGAGGCGATCGCCAAGACCTTTCGCGTTTACGCGAAAAAGATTCCTGGCGAAAAAGCCGGAGACTATACAGTGGACCATACCGGGATCGTCTATCTGATGGACAAGCGCGGAAAATTCGTCAGTGCATTCAATTTGCAAAGGACGCCGCAACAATCCGCGCGCGAACTTGAGGCATTTCTCTAAAATCTCAAGCGGGCTTGCCCGGCTTAAAACTTGCGCGGCTTAAAAGAAGCCGAGTGGAAAATATTTGAGATAAAGATTGGCATAGGTTCCTTTTGCCGCGAGCGTTGCGAGGGCGTAGTCGAGCGTTTGCCGCAACTCGGAATTGCCTTTCTTGACCGCGATCCCGACGCCTTCGCCAAAAAACTTTGTGTCGATGAACGGGCCGCCCCGGAAGCTGCAACAACTCCGCCCCTCAGGCCCCCCGAGCCACATGCTGAGGGATATGCCGTCGCCGAAAATCGTGTCGATCTCGCTGTTCACAAGCGCTTCTCGAAGGAGTTTTTGAGAGTCATAGGGCTTGCGGACCGTGTCCGGAAAATACGTCTCGAGATAGGCTTCATGCGCACTTTTTGCTTCGACACCGACGGTTTTTCCCCGCAGGGTTTCCGGCGTCGCGGGCAAGGAAGAGACGCCCGTCAAGGCTGCAAAACGGGCCGGTGTAATATAGTATGGCCCGGAAAAATCGAGCGCGGCGCGGGTCTGCTGGTCGATCCGCAGTTCCGCCATCAAGGCGTCGCCCTGATCGCCATTCAGCGCGTCGATCAAGGTGTCGAACCGGCGGGCCTGGATCGTGCAGGTAATTTTCAATTCCTCGCAGATGGCGCGCGCCAGATCGACATCGAATCCCGAGAGGCTTCCGTCCGGCAGTGCGAAATGGAATGGCGGATAATCGTCGCCGGTCAGGAAGCGCAGACTGTGCAGACTGCTAATGTCGGGCTTGGCAATGTGATTGTGCGGGTCCCAAAAATTTGGGACGAAGACGCCATCTCCAGCGTGGAGCGGCTGTTGAGCCAAAAGAAGCAGAACAAACAGAGTGAGAGCAAGCTTGCTCTTGGAACTTGCAGCCCGGAGCTTCAGGCGAAAACATGCCTTCAGCCGAGCCGCAAAGGGGTGATCTTCCACGTAGCAGCGGTTCGAATTAGCTGGCGCGCAAACCATATGTTATCCTTTGTGCGGTGCCCCGGCTTTTCTGATGACTCAGCGTGCCGGCCCCGCAACCTCTCCCTGACGACGAACAGCAGACGCACCGCATAGGACAAAACGCGCGAATGAACGAGCTTTTTTCGACCCACGAGGAGAAACAAGAGGTAAGCGAGGAGTCCGGTCCGCTGATGCGTGAGCTTGCCTGCCTTCCGGTCTTTTTTTCGCTAAATGGCAAAAAAGTGGTTCTCGCAGGCGGCTCCAACGCGATTCTCTGGAAGGCCGAGCTCTGTCAGGCAGCGGGGGCACGCGTCGAAATCTTCGGCCAAACCCTCTGCCCAGGTCTTGTGACGCTCGCCAGCCGCTGCCCCAATATCGTCCTCGCTGCACGCAGCATCGAGCCTGAGGATTTTCGCGGGGCCGTGCTGGCGATCGCCGAGGCGGAGACGGCCGCCGAGGCTGCCAAGCTTCAGGCCACGGCCCGCGCCGCGGGCGTCGCGATCAATATTATCGACAAGCCTGAATTTTCGGATTTTCAATTTGGCGCGATCGTCGATCGATCACCACTTGTTATTGGGATCTCGACCGGTGGCGGCGCGCCCAAACTGGCGCAAGCGCTGCGCGGGCGGCTGGAGGCTTTGCTTCCGCGCGAGATCAAAGTTTGGGCGCAAGAAGCCAAGACATGGCGGGAACATCTGAAAGCCCGTGATACGCCCCTAAAAACTCGCCTGCGGTTTTGGGAGCTCTTCAGCAATAAGGCGCTGGCCGCCCGGCGCGCGCCGCAAGACGGGGATCTCGCGACGTTGCTCGACGCGGCGGGAGCAGGTCCTGCTGTTCCGCATGGGTCGGTCGCGCTCGTCGGCGCGGGTCCCGGCGATCCTGAACTGTTGACGCTCAAGGCGCTGCGGGTCCTGCAGTCCGCCGATGTTATCTTGTATGACGATCTTGTGGCGCCAGCCGTTGTCGAAATGGCGCGGCGTGAGGCTGAGAAAATCCCGGTTGGCAAGCGTGGCTACCGGCCCTCCTGCCGGCAGGACCATATCGTGTCCCAACTGGTGTCGCTTGCCTCGCGAGGCAAACGAGTGGTTCGCCTGAAGGGGGGAGACCCAATGATTTTTGGGCGCGCCAGCGAGGAAATCGCTGCCGTGCGCGCGGCGGGCATTCCGGTCGAAATCGTTCCCGGCGTCACTGCCGCGCTCGGCGCCGCCGCTTCATTGCAGATTTCCCTGACCGAGCGCGAAACGGCGCGACGGCTGCAATTCATCACCGCGCACGCCCACAATGGCCAGCTTCCCGAAGACTTCGACTGGCGGGCGCTTTGTGATCCTCACGCCTCGACAGCCGTCTATATGGGAGTCAAAACCCTTGAGCCCTTGGTGCAACGTTTGCTTGCCCATGGAATGAATCCGGCGACGCCGGCGCTTTTGGTGGAGCGCGCGACCTGCTCCGATGAACGCCGCATTTCTGGCACAATCGGTACCCTTGCCGCCAAAGTCGCGATGGCGGGGCCCTCGGGGCCCTGCGTGATCCTTATTGGCGTGGCTTTCGCGAGCGCCTTGTCTTTGCCGCGAACGCAAGCCACATTTGAGGCCGAACCGCGCGTATTGGTTCGCGAGATGTCTTCCAGGGCTTAAGATGCCCGCAAGCAGTCCCACCTACAATCACGGTGCCTTTGGGTAAACCGGAGAGAATCGGATGCGTCGACTCATCATTGGAACGATCATCGGAAGCCTGACAGTAGCGGCAGCGGCCGCCACGGCAATTTATTACATCCAGCGCCCGAATGTTTTGCGGGTTGCGGTTCCGCATGACAGCGATGACCAGGCAATCATGGCGGCGGCGGCGCTCGATTTTGCCGGGGCCCATGAAGGCATCCACTTTAAATTGATCGCAGTCGATGGCTTGGCCGAGTCGTCGCGCGTGCTTCAGGACGGCCGCGCCGATTTGGCCATCGTGCGCAGTGATATCGCAATGCCGCCGAGCGGCCAGACTGTTTTGATCATGCGCCGGAACGCGGCCGTGCTGTTCGCCCCGGCGCAGAGTGGGTTGCGTGCGATCGATGATCTGCGCGGACACAAGATTGGTGTTTTGCAATCCGTCCCAGCCGGAAAGGCGGACAATCAGTTGCTTCTCGATACGGCGCTTGCCCAGTATGACGTTTCTCCGGCCTCGGTGAAACGTGTTTCGCTGAGTGTTGGCGAACTTGCGCGGGCGATCGAGCACAAGGATATCGATGCGGTTTTTGCAGTCGGGGTGCCAGGCTCCGACGGGCTGAGGGAGGCGGTTGGCGCGGTTGCCGCGGCCGGTCATGGGGCGCCCGTCTTTCTCCCCATCGCCGAGGCGAAAGCGATCGCGCAACGTTCGCCGCTTTTCGAGGAGGCGGCGGTGATGCGCGGCGCTTTTGGCGGGGCGCAGCCGAAACCCTCGGTGGAATTCGACACGCTTGGGGTGAGCACACGGCTTGTGGCGCGCAATACGCTCAGCAACGAAACGGCTGGAGAAGTGACGCGGCTCATGCTCGCGGCGCGGCCGTCGATCGCGGCGCGCATCCCCATTGCCAACCGCATGGAGGCGCCGCCGGCGGACAAGGGTGCCGCCCTGCCGGTGCACCCGGGTTCCCTGGCTTTCCTCGATGACGAAGAACAAAGCTTTTTCGAAAAATACAGCGATGCCTTCTACATCGGGGCGATGTGTTTGAGCGTGCTCGGCACTGGACTCGCAGCGGCGGCGGCGAGGCTCTCCCGCCACAATACGGCGGATACCGACAAAATTCTGTGCCGGCTGATCGAAATCACCAAGGCAACCCGCACCGCCGAGCACGTCGGGCTTCTCGACGACTACGAAGAAGAAGCCGACGAACTGCTGGCGCTGGCCCTGACACCTGACGCGGTCCACGCTCTCAGCGTCAATCGAATGGGCGCCTTGACCCTTGCGCTGAACCAAGTCCGCCACGCCATCGCCGAGCGGCGTCAAAGTCTTGCGTCCCCCGTGCGCACCCATTTTGCTCCGAGAATCGTCCGCGAGGAGGGGTAGGGGGGAATTAAGGCCGAGGCTGCTTTTGGGAATCCTGAGGCTTTGGATTTATCGGAGACGTCCGGTTGAAGACGGTCACCGATTCTGTCCCGGACTCGATGAGATCGAAGCGGTTGGGACTGGGGGGTGCCATCGTCCCCGGGGGAGGCGCCAATACCGCCGAGTAAATGCCGCCATTTTTCAGCTTGACCCATAGGGTGCCAAAATAATCGACTCTGTAAGTGCCGGGCTCCGGAGTCCAAGCTTGCGGCGCATCCGGTTGCGAGGCACCCTTGGAGCTGACGACAGTCTTATCGGCACGAAACTCGAGCCGCCACGGCTTATCTTTGGCCCGCCATTCCCCGGTCAGCGGGATGGTCTCGAGTTTGATCGAGCCCATGAGACTCCAGGCGCCTAAGCCAACGAGGCCAATGAGGCCGACGGCGCCAATGACAATGATCAAAATGCCGACCGGTATTCCCGATTCGGACCTTTTTGGCGAAACCATCATTCCCTCCCAATGCCGCGGCCGTTGCGCAGCGAATTGTTTTTATAGCCGTAGAGATATAGATAACTGGGGGTGGTGTCTCAAGAGGCTGCTCACAGTGGAACCTATCCGTCTGGAAGAGGCTTCCGCTTCGCAAAGCGCCGCATCTGCTGGAAATAGAGCGGATAAGGCAATAGGCACACAGCCTTGAAAAAATATGCGAGGCGGCGAGGAAAGGTGATTTCGAAACCCCCTTTTGCAAAACCGTCGCAGATGATCTTGGCCGCCCTGCCAGCATCCATGATGAGCGGCATTTTGAACTTGTTTTGCGCGGTCATGTCGCTATGGACAAAACCCGGACTGACGATTTGCAGGGTAATACCCGCCTTCTCATAAGTGAGCTTCAAGGCTTCCGCCATATAGATTAAAGCTGCCTTGCTCGACCCATAGCCCGCCGATCCTTCGATGCCTCCGAAACCCGCGATTGACGCATTGATCGCGATCTGCCCCCTTCCGTACCGTCTCATCGCCACGAGCACGGGATCGAGACAATTGACCGTTCCCCCGACATTGATCTCGAATGTTTGCCAAACGGTATCAGCCGAAAATTGATTGAACTCATCGGCGAAATAGACGCCAGCGTTTAAAAACGCGAGGGCAATCGGTCCGTGCTCGGCTTCGATCGCAGCGGCAAGCCCAGCCACGGCTGGGCGATCGGTGACATCGCCGGGGAACGGGAAAATATTCGGCGATTCCGCCGCCAATGCGTCGAGTTCCGCTTGCCGGCGGGCGGTTGCCGCGACGGTGTAGCCGCGCCGGCTCAGTTCAAGGGCCACCGCACGCCCAATGCCGGAACTTGCTCCCGTGATCCAGGCAATGCCGTCTTTTGGATGAGCGCGATACATGAATGTACCCCTTTCTTCCGTTAATGTGGCGGCGCGCTCGAAAGCGGTGCGATCCGCGCTCCCTTCCGCGCTAGCATATCCGGAAAGGCCGGGGAAAGCAGAAAGCTGAGTTCGCGTTCGCGGCTCAGGGTCACCGGGTCCAGGGCGGCGAGTTCTTCATCGCAATATCCGGGATGGCACATAATAAGATGGCGGTGTCCAGGAACGCGGAGATAACGGGCGAAATCGGCGGCGTAATCGCGCGCCGGATCGAACGCCGAAAACCCCGCGAACCCTACATTGGTGGGAAAGCCACGCGCGGCTGCTTCCCTCGCAAAGCCGCGGCCGAGCCAGGCAACCGCAAACGCCTTCACCACTTCGACACCGCGCCGCAGGATTGCCGAGGGCCGATCAGAGCTCGTCCGTAGCCAGACCTTGCCCGCGAGATCCCTCCGTTCGAGGCACCTGAATAGAGATGAGCGGATCTGCGGCAGCATGTGGACGTGCTGGTGCCCATCGATGAAAGCCGGAGGCGCGCCGAAGTATCCGGAAAACTGGTCAAGTTGACGCGAAATTTCTGCCTCGATTTCTGTGTCTGGCAACGACTTTTGCCGCGCGCCCTTGATGAGTTGACGGATGTCCGGCAAGCGTCCGAACGCGGCGACGCTTGGCATCTCTCCAAGCGGCTCGCCCAGCGTCAGATTGAGGTGAAGGCCGATGTCGGCTTTGGCTGTGAAAGGGCGGAGCGCCCGTGCGCCTTCGGGCCAAGCGGGACGGGTCGTCATGACGCTCACGGCGCTCAACCGGCCGGCGCCAACAGCTTCGAGAATCCCGCGGCTCACACCCGGTGACAGCGCGAAATCATCGGCACAGAGGCAGAACGAAAAAGAGGCTTCGGAACTCAGCATTCAAACCAACTGGAGGCAGTAGCGAGACGACAAAAAGACATGATATTCCGTTTTAAGTGCCGTTCGTGGGAGGCTTTTTGGAAGTGTAACCCCAGATCGCAAGCGCAACGACGCCAATGACGAATGTGCTCGCAATTTGAAAGGCATTGGGGTTTTCGACCAAATAGTTTTTGATACTTGTGAACATGGATTTTCCTCCCAAGATTAACTGCCCATTGCTTTTATCGTAGTTTGAGCGCGCCGGAGGTGTCAGCCTCCACCGTCGCAGTCAACATAACTGTACCCCATCCTGCGGCCATGCGAGTGCTATAAGCTGATTGTTCTGGTGCTAGAAGTGGCCGTAGGTTTTAATGTGAAGGCAGCCCGTCATGACAAAATTCGAGGCCAGGGCAGGGGAAGGCAGGCAGCCTCAGCTGACCGTCATTACGCCGGTCTTCAACGAGTCCCGGAATATCGAGGCCTTGTTGAAGCGTCTGGTGCCGGTGCTTGAGCGTTGCGTGGCCTCCTTCCAGATCCTTTTTGTCGATGATGGATCGACCGACGATACGCTCGACCGGTTGCGTGCGGCTCATTGTGCGGACTCGCGCATTTTGGCGCTGTCGCTGAGCCGGAATTTCGGCAAGGAGGTCGCCATCGCGGCGGGCCTTGATCATGCGAGGGGTGCCGCGGCCGTCATCATGGACGCCGATTTGCAGCATCCGCCCGAATTGATCGAGACGTTTGTCGCGCGATGGAGGGAAGGCTACAAGAACGTCTATGCCCAGCGCGTCGATCACGGCGTCTATAAACCCTTGCGGCGGCTGTTGACGCAGCGCTTCTACAAGCTCTTCGGCTCGGTCGGAGACACCCGATTGCCGGAAGGCGCCGGGGATTTCCGCCTCCTCGACGCGCGGGCCGTGGCGGCGTTGCGCACGATGCGGGAGCACGCGCGGTTCTCCAAAGGGCTCTATGCTTGGATCGGATTTAAATCGGTGAGCGTGCCCTTCGATGTTGAGGCGCGCGCCCATGGGGAGTCGAAATTCAGTTACCGCAAATTGACCCACCTCGCACTCGATGGATTGATGTCCTTTTCGACCTTGCCCCTTAAGGTCTGGAGCTATATCGGTTTGACCACGTCCCTGTTGGCGCTGTCATTGGCGGGGTTCTTTTTGATCCGCACTCTCATGTTCGGCGTCGATGTGCCTGGCTATGCATCGTTGATCGTCTCGATTACGTTTTTTGCCGGGATTCAATTGCTGTCGCTCGGAATCATCGGCGAATATATCGGCCGTATTTTCGCCGAAGTGAAACGGCGGCCCTTATATTTGATCGAGGAGTGCGTCGGTTTGGACTCCATAGTGACGGACGAAACTCCGGCCGCCCAGCGTTCCGCTTGAATCGAACACATTCATGTACAAAAGCTTGGTTTCCGTCGGCGGTTTGACCCTGCTCTCGCGCGGCGCTGGCTTTTTGCGCGATGTCTTGGCGGCCGCCGTGCTTGGAGGCGGGTGGATAAACGATGTGTTCGCCATCGCCCAACGCCTTCCCAATCATTTTCGCACGATTTTTGGCGAAGGGGCTTTCAACTCCGCCTATGTGCCAAGCTATGCGCGGGTCCTGCAAAGCGAGGGTCTCGCCAGTGCGCGGCTCTTCGCGGGGCAGATTTTTATCGGGCTGCTCGCGTCTCAGATCGTCTTGCTCGCGCTCGCCTGGGCTTTCACGCCCTATGTCATCGATCTGCTGGCACCCGGTTTCCGGGCCGATCCGGAAAAATTCGCGCTCGCCGTCACGCTGACACGGATCACTTTTCCTTATCTTTTGTTCATCACGCTCGTGACGCTGCAGTCCGGCACCTTGAATGCGCATGGCCGTTTTATCGCCGCGGCCTTCACGCCAGTCGTTATGAATATGACGATGATCTTTTTTCTGAGCATCGCTTTCCTGTTCACGAACCCCGGCTTGGCGGCGAGCTGGGGGCTGACGATCTCCGGCGTGTTGCAGCTCCTGCTGACCTCGGCGGCCGCCTATCATGCGGGAATTTTCGAGCATTTCGCGCGACCGGCCATGACGAAGCACATCAAGCATTTCCTCGTGACGCTCGGTCCCGCCGTGATCGGCTCGGCCGGCAGTCAGATCGCGCTTTTCGCGGATACCATCATCAGTTCATTTCTCCCGACTGGCGGCGTCTCTTCGATCTATTATGCGGACCGTATCTATCAATTGCCGCTTGGCGTCATCGGCATCGCGGCGGGCACGGTCCTTTTGCCGGAGATGAGCCGGCGTTTCTCGACGGGCGATCACGGCGGCGCCCTGCACGCGCAAAATCGCACCATGGCGCTGTCGCTCGCACTCACGGCGCCATTTTTCATTGCCTTCATTATGATTCCAGATGCCATCATGCGCGGGGTTTTCCAGCGCGGCGCCTTTACGGCGGAGGCCGCCAACGCCTCAGCCGCTGTGCTCACGGCCTATGGCTTCGGGCTGGTCGCGATCGTTCTTTTGCGATCCGCCGTGGCGAGCTTTCAGGCGCAAGGCGATACGAAAACGCCAATGCTGATCGCTCTCTTCGCCGTTGCGGTCAATGTCGGCTTCAAAATCGTGCTCTTCAAGCCGTTTGGCGCTCCTGGGCTTGCCATTGCGACGGCCGTTGGAGCCTGGATCAATCTCATCATCCTCAGTCTTTTGGCAATTCGACGGGACGCGATGAAGATCGACCTGTTCTTGTGGAAAACGGTCACGGTGGTGACGTTGGCTTCCTTCGCTCTGGCGGTTTTCGCGCTGTTTGCCGCCGCGCCATTCCGGCACATGACAGCAGGTCTTGGCCGTTTCGCCAATGTCATGGACCTGATGCTGCTGGGCTTGTCTGGTGCCGCCATTTACGCGCTCATTCTCTTCGCTGGTTTGCAGCTCGCGGGTGTGCGGCTGCGGCGATTGCGTTCCTAATCGCTGGCTCTCCCCCTCAAAGCGCGAGCGCGTTCAGGACCCGTGCCCAGCTCCGTATTCCTTTGTGAAAGGAAGACAGCTCGTATTTCTCGTTTGGCGAGTGCATGCGATCGTCTTCCAAGCCAAAGCCGATCATCAAACTGTCCATCCCGAGATCGTGCTTGAACGCGCCGACCACCGGAATCGAGCCGCCGCATCCTGCCAGCACCGGCTCCTTGCCCCATTCGGCCAGCAACGCCCGCCGGGCGCGCGACAGCGCCTCCGAACTGAACGGCAGCTGCAAGGCCCCCGAGGCGCCATGTGAAATAAATTCGGCGCGGCAATCGGCTGGCAGCCGGGCCTTGACGAAATCTCTAAAGTTTTGCGCAATTTCCTCCGGGTCTTGCTTGCCAACCAGCCGGAACGAGAACTTGGCGCTCGCTTGCGCAGGAAGCACGGTCTTCGAGCCTTTGCCCGTATAGCCGCCGAGGATGCCATTAACGTCGCACGTCGGACGCGACCAAACCATTTCGAGAACATCCCGGCCGTGTTCGCCGGCCGGAACCGATAGGCCCACGTCGCTTAAAAAAGCGCTCCCCCGCGCGTGCAATTCACGCCATTGTTCAGCGATCTCTTCGGGAAGTTCGCTAACGCCATTGTAGAAACCGGGCAGCGCCACACGTCCCTTGTCATCGTGCAGATCGGCGATAATCCGGGCAAGGACATGGATCGGATTGACTGCCGCGCCACCGAAAATCCCCGAATGGAGATCGCGGCTCGCCGCGTGAATGACCACTTCCTCAAGCACGAGACCGCGCAGCATGATGGTGATCGCAGGCGTCTGTTGGTCCCACATGCCGGTGTCGCACACCAGCGCCATGTCGGCCTTGAGCTCGGCCGCGTTTGCGCTAAGAAAAGCCGGCAGCGACGGCGAACCGGTTTCTTCCTCGCCCTCAAGAAAAAACGTGATGTTGCAAGGCACGCCACCGGTTTCCTTGAAGGCGCGGCAGGCCTCGACGAAGGTCATTAGCTGGCCCTTGTCGTCGGCGACCCCGCGCCCGACTATACGTTTCCCTGTGGGCGCCTCGGCGATGTGCGGTTCGAAAGGCGGCTTGTCCCATAGATCGAGCGGGTCGGGCGGCTGCACGTCATAATGGCCATAAAAAAGCACATGCGGCACGTCCGGCCGTTCCGCCTTCACATGGCCCACAATCATCGGATGTCCGGCCGTTGGACGCACCGATGCCTCGCAACCGATGCCCCTGAGCTCGGCGGCAAGCCATTCGGCCGCCTTGGCACAGGCCCCTGCATAAGCGGGGTCGGTCGAGATTGACGGGATTTCGACGAGTTGAAAGAGCCGTCCAAGGGCCGAATCGAGATTGGCATCGATTTTCGCCAGAACCGTGTCGAGCGCCGCCATAGCTTCTCCTCGTGGAAATCCGCGGAACTTTATTCAACATAGCCGCTGTTCAGCGGTCAATCGTACCCAGCCATAAAAATTCAACTTTACAAGGGCAAAGCCCTCTCTCGACCGTTGTCCGTGCAAAATTCGCTTTACGGGGGCGGGTTTGCCCCTATCCTTGCGTCCTTCGTCCAAAAAGGGGATGGATCAAATTTGAACACAGCCTCCCAAAGAGCGGCTTTTCCCAGCGTGATCGCAGGTTTCGAGGCCATCGTCGGCAAAAACCATGTGATCTCCGATCCCGCCGGGATGGAGGGATTTTTGCACGAGCCGCGCGCGCTCTTTCATGGCAAGGCGGTTTGCATTGTGCGGCCAGGCTCGGTGCAAGAAGTCGCGGCGGTGCTGGCGCTTTGTCATGAGACAGCGACGCCGGTTGTGCCGCAGGGCGGCAACACAGGACTCGTCGGCGGGCAAAACCCCGGCCCTGATGGCCGTGCTGTCATCCTTTCGCTCACCCGGCTGCGGGCGCTGCGCGAGATTGATCCCGCCTCGAACACGATGACGGTGGAAGCTGGCATGGTTCTGGCCGATGTGCAGGCGGAAGCGAGCCGTGCGAATCGGCTATTTCCGCTGTCGCTTGGGTCGGAGGGGTCTTGTACCATCGGCGGCAATCTCGCGACCAACGCCGGCGGCACCAATGTTATCGCTTATGGCAATGCGCGCGATCTTGTGCTGGGCTTTGAAGTTGTGCTTGCCGACGGCCGGATTCTCTCGGATTTGTCGAAACTCAAAAAAAACAACACCGGCTATGATCTCAAAAATCTTTTCATTGGTTCGGAAGGCACGCTTGGAATCATCACGGCCGCTGTTTTGAAACTTTTTCCAAAACCTCAATCGGTTGAGACCGCCTTCATTGGTCTCGCCTCGCCACGCGCGGCCCTCGATTTGCTCGACTTGGCGCGCGATATGGCGGGCGGCGAGATCACCAGTTTCGAGCTTATCCCGCGCCTCGGCCTCGATTTCGTTTTGGGGCATTTTGACACGCGCGACGTTCTCGCCAAAAAATTCCCCTGGTATGTGCTGCTCGAATTGAGTTCGCAAAGCCGGGTAGGGCTTAATGACCGCTTGCTCGCGCTGCTTGAGGCCGGAAGCGCGAGACACATCATCGAGGACGCGGCGACCGCCGCCTCGCTCGAACAACGCCAAAATTTCTGGAAGCTGCGCGAGTTCTTGCCAGAGGCCCAAACTCTTGAGGGCGGTTCGATCAAGCACGATGTCAGCGTCCCCATTGCCGACATTCCCATTTTTCTTGAAGAGGTTTTTCGCGCCGTGAGCCACGCCGTGCCGGGCGCCCGGCTGGTGCCGTTTGGCCATGTCGGGGACGGCAATATTCATTGCAACATCTCGCAGCCCATCGGCGCCGATCGGCAAACATTTTTGGCGCGCTGGGACGAGATCAACGCCATCGTTTATGAGATTGTCCTGGCCCACAAAGGCTCGATTTCGGCCGAGCATGGAATTGGGCAATTGAAGCGCGATCTGCTGCCGAAGGTGAAGGACAAGGTCGCGATGGACATCATGCGCGCGATCAAGCAAACGCTCGATCCGAAGGGCATCTTAAACCCCGGCAAGGTGCTTTAGAATTTATTTCTAAATATGACTTGTAATCCTCATCCTGAGGAGCTTGCGAAGCGAGCGTCTCGAAGGATGAGAGAGGGACTCTTCAAGTCTGGAAAAAGCGGCGCGTTCTGCGCAGGAAAAGTCATTCATCGCATGGCGGCCAAGAAAGCGCATCTGAACTTTGAACTCAAGGACGCGCCAAAGGCGCGCCGCCTCCGGCGGTCTTGATCCTTGACTTCAAAGTTAAGATACGCTCGGGTCGGCCGCGCGATGAATGGGAAAATCTGGCCGGATCGGCCATTTAATTTGTCGAAAGACTCAGGAAGGAATCCCTCATGCCACTCGCTCGTGTTTCCCTGCTGAAAGGCAAGCCCCCCGAATATCGCAAGGCGATCTTGGACGGTCTCTATCAAGCCATGCGCGAGTCTTTCGGCGTGCCGGAGGATGACCGCTTCATGCTCATCGAAGAGTATGACAAAAGCAATTTTGCGTATGGCGAGAATTATCTGGGGATCGTCCGCGATGATGATCTCGTGATCATCCAAATCACCGTCAACAACACGCGCGGCATAGAGCAAAAGAAAGCTCTCTTCGCGCGCATCGCGGAAATTCTTTCCAGCAATCCCGGCATTCAGCCCGAAAATATTTTGGTCAATCTCTTGGAAGTGCCAAAGGAAAACTGGTCCTTCGGCAATGGCATCGCGCAATATGCGTGAGGATCATTCGGCCGCGTGCTGCCGCACACCGTGCGGAAAGGGGATGAGCGCCACCATATAGCGGGCCAGATCCTGCGCGACTTCGGGGTCTGCCTTGAGATCGGTGAGGCTGCGGGCGGCTGGAACGGTCTGGCCGTTTTCGATCATCGCCCCGGCCCAAAGTTCCAAAGCCTCGGCGGCGTTTAGTATGGCCTCGTCGAGCGTGTCACCTGCCGAGACACAGCCGGGCAAATCTGGAAACCAGACGCCGAAAGCCTTGCCTTCTTCCTCTTCAATGATGGCAACGTAGTGGGTCATGTGTGCGTTCGTGCCCGGGCGATTCTGGAGCAGCAGTACGATTGCTGTGTCGGCAAGGCGAAGAGAAAGGCTAAATGTTACTCCCACACTGTGCGCAGGAACTCGCGTCCGAAAGGCGCTAATGTCGTTGCTATGAGGCTATCGTCGCTCATATTGTCAACCTGGAAATCTTGCTGCGGCACATAGTGAATTATCCGCCGAATCAGACAAAACGGAATGCCCAAAAGACAATTTCGCGCCTTCCAAAACGTACGTTAGAGCAGACCGCCAATCGTACCAAAACGTTTGACGTGAAACACTTTTGTCCGATTGGCCCTCAAAACCGGACAAAACTGATGGGTGAGCCATCAACAGGGCGCAAGACCGGACACCCTCACCCCGCCCGGACAAAACTCTCAAGAACCATCTTGCGGCCAGCCTTGTCGAAATCGATGGAGAGCTTGTTGCCATCGGTTGCGGCGACCGTGCCGGGGCCGAATTTATCGTGAAACACCCGTGCGCCCTTGGCAAAGGCCGAGCGCGCGTTCGAACTTGCCACCAGCTCGCCTTCGATCTGCAGCGGGCCGCGCCGCGCCCGGCTGTCTTGAAAGCCGCCCCGTGCGCCCTGGCGGTCCTCGCCGCGCCGTTGCGCGCGCTGCCAGCCAGGCGTCGTGTAGGACGAGCCATAGCTGTCCATGTTGGCGAAGCGCGATTGCGCATAGCCGCCATAGGCAGCCCCCGTCGCCGCCTCGACAACTTCGACATGCGCCGCGGGCAGTTCGTCCAGAAACCGCGAGGGAATCGTCGTCTGCCAAAGCCCATGAATGCGCCGGTTGGTCGCGAAATAAATCTTGGCGCGGCGCTTGGCCCGTGTCAGCCCGACATAAGCGAGGCGCCGTTCTTCCTCCAGCCCGGCGCGGCCGGAATCGTCGAGCGAGCGCTGATGCGGGAACAGGCCTTCCTCGAAGCCCGGCAGGAACACTGTCTCGAACTCAAGTCCCTTCGCCGCATGCAAGGTCATGATCGACACACGCGCGCCGGAATCGGTACTCGCTGCGTCCATCACCAGCGCGATATGTTCGAGGAAGCTGCCAAGATCGGGAAACTCTTCCATCGAGCGGACGAGTTCCTTTAGATTTTCGAGACGGCCCCCGGCATCGGCGGTTTTTTCCTTCCGCCACATGTCGGTATAGCCGGACTCTTCCAAAATCATCTCGGCGAGTGCGCCCTGCGGCTTGGCGTCGATCAACTTAGACCAGCGGGAAAAATCTGCGAGGAGGCTGCGCAAGGTCTGCCGCTGCTTCGGCTTTAAGTCTTCGGTCTCGACCATGCTCCGCGCCGCCAGCATCAAGGGGATGTGGGCACTCCGCGCATGATCATGGAGCAACTGCATGGTCGCATCGCCGAGGCCGCGTTTCGGCAGATTGTAGATGCGCTCGAACGCGAGATCATCGGCGGGCTGCGCGACGCAGCGCAGATAGGCCAGCGCATCGCGGATCTCGGCGCGCTCGTAAAAGCGCGGGCCGCCGATCACCCGGTAGGGCAGGCCAAGCGTGATAAAGCGTTCCTCGAACTCACGCATCTGGAACGAGGCACGGACCAGGATCGCAACCTCATCCAGCGCGTGACCTTTGCGCTGCAATTGCTCGATCTCTTCGCCGATGACGCGGGCTTCTTCTTCCGAGTCCCAGACGCCGGTGACGGTTGGCTTCTCGCCATCGACGCCATCGGTGAACAGTGTTTTGCCCAGCCGCCCTTCGTTATGCGCGATAAGGCCTGCCGCGACCGCGAGAATATGTCCGGTCGAGCGGTAATTGCGTTCCAGCCGGATGATTTTCGCGCCCGGAAAATCGCTTTCGAAGCGCAAAATATTATCGACCTCGGCGCCCCGCCAGCCATAGATCGACTGATCGTCGTCGCCGACGCAGCAGACATTGTGGCGCCCTTGCGCGAGCAGCCGCAGCCACAAATATTGCGCCGTGTTGGTGTCTTGATATTCGTCCACTAGCATGTAGCGGAAGCGGTCTTGATAGAGTTTCAAGACTTCCGGATTTTCGCGCAGGAGGCGCAAGGTTTCGAGCAGAAGATCGCCGAAATCGGCGGCGTTGAGAATTTTCAAGCGCTCCTGATAGAGCTTATAAAGCGCCGCGCCCTTGCCATCGGCGAACGCCGCCGCCTCGCCCGCGGGCACATGCGCAACATCGAGGCCGCGATTTTTCCAAGCATCGATCTGATGCGCGAGGGCGCGGGCAGGCCAGCGCTTGTCATCGACATTTCCGGCTTGCAGAACCTGTTTGAGCAGCCGGATCTGATCGTCCGTGTCGAGAATGGTAAAGCCGGGTTTCAGCCCCACAAGCTCGGCGTGGCGGCGCAAAATTTTTGTCGAAATCGCGTGAAACGTGCCAAGCCACGGCATGCCTTCGGCGACCGGCCCGGCGAGCGCGCCGATCCGCTCCTTCATTTCCCGCGCCGCCTTATTGGTGAAGGTCACGGCAAGAATTTCATGCGCGCGGGCGCGGCCTTGCGCGATAATATGCGCGATACGTGTGGTCAGAACACGGGTTTTCCCGGTGCCCGCGCCCGCCAGCACCAGCAGTGGCCCCTCGATCGCCTCGATGGCTGCTCGCTGCTCGGCGTTCAGCCCGTCCAAATAGCGGGATCCGCCAGCCCGCGCGCGGGCAGCAATCCCCTGCGTGGGAGAAGCGAGGGCAGCGAGCGAAAGGACATCGGTCAAGGAATTGCGGCTCCTAAGTGGGAATATGGGACGTTAGCACGCCAACGCGAATCAGCAGAGTGGCAGTATTATGCGCGAAATGGGCTGCTTGAGCCTGTTTTTCCACTCTTTCCCCAGGTGACACGCCCCGTCCTGTCTTAATCTGATGCTATTTGACAATCGTTTGGAGATTGAGGCAGCATCGGGTGTTTCCCATACCTTCGTAATTTTTCGAAATAGAGCCGATTTTGAAGAGGATATTTCCATGTCATATTTTCCAATCACATCACTTCTAGCCGTCTGTTACATAGTTTTTGCTTTAAACAGCACAGTCTTGGCTCAGGACACTCCCGCTATCAATTGCGGCAAAGCCGATTCCCAGGTCGAAGACACGATCTGCCAGTCGCAAGAACTCATGGCGATGGATCGTGACATTGCTGCGCTTTACGACGAGGCGCGGGCGAACGCCGATCCCTCCGAGAAAGAGGACATCTTAAATGATCAGCGCGCGTTTCTGGCTCGCCGCGAAGCTTGCGTCGAGGAGCTGAACTCGGCCCATCCCGGCGTTGGTCTCTATGAATGCATCAGAAACATCATGCAGCGGCGCTCCAAGGCTTTGCGTCACTTGACGGAAGAGTGAGGCTCCCCCGCGTGGATTTCTTAGCACATTGAAACTTTATGATTATTTGGCCAACGGTAATTAGCGGTCTTACAATTCGTTTTACTCGATCAAGCTGGGATCGTCGTCTTCGACGTGGTAGGCTTAATTTTTAGTTCTTAAACTAAGGATTGCGGTTTGAGACGGCTCTCTCTTTTGCTCGCCTTATTGATATTTTGTTCAGATGCCGGAGCGGTCGAAGCTCCCCCAAACCCGAATGATTACCCAACGCACGATCCGATGCGCATTGTGGTGGTGCGCAGTTCCAAGCCTGGATGCGAACCGCAATGTGCCGAATGGATTTCTGCCGAAGGCGACATCGTTTTGGCCACCGCAGAGCAACTCCGCAAAGTCATCAATTCGCTTAACGGCCGAAAATTGCCAATCCTTATTCATTCATCTGGTGGTGGATTGATAAATATGGCGCGGCTCATGGGATTTCTCATAAGGGCACGCGGACTTGATGTAGCGGTCGCAAAAACTGTCTTCGATCCCTGTGAGAGTACGCCGGCGCGTTGTAAGCACGGAACGTGGAGTGGACCTGTTGGCGAGCCAGATCGGCAGGCGGCTTTCTGCAATACCACTTGCGTGTTTGTACTTGCTGGTGGTGTTCGCCGTTTCGTGGGCCAGGAAGCGCTGGTTGGGGTCCGAAACTACAGGCTCAACCCGGCGGTAGTCGAAAGATGGCAACAAACCTACCGGGGAGCCGTGCCGGTAGATACACACATACAACGTTCATTTGCCCCCCAAATGGTCGCTGAGGACAGGACGTACTTTCGAAAGTTGGGCATTTCCGAGGAGATCGTGGATTTAATGGTTTCAACGGAAGAGACACGAATACTCACCGAGACCGAACTGCTGAAACTGCATTTGGCAACCGAGATTAAGGACGGGCACACGGTGGTTTACCCTTAAGCCGTCAGCGTCAAATGCTTAGGTGATTCGAAATTCCGGATGTCTGTACTGAAGCTGCCAATGAGCAGCACATCGAATACAAAGGAAGTTGCGGCTCCTTCAGAACGTGGGTGACAACGAAATCGAAGACGTATGCGCGAGGGACACGTTCACGCCTCCGGGACCGCTGACAACTTCGACCGTTGCGTCGAGGTCCTGCGAGAGCGCCTTGACGAGGGTCGTCCCCAGGCCGCCCCTCGTTGGAGTTGTGATACTCTCCGGCTTCCCGGCCCCGTTGTCAGACACGACGAGTTTCCAGTCCGGCCCGTCGGTCTGGTAGCTGACCACGACTTGACCGTCTGGTCTGTCTTTTGGAAATGCGTGTTTCAGGGCGTTGATCACAAGCTCGGTGACGATAAGGCCAAGGCTAACGGCCTTTGCGGAAGCGGCCGTGCCGCCATTGACCAGAACCTGTAGCGAGATTGGCCGGCTGTCACCGATCATCGAGGCCGCGAGGCTTTCGCACAGCCTCGTCAAATAAGGACCAATCTCGATCTGGTCGAAACTTTCCGCGGCGTGAAGATGCTGCTGCACGGCCGCCACCGCCATGACACGTTGATGCGCGTCATGAAGATGTAAGCGCGTTTCCTCCGAGGTGACGGTGCGCGCCTTTATCATCAAGATGCTGGCGATAATTTGAAGACTATTGGCGACACGGTGCTCCATCTCCTGGAGCAGCACGTCCTTTTGCCGGAGCAGCTCCTCCGTCTGCCGCAACAGCTCTTCCTTCTCGCGTTCGATGGCCCGTCGCTCGGTCACATCTTCAAAAGCAAGGAGAAGGGTCGTGTGAGAGTGGTCCGCGTAGAACACACTACGGGCGTTCAGGAGCATGATCCGGCGGCCAATCGCGGGAAACTTATGCTCAACTTCGAACGCGTCCATAGAGGCGCGCTCCCGGATGATGTTCTCGAGAAGCGTACGAAGAGCTGGAATGTGCCACTGGCCGTCACCGAGCGCATACAGCGGCCGGCCCAGCACGTCCTGGCGATGGACCCGGAACGTCAAATAGAAGGAGCGGCTGACGGCGAGCACGCGCAGGTCGCCGTCAAGCACGAGCAGGGGTTCGCGCACCGTGTCAACGATGGCTTGCGCGAGCGCCCGCGCATCTTCATTGTCCTTGAAAGGCTCAATCACGCGAAGTTCGCTCCCGAACCCTTCATGTTCTATGACTTAAGACATAAATCCGCAAATCACGCTGGCATGCTCCTTTGTCAATGGCACGATCAGCCGATGCGCAAGCCGCCAAGCAGCCAAACCACGACGGCAATGGTCAATACAAGGCCAAGAACGCCGCCGAGGCCCGCCCCGCCATACATGCTGTGACCATAGTAACCACCACCTCCGAGCAGTAGAAACAGCACGAGGATAATCAAAATTGTGCTCATCTCACACCTTCCTTGGAATTTCAGTTTTATGGGAGTCGGTCGTCTATAAGCTAAATCCCATCGCTTTTGGGAGCGTTGGAAGGAGCCGATGACCCGCCGTCATTCGTTGTCCAGGACATATTGCTCGCACTCTTGCCGGCATGTAGCGGCAACAGTGCGAACATGGGGTTCCGGGCAACGGGAACCCATAGCGGCTATTTGCCCTTGAGCGTGTCCTTGATGCCGCCAACAGCGTTCTGGATTTTGCCTGCCGCTTGATCAGCCTTGCCTTCGGAGTCCAACTTGGCATCGCCAAGTACCTTACCGGCGACCTCCTTGATTTTGCCCTTGATTTCAGTCGCCGATCCTTCGATCCGATCTTTGTCCATGATTTGTCCTCCATAAAAGTAAAGCCGCCCGGCTGGGCGCGCTCACAATAGCTTTTCGATGGATTGGATTATTTTCGCCAGTGAATGTGACTGGACACGGACGTAACTCGTGCCATGTCTAAATAGTTCCGTCGATGAGGCTAATGCCACGCTTAGAGCCTCAGGAACGAAGGGGCTCGATAACAGCAGCGCGATTGTTTGAGATGCCAGAGCGGGTTGAGGTCTCGCGCCGGAAGGAGATTTCTGCCATGAGCAATTTTGATCAGACTAGCGGCGGATTGTCTGCTACGCGCGCTCACAATGGCATATGCAATTGAATCCGTGTATTCCTTCATCGCGCCTATATTGCCTTCGATAATCGTTCTCGCAACAACGGCTCTGTTTGTTTTTCGCCGCCGCTGAGACCGGTCTTGCGGCCGGACTGGGCTAGTACCTTACGTTGGAGAGGAGGATATCAAGCCGAACGAGGTTGCCGGCACCGGCCTTTACCGGTTTGCGCCAACTGGCAAAGCCTCGCCGCTTGCAAACCGCTCATCGAAAGCTCGTTTGAATGCGGCCCTTGGCGCTTTTAATCACGATCAAAATCCGGCGCTTGAGGCCGGACACGGGAGAGTCGCAGGCTCCTACAGGAAGCGCGCATTGGCTGCGCTGGTCGCGGCAAAGGTGACCAAACAAAAAATCATGATCTTCTTGAGACTTTTCATGGTCTGCCCCTCTGGTTCAAACCCTTTCGCTGAATGGACCATGGTAGCCGGAGACGGCAGGCCCATGTGTGCGACCCCGCACCTTTCGGCAAGAACACAAACCACTCTCGCTGGGTCTGGCCGATCCAGAGGATGGGCGCTCCGTTGACAGATCAGATTTTTTGATACACGGCTCAGCTTTGGTTCTGCACGTCGGGCGGGCGTAATGCTTTCATCTCGACAGACGCAGCCACTCGCGGGGCAGCCAAATGATTCAAGTCTCCACTGGGGTGTTTGTTGCCCTCGCAGCGGCGCTCGTCGTAATGGGGACCCTCCTCGCCTTCGCTTGGTCCATGGTAAATTCGGCAATCAATAGAATTGTGCTTCTCGAGGTGCGCGTCGAGACGCTTGAAAAGGCACTCGGCTCCAACCGCTTCGATGATCAATAAGCCCCGATCCTAGGCTGCTCGGCACTGCTTCTATCGCTGAACCTCGCGGAATCTCCGCACGGCCATGTGCCGCCGATAGCCAAACATACATCTTCGCCGCGCCATTCCACTTTCAGCAGGCCGTCTTCTGTAAGGGGCTTTGGGATGGGGACAGCCTGGGGCAAGGGCTGGCCGCTAAATCCTCCGTTGAAGGCGAATTCGGATGGGATTGCCGATGGGACCAGTTCATCTCTTTGATCTTGCCGCGCAACAGGCGCGCTGGTTGTCCGCCCGCCAAGTCGCGGTGGCGGAAAATATCGCCAACGCCAATACGCCCGGTTACAGGGCCGCGGATGTGCCGCCCTTCGAAACGGTGTTCAACGACGAGAATTTGACGATGGCCGCAACCGATGCGGCGGGGCGATCCGGGCTCGCCTGATCTGGTGTCGGTCAAGGAAGGGCCGGCTTGGGAAATCTCCCATTCCGGCAATTCGGTCAGTCTTGACCAAGAGCTTTTGAAATCCGGCGAGGTGACCTCGAAAGCCTCGCTGAACAATGCCGTTGTGAAGGCTTTCAATCAAATGCTCATGACGAGCCTGAAGGGATAGATCATGATCGATCCCATCGAAGCGGCAATCAAGATCGCCGGTTCCGGTCTTGAAACGCAATCCGCGAGACTGCGAATCGTTGCCGAAAATCTAGCCAATGCGCAGTCCACGGGCTTGGCGCCTGGCGCTGATCCCTATGCGCGGAAAACCGTCACATTCGAGAGCGAACTCGATCAAGCGACGGGCGCCAATCTCGTGCGGATCAAAAGGGTCGGTGTCGATCGCACGCCTTTCCGGATCGAACATGACCCGGGCAGCCCAGCCGCGGACTCCAACGGCTTCGTCAAACTTCCGAACGTGGAGCTGCTCGTGGAAATGGCCGATCTCCGCGAGGCGAACCGCTCCTATGAAGCCAATCTCCAAGTCATCAAGCAGACCAACAGCCTCTCTTCCATGACAATCGACCTTTTGAGGAATTCTTCATGATCCCTGCGCTTTCTCTTGCAAGTTCTTTGTTTGGAACCTCGGCGGTGTCGCAAGCCCTGCCAGCCGCGCAACAAGCCGCCGCCGCGGGTTCCGAATTCGGTCAGGTCTTCGCGCAAGTCGGCGAAGCCATCAATACGCTCAAAACCGGAGAGTCGGCCGCGATCTCGGGTCTGCAAGGCCAGACATCGGTCCAACATGTCGTGGAGTCGGTTATGAGCGCCGAGCGCTCGCTGCAAACCGCGATCGCCATCCGCGATAAAATCGTCTCTGCGTATCAAACCATCAGCCAAATGGCGATATGAGGCAAGATCATGCGGGCTTTATCGATTGCCGCGACCGGAATGGCCGCGCAGGACTTGAATGTTCAGGTCATCGCCAATAACATCGCCAATATCAATACGACGGCGTTTAAACGCGCGCGTGCCGAGTTCACCGACCTGATCTACCAGGCCGAGCGGTTGCAGGGCGTCTCGAGCCGGGGCCAAAACAATACGATTCCAGAAGGAGCGCAGCTGGGTCTTGGCGTGCGCACGGCGGCGATTCGCAATCTTCACATTCAAGGCGCGCTTGCCAATACCGGGAACCAGCTGGATCTTGCATTGACGGGGCGCGGCTGGTTTCAGGTCACCGGCTCCGACGGCGGAACTCTCTACACAAGGGCGGGCGCATTCAACACGAATGCGAACGGCCAGATCGTGACCACCGATGGCTTTGTTGTCAGTCCTGCGATGACGGTTCCCAGCAACGCGGTGAATGTGACCGTCAACCAGTCAGGTCAAGTCTCGGCGACGATTCCCAATCAAACGGCCCAGCAACAGATCGGCCAGCTGACCTTGGCAACTTTTGCCAATGATGCCGGCCTTTTGCCGCTTGGAGGTAACCTCTATCAACAATCCGACGCTTCCGGAACGCCGGTCACGGGACTTCCGGGGGATCCTGGCTTCGCCTTGATCAGTCAGGGTTACCTTGAAAGCTCGAACGTCGATCCCGTGAAGGAGATTACCGACCTGATCTCGGCGCAACGCGCTTACGAGATGAACTCGAAAGTCATCCAAGCGGCGTCCGACATGGCGAGCACGGTCTCGAAAAATCTGGGGTGACGCTGATGCGCGGCCGTCGGTTTTTTAAAAACTTCGCAGCTCTTTCTGGCGTAGCCGGATCACTAGGGGTTTGTTTTGTGGCTTGGCCCGGCTTGGTGTTCTCCGCCGAAGCCAATATTTTGCCCGTGCCCATAAGCATCATTTATCCGGGCGAGGTTATTAAGGACGGCAGCCTGATTGACCATGATTTTTCCACTGATTCTCCTAGCAGCAAATTTCCCGCAGTTGAGAACCGCGCGGCGATAGTTGGGAAAGTTGCGCGTCGCACCTTGTTGCCTGGATCGCCGATTCCCTTAAACGCGATCGGAGATCCAAAGGCGATCGCCAATGGCGCGAAGGTCCGGATTTTCTTTGAGGGCGGAGGGCTCGCAATCACCGCCTATGGGACCGCCCTGCAGGCGGGGAGCGTTGGGGAAATCATCTTGGTCCGCAACCTTGGCAGCGGGATAACGGTTTCGGGAGCCGTGCAGGCTGACGGCTCGATCCGAGTGGGTGGCAGCTGATGCTGCAAACGCGCCTGAATTGGCAGTTCTGCGTCACATTCCTTCTTTGCATGATTGTCTTGACAAGCCTCCCGGCCGTCGCGTCCGTGCGAATTAAGGACATCACGACCATTCAGGGGGTTCGCGAAAATCAAATCGTGGGATACGGGCTTGTTGTCGGCTTGCAAGGGACTGGCGATACGCTCGCCAATTCGGTTTTCACCGCGCAATCCCTACAATCCATGCTCGACCGGATGGGGGTCAATATCCGCAGCATCGGCCGGGGCAACATTTTGCGAACCCGCAATGTCGCCGCCGTTCTGGTCACCGCCGACTTACCGGCGTTTATTCAGCCAGGATCACGTGTCGATGTCACAGTATCCTCGCTTGGCGATGCGACCTCGCTGCTCGGCGGAACCTTGGTTCTCACGGCGCTCACCGGTGTCGATGGGCAGACCTACGCGATTGCCCAAGGGCAGGTTGCCGTCGCGGGATTTTCCGTTGCCGGGCAGGCAGAGACGATCACCCAAAACGTCGCGACGGCGGGTCGTATTCCAAATGGCGCCGTGATGGAGCGGGAAGTCCCGGGGCAATTGCATGACGTTGGGCCGCTCATCATGATCCTGAGAAACCCCGATTTCGCAACGTCCGTGCGTATCGCCGATGCGATCAACTCTTATTCTGGACGCCATTTTGGCATGCGGCTGGCGCATGAGGAGGATCAGCGGTCTGTCCTTTTGACGAGGCCGCCGCGGATCGGAACGACCCGCTTCATTGCCGAAATAGGTGAGCTTTTTGTCGAGGCCGACACGCCAGCGAGGGTCGTCATGGACTCGCGGAGCGGCACCGTCGTCATCGGCCAGGACGTGCAGATTTCCACCGTTGCCGTGACACAGGGAAATCTCACCGTGCAGATCAACGAAACGCCCCAAGTTTCGCAACCCAACGCGTTTGCTAGGGGAAGAACCGTGGTCACACCGAACACAGAGATTGACGCAACTCAGCAAGGGGGGCCGATTTCGATTGTCCGGGGTCCAAGCCTCAGCACCTTGGTCAATGGTTTGAACAAAATTGGATTAACGCCGGCCGGTATTATCGCGATCCTCCAAGCGATCAAAACGGCAGGTGCCTTGCACGCCGATCTTGTTGTCCAATGACCTGCCAGCGAGGCGGCAGCCTTGCACAAGCTTGTTTGGTCATTCTCTGTTTGCCGCATCGGAGCGGGCTCCAGAAAGATCAGCAGCACTTACGAAACGGCCCATGCAAATTCACGGGCAGAGAGACATTTCCGGTGTCATCAATTGGCGCGGCGATGGCGGGCGCGCATCCTGCAAGTGATTTAATTTGATTTGGACTGAAGGGTTCACAATTCGCATCCGGGAAGATCACCGCCGCGCCACACGGCAGCGCGGCCGATGCTTGCCACAGGGGATACCGTCGCCATGACCCGCTCCTTGCTTTTGATGCGTTCGGCCGGCATCGCTATTGCGGTTGGTGTTGCCTGCATCCCCATTTATGGAGGCTGCGCCGAACAAAAGAAAGCCGATGCGGCGAAGGCGGCGGAACCAGCCGCGGCACCCGTTGAGGCGAAGCAATTTTGCCTCAACAATCAAGCGATCGCCGGCGATGCAAGGATAGCATGGCAAACCTCGAAACTTGTCGACATGGAGGCGCAAATCAAACAGCGCCTCGCGGAACTGGAGGCGAGGAAAACACAGCTTGTCGAATGGCTAAAGAAGCATGACGAAGCGATGAAAAAGGCCACCGATGACGTGATTTCGATCTATTCCCACATGAAACCAGATGCCGCCGCCCTGCAACTTGCGGTCATGGACGACGCGATTGCCGCTGCAGTGATCGCGAAACTGCCGCCTCGGGTCGCGGGTGCGATTCTCAATGAGATGGAGCCAAACCGCGCCGCGCAATTGGCGCATGGCATGCTGGCGCCGGAAAACGCGCCAAAAGGAAAAAGATCCTGATATGCGGGCGCTGGTTCCGCTCACCTTTGCTCTTCTCTCAGTGGCAGGATGTGCCGGTGACGTCAGAGAGATTGGCAGAGAGCCCTTCATGAGTCCTGTCGGCACCGGGCTCATCACGGATGTGCAGCCTTCCGCAAGCGCACTCTTCCTCCCCACACCCAGGGCCAACAGCGGTTCGTCGATATGGAACGGCGGCCGCGCCGATATATTTAGCGACCCGAGAGCTGCCAAAATCGGCGACGTCGTAACCGTACATATTGCGATCAACGACAGCGCGACCTTCGGCAATGCGACGGATCGCTCTCTTTCCGCGCAAGTTGACACGGGATTTGATTTCAAACTCGGGGTCAACAACAACACGTCCGAACTCAAGCCAGAATTCGAGTCAAGCGCGAAGTCCGTCACCCAGGGTCAAGGCTCGATAGATCGCGCCGAGAAGATTCAATTGGCGATAGCCGCCGTTGTGACCGATGTCCTTCCCAATGGGAATTTGATCGTCAGCGGCTCGCAAGAAGTGCGCGTAAACTTTGAATTGCGCTTACTGAACGTTGCGGGAATCGTGCGCCCGCAAGATATCTCTAAGGAAAATACGATTTCCTACGACAAAATCGCGGAGGCGCGGATTTCCTACGGTGGCCGGGGCCGGATCATGGAGGTTCAGCAGCCGGCCCTTTTGCAGCAGTTTTACGATCGCTTGAAGCCGCTTTGAAGAGGGTGGATGGCGTGATCATGAGCGACGAGGAAGAGCAGCGGCCATCAATGGCGGCGCCCGCGGTCCAACCGCCACTTGTCTGGGCCGCCGTGCTGGCGGGGTTGACCCTAGGCGCGGCAGCCGCGGGGACATGTCTAGGACTTCTCCTTGGCGCCGAGCCAGCCAAGCAGCCGCCCGCCGCGGCTGGGCCAGCGGGCAAGGCCGGCGAAATAAAATATGGGACTGAAACCCTCGTCCGGGAATTGCCCCCGATCATTGCCAATCTGGCCGAGCCCAGCGATAGCTGGGTCAGAGTGCAAGCTTCGATTGTGTTCGATATGAAGACCGTCCCAAAGCCAGATCTGCTTGCCGCCGAGATTGCCCAGGACTTACTTGGTTTCCTGCGGACCTTATCCTTGGCACAAATTGGCGGCGCCAGCGGCCTGCAGCATTTGCGTGAAGATTTAAACGAACGTGCCTCCACGCGCTCTGGGGGATTGGTGCGAGAACTCATCGTTCAAACCTTGGTGGTTCAATGAAAAAGATGTTCCTTGCGGTGGCTCTGCTGACCGCTTCAGCGATGACCGCGAAGGCACAAGTCCCAGACCTAAATTCGCTCATCCCGCAAGGAAGCGGGACGGTCAGCAGCCGGATCATTCAAATTGTCGCATTATTGACGGTGCTGTCCGTCGCGCCTGGTTTGCTTGTTATGGTGACAAGCTTTACGCGCTTTGCGGTGGCCCTGTCGTTTTTGCGGTCTGGACTAGGTTTGCAAAGCACGCCCGCAAATTTGATTCTCATAAGTTTATCTTTGTTCATGACGTTTTATGTCATGGCGCCGACATTCGAGCGCGCCTGGGATGATGGCGTCAAGCCGCTGATGAACAACAGCATGCCGGAGGAGGAAGCTTTTGGCAAAATCACCGAGCCCTTCCGGGAATTCATGATGTCGCAGGTGCGTGAGAAAGATCTCAAACTTTTTGAGGATTTGGCGCGCGACAATTTCAAAACGAAGGATTATGTGAAAGGTGAGATCAGGGTGCTGATTCCAGCTTTCATGATTTCGGAATTGCGCCGCGGCTTTGAAATGGGCTTTCTGATTGCCTTGCCGTTTCTGGTCATCGATATGATCGTGTCCACGCTGACGATGTCGATGGGAATGATGATGCTGCCGCCATCGGTTATCGCGCTCCCAATTAAAATTCTATTCTTTATTCTCATTGATGGCTGGAACTTGCTGATTGGCAGTTTGGTAAGGTCTTACGCCTAACCAAATAGCGGCATAGTGGGTGCTCGCGTTAAACAATGCGCAATCATCTTCTGATATCACGAACACATGGCGGATTGGATCGGTTATAAAAATCCAAAGGCATTATGCCGCTCTGCCGTACCGGCGAAAATCCGGTATGTCCCCTCCGCATCAAACAATTTTAGGGACATACAATGTCGAGCCTACTGACCAATACATCCGCGATGACCGCGCTTGCGTCGCTTACGCAAACGCAAATGAATTTGCAGAAGACCGAGAATGAAGTATCGACCGGGTTGCGCATCAACACGGCGGCCGATAACGCCTCCTATTGGTCGATTGCGACCAAGATGAAATCGAATGTTGGCGCCCTCGGTGCGGTGAATGACGCGCTCAGCGAAAGTCAATCGATGGTGTCGACCATGACATCGGCGTTGAACAAATCGATTGAGGTGATTGACAAGATCAAAGATGATCTCGTTACTGCCTCCCAGCCTGGCGCAGATTTGAACGCGATTCAAACCGATATTGCCAAGCAACAAGCATCATTGGTCAGTATCGGCAGTTCGTCTACCTTCAATGGCCAGAATTTTCTGGAAACCTCTGGCAGCACAGTGAACCTCGTTGCCTCATATGATTCGACGAACGGTGTCAGCTTTCTGAGCGTCGATACAACACAGACGGCACTGTTCGATGCGACGACCGGCGCGACCAGCGGCATTTTGGGGATAAGCGGAGCGGCCTACACGGCGGCCTCGATCCTCACATTGAATATTGCGGCGGCAACCGCCGGCGATCTGGCCAATATGCTCACTGACGTCGAGACCGCGATTGGGAGCATCACAACCGCATCGAGCATTCTTGGCTCGACGACGACCAATCTCACAACTCAGCAGGGTTATGTTTCCAACCTGAGTGATTCGCTGACCACTGGCGTCGGTTCGCTCGTCGACGCCGACATGAATGAAGCAGCGACCAAGCTCGCCGCCTTGCAAGTCCAGCAGCAGCTGGGCATTCAGGCGCTGAGCATTTCGAACTCCAACACGCAGCTGATCCTGAAGCTGTTCGGATAAAACCGCGTCTCGGAGGCCGCGTTAAAGGAAAAGCGCGGCCTCTCTTTGTATTTCGTCATTGCCGCCAGGAATTATCCTGCCGAAATTCTCCTGGCAAAGGTCACGTCAGAGCGCTGGATCTGGAAGGGGGCGCTCTCGCGGCGGAACCCAGCAAGGATGTTCAGCTGCGTCGTACTGCGCACCTAGGATGAAATCGTCGCGCTACCTGACCGCGCAGCCGCCTTATTTCGCAACCTTAATGGCTTATCAGGCGTTTGGCGTAACAGGCAGGTTCAGAAGGGAGTGATTTGTTGTTATTGTTGAAGACTGGAATTCGCTGGTCAATCGATTTTAGAATAAGTCACGTTTTCACGACTTCCCAAGTGGAAGCAGATTTCTGGATCGCTTTTGGTTCCTCGGGTTGTGCATTTCTGTCGAAACAGACGGCCGGCAGCAAACCGGCGTTATAAGCCAGGCAAGCCAACGGAAAAAGCGGCGGGAGCCTCTTGAATCAGCCTCTTGTATCACACATGGAGCAGAACGATGACATTGAGCCGTATTGCCCTCCTTGCTGTTGCTATTGTGGCGCAAGTGCCGGGAGTTGGCCCAGCCTTTGCCAACGCCGACGATGCCGCCTGGATCAAGAAATGTGTGGACGACAACCAGGATGAGAATCAGACTGCGACGGTCGTCGCAGCCTATTGCTCTTGCATGAACAATAAGATGTCCGGCTCGGAGACGCAGTCGATCAGCGACTGGGAAAAGTCGCATCAAAGCGAGCAGGAGGCTTGTTCCAAGGAGGCCGGATGGGAGGGCGAATGATGAAACTGAGTTGTGGGTGACTGCGGCGCGCGAGCTGCCGTGACATTGAGATATGACCTCCTTCGGAAGCGCGGTCATTTTTGCAATGTCCAGGCAAGTTTTCCGGCTCAGATTGCGCATCATACGTGATGGGGTCGATCGGGGCGGCGGGTGGCGGTGCAGAAGCAGATTGAACGTCTCTGGGCCAGTCTTCTCGGTCTTGGCTCACGCCGCCTCATAGCGCTTGGCGTGATCGGCGTGACTGTCTTTGCGATGACAGGTCTGGCGGGCTATTTTTTGAGCAGGCCAGCCTCGGAAGTTTTGTATGCCGGCCTTGACCGGCAGGATGTCGGCAGGATTGCGGGAGCTCTCAAGGAAGCTGACATTGCATTCGACGTCAGTTCGGATGGCGGGACCGTGCTTGTGCGCTATGGCGAAACGGCGCGGGCGCGGATGCTGCTGGCGGAGAAAGGCCTGCCAAACAGCCCAAATGCCGGCAATGAACTCTATGATAAGCTGGGTTCGCTTGGCCTGACTTCTTTTATGCAGGAAGTGACCCGCGTCAGGGCGCTTGAAGGCGAACTTGCGCGCACGATCCAGCTGATGCGGGGGGTCAAGGCTGCCCGTGTGCACATTGTCTTGGCTGATGAAGGGTCGTTCCGGCGGGTCCGGCAGCCGCCTTCCGCGTCCGTCGTCATTCGCACCGATACGCCGGACGATATCGTCGCGGCGAAAGCCATACGCCATTTGGTCGCTTCCGCGATTCCTGGAATGACGCCCGCCGAGGTCACGGTGCTCAACACCGATGGCGTGCTGCTCGCATCGGGCGACGATCAATCCGACGCCGCGCCAGGCGCGATGCTGTCGCTTGAAAGAACCGTCTCCCGGGAGATACTCGATAATATCCGCAAGACACTCACGCCGTATCTGGGATTGGCCAATTTTCAAATCAGCGTCGCCGCCAGATTGAATACCGATAAAAAGCAGACGAACGAGACGATCTTCAATCCGGATTCGCGGGTCGAACGGTCCATTCGGACCGTCAAACAGAATCAAGTCTCGCAAAACGCCACCAATTCGTCGCCAGCCACGGTACAGCGCAATCTTCCTCAAGAAACTCCAAGCGCCAGTGATGGCAAGCAATCGAACGAAGAAAACCGAAAGCAAGAAGAACTGACCAATTACGAAGTCTCTTCGAAGACGGTCTCTACGGTAAGCGGCGGTTATGGGATCGACAATCTTTCGGTTGCGGTGCTCGTCAACCGGGCCAATCTACTTGCTTCGCTAGGCGGCAATCCGGCGTCTGATGGGGTCGAGCGGCGCTTGAACGAACTTCAGCAATTGGTCGCCTCCGCCGCAGGGTCGCGAAGCGAACGTGGCGATGTTATCAAAGTTATGGCGGTCGATTTTGTCGATTCCGGACATGAACTTGCTCCGCAGCCGCCGCCGCAGATCGGTGAAATGTTGCTGCGTCAGGCAGGCACCGTTGTAAACGCGGTAACGATTCTCGTTGTCACATTGCTTCTGATTTGGTTCGGTTTGCGCCCGGCGACGAAAGCGATTTTGTCGATGCCATCAAGAGAGGCTGGAGCTACCGCGGAATTGGCGGCGCTTGAGAATCTGTCGGATGCAGAGTCCAGCGCCACGGAAGCAAATCAGCTTCCGAATTGGAGCGTCACACCAGAGGCAAATCTAATTGAGGATTTGACCGGAAACCCAAGGCGTTCCCCGCAAAAGCGGCTGGAGCAAATCATTGAATTCGACGAAGAGAAAGCCGCAGCGGTTTTGAAACAATGGCTGCATCAATGAGCCACCGGAAAATAACGTGTCCGGTCGCCCGGTATTTGGACGAATTTGGGTCAACGCCGGTTGTTCCTGGTCTGGACGAAGCGAGCCGCGAAAGTGTGGACGCCGGACTGCTGGAGGCAATGGCGGCCCCAGATCTAGAGGCTTTGTTGCTTGCCGCCCGCGAGCAGGGTTTTGACGAAGGACGTGCCGCCGCCGCCGCCAGCCATGAGGCGCTCATGGCGCAGGAGCGGTTGCTGTCTGAGGATCGGCTCGCCTCCGAACGCCAGCGATGGTCAAGTCAGGAAGGCGAAACTTTGGCCCGTGCCATCAAAGACGGTTTCGCGGCCATCGAGTCGAATATTGCTGCGAGCGTGGAGCGGGTTCTTGCTCCTTTCGTTGCCGAGGCCCTGCGCCGCAAAATGGTGGAGCTTCTTGCCGAAAATCTTGAAGTGCTTCTGAGCGGGAGCGAGCAACCCGTCGTTGAAATTTGTGGTCCAGAAGATCTTTTGGCCATGCTTCGGGAAAAGCTCGGCGCCGGTGCTGGTGCGATCGCATTCTCACCAGAGTCTGCGATTGATGTGCGGATCATTGCCGATCGAACAGTGATTGAAACCCGTATGGAGGCGTGGCTCGAATGCATCAAATCGCAGCCGGAGTAAGCCATGGCGAACCCTGAACATCAGGAAATTTTTATTATCAAGCGCCATTCGGGTCATGATGATACTCCTCATGGAGGTGCTTGGAAAATCGCCTTTGCCGACTTCATGACGGCGATGATGGCGCTTTTTCTCGTTCTGTGGCTGATCAGTTCGACCAGTGAGAAAACGAAACATACCGTTGCGCAATATTTTAACCCTGTGAAACTCGTGGACATGACCACGCTAAAAAAAGGCTTCCGCGATCCAAAAGATACGGAAATGGGGTCGGGACCAAACATCAAGGAATCACCGGACGAATCGAAATCAAGTCAGCGCAACCCTGCGAAGAAATCGGAAATTGATGTCACGTGCAAAGCGGGTCCAGATGCAGCGGCGCTTACCGAGGCGGCGCTCTTCCGCGATCCTTATGCGGTGCTGACGGAAATAGCGGCGAGCGCCCCGGCCGCATCGCAGGCCTCATCGTCTGGTATGCCTGCAGGCGCTGCCACCGATCCGTCGAGCTCATTCAGCGATCCTTTCACGACCACGCCGCATGAGCCCGACACGGTACGTGAAAGCTTATTACCGCTGGTGCAAATGAGCGGCGCGCAAGACAAAGAGTCTCAAGACAAGGAAGCCGGAGCCAGGGAGGCTCAACTCAACGAGTCGCAAAGCAAAGATGTCAATGCGCGTGCCACAGCAAGCACGCCAATCCAGAAGGTACCTGCCGGCGGCGCTCCACTTGCGAAAGCTCTGGATCAGGAAGGCAGCGTACAATCGGCCGAGACTTCGCAAGCCGAACAAAGCCCGGACAGTGCGCGCATTGCCGCGGCCGCAAAATTGAAATCGGACATCGGAGGCGCGATCAGCCACGGTGTTCACATGACAAATCAGCCTCACATAGATGTTCAGGCAACGGCTGAAGGTATTCTCATCAGCCTCACAGATGACGCGCGCTTTTCGATGTTTGCTATCGGTTCTGCGGAACCACAGCCAGAGACGGTTCAAATGATGGAAAAGATTGGCCGGGTTTTGAAGGAGGGGCCAGGTTCCATTGTCGTCCGCGGTCATACGGATGGGCGTAAATATAAAACAGCGGCATACGACAATTGGCGGCTGTCGTCGGCGCGCGCGCAAATGGCTGTCTATATGCTTGCGCGTGGAGGCGTGAGTGAAAAGCGCTTCGAGAACATTGAGGGCTATGCCGATCATCGCCTCAAATCGCCCAACAACCCCAATGCGTCGGAGAACCGGAGGATTGAAGTCCTGCTGCGGAAGGAAAAGTCATGACTTGGAGGGCAAGATTTCTGTTTGGTGTGGCTCTTGCCTCATTCTGTGCGAGCCAGGCGTTGGGGCAGGAAAGCGGCCGGCTCGAAACCAAACAGCCTTTCGAGATCGTCCGGTCGATCCAAGCCATTCAAGACCAAATCGTGCGCGGGAACGAGAGTGCCAGAGGCAAGTTGCCGAAGCTTATCGAGCAGATGGCAGAACGCCTCCTGGCATCTGGCCGTGACGTGTGGCGTCAGCCGAAGAACGCCCGTGCCGCCGTGCTTTACACACTCAGCGGAGGTCAGGCGCGGGTCATTCGAAAGGCAATCGAGACGGGACTGCCGCCCCAGCCCGAACTCGAACTCATGCGGGGGGCGCTGGCCTATGTCGAGGAGCGGGAAGCCGAAGCAAAAAAAGTATTTTCAACGATCGATCCAAAGACCGTGGCGCCGGCGATTGCTGGGCATGTCGCCATGATTAAAGCCGCTTTGGCCGCGAAAGAGAATCCTCAAGAAGCGATCCGGTTGCTCGATCTTGCGCGCATCTTGTCGCCGGGAACCTTGGTGGAAGAAACGGCTTTGCGCCGCGAACTCGTTCTCGCCGACGAAATTGCCGATATTGACAAGTTCGCTTTCTTGTCGAGTGAGTATATTTGGCGTTTTCCTCATTCGGCCTATTTCGAGAGTTTCCGGCAGCGTTTCGTTGCGTCGGCTCTTCATTTCGGACTGACAATCAATCCAAGCCAATTCGCCGCTCTCGAAGAATTGGTTGGCCAGATCGATTCCGTGGGCCAGCTCGCTCTTTATTTGCAGATTGCCCGCAAAAGCATCATCGACGGAAAGCCCGGCGCGGCGCTGTTTGCCGCGCGGAAGGCGGGTGCGCTGGCGGCGGATGCCAGTGCAGCGCGCGCGCGGGCCACACTTTACGAATCGGCGGCGCTTATTTTGACGGACCAATATGAAAAGGGCCTCCGCGAGTTCGAGTCGGTCGATCCGTCATGGCTGCCCAAACAGGATGTTCAACTCAAAGAGTCGGTTGCCTCATTGGCGAAGCAGATCGGGGATGGGCCTGGCAATCAGCGCGGGCCGCGCCAGCTGGACTCAAACGAGCCCGCCGTTGCTTCAAACATTCAATCTCCGACAGTCGCGTCTGCCTCCAAGCTGATCGATCTCGCACAGCAGCGGCTTGGAGAAGCCGATGACGTGTTGGAGGGGAAGGCGCCGTGAACGGAATTGATGGGTCCTTGGGAACAGCTTCGAGCTTACTTGACTCAAGGGCAATGTCCGCAGGAGCAAAATCTGCGGATCCCGCGAGTCCGCAGAAGGAGCACGGCCTGCCCGGAGATTTTGATGGCCATCTGGCCGATTTGTCTCTCACCGGTGGCAAGCTTGGCGATGTGGCCGCCGTTGCGAGTCTTGCTGGCCGAGGCGCGCCGGCAGCCCCCCGGCAGAGCTTGCTCCTGGCGGCAAGAGCCGCCGAGGCGAATAGGCAAGGGGGAGCTGGCCCAGCAACGGCGGGCTTGGACTTCCATTCTGCGACCGCTGATCCGCCGGAGAGTTTTCCGCTGGATGCACAAACCTCCGATGCGAACGGCACAGGAGGATTGAGGACGGAAGCGGTCGAACCGGATGCCGGTTCAGGGGACACAATACTCTCGGCTGGTGAGGCTTTGTCTGGAACAACGAACCTGTGCCATGGATTGGCTGGTCTTGACGGGGTGGCACTTAAAGCGTCCGATTCGACGAACCGCTGCGCGGGAGAGACGCCTGCCAGACTTATCGCGGCTCTTGCAGGAGAGGCCTCCCCTGGGAAGGGCGAGCGTCCGTCTGTGGGCCGCCGCCCGACGATCAATGCGACCCGGCATTCGCATACTGCCACTGTTCCTCGTGATATCGCTAATCTCATGAATTCCCCGCCGGCATTGGGGTTCGCAGTGCTGGCCGTGTCGACAACGGTTCGCGACGCCAAGGACAGTGGGTCAGACTCACCGGCCATGCCGGCAAATACCGCCCCCCTTGAGGCGGCACCTGTTTCGCCATGGCCGCAAGCGTTACCAACGGGTTTGCAACCGCTTGTGGGGGACGGGGCTCCGTCAATGCAGGGCTCCGATGCTCCCGCGGGCACGGACGTCTTCCGCTTGGTGGCTTCCCTCGGACTTCCGCCACCCGCCGGGGCGCCCGCACCTGATCGCGTCCGCATGCAAGCCAATCCCAGTCTTGGCCTGGCGCGAGAACCACGCGTCGGTTCCGGTTCCGGCTTCTCCCCTTGGACACCGGTTGCGGCTGTGGTCATCGATCAGCGAACGTATTTTGCTCCGGCCACTCGACTTTCGCCGGCCCAAGGGAGCGCGCCATTGAAGTTCGTCCCGGGGCTCGAGCCGGCGCTTACTCTTCCCGGTGAAACCGACCGGCTTTCAGATGATACCGCGCGCGGCCACGCCGTGGGTGAAATCGTCGAATCTTTCAAGAGCCAGGAACGCGACGCAATCGGTGCTCATGAACCGAATGTCGCGGCCACGGCGGCCAGGGGTTTGGGTGTCAACGAGGCGCCAGCAGGTCCACCCAATCTTCCCGTCCAGCAGATTGCCAAATTTGTTTTGGCAGAAGCCGAATCTGTGAAGCTGGAGAACAGCCCGGCAAGCGCGCCATCGATCCTTCCGCGCGACATCGAAGGCATGGCGAAATCGCCCCTCTCGATGCCTCGAGTCCAGACCCTGCAGTTGCAGCTCGATCCCGAAATCTTGGGCAAGGTCACCGTCAAGCTGCGGCTTGCCGGATCACAGCTCGATCTTCGTGTTGAAACCGAACGCCTGGAGACGATGCAACTGCTTGGAAGGGACAAAGATTTGCTTGTCAGCAAACTGCAAGCTGCTGGATTTACCCTTGAAAATGTTGCGTTCAGGATGGTTGACCCGCAGACCCCGCAACAATCCTTGGCCCAGGCAAATGACCACACCACAGGCCAAACCAACGGAGGCCCAAGCTCCCATGACCGTCCGCCGCCGCAAGATGATCGCCAGCAATCCCGTCCGAAAAGTGCGGATGAGCCGCGGGATGGGAATGGCACTCGCCGTCGCTCTGGCGAGCTTTATCTCTGAGACTTCTTGCTTTGCCGGACCCGTGCAATCGCAAGTTTGCGAACGCGAAATGACAGAGGCGGCCAAACGATACGATGTTCCCCTGGGCGTGCTTTATGCGGTCGGTCTGACCGAAACCGGGCAGCGGGGATCGTTGCAACCCTTCGCGCTCAATCTTCATGGCCCCGCTTTTTTCGCTGCGAGTTTGGATGAAGCCTTGCGCCGCTTCGAAGAAGCGCGGAAAAGCGGTGCCCGGCTGATCGACGTCGGCTGCATGCAAATCAATCATCATTTCCATGGCAGTCATTTCCGCTCCCTCGAGGCAATGTTCGACCCGCATGATAATGTCGATTTCGCGGCGCATTTCCTCAAGGAGTTGTGGGCCAGGGAAGGCAGCTGGACATTGGCGGCTGCCCGTTATCATGCGGGGCCCGGCAACAATCCCGCCCAAAAGAGATATGTCTGCCAGGTTATCGCCAACATGGTGGCGAGCGGGTTCGGCGCGTGGACGGCGGGCGCCCGTGCATTCTGCGAAGCTTCGCGTTAGGGCCAAACACAGCGGAAAGATGAACCTAGGCGAAATATACAATCTTAGCGAGAAAAAAACAACTTATACGATAAATATCGTTTGACATTTAACTATAAGTTGTTAACCTTTTGATGAATGAAGGTGAGATTCGCCGGAGATTTCAATGCTAGTGATAATTGACGAACGTGAAATTGTGACATCTGGATATACCTGCCGTTTTGGCAGCGAAGGCGTTTCATCCGCCGGATTTTGCCCATCGGAATTCCAGGAATGGGTGTCAACAGTTGCCGATGCTGATTTATTCGCGGTCGAAGCCTTTCTATTGGGGGATTGCCGGGACCGGAAGCTCTATCCGAAAATGATCAAGGATCGCACCCGTGCTCCGGTGATCGCTATGAATGAGACTCCGTCGCTTGAGCAGACGTTGGATTTATTTGCTGCGGGCGTCGATGATGTGGTGCGTAAGCCCATCCATGTTCGTGAGATTCTGGCGCGGGTCGGTGCCATCCGGCGGCGTCACGAGAGCGAGCGGGATTCGGCCGTGATCGGCGAGCTGCGAGTCTTCTTTGATGGCAGAGACCCGCAGCTCAGAGGTCTTTCCCTGCCATTGCCACGGCGGGAGCGCCGAATCCTAGAATATCTCGTCAATAACCGGGGCCGGCGCGTGAGCAAGGCGCAAATCTTCAATTCGATTTATGGAATTTTCGACGAGAACGTTGAGGAAAATGTCGTCGAAAGCCATATCAGCAAGCTCCGCAAGAAATTGCGCCGCCACCTTGGCTACGATCCCATCAATTCAGTTCGCTATCTTGGCTACCGTTTGGATGAAACCGTGGGCGGAGACTGATATACGCCGCCTCGGGGATCCCCGCTTTGGCAAAAGCAAAGCTGCCCTGGCGAGAGAAAAAAGGCGGCGATCGAGTGAGGGTTCCGGCCTGGCACGAAGCCCGGGTTGCCAAGCTAACGCACCTTCGTGATATCGCGCCTTCGTTGTGAAAAACCCATGACAGACCGGCATGTGCCGTGCCAACCCCAAATAATTCAGGGCGAGTCTGTCCCGGCGGCTTGAATTTTGACCGGAACAGGCAGTTTGGAAGGATCGCTGGCTCTGCCTCTGCGGGTTTGCCTGGACATGAGACCCAACTGCGCCCTTTAGGGTTCGAGCCACGGCATAGCCATCACGCTCAGCGGCAGATTTGCCGGCGCGCCGGTCGCCGAAGCCGATCACCGTCCACTTCCAAATCCCTCGCCTTTTTTGGATCAAAAGGAACCGCTCCATCTCAACGAGAATTGATCGTCTTTTTCGCACCAGATGTGAGCCTTTACTGGCACTTATTTGACCGGACTTGCGATCGTTTAAGCCCTGATCGCCTTCCAATTTCCCAAAATTTCCCTCCTGCCGGCGAGTTGATCCGTGCTGCGATGCTGTTCGCGTATGATGCGGATGTGACAGTTTTGCAAAAATTCGACGAAGCGGCCATATTTGAGTCCAGAATCCAAATTTGGGTTTCGGAGGATATGACGATGCAGGGCGACGCGAAGGCGCCGGACGAAATTTTGATTCCGAATTCCTTACAATGGCGCTGCGCCGCGGCAATCGCCGGCATGGCATGGTTCGGGGTCGGCTATCAGCTCTATTACAATATCGAGGAGGCGCTGGTCCAAAGTTTGCCGATGGCGGAACATCTAATCAACTTTTTTAGCTACTTCACGATGGAGACGAATTTGGTCATCGCTGTCGTGCTCACGATTTTCTGTGCGCAGCCGCAAGCGGAGCGATTTTTGGCTGGACCAAGCTTAAATGCGGCGCTCGTTGTTTATGTCATTGTTGTCGGCGTCGTCTATGAGCTGCTCTTGCGGCATCTTTGGCATCCGCATGGATTGCGTTTACTTGCAGATACTCTTCTCCACGATGCCGTGCCTTTATTTTACACTTTATTCTGGCTCTTATTGCTTCCAAAGGGAAAGTTGAGTTGGCCAGATCCGGTAACTTGGCTGATTTATCCGCTCCTCTTCTTCATCTATTCCATGCTTCGCGGCGCGGCTTTCGGAGTCTATCCCTATCCCTTTATGGACGTCTCTAGGCTTGGGTTTGCGGCGGTCATGTTGAACGCAACAGTCCTGCTAGCTGTCTTTTTCGGTCTTGGTGCCGGCGTGATCGCGCTCGATCGCGCTCTCGGCGCAGACAGCCGTGGGCGGAGCGGGCTTGGCAGGGCCGCCGAACTCTGACAAATAGGCCTTTGACGACCCCTGTTCTGGCTCCAAGGAGATCGCGCATCGGCACGATTGGCGGCTTTCTCGCCGCTGATATGCGTAATGCCGGAACGTCCTTTTCTTGCCCGGCCGGAAATACATTCAAAACATTGAGACCGTCATGACGAAGAAACTGTTGTTCCTGTTGGATACTGATCCCGTGCCAAGCGTCTTCGACACGGTGGTTGGCTATGACGGCGGCGCCGATCACGTCATCGGCTATGGCGGTGTGACGCCGGAAAATGTCAGCGCGCTCGTCGATGGAACGATCTACACGCGAGGCCCCAAGGAAAAGCAATTTACCGCGATCTTCGTGGGCGGAGGCAGCATGGTCGCCGGCGAGGCCTTGTTCAAAAAAGTCAAGAAGCACTTTTTCGCGAATTTCCGGGTGTCGGTGATGCTGGACAGCAATGGTTCCAACACGACGGCGGCGGCTGGCGTCGCTCTGCTCGCCAAAGCCAAACCGCTGGCTGGCAAGAAAGCGATTGTTCTCGCTGGCACGGGGCCGGTCGGCATGCGTGCGGCGGCGATGTTGCATATCGAGGGCGCCGAAGTCGCGATTACCTCGCGCTCGAAACAGCGAGCGGATGCGGCGAGCCGGGCGATCAATGACCGCTTTGGCTTCGCGCCAGCGCCCATCGAGGCAATTGACAATGTAGCCCGCGCGGCGGCAGTGCAGGGCGTGCAGGTGGTTTTTGCCGCGGGGGCCATCGGGGTTCCGCTGCTCGATGAAAAGGACTGGCAGAACAACCCGGCGATCGAACTGCTCGCCGATTGCAACGCGCAGCCGCCGCTTGGCCTTGGCGGTGTCGAGGCGATCGACAAGGCGAAAGAGCGCCACGGCAAAATCGTGATCGGCGCCTTGGGGCTTGGCGGCTTGAAGCTGAAACTGCATCGCGCCTGCGTCGGACAATTGTTCGAAAACTCCGACCAAGTGTTCGATGCCGAGAATATCTATGCGCAAGCCAAAATCCTGGCCTGACTTTCAAGGATAAGGATTATGTCACTCATGACTATGAACAGTTCCATCGGGACCTTTCTCGACGATCTCGCCAGTGAACGCCCGACGCCCGGCGGCGGCGGCGCGGCGGCGGTCTGCGGCGCCATTGGTGCGGCACTTGTCTCCATGGTGGCCAACCTTACCATTGGCAAAAAGAACTATGAAGCGGTCTCCGAAGATCTCAAGGCCGTGAATGCCAAGGCTGAGGCGCTGCGCGCCGAGTTGACCGGGGCGATTGAGGAAGATGTCGTGGCCTTCAATTCCGTGATGGCCGCTTATGGGTTGCCGCGCGCGACCGACAACGAGAAAGCCAAGCGCACCGCCGCGATTCAAGCCGCCTTGAGGGATGCGACTCTGGCCCCATTACGTGCCGTCAAAGCCTGTTTCGAGGTTATGCGCCTGTCCGCCGCGGTGGCGGAGAAGGGCAATCTGAATGTCATCAGCGATGCCGGGGTCGCCGTGCTGGCGGCGAACGCCGGGTTGCGCAGCGCGGCGCTGAACGTGTTCATCAACGCCAAGGCGATTAAGGATCGCGATTTTGCCGAAAAGCAGCTCGCGGAAGTCAATGCGCTGCTCGCGCAGGCGGCGGAGACGACGGAATCCGTTTATCAGACAGTCAGAACCAAGATCGGCGGGTAAATTTGCTGAAATTCATACGCAAGCGCCCGATTTTCAAATTTCCTCATCGGCGAAATAGGAACGCCGCTACCTAAGGCTGCGGTGGATCATGCTCGACATTCATGCGCCAACGGGATGTGCGGTGATCGATGGCAAACGCGCTTCGAAGCGGGTGCTTGCGCGCGTGACGGAAGTGGCACGCGCGCTCGCCCCGCAAGCACTTAGGCCGGGGCTCGCGGTCATCCTCGTCGGCGAGGATCCGGCAAGTCAGGTCTATGTCAAATCCAAGGGCAGGGCCGCGCATGCTTGCGGGTTTCACTCGATCCAGCACGATCTTGCCGCAACGATCAGCGAAGAGGAATTGCTCGCGCTCGTCGAAAAGCTGAATGCCGATCCAGCGATCCACGGAATTTTGCTGCAATTGCCTTTGCCTCACCCGCTCGATCCGGGCCGCGTCATTGAGGCCATTTCGCCAGACAAGGATGTCGATGGCCTGCACCCGGTCAATGCTGGGCTGCTTGTGAGCGGCGACACGAAGCGCGCGCTCGTGCCTTGCACGCCGGCGGGGAGCATGGTCCTTCTCGACATGGCGGCCGAGGCGCTTGGAGTCAAACTTTCGGGTGCCGAAGCCGTCGTCGTCGGCCGCTCGAATCTGGTCGGCAAGCCAATCGCCCAATTGCTGCTTGGCCGCAATGCGACGGTGACTATCGCCCATTCGCGCACCCGCGATCTCGCGGCAACGGTGGCGAGAGCCGATGTCGTGATCGCCGCGGTCGGCCGTCCTGAGATGATTCGCGGAGCATGGATCAAGCCTGGCGCGATTGTCATTGACGTCGGTATCAACCGGATGGCGGGCGAGGGTCTCAATGCGTCTGGAATGCCGAAAACGAAGCTTGTCGGCGATGTTGCTTTTGCCGAGGCCATCGAGCGCGCGGGTGCAATAACTCCGGTGCCCGGCGGCGTCGGACCGATGACGATTGCGATGCTGATGGAAAATACGCTCCGCGCGGCGCTTTTAAGTTCAGGCCGAACCCCATCTTTCTGACATTCCGCCGCACGGTTTCTGCTGGATTTTCGTGTGCAATTCCAAAAGTTAACTTCGCGGAAACCTTAACGGCGTTTTATGACGCCGTTGGATTGTGGAGTTGGCAATGGACGGGCGCGACTTCGAGGCGCTTTGCACGGGGCGTTCCCGCGTCTGGGATCAGGGCCTGGAGCACGAAGCCGTGACCGCCAAAAAATGGTGGTCGGCCGGGCCGCCGCTGGCTGTTTTGGTTTTCGTTGCCAGTTTGCTTTTTGCCGGTCTGCTTTGTCTGCAGCAGCCGCTCTATAGCGCCGAAGCTCAGGTTTTGATTGGTCCGCGCACGGCCGGCCTTATTGGTCTGCGCTCCAGCCTCGCTCTTTTTGGAGGTGCCAGCGGTATTGGTCCAGCCACTGGCCAGGCGCAGCTTATTGCATCGCGTGACCTTGCCCGCCGTGCGATCAAGGATCTTCAGATTGAGGTCAACCCCGAGTTTGACACCGCGGCGCGAAGTTCCGATCCGATCTCCCGGTCGCTCATTTTTCTCGGCATTCTCCGCGATCCCGCCCGGAAAAGCTTGGAGGATCGCGTTCTTGAAACCTATCAAGACCGGCTGCGGGTGAGCGCGCCGGGCATGGGAAGCCTTCTGACCATTGCATTTCAGTCGGAAAATCCAGAGCTTGCAGCAACTGCCGCCAATCGTATCGCGGAGCTCTATTTGGAAATGCGGGCAGGCACCAGTGCCTTACCGCAGAATGGCGAGGCGCGAATCGCATCGCGCGCCACGCCGCCGTTGCAACGGATTTATCCAACAAGGCCCTTAATGCTCTTGTCAGGTGCCGCGATGCTTGTCATGGGCCTTGGCGCCTTGGTGTCGGCAGCGGCTTCGGGAAGACGGGCTCCCGGACGCCCGGACAAGCCGTTGGAACAGCCTCGCGCCCTGGGGGAGGTTCGTATCGTTGCCCGTCATGGCGCACTGGGCAAGCCGCATCTGCGGCAAGCACTGGACGAACCCACGGACTCAGAACCTGCGGGGCCGGGGGACACGGGCCCCGTCAGCGCCAAAATCACGGCTCGCATTCTTGCGGCGCCCTTCAGCGGGTACGGTGCGCGAGGCACACGAATCGTTGCGACGAGACTTGGCGAGGCGGCGGCGTCCGGTGTCATGCGCGATTTCGCGCGAGATCTTGCCAGGGAAGGACGGTCGATCCTCATCGGTCTCGACCCGTCAAGCCTGTTCGATTTCGGTGAGCTTGCCAGCGGGCCAGATGACGGTGGCCTAGCGGGTGGCGAGGAGCCGGGGCTTTGCGAGCTTCTGAAGGGCACAGCCACCTTCGCGGAAGTCATTTGCCGGGATCCCGCCTCCCGTCTGCATTTTCTGCGGGCTGGACGCGACGGTGAATTCAACCTCCACGAATTCGAAAATGTGCTCGATTCCTTGGCGCAGATCTATGATTTTCTCATCATGATCGCGCCGCCGCTTGACGTGACGGACACCGCTGCAATGCTCGCCACGAAAGCGGATTTCGCGTTGCTGGTATCCTGCGCCGGCCCGCAAAACGGCCAAGTTTTGGAAGCGGAGGCGCGATTAATCGAAGCTGGCGCTGGCGAGGTGTTGCTGATTGGCCTGCCAGACCCATCGCCAAGAGTCATCGGCCGAAATGCCGCCTGACGTATATCGCAAGCGTGTGATTACGCTCCAGCGTCCGGCTTTTCCATCCATTTGATCAGCGGCATCAGCGGCACGATCCAAATCAAGCCAAGCCCAGCATAGCAAAGTATTTGTATGAACACTGGCGCTTCCCGCAGCGGACGCGCTTGTGCCAGGGCCATGGCAATGAGAGCATAGGCCGGCACAAACAAGATCACGATGATGGTGCCGATAAGTTTGCGGAACCGGCCGCGCATGATGCTCCTTTATTCCATTGCGGCATGCCATGCATGGACATGCGCTTTGCGGATGTTTATGGCTTCATCTATAGACAGCGCGTGCCATGGGCCCTTCTTAAGCCCTCGCAACGTGATCGCCTATCCAAAACATCCGCGATTCCTCCGATCTTGTTCCCGGACAGCGAATGAGCATTGAGACAATGGTCGTCCCTAGCCCCTGTACCGGTATCTGCAAGATGGACGATGCGTTGGGCGTGTGTCTTGGATGCGCCCGCACCAGCGGCGAGATCGCGGAATGGTGTTTGGCCAATGACGAGGGCCGGAGCGCGATCTGGGCCGTTCTGCCGCGACGCTTCGACACTATGGGTCTTGCAATCGCAAGATTGCCCTGGCTGGCTGGCGAGATTGCGGACTTCGTTGGCCGTAGCCTGGAGCAAAAATCAGGCACCTGGACTCTTGGATGTTACGGGGCGATTGCCGAATTTCTTTGCGCGGATGACGAAACATGCCACGTGACCGCCGTGGGAGAAACGATCACCGCACTCTCGACTCGCGGCGCATTGCAGTTGACGATTGGCGAACACGTTAGAGCGCTGCAGTTGCGTGCCGGTAATGATTATGGCCCAATCTTTCTTGCGGTCCTCAAAGCGAGAGCCAATGTTCCGGTTGCGACGACACTGACGCCGCTCGGCCGCGATGAACGCGCAGTCCAGCCCGAATGCCGCGATCAGCCGTGGTTCGATTTGGGGTTGGGGCGGGACGACCTGCGCTTTTGTGTCCGGTCCTGTTCCGAGGAACTGCACAATACCTTGAACCTTGTGTCGGGACAGCCGCTCACTGCGGTTCTGCGAGATGCCGGAGCCACGATCGTCGCGCACAGTCCAGTGAGAATCGTCGAATCGCCGCTTGGACGCGCCGAGGTATATAGCCCGATCCCGCCGCCGGGCGGCAAATCGCCCGACGGGCCGCATACGCATTTGGTGCCTGGCCATCTGGCCATGGGCCGCGCCACTCCGCCGGGGTTCGATCTGCCTCCGGTTTATGCGCTGGGCGCAACGTTCCATCCCTGTGCCGATGCGCAGTCCCGTTGCTTGATGTGAGGAATTCCGAACGTGGGTGAATTGCCGGCCGGCCGCTTGCGCGCGGCAAAAGACGCTTCGCCACCCTATCGCGCGGTCGCGATCTGGTTGTGGAGCCTTGCCGGGCTCGTGTTTTTGATGGTGATTGTCGGTGGTGCGACAAGGCTTACCGAATCCGGCCTGTCCATTACCGAATGGAAGCCCTTGAGCGGAATCATCCCGCCGCTCAGCCAAGCCGCGTGGCTGGCGGAATTCGAGCACTACAAAAAAATTCCGCAATACGCGCAGCTCTTCCCGGATATGGATTTGGGCGGCTTCAAATACATTTTCTTCTTTGAGTGGAGCCACCGGCTGCTGGGCCGTCTCATCGGCGCGGCCATGGCGTTGCCGCTAATCTATTTTTGGGCGAAGGGAAATCTGCCGCCCGGCTACAAGCCAAAACTGTTGGCTGTGCTGGCACTTGGCGGTGTTCAGGGGATAGTTGGCTGGTGGATGGTGAAATCCGGACTTTCCGATCGGGTCGAGGTCGCGCAAGAGCGTCTCGCCATTCATCTGCTGCTCGCCAGTCTGACGTTTGCCGCGCTGGTTTGGCTGGCAGCCTCACTCAAGCACCGCGAGGCGGAACTTTCGTATAAGGTCTTGCCGGGATTCAAGTGGTTCGCGACCAGCATCATCCTGCTCGTGCTGCTGCAGATTGGCCTCGGTGCTCTCGTTGCCGGTTTGCGGGCGGGACGCGCCTTCAACACCTGGCCTCTGATCGCCGGATATTTTTGGCCGCCCTTGGATCAATTGACTTTGCTGACGCCGCTTTGGCGAAACTTCTTCGACAATATTTTGCTGGTGCAATTTCAACACCGCATGACGGCATATGTGCTTTTGGCGGTTGCAATCGTTCAGGTTTTTTATGCGTCGCGCGTCGAGGGAGGAAGCCGGGCGCAACGGCGCGTCATTGCGGTGGCGGGGCTCGTGGCGGCGCAGGCCGCGATTGGAATCGTGGCTCTCGTTCTCGTGGTTCCGCTCTGGGCGGGACTCTTACATCAAGCCTTTGCGATGCTGGTCTTGGGGATGGCGGTGGCGCACGCGCAGGCTCTGTCGCAGGGGCGTTAGTAGCTCTTTCTTGTCAGTCCGAACGAATCGGGGCGCCCTTCTGGCCGGGAGAACCGAAGGTGAGGAGATCGCCAATGGACTTTCTTTGTGCCTTCGACCACTGGGCTAGCTGCGCGCAAATCTCGGGCCTCGGCGCGCGCGCATCTTGAGGTCTTTTAGCGCAGCGCAGGGAGATGAAGTTTTGTAGACTCATCGACAGCTGCAGCGAATAATCAGAGGAATAGAGCTGCGTGTCGCTAAAGACCACCCCCGAGGGGACATTGCCGTAATACATCATTCGAAAGCTTTGGTTTGTCCCAGGCTGATGCGCGGCATCGAGTTTTAAGACCGATCCGTTTGCTGAAAACTCCGGCAAGATCGGCACAGTTGGGTAGCCGGCGGTCTGATGGCATCCCATGCAGGAAGCCTTTGCGTTGTCGACGGGTCCGGCTAGCCGTCCTCCATAACCGAGATGGTCGAAATTCAGTGGCGCCGTTGCCAAATCCTTGACCGCCTGCTCATTGATCCATTGTTCGGTGAGTTTTTCCCGGTTGCACGGCCCGGCTGGACCAGCGCAAGTTTCTCCAAACGTGACTTTAGGATTGTTTCCCCATTGAATCCCCAAAGGTACCATGCGCTTCCAAGGCGTTTCACCCTTTGCTCTTCCGTCATAGCCAAAGGTCCCGAGCAGCCAGCCCGTGGTGCTGCGGTCGTCACGAACGGACACATCGATTTGAATGAGGCGGATGGTCCCGACGGCGCGAGCGAAGCGGGAGATTGGTCCCTTGTTCCGCCAGGATGGGTCGTCATTGACGAAGACGTTCGCTTGCCACTCCAGCGCGCCTTTCACGATTGGCAACTGCTGCTCGGTGACCGTCGAGAAGAGGAGCTTGATAATGAAGGAGCCATTGGGGAAATTGTTGAGGGCGGCCGGATCAGGATTTAAGGCCCCAGGTTTTGGGTTGTCCGGGTCGCAATAAACCTGACCCATGCCGAACGCGGCACGATCGTTGAAATAGCCCCCCGACCACGTGTCGACGAAGTCGTTTTGCAAGGTGCTGAGCGTTTTGCCGGACGAATCGAATTCATGGGTAAAGCCGTGGACGAATTCGCGGCCATCGGTCCCGGGCCAGTCCGAAGCGACCTCGGTGTTCCAGTCCATCCATGGCATGCCATACCATTTCCTGAGCTTATTGTCTTCGACGTAGAAGTTGGCTTCGACATTGCCTTCCAAACCATAGTCAAGAAGCGCTTGGAGATAGGCTTGCGGATCGACCGGACCGCCATCCTTGAAGTCGATCTTCAGCCATGGATAGTCTTCCATGGGGGGCAGCTGGTTTGGATAATTCTGGCTTAGCTTGAAAACCCGGCCGCTGTAGCTGGCGGGCGGATCGCCGCCCTGGCCTTGGAGGTAATAATCCTTAAACTTTCCGCGCACGCAGTCCTTGCGCGCCAATTGATTGCGAACGGCATCCTCGGTTGCAAAGGCTGATCCAAGACACAGGTTGGCGCTTAGGAGAAACATTGCAGCGAGAGAGCAACTGGAGCTTTGCTTTGACATGCCAGTTTCTCCCGCTCGATGATTCAGCAAAACAGCTTATTTCACCTAATAGCCAGATGATAACATTTCCCTGTGTTCATTTGAAAAAGGAGATCCATCGACGGCGTCTAGGCTGAGCGGGGATTACTCATTCCATCGATTCTATCGCCGCTGGAGCCTCAGACGCTGATATTCAATTTTGGGGCAACGATCCATCACGACGTCAACACCGAGAGCCCGCGCCCGCATTGCTGCCGCGTCATCACGAACGCCGAACTGCATCCAAATGACATTCGGCCGCGGCGAAAGCGCCAGCGCCTCGTCGGCGACGGCCCCTGCGGCGGCTGAATTGCGGAATATATCCACCATATCGATGGGCTCAGGAACATCCATCAGGCTTTTGAAAAATACCGTACCGTGTACGGTCTTGCCAGCAAGGCCAGGATTGATGCCAACGACATGGTATCCCTGCGCGAGAAGGAACGCGAAAACACCATAGGAGGGCCGCGTCACCTTATCCGATGCGCCAACTATCGCGATGGTTTTGACCCTCAAGAGAATGTCGCGCACAACAGCGTCGGCGGGGGTGTCATCGGCCATGAATCAGCTTCCTTGACCATGATTTCAATGAGTTGCGGACAATTTTGAAGAGATTGAATGACAAAGGCAAGTGGACCGCTGCAGCGGCCGCAAAGCGCAGCAGCGGGAGCCAGGTTCATGCCGCACGGGCTAAACCCCTGTTTCTTTGCCCCTCTCGCCGCGGGAAGCCTTGACCCTAGAGGAAAGCCTGCCTAAAAGGAGCACCAATCGATGCGCAAGCTCCTGTCCCTTGGACGGGACGAGCGCCTATTTGCATGGAAATTTGCATGTTCGGCAAGACTGTTTCCGCCAAAGCGGCGGACGTTGAAAAAAAATGGGTCGTTATTGACGCCAACGGGCTCGTCGTGGGCCGGCTTGCGACGCTGATCGCCTTGCGGCTTCGCGGCAAGCACAAACCCTCCTTCACGCCGCACGTGGATGATGGCGACAACATCATCGTCGTCAATGCCGAAAAAGTGGTTTTGACCGGCCGCAAGCGCGACCAAAAGGTCTATTATCATTACACCGGCTATCAAGGCGGCATTAAAGAACGCACCGCCAAATTCATTCTTGAGGGCCGTTTCCCCGAGCGAGTTGTTGAAAAAGCCGTGGAGCGGATGCTGCCGCGTGGCCCGCTCGGCCGCAGGCAACTCGGCAATCTGCGTGTTTACAAGGGCAGCGAACATCCTCATGCTGCACAAAATCCGGTGGCGCTCGATGTTGCGAGCCTCAACCGCAAGAACGCGAGGCTCGCCTGATTATGATCGAGACGTTAACTTCGCTTCAGGATCTGCAAGGCGCCACGGCGCCGGTTCCGGAAGCTGCCCCCCGTTATGTCCAGAAACTCGATGCACAAGGTCGCGCTTATGCGACCGGCAAGCGCAAGGACGCGGTCGCGCGGGTGTGGATCAAGCCGGGTCCCGGCAAGATCGTGGTCAATGGCAGGCCTCTGGAAACATATTTCGCGCGCCCCGTGCTCCGCATGATTCTGCGGCAGCCGCTCGGTATCACCAAACGCGTCGACCAATATGATTTGACGGTCACGGTTGCCGGTGGCGGTCTCTCTGGGCAGGCGGGTGCCGTGCGTCATGGACTTTCCAAGGCGCTTCTCGCTTACGAGCCGGATCTGCGATCGGTTCTCAAGAAAGAGGGTTTTTTGACCCGCGACCCGCGCGTGGTCGAGCGCAAGAAATATGGCAAGAAGAAAGCCCGCCGGAGCTTCCAATTCTCGAAACGCTGAGCTTGCACAAAGCTCCTTTCAAGAATCAAGGCGGCCACTGGCCGCCTTTTTCATAATGTCTCCCTGCAACATTCAGCCGCCCAAGGCCGCACCATGAGCGCGAAAATTTTCATCGATGGCGAATCTGGAACCACCGGGCTTGGCATTCGCGCGCGCCTCGATGCTGACCCGGACGTGGGGCTATTAAGTCTCCCCGCGGGTCAACGGAAGGATTTGGATGCCAAGAAGGCCGTGATGGAACAAGCCGACATCGTGGTTCTTTGCCTGCCAGACGAAGCGGCCCGCGAAACCGCTGCGATCGCCGCCGCGATGGGGAGCAAAGGTCCGCGCATCCTCGACGCGTCGACCGCGCACCGTGTCGCGCCTGGCTGGACTTATGGCTTCCCGGAACTTGTGCCGGGGCAGGCCGAAGCGATTGCCATGGCGAGATATGTCGCCAACCCGGGCTGCTATGCGACGGGCGCCATCGCGCTGCTGCGCCCGCTTATCGACAAAGGGCTCTTGCCTGCCGATATTCCACTCTCAATCCATGCGGTGTCCGGCTATTCCGGCGGCGGCAAGGCGATGATCGCGGACTATGAGAAGGGCACCGCGCCAGCGTTTGAGGCTTATGCACTTGGCCTTGAACACAAGCATGTTCCAGAGATCGAGCGTTATGCCCGCCTTACACGTCGCCCATTGTTTGCGCCATCGGTCGGCAATTTCGCGCAAGGAATGTTGGTGTGTGTGCCGCTCTTTTTAGAGGATCTGCCGGGGAAACCGAAGGATGTCGATCTTGCTGACACTTTGGCCGCGCATTACGCGGCAAGCCCTTTCGTCAGGCTCGTTCCGGCCGAATCGTCCGGCAAGATCGAACCAGAGTCCTTGAACGGCACGAATGATCTCGAGCTTCGGGTGTTCGCCAATGCGGCGAGGGGGCACGCGATTCTGGTCGCCAAGCTCGACAATCTCGGCAAGGGCGCATCCGGCGCGGCGCTGCAAAATCTCAAATTGATGCTGCAGAATCAGGCGCCGAATTAGCGCCTGATAGGAACCAGCTGAACCGTAAGCCGGCGCGGCTATTCGTCGTCGTTCATCGGTTCCAGCGCTGCGCCACGTGCTGCGCTGACCGGGTGAGACATAGGCTGCGGCTGCACGGGTGCCAGGGGTGGCGCCATCGACGCATCGGCTGCAACAGGCGTGAAGCCATCGCGCTGGTAGATATCCTCGCGGAACTGGGCGAGACCCTCGGGTGTGGCCCAGGCTGTGATATACACCCAGTAAACAGGAACCTGGGTTGCTAGCTTGACATCCACTCGGTCGCCAGAGCGGATCGCCTCATCGATATGAGGGCGATCCCAGCCGGGGGTGTCCTTGAGCAGCCACGTCACATAATCGCGGACATTCTGGACGCGAATGCAACCGGACGAGACAAACCGGTCGTCGTCGCCGAAAATTCCCTTTTCCGGCGTGTCGTGCATATAGACGCCATAGGGATTGTTGATGTTGATTCGCACGACGCCAAGCGAGTTGAGATCGCCGCCCGGATCCTGGCGGAACTTGTAATTCACGGCATCGAGCGAATTCCAATTGATCTGATTGGGCTGAAGCTCTTGGCCATCCTTATCGAAAATCCGGATTTTATGTTCATCGAGATAGTTTGCGTTTTTTTGCATGCGCGGGATCAAATCCTTGCGGATGATCGACACCGGCACGGTCCAATAGGGATTGAAATTGATATCGATTGCCTTCGTCATCATGACGGGAGATTGGCGGTCGATCTTGCCGACGCCGGCGGCATGATGGGTCGCGACAACGCCGTTCTCGACGGTTTCGACTTCCATCGCCGGAATATTCGCCATGACGAAACGGTCGCCGAGATTGCCGGTATAGGAGCGCAACCGGATGAGATTCACCTCAAGCTGGTGGAGCCGGTAATCAGCGGGCACGTTGAGGGCCGTGAAAGTTTCCTTGGAAACTACGCCGCTTTGGAGAAGTCCATGCCGGGCCTGAAAATGTTTGACAGCGGCGTCGACAAATGAATCGAAAACAGGTGAGACGCCCGCGGATGGATCGAGATCCCCAGAAGCTGCGAGCCGCCTGCGCAATGCGACAACCGCGGCACCATTCGCGCCAATTTTCAGCGTCTGCCCAGCGGGAACCGGGGTCCAACCGCCCTTGGCGACGATCTGGCGATAGGTTTCGATGGCCTGTTCCGTCGCCGAGAATGTTTGCACGGAAAGAACCGGCGTATTGGAGCGGACGACCGCGAGCCGGGAATCGGCATCGTAACGTTGGGCCCACTCAGCCTGTTCGCCAAAGGAGATATCCGCCGGACCCGCCGCAGCGGTGCCTGCGTGGATGAAGCCGAGGGCCGTTGCCAAGCCAGCCACGGCCGCCGCGCGCCGGATTTGGCCCTGATCGTGTGCCGACGATGAATTTGCTTTCGTCCAATATCTCAATGTCTTAACCTCCAACGCCTTTGCCTTTCGGCATTTTAGGTCCACACCGGCCGATGCTGGTTCCAGGGACGAACGGATCCAACTTCCGCACCCGCTTCTCATCTGTTTGCAACGTCATGGTCCGATCAGAAGGCCCGGTGACAGGCTGCAAATGACCGTGTCAATGGAGCTGGCATGATAATGGTTAAAAAGGCACAAACAGGGCGGCAAATTTGTGGCGCTGGGCTTGAAATATGGCATCCTATGAATGAAACGGCGCGAGAGTCGTTGTTTATCTTCGGCTTTGCATATTTCTTCGGCATGCAAGCGGCTGCGTTACAGCCTATATCTGATTTGATCGGTCCAGAATCGCTCGAGCCGCACCAGCGATTGGTTCAGTTTTGAAAACTCCTCAGTGCTGATACCGCCGATTTGCTCAACGGTGGAAACGTGCTTGTCGTAGAGCGCGGCGACGATCTCGTGAATATCACGGCCCTTGCCAGTTAAACTGATTCGCACCGCGCGGCGGTCGACCCGCGAGCGGGCATGGTGCAGATACCCGGTTTCGACCAATTTTTTGACGTTGTAAGAGACATTCGAGCCGAGATAATAGCCGCGCGTGCGCAACTCCCCCGCCGTCAACTCTTTGTCGGAAATATTATAAAGCAGCAATGCTTGAACGGCATTGACATCGCTGCGGCCGCGCCGGTCGAACTCGTCCTTAATCACATCGAGAAGCCGCCTGTGCAGCCGTTCGACGAGTGTCAGGGCTTCGAGATAAACGGGCCGGACGGCGGCCGGCCGGCTACCGCGAGCTTCCAAGAGCTCACTCTTCAAGGCTTCCATCATAACAAACCTCTTTTGCAGTAAATTGTCATTGTTAATTCGCAAGGCGGCGGCATTCCAACCGGCGCGTATCTAACCAAAATACAAGCAACAAATGAAAACCTGTTTAAGCAACAAAATGAATCCCAAGTTTATGTGAATCAGTAAATCAAAGCTGAAATAAAGCTTCTGTTTACAATTTGATTCTGTTAATATTTGATGATGCGCTAAGTATAGTTTAAAAGTGTAATAAATGATGCAAATACGCGTGGTTTTTCCTGCGTGTTGCAAGTCGGCTGCTGACGTCCGAGCCGGTCGCATAGCCTTATGAGGGAACTGCCCAAGACAGTGCCCTGATGTCAGTCACGAACGAAGGGCAATCAAGAACAGGCGCCACGTCTGAGCGGGATAACACGATCCTCAGTGATCTATGCCCGGTACCCGCTGATCATTCTCTACAGCGTCACTCCGCCGCCGCGGCGGCTTCCGCCAAAGCCGCCGGGGCATAGTTCAAAACGGGCGCAAGCCAACGCTCCACCTCCGCAATGTTCATGTCCTTGCGCCGCGCGTAATCCTCGACTTGATCGCGCTCGATCTTCGCCACCCCAAAATAATGCGATTCGGGATGCGCGAGATAAAGGCCGGAGACGGACGAGCCCGGCCACATCGCGTAACTCTCGGTTAGCGATACGCCAATCCGGCGCTCGGCTCCGAGCAGTTTGAACAGTGTGGCTTTCTCGGTGTGATCGGGCTGCGCCGGATAGCCGGGCGCCGGCCGGATGCCGCGATAGGTCTCATTGATCCGTTCGTCATTTGTCAAAATTTCATCCGGCGCATAAGCCCAGAACTCGCGCCGCACGCGCTCGTGCATACGCTCGGCAAAAGCTTCCGCGAGACGGTCGGCGAGCGCTTTGACGAGGATCGAACCATAATCATCATTCGCCTTGGCAAAGCGCTTGGAGATTTTGTCTTCCCGCGCTCCGGAAGTGACGACGAAAGCGCCGACGTAATCCGGTTTGCCTGACTCCACCGGCGCGATAAAGTCGGCGAGCGCCAGATTGGGCCGCCCATCGCGCCGCAACAATTGCTGGCGCAAGGTGTAGAACGTCGCGAGGTTTTCCACGCGGGACTCGCCCGTATAAAGGTTGATGTCCTCGCCGACGCTGTTCGCCGGCCAGAAACCGATGATGCCTTTTGGATCGAACCAGCGTTCCTCGACGACACGCGCGAGCATCGCCTGCGCATCGTCGAACAATTGCCGCGCCGCGTCGCCCTGTTTTTCATCGTCGAGGATCGCCGGATAGCGGCCGCGCATCTCCCAAGTCTGAAAAAACGGCGTCCAATCGATATAGGGAACGAGTTCTCCGACGTCATAAGTGCGGAACACCCGCGTGCCGGTAAACAGCGGGCGCGGCGGCGTGTAGCCACTCCAATCGGTTTTGAACGCATTGGCGCGCGCCTTGGCCAGCGGCAGCCGCTGCTTGTCGGCCTCGGAGCGCCGGTGCGCTTCCGCCACTTTGCCATATTCGGCTCGGACCGTATCGATATAGGCGCCTCGCGCTTCGGTCGAGAGGAGCGCCTGGACGACACCGACGGCGCGGCTCGCATCGGTGACGTAGACCGCTTGGCCCTTGGCATAATTGGGATGAATTTTGACCGCCGTATGGACCCGGCTTGTCGTTGCGCCTCCGATTAAGAGTGGCAACTCGAAGCCTTCGCGCTCCATCTCGGCAGCGACAAAACACATCTCGTCGAGCGAAGGCGTGATGAGGCCGGAGAGGCCAATGGCATCGACGTTTTCTTCCCGCGCAGTCGCGAGAATTTTGGCCGCTGGAACCATGACGCCCAGATCGATGATTTCGTAATTGTTGCAGGCCAAAACCACGCCGACGATATTCTTGCCGATATCATGCACGTCGCCCTTGACCGTTGCCATCAGGATTTTTCCAGCGCTCGATCGCTCGCCAGTGCCGTTTTTGCGCTTTTCCTCGTCCATGTAAGGCAGAAGATAAGCGACCGCTTGTTTCATCACACGCGCCGACTTGACGACTTGCGGCAAAAACATTTTGCCCGACCCGAAGAGATCGCCGACGACATTCATGCCCGCCATCAGCGGTCCTTCGATGACATCGAGCGGCCTCTTTGCGGCAGCGCGCGCCTCTTCGACGTCTCGATCGACAAATTCGGTGATGCCGTTGACGAGGGCGTGTTCGAGGCGCTTTGCCACCGTCTCCTCGCGCCAGGCGAGATTTTTCTCGACGGCTTGTGCACCCTGGCCTTTGTAGCCTTCAGCGAGCGCGAGCAGTCTCTCGGTGGCGTCCGGACGCCGGTTGAGAACGACATCTTCGCAGGCTTCGCGGAGTTGCGGCTCGATCTCGGCGTAGACCGCGAGCTGGCCGGCATTGACGATGCCCATGTCCATGCCGGCGGCAATTGCGTGATAGAGGAAGACCGAATGCATGGCCTCGCGCACCGGCTCATTGCCGCGAAACGAGAAGGATAGATTGGAAACGCCGCCGGAAATATGCACGAGCGGAAATTTTTTGCGGATTTGCCGTGCCGCCTCGATGAAATCGACACCGTAATTGTTGTGTTCATCGATGCCGGTTGCGACCGGGAAAATATTCGGATCGAAGATAATATCTTCCGGCGGAAACCCCGCATCTTTCGTCAGGATCTCATAGGCGCGCGAACAAATATCGACCCGGCGTTCCAGCGTGTCGGCTTGGCCCTTTTCATCAAAAGCCATCACGACGACGGCGGCGCCATGGGCGCGCACGGCCTTCGCCTCGGCGAGGAACTTTTCGATTCCGGCTTTCATCGAGATCGAATTGACGACGGCCTTGCCTTGCACGCATTTGAGGCCTGACTCGATGACCTGGAATTTCGAGGAATCGATCATCACCGGCACCCGCGAAATGTCGGGCTCGGCGGCAACGAGGTTCAAAAACTCGACCATCACCTTTTCGGAATCGAGCAGACCCTCATCCATGTTGACATCGATGATCTGCGCGCCCGCCGCGACTTGGTCGCGCGCGACATCAAGGGCAGCGGCGAAATCGCCTTCCTTGATCAATTTGCGGAATTTGGCCGAGCCAGTGACATTGGTGCGCTCGCCCACATTGACGAAGGGAATCTCATGGTTGAGGACGAAAGGCTCCAACCCCGACAAGCGCAACAACGGCTCGATCGTTGGGACCTTTCTCGGCGCAACGCCTTTGACACGTTCGGCGATTGCATGGATATGCTCGGGCGTTGTTCCGCAACAGCCGCCGATAATATTGACAAGTCCTGCATCCGCGAACTCACCAACGAGCGAGGCCATATATTCGGGGCTTTCATCATAAAGACCGAACTCGTTCGGCAGGCCGGCGTTGGGATAGGCGCAGACGAGCGTATCGGCGATCCGGGATAATTCGGCGAGATGGGAGCGCATCTCGCGGGCGCCAAGCGCGCAGTTGAGGCCAATCGTCAAGGGTTTTGCGTGCCGCAGGGAATACCAGAACGCCGCGGGTGTTTGACCGGAGAGGGTGCGGCCAGAGAGATCGGTAATGGTCCCCGAGATCATGACCGGAAGACGCTCACCGCGCTTTTCAAAAACGCTGTCAATGCCAAACAGCGCCGCCTTGGCGTTGAGCGTGTCAAAAATTGTCTCTACAATTAGAAGATCGGCGCCGCCTTCGATCAGCGCGTCGGCCGCTTCAGCATAGGCAGTGCTCAGCTCGTCGAAGCTCACCGCGCGAAAACCGGGATTGTTGACGTCGGGCGAAATCGAGGCGGTGCGGTTGGTTGGCCCCAAGGCACCCGCAACGAAGCGGCGAATCCCATCTCTTTGTTCCGCCGCGTCTGCGGCTTCGCGGGCAAGCCGTGCCGAAGCGAAATTCAATTCGGTGACAAGCTCTTCCATCCCGTAATCGGCTTGCGCGATCCGCGTCGAGCTGAAGGTATTTGTTTCGACGATGTCGGCGCCCGCCTCGAAATAAGCAAGGTGAATAGCCCGGATCGCGTCCGGCTGGGTCAGGCTCAAAAGATCGTTGTTGCCGCGCAGGTCACGCGGCCAATCGGCGAAGCGCGTGGCGCGAAAGTCGGCTTCGCTGAATTTGTGCTGCTGGATCATGGTGCCCATGGCGCCGTCGAGCACCAGGATTCTTTCCAGAGCTGCGGACTGAAGGGCTTTGCGCGTTTTTTCTCCTGTAAACTTTTGCGTCATTCAGGCGGCCCTTTGTTCGAGATTCGGGCGAAGGCCCAAAAGATGGCAGATCGCATAAACGAGATCCGCGCGATTCATGGTGTAGAAATGAAATTCCCGGATCCCGTGATCGACAAGATCAAGAACCTGTTCCGCGGCGACCGTCGCGGCGACGAGCTTTCGCGTTTGCGGATCATTCTCGAGCCCCTCGAAACGATCGGCGAGCCATTGCGGAACGCTGGCGCCCGCGCGCTTGGCGAAATTCGCGGTTTGCTGAAAATTCTGAACAGGTACAATGCCTGGCGTAATCGGGATTTCGATCCCCTGCGCCCGCACCTTGTCGAGAAAGCGCAAATAGATTTCATTTTCGAAAAAAAATTGGGTGATCGCCCGGCTTGCCCCGGCATCGATTTTTGCCTTCAAGACATCGATGTCGGCATCCGCCGAGGCGCTTTCGGGATGGCCTTCGGGATAGGTTGATACGGAGATTTCAAAATCGGCGATCTGGCTGATCCCGGCAACCAGCGCGGCGGAATTCGCATAGCCATCCGGATGCGGGCGGAATTGAGATCCGGGTCCATCCTGCGGATCGCCGCGCAGCGCGACGATATGGCGGACCCCGATGTCCCAATAGTCACGGACGATAGCGTCGATTTCTTCCCGCGCGGCGGCGACGCAGGTCAGATGCGCGGCGGGTTTGACCGTGGTCTGGCTGACGATCCGCGCCACTGTCGCATGGGTGCGCTCGCGGGTCGAGCCACCTGCGCCATAAGTCACGGAAACAAAACTCGGACCCAGCGGCGCGAGCCGTTTGATCGATTCCCAGAGGGTTGCCTCCATTGCCTCGCTCGCCGGAGGAAAAAACTCGAACGAGACGGAAATATCGGGACAGACCGAGCGGCTTGCACGCGGAAAACTACAAGATTGCATTTCATTCATGCGAATTCTCGCGTCGTTGCAGGAAGCGGGTCGGCGAGTACGCGGGGGTCGCGGCCCAGCCAGAGCGAAACGGTGAGTTTGTTGGCTTCGCCGCGCCCGGGCACAAGATCGTCCTTGGTCATTAAATCCAGTCCGGCCGAAGCCATGAAGCCCGCTATTTCCTCGGCTGCGAAGCCAAGCCGCCGGTGCGCATGAGCCATACGAAGCGTTTCTTCCTCGTGCGGAGCGAAATCGACGATGAGCAGACGTCCCCCAGGGCGCAAAGCCCTCGCCGCCTCGCGAATGGCACGCAAGGGATCATCGAGATAATGCAGAACCTGATGCATGATGACGAGATCGTAGCCATCCGCTTCGACCGGCGCCGCGTAGATATCGCCTTGCCGCAATTGGACATTGCGCAAGCCAGCGCGCTCGATCCGGGCGCGGGCGACGCTCAGCATCTGGGGCGATTGATCGATCCCAACGGCCCGGGTCGCAAGCGGCCCCAAAAGTTCGAGCATCCGGCCGGTGCCAGTCCCTAGATCGAGCAGCGTTTGGATCGGATCCGGCCCGACTGCCGAACGGATCGCCGCCTCGACTTTTTCCTCCGGAACATGCAGGGCGCGCAATTGATCCCAGTTCGCTGCTTGTGCCTCGAAATAACTCGCGGCCTGAGTGGCGCGCGTTTTGCGGACTTGCTCGAGCCTGGCGCGGTCGGCGGTCAGATGAACATCGCCAGGCGCCAGCCGTTTGATGACGTCGCGGGCAAAACCGGCAACCGGTCCCGTTTGCGCAATCCGGAAGAAAACCCAAGATCCCTCGCGATGACGCTCAACAAGCCCCGCTTCGACAAGGAGCTTGAGGTGGCGGGATATGCGCGGCTGTGATTGGCCAAGGATCGTCACCAGTTCGCTGACCGTGAGTTCCGTCTCGGAGACAAGTGCAAGCAAGCGAAGCCGCGTGGGCTCACCCGCGGCGGCTGCGGCGGCGAGAATGGCATCGAAAGTTATCGGCTCGGACATAAGAGTCTTTCAAATGATCAATATCCCTAACAATATGCAGATATATTTATATGTAAAGATATTTTCAATGTGTCCATGCTAGAGATTTAGCTCCGTAGTTTTTCCTTCTTTGCGAAACCCGAACGGAAGGATAAAACCTCTGGGCACAAAAAACGTAACTCCACCGATTTAATCCCAAGGATGGAAGTCATGAAAACCCTTGCCAGCATAATACTTGCCGGAACCCTTGTGTTTGCGTTCGGGCAATCCGGCTACGCGCAGATGACCCCGCCCGCAGCTCCAGCTGCCCCCGCCGCGCCAAAGGCGCCTGCAATGTCAAAAAAAATGGCCATGCCCGAAGATCCAGCCAAATTAGCCAAGTCCAAGGAATGTTCAGCTCAGGCGGACGCGCAAAAATTACATGGTAAGGCGCGCAAAGAATTTCGCGAAAAATGCAAGAAAAGCTGATGAAATAGTAAGTAGGGCTCATCTTTTTAGCTGGGCCTGAGCGGCGGACGCGGAAGTGAAGGCTCGGGCGAAAACTGCCTGAGCCGCCATATTCGCGGTTGACCGCCGCTTTAGATCTGGCAAGAGCGCTGAGGTTTGGCTGGAGCTAACGAAATTTGCACTGCTGTCCCCCTGCAGGGGGAAAACGTGATCTAGGAGGCTGCCCTGTCAAAAGGTGACGGTCCAGTTGCCGCCCTCAGGGATGTCTTAAGAGGCGCCGCGATCGCTGGCGCCGCTGTATTGTCCACAAGTCTTGCCCATGCGCAAAAAGTTCGGAAGGTAAAACATATGGGCGGCGGACTGACGGCAGACGAGATTATAAGCCTATTGAAGCTCGAGCCGAATGCCACTTGCGGCTTCGTGCGGGTGACGTTCGTCAGCAAGCAATCGATCGCCGCGGGGGGGTTGCCCGCGCCGTTCGCCGAAGTCCGGCCTTTGGGCTCGGCACTTTATTTTCTAGTGACACAAAACGCGCCTGTGCGGCTTCACCGTATACGCAACGATCAATTGTACCATTATTACCTTGGTGATCCCCTGGACCTGTTTCTGCTGCACGCCGATGGCACCACCGAGCGCCTCATCGTCGGACCGGATTTGCGCAACGGCCAGCACGTGCAGCTTTTGATCCCCGGCAACACGTTTCATACCGCTCGTTTGCTCGGGCAAGGCCATTGGTTTCTGGGGGGGAGCACAGAATGGCCGGGTGTCGTGCCGGCGGATGTGGAAATTGGCGATGTCGAAGCACTGGCGAAGAAATATCCCGGAGTTGCGGGCGAATTGCGCGCCATCGCCGCCTCGGTGCGTCCGGTGCCTCCTGCTTAAAGCCGTCTGGATCAACCCTTTGCGCAAGGGTGGGTACGAGCGTTCCGCAAAACTACGAAACTAACACCGCGTGGGCGCTCAGCCTTCGTCCTTAGGCGGCATAGTAAGCTATGCGCCGTTCAATTCGGTTTTGGCCATTTTCGCAGCAAATCGAACCCCACAAGTTTTTCTGCCACCGACGCGTTCCAAGTCAAGCACGCAATAGCCACGTGTGACGCCCGTTTCATGTATCGCCGGAGTTTTTGGGAAAAAAATGTCGAAATCGGACACCGCATTTCTGGCCAGATATTCGAGGGTCAAACTCTTTCCGTCTCCATAATCATCGAATTTATAGCCGGAGTCATCTGGAACCTGAAAATCGTCGATCAGGATGATCGCGGCCGGATTTCGGTCGCGAATAAGATGCAACTCATCGGAAAGAGGAAGATATTCATACCAATGCGCATCTAAATAATAAAAATAGGGCATATTTGCATCACGTTCCTTGTTAAGGATTGTTTTCAGTACATCAACGGAGTTTCCATGAAATATCTCTATATTTGGAAATTTACTCAGCCTCAATTTTGAAAATACCACATCTCTCTTTTTGGCATCAATTGTTGTTATTGGAAGGTTGAATTGAGCTAACCATGATGTGGTGCCACCACGATAGGTTCCAGTTTCTATTATTTTTGTTATCCCCAAGTTACTAAAAATTTTTCTGCAGATTTCCATGCGGCTGGTTTGACCATTCATTGGGCCGAACCCGTAAAATTTTTTGTAGATTTGGCTTCTATACTCGATGTGACCGATCAAAGTTTGGGGAACAAGCTTTTCGATGAATTCCCTTACCATGGTCTGCATAAAGTTGCTCCTGGCCGTATCCACAATAGGATTACTTCTTAAAGTACCGCCCCGCAGTACCGATAGGTTTATAACACGGCGGGGGAAAGATGCTGCAAATTATGCTGCTTTAAGGGGGAAATGCGACCAAACTTCGCGCCTTGTAAGCTCTCAATCTGACAGATCAGAAAGTATACTAAGAAGTAACCCACTCAACTGAACAACGAGAACGAGATAGGGACGGCGGTGTATGAATTTGTCTTGACCGCCGAAAGCTTCCACGGCCAAGTCCCGCCCAGGCTAAGTCCCAAATCTTTTTTGTATCCTCCCATTGGTCCGTGCCTTTACGTCACGGGGTTAGCCCTTTAGAAGGGAGCAGCCCAAGACCCGGTGCCCTCGGACAACTTGCGGCATTCCCCGAGCTTTTCACGATTGCGCGCATGATTTTGATCCGCTCGCTCCTTTTTCACGCGGCTTTTTATCTGACGACCGCCGTGCTCGCGATTGCCGGACTGCCTGTCCTTTTTCTGGGGCGCCACAAGGTACAGGCTTACGCAAAGTTCTGGACAGGCTCGTTGGTTTGGCTTTTTGAAAAAATTTGCAAAACCAAAATCATTTGGAGCGGCCTTGAAAATCTGCCGCCGGGCGCTTGCATCATCGCGGCAAAACATCAGTCGGCATTGGAAACCTTGGCGCTTACGACAAAGGGAAGGGACTTTTCCTACATTCTCAAACGCGAGCTAACAGCGATCCCGGTTTTCGGCTGGTACCTCAAGGGCGCCGGGCAAGTCGCCATTGACCGCGCCAAGCGCGGCCAGGCCTTGCCCGATCTCACAAGACAAGTGCGCGAGGCGCTTGCGCAAGGCCGCCAGATGATCATTTTCCCCGAAGGCACGCGCAAACGCGTGGGGGCGCCGCCGGAGTACAAGACAGGGGTCGCGCATCTTTACGTCGATACTGGAGCGGTCTGCGTCCCGGTTGCCTTGAACACCGGCTTGTTCTGGCCGCGCCGCAGTCTGTTGATCCATCCTGGCGCGGTCTCCATAAGTTTTCTCAAGCCCATCGAGCCCGGCCTCGACAGGCAGAGTTTCATGCAACTTTTAGAAAGCCGGATTGAAGCAGAAACGGCAGTGATGATCGGCAGTGCACTAGCCGCCGATCCTTCGTTGAAGCGCGTCCTAGCGGCGCCCGACATTGCAGTTTCATAACCGCCCGGAACGATTTTGGACATATACGCAGATACGAAAGCTGAAGCCGATAACTCCCAAACGTTCCCTTGCAACGTTTGAGAGTGATCGAAAAGCACCATTTGGATCGTGCTACGAAAAGAACATGAGTACCGTCACATCAGCGATGAAAACCAGCGATTCCACCTATCGTTTTTGCGTGGCGCCTATGATGGATTGGATGGACTGAGCGGAAAAGCAAAGCCTTATCAGCACTTAAGGCGAACTCGATAAGCCGTGCAGTACCAAACGCTGTGCCGACCCACTTTCGTAGCATGAGCAGGCGAACTATGTCGCGTTCCCGCCTTCGTTTGGCCCTTGCAGCGTTTCGCAGCGTACTTCGCCGATCTACGCGATTGCACTCTTCCGATTTGCGATGTTCGGTGCGGTCAGGCATCCTCCGCCGTGCCCTGACGACATCGCGACCGGTCACGGTCCCGCAAGAACATAGCCCGGATTCAGGGTACTGAAATCGTGCTGCGTCGTCACCGCGTTCCGGTAATCCGGAGACTTCAGGTCCAGATCGATAAGCTCGTGGATCAGGCCACCCTGCAGAAACCGAAGAAGTTCGGTCACGGCCAAGGTGTGGCCACCGCGCCGACGGCCTTTCCGGCAAGCAGCGTCACGCCGCAGCGGTCGAGCTCGCAATTGTCGAGCATCAGCACGTACGCGGGGCAGGGCGCGTATATGGAATGGACTGCAGCTCGCAGAGGAGTCGCCGCCGACGTCGATGAGAGGAATACCGTCGGCGGGTGCGTCGATGCCGCCCCTGAGCACCAGCACGGCATCCGCGAGAGTGTGCCCGAAGGAACCCGCGATCCTGCGTGACGAGATCCGCATCCGCGATACCGCGCCGATCTTTATGCGCACCCGTGATGGCGACGAGTTGACCGAGTGGATTTGGCGCCGAGCGCTCGCAGCAAGAAGCGGATCTTCATTTTCCGCTCCGAGGGCGGTTTATTCAGCAAAAATACACACCCAATCCCTGCTTCTCACTTCATTGAGTTCGCCAGGACCTCTAAACCAAAGCAGAAACGATCAGGCAAATGGCGTTTTACGGTTCCCGGAGAAGACTGGTTCTGCACCGCAGGGCCCGTTCGGCAAGATGCACTCGATGGTGCGGAGTACTTCACAATGCTGACAACGGGCCAAGTCCAGATGTCGCCCATATCATGATCGTTAAGTCGCTGTACTCCAGCAAGAGAGCTGGCGCACGTGGTTGGACCTGGAGGGTCCAGAAGCTGAACTCCTCAGACCCCGCCCGGTTAGCGACGCTATTAGGTCAACTGGTGAGGGCAATCATCTCTTTTCTGGCTGCCTCGGCGCGAGCGTCGAGGTACTCGGCTAAATCAGCGAGATGGACACCCTTGGCGCTTTTTTGACTGCTTTCAATTCGGACAAGCGGCATCGCGATCTGGCCAGCTGAGATTTTCTGAACCAGTTTGCTAGGTGTTAGGTGGGGAAAATAGTCCCGACATATGTCATTGATCGGAATGATCGCCTTGCCGTTGTATTGTGCCATGAGCAGGAATGCGGTCTTCATTTCGCAATTGACGCGCGCGTCGTACCGATGGCCCGATCTGGTCTGGTCGTCATTGCAGTGCTCCCGCCGAATGTGCTGCTGCCCATCAAAGCTGCGGCCCTGGACTATTGGAAGAGGTGCTGCGTTAGCGTGCGGAATTTGGCGCTCATAGCGTGGAAATGGGACAACCCAACTTTGATATAGGCGGTAACAATGTCTGGTGCGTGCCCTTCGGGCCGGGCTCTGACCGTTTGAAAACAGCTTTCTAAAACGAATCCGGCGGGAATTCTCGCCCGGAACGATCTTTGTCGAGGCGTTCGAAACTAGGCACCACGGCATGAATGCTGGCGCGACGCCCGCTAAAGTCTTGTTTATTGACCACTCGGAAGAGGGCCAATCCAATATGGTTAAGACCGATGCCCCAGGACCGCATCACTAGGCGACGGAGGACCACCACTAGGCCGCTTCGAGGCGGCGATTGCCGGGCCGCATTGTCAATTTGCCAAGGGCGACGCCATGGATAAGCCCATCGCGAAGGCACGGCTTCTCGGTCTGGCAGGAAGTTTTGAGACCTATCTGAATACAGAAGCAGCCATGGACGCCTTGCGCAAAGCGCTGGGCAATTCAACCACGGCGCGACAGCTTGCGGCACTGGGAATGGCGGGGGGTATGGGCGGATTGGGCGGAGCCGTGGATTATCTGCATGGTGGTTCTTTCACGACGGGAGCGCTTGCTGGCGTGGCGCTGGGGTATCTGGCGAGACAGGGCACCATCAAGATCGATCAGAGAATCGCCCATAGCGTCGGCAGAATGCTCGCGTCTAATAATCCGGCGGGCTACAAGAATGTGCTTGAAATAGCCGGGAAGAGCCAGCGCTTGTCGGATTTCTTCCATTCCGTGACGCCGCGCGCGGTGGCGGCAATTGTCCCCGTGGCTCTCGATGAATTGCGCCGGAAACGGTCCGCTCAAGCTGGCCCCTGAACTCTAAATGAACATTCCCATTCCGGTTTCGGGCATCTCGGCGCCGTTCTCGACGTTCACGGGAGGATTTGTCAACTCGCCGCTATCTCCAGCGAAGTTGCGGTGACTGGGCTCACGTGAGCTCAAGTTATCGTCGATGGCGGGGATGGGGATGGACCTGCTGTGTGTGAATGCCTCGAACGTGGTTAGTTTGCGCAATGAGATATCTTTCTTCTTTGTTCGCCATATTGCTCCTTTGTTCAGCGGGAAGAGCTGAGACACGCTCAGAGCCGGACAAATTCTCGATCTCCACGGAACAACCAATGCGCATTGTCGTGGTGCGCAGTTCACGGGCAGGATGCGAACCGAAATGTGCTGAGTGGATTTCGGCGGAAGGCGAAATCGTTGCAGCTTCGGCAGAGCTACTCCGCAAGGTTATCAATTCGCTTGGGGGGAGGAAATTGCCAATCCTCATTCACTCGCACGGAGGCAAGTCGAATCAGGCGATGCTCATGGGGTTTCTTATAAGGTCGCGCAAACTTGATGTCGCTGTCGGCAGAACAGCCTTCGATCCATGCACAAATGCACCCGCTGGCTGCAAGCAAGGGACGTGGGACGGGCCAATTGGCGAACCGGATTCGCAATTGGCTTACTGCTATTCCGCCTGCACCTTTATCCTCGCTGGTGGCGTACGCCGTTTCGTCGGCCCAGACACACAAGTTGGCGTTCACAACTTTATACTCGACCCAGCGATGGTTGAGAAATGGCGAAAAACCTACCGGGGGTCAGTCCCGATAGACACTGTCATAGAGCGTTCATTTGCGCCCCCTATCACCGCTTACTTCCGGAATTATTTTACTGCGTTGGGAGTTTCTTGGAAGCTTGTGGACTTGATGGTTTCAACTCCACAGAGCGATATTCGAATACTGACCGAGACGGAACTGCTAGGATCACGTTTGGTCACTGAGGTTAAAGACGGTCGGGCACTGGTCTACCATTGAGCACCAAAAATCCCGGGAAATTTTGGTGGCACGGCCTCGGTATCAGAGTTCCCCGATGGTAAATCAAGCATGAGAGGGATTCAGCGATCCTCTCTCTTCAGCTGAATTGCGCGCTCGGCATAGCGATCCAGTGCGGCGCAAAATTCGGTTGCGCTTTCCCACAACCATTCATCACTCTCGCATATGGCGCGCGGATGATGTGTCGCGCGTTCAGGGTGAGCGTTGGCAATCATCGCCAACACTTCAGCGATTGCTTTGGTCCTGAGATTCCGGTGCGATGAATGGATCATTGCCTCATCTCTCTGTTTCTGTTCCCCGCTTCTCTTCGAATGTCTAATTGCTAACCGGTGTGAGGCTGGTTTGTCGCTCCCTAAACAGGGGTAACCGGTCCTGCGAGCGCCTCAGGGGAGGACATTTGTCAGCGCCCGCAGCCGTCAGAGCTTAGTGGGAATATATTTAGGTGAAGGAACCTTTCAGCGATGTGATTGGCAGATTGATTTTTGGTAATGCGCCACTCGGGGAACAAGACGCTCACGGCTTCGCGCCATCCTGCCAAACTTCTCCGTTAGCAAACCTCACATCGAAATTATGCTTGAGTGCCGTCGTTGCCTCAGCGCTCTCGATCACAATCAAATCATTGTCCTGGCCCTTGAGGCGGGATGCTGCGCCGATATCGCAATCGCTCTTGTGGGGCTCTGAAAAAGCTCGCCGTTTAGGCGGGCCAGGTTACCGAGGGGAGTTTACTGTGAAGCAAAACGCTGCGCGACAGCAAAGAGTTTAGATGCTCCGCTCAATTCTCCGTGACCCCCCGTCGGCTCAAGAACGCTAAAGGATCTGTGTCATGAGCTCCTAGCGATAGGTATCGGGATCATTATCTTAGTGATAGTTTGGCGCAGAATCCGTTAAAACCGAACGGGGGCATAGCCAAGGACTTCGAGAAGTTCATTGCCGATCTAAACGCTCAGTTTAGAAGACTTACGGGACAAACCTCTAGCTCAAGTCTTGCGTCCCCCGGAACAGTTGCAGACGTCGATGCGGCGTCTGCAGCACATGAAGCCAGACTACAAGCGGGATACGAGGCCGGCCATGCTGAGGGATACGAGGCCGGCCGCGAAGCAGGACACGAGCACGGCTACAAAAAGGGCTATGACGAAGGCTTCCAAATAGGCTTAGAGTCCAAAACGCCGCCGGAACCGGAACCGCAGCCATCGGAACCGCAATCGAATTAGGTTGGCTGATAGAGTGAAAAACGCGCGCTGCAAATCTCCGCGCCATTGCTCGAGCGCTCATCTTTGAATTGGCGACCGCGTTGGCACTTGTTGGCGGCTATCCGAAGTTCAAAAACGACCGCGGCGTCCCGGAAATCTGCATCGGGGTGAAGGAATTCATGTGTATTGGCGAGTCCCCACCGCAGGATCACCCCCACGTCTACATCAATATGGGCGAGGCAGACGCAATCCTATGTCCCTACTGTGCGACCCGATTCCGCTTCGATCCACGATTGACGTCGCTCGGCGCCGACCCGCCCGACAGTTTCTTTGCTGACGATACCGCGGTCTGAGCGCATGCCCGGACCGCCACCATAACTCGGCAACGAACTCGACGCTGGTGCTATTCGTCATTCTCAGCGTTCTTCTCGGTGTTCAAATCTTTGACCTTATTCTTCGCTTCCGGGTCGCTGTATAAAGGTGGCACACGGAGACTGATGAGCAGGAAGAGGAACGCGCATAGGAGGGCGGCAAGGGCTATAATACTTACAATCGACATTGAATGACTCCCTGGTTTGCGCAGTGAGCGTGGGTTCTTATTTGCCGACGCCCATGAAAGAAACACTCCCCCATCCATAATGTTCCGCTGCAACCTGACGCCCTGCATTTGTGGCGCTTAATGTCGTCAAGCCAAAGAGAGCTTAGACGCCGCGATTGGGTCTTGCGAATTCCGGCGTGCTTCGGCTCCTATCCCCTCCTGCGGCAGTCACCCGATCTCAAAAGTAGCATCGTGCGAGTTTTGATTTCCATGAACCGGTGTTTCGATATTGCGGAAATTGATGAAGATTCAGCTGTGGTATTGGCGAACCTCTGCGAACCAAGGAATGGCCTTGGTTGGGTCCTTGATGGTGATGGGCGCAGTCCTAGCTTTTCTGGTCGCTTACGGGCCTTAATTCCGCCTTCGCTTTCGGCTTCACGAGCCTGACGCCGGGCTGATCGCCATTGGTGAACTCGACGCCGGCCTTTTCGAGGGCCGCATTCTTCAGTTGTCGTGAGTAGGACCGGCATCGCCTTGGCGTGGATCGGTCGCACCGTCTTGTTCGATTCCGTGGTCAGGAATGCGGAGAGCTTGTGCTCGCCGGCCTCGCCCTTCCGCTCGCCGATCCACGGGCGCCACATTCCAGCAAAGGCAAAAACTGATCGGCTCTCATTGAGTGCAAACCAGTGCGTGACCTTTGGCCAGCTGTCAGTCCATTCGCAAAACGATGTTGCTGGAACGAGGCAGCGCCATTCCGCTTTCGCGGAGGAGGAGAAGCAATGCGCAGAAGTTAGTTTTGGCTATGAATATGGCGCGGTCCTGATCGCCGTGACGAAGCATTTTGAGGGGAGCGCTGAAGACGCTGCCGCTGGGAAGGCCGCATGAGCCTGCTCGTCATCCTCACCCTCCGCTTCCGCTATCACACACCCCGAAGCTCCGCGCGCTATGCTGGGTGCTGGCTAGGATGCTGGCGCACGCCGACAAGCTTTCGCGGCCGGAGGCGTGAGAGTGGACTTCCATAAACCCCTGATCTGGAAGTGTTCGACCAGACCAGGGGCCGCTGCCTTGGCGTTGAGGACATAACCAAGGCAGTCCCCCCTGCGATCCTCCCCGCCAGAGCCGCCGGGGGTTACGTCATTCGAGTCAACGGGTACGAGACGCTGATTATACAATGCGCCCTAGTCGCTGCCGTCAAATGGGGAGATTGGATGCCTAGATTTTGGCTCCCGACCCGCGACTATTCGATGGGATCATCCGGCCGGGCACTAGGCGTGAGGGTGCCAACAAAAACCCCCGGGCTGGGGTTGGTGTCCAGACCAGGGGCGGTACGCTTAACACCAATTCATGCCGAAGTGGGACATCGGCAATCATCTGTGCCGTAATGCGGCACACGAAAAACCTAGGTAAATTTCACGGAAAATCATCACCCGATTGGACTAAGTCATCAATCAAAAGTGTGAAAGGGATCATCCGTTATGCTGCGGTATTGGTTCAGCGGAGCTGACATTTTCTTCTAGCACCGCAATTGGCCACAAGGGAGGGGATTAAGATGGATGACTCCGATAATTCCAATTCCGATCATTCGGGCGCCGTCTCGCGGCTCGAAGAACAAGTTCGCGCTCTCCTTGACGAGAAAGAACACCTTGTTGCCGATCTTGCTCAAGCTAAATCCTCGGTTGAGACCTTTGAACGCAAGCTCGCTGATGCCTTGAGCGAATCTCAAGAGCTTACGAAGGAAAAAGATAGGCTTGTTGCCGAGATGCGCAACGAGCTGCAGGCTCTCAATGGCGAAGGTATCTTTGGTTTCATACGGCGGCGGTATTTCGGCCAGAAATGACTGGTGCCCAATGATTGAGGAACTATAGGATGCTGGCAGTAAAGGGGGGCGTCGGAAAAGGATCATCCGTAATGCCGCAGTTGGGATGGAAGCCTCCTGCCGACATAGGCGGCGACAGGTCCCGTTAGCTCTATGTCATCCAATTCCTCTGGCGACATTAGTCGTGCGGAGATGATCTCGCGGTTGTCGAGCTGCAACTCAGGCAGCCGATCCAGTCTCAATTCAAAGAAATGCACATGGTCTCTTCGCCCGTCCCAGATTCCGCATGTGACATCCGCTGGGATGAGCTGGTGTGCCGTCAGCCCAATCTCCTCGGCGAGCTCGCGTCGCGCCGCTTCTTCCGGCGTCTCACCGCGGCGTACACTGCCACCCGGGAAGTTCCATTCGATCCGATACGACGAGCGCACCACTAGGATCTTCCGCCCCAAGTAGACCGCCACCAGCGCCCCCTCATGGGGCTGACGCCGCAGTCGCCACTAGGTGCGGGCCAGCGGGAAACCAAGGCGGTACGCCATGCGCCAGGCAGCGTCGATAAGCGTGGAACGTCGAGTTTGCCCAAGGATTGATAAGGATGACTTCTCTGAGCGTGGGTAGTGTAAAACTAAATGGCCCCTTATCCGACAGCAGAATGGGGTTCTACCGGATTAGGGGCAAGTTAGTACAAGCTCGGGAGGAACTATGCTGCAAATAAATCCGCAAAAGTTGTGCCAGTTCAATCAAAACAATACGCTGCGGAGGTTCGCTAATCGCGGGCAATGGTTCGCGGCGGGGGCCATCCGTTAACGCAACATTAAGGATACCCGCATATCTGTTTGGGTCTTTCCGAGAAACCTTTCAGCGGTCACATAGGTTTTTTATTTTGTAGTCGCCCGGCATTCTTTTGGAGAATTTCGATGGTTGACGTTGACGAAACCCTAGCCGCCGCAATTCGAAACGCATTACTGCAAGTCAACGGCCCAGCGCCACGGTCGCAATATCGTGTTGAAGTTGCGACAGCCCAGCGCATTCGCGCGGCTCTCGAACGCGATGGATTTATCATAACTCCATCGCGCCCTCTTCCGGATGCCGCAGCCGTTACGCCTTGCACACAGGATCCAGCCCTTGCCCCGGCCGCATAATATGCGCTGGTTTGATTTGCTTTCGGCGTCCATTTTCATCGGCCTGACGGTCTTGCTGCTCGGCGGCACCGCAATGGCTGTAAAGCAGCGGACGGCTAACATATATATGGCGAGCCACTAAATGGCCGAAGCCCAGCGCGCGTGGCGGATCGGCAGCTGCCGTCAGAGTAAGGTCCGCCATTAGATGGCGAACGAGAGCTAGCTTGACGCCAATTTGGCCCCATGGTGGGTCTTCTTGCCGATGGCGTTGAATACCCGGACGGTGGTCCTGGCGTCGTTGGGCGCTGCAACGGCTTATGGGGCATGCTGAAAGGCTGTATCCCCAGGTCCAGAGGGCGACCTAGCCACGAGGGGGAAGTGGCTTGCCCAATTGGGACAGGGAATCCGGCGGTGGAGGCCTGCAAATGTTCAGAAAAATTCCAGGACTTAGATGAGCGCCCCGCCGGCAACGGGGGGGTCAATCAAAGGCTGCCCCAGTCACCGGAGTGCTATCAATCGCTCGGTGGGGTCCACTCCAATTCACAGTAAACAGAGGGCTGCACAGAGACCCTATCGTCAAATTTGCTCGCATTCTCAGCAAGTAGTCTACGGGTCGCCTCGATCGCGGCTTTCTTGCCTTCACACCTTTCGTAGGCCAAGTCTACGCTACGGCTGGTGTTCCTATCTTCGGCATAAAGCAATTCGATAACAGCGTACCAAACGCCCTTTCCTGTCCGATGTCGGGCTAGGATTTCCCGTTGACGATCACATTCATCGGCTAAGCCTCGCCATAGTCCTGGCTCGTCTCCATATTCGGCTGTTCTACGCACCTCAAACGCCAAACCCTTCAGCGCTGGCTCCGTGAGTTGGGTAAGCTGCCACGAGATCAAACCAATTTTGGCACCGATTTCCGCTAGCGCATTCCTGCCCTCCCGCGTCAACGGTGGCTTTCTTGGAGCCTTGCCCTCAGCCACTTTAACGTCCCACGCAGCTCCATTGAATGCCGGCCAAATGTCTGCGGCGATCCGATCGAGCTCGTCTTTATTGAGATCCCAGCGGTGCATAGCACGGAAATTTCGGCGTTTGATCTCGGGGGTAAGGTCAACGATTTTAGCGAGAAAGCCTCGCCTCCAACTTGTTGTAGATTCTCGTCGATCCGCCCTTCGTTATCGAAGGTCCAGAACTCTCCCTGAGCGTCTAAAATTCGAACGGGTTTCCCGCCCTCATTTTCAATGATTACCGTAGCGACACGCTGCCGTGTCCCCCCGTATTCAGGAATGGCGTCCTGCCCGAAGGGAAGCGCCTCCAGAACTCGCTGGGGAATTCGTTTCAGCGCCCCATCTTTATCGAATATGTAGCTCCTACTTGTGATCCCCACGGGTACCCCTTTTCGAAAATCACCACAGCCTTGCGAATCAGTATTTAAAACATTGGAATGCCGTGGTGCATGCTCGAAATGGGTCACTCCAGCCAACGTGAGGGCTAACTGTGTGCGATATTCCCTTGTGTTCGCCCTGCTGGCGTCGCTTATAGCAATATCTCCCGCATCAGCGCAGATGGCGCTCATCGGTGCCGGGGGGAAAACTTGCGGCGATTATATCGCCGCCTCCCAGGATCATGCCATCGGGTCGTCAAAAAAGTCTGCGGATAGCAGAGGCGTCCTGTTCTACAGCGAGAATGACCGCTAACTTGATTGGGGAATAGGCTTCATAACCGCGATGCTCTATCCTGACCGCGACTTCCCCAATTGGTCGTTGAACGCTTTCGACCTGTCTTTGCGCAATTACTGCAATGCGAATCCCACGGAATTGTTCGTGAATTCCATCAACGATTATCTCAAGAAATCTGGCATCGCTCAAAGGCAGTAGCGCCACTCGTTTTCTTTGAACTCGAGCAAAGGTCTATTGCTTTCGACTTGAATACCTGACGGTCGAAACTGTGAACGGCTGATTACAAATCTTTACAATGAAGTGATTGAGAAGGATATTGATGCCACCGATACTTCGCCGACACTCCTTCGAGACCGCTTGATCATGCCTAAGCCTAAGCCCGAGCAAGATGACAAGGGCCGCTTTGTAGCGGGCAATAGCGGGAATGGGTGGCCGGCCGAAAGGCTCCCGCAATAAACTCGGCGAGGCTTTCATCGATGACTAATGATTAGGCCGCCGGTGCGATTGCAATTCGAGAGGATTTCAGATGCCTCGTAATCGTGAGCGCGTCCGCCTGGAAAGTGGGCTAGGCTCGATTTAAAAAATCTCCTGCAGGAAGGCTTCGTGGTGCCGGGGAAAGGCACAATTCCCAGAGGCATTGCCAGGAGGGATGCAGCCTCCGGCGAACGTATTGCGTTTGGCTCAATTCATTCGGATGCGAATTGGCCGGAGGAAGGTGGGTGGCTGCATGTTACCTTAGGGACACTGAGCCAGAACATAAGGCTCCAAGCTGTCCCGCGCCATTTTGGCGGTTACCAATGGTATTTTGTATGGCCCATTTACAAGCAAGCTTTGCTCGGTTTTGTGGTTACTGCCGAGGGTCGATAAATTCGGAAGCCGGGAGACATGGAGACGCTGGGTCGCCTATAGCTCGCAATTCACACATCAACTCCTTCCGGACTATGGAGCTTCCCCTGCCGCAGCGCGCGGGCCTTCATCATCACGAAGAAGACAGGAACCAGAATCAGCACGTGAATCGTGGAGGTGATCATGCCCCCGACAATCGGCGCCGCGATCGGCTTCATCACATCCGACCCGATGCCAGTCGTCCACAGGATCGGCACAAGGCTCGCCAGAACGGCAGCCACGGTCATCAGTTTGGGGCGCAAGCGCTGGACGGCGCCTTCGATGGCCGCTTCTTCGATATCGGCACGCCGCAGAGCAGCGCCTGAAGCAAGCTTCTGGTCGAGCGCTTCGTGCAAATAGACAACCATCACGACGCCAGTCTCGACCGCGACCCCAAATAACGCGATGTACCCAACCCAGACCGCGACGCTGAAATTGTAGCCAAGGTACCATTGGAGAAGAAGCCCTCCCGTCATCGCGTAGAGCGTCGGAAAAATCAGAACCAAGGCCTCCGTCACGGAATGGAACACCATATACAGCAGTAGAAAAATCGAAATGAAGACGATCGGCAGAATGATCTTTAGGCGCTCCTTGGCGCGCAGCTCAAATTCATACTGGCCAGACCACTTCAGACTGTAGCCGGCCGGCAGTTGGAGCTTCTCATGCAAGAGTTTGTCGGCTCGGGAGACAAAGCCGCCGTAGTCTCTTGTCTTCAGGTCCAGATAC
>DATBPZ010000082.1:0-2971 GCA_036561105.1 Methylocella sp. | reverse complement strand
AAGGAAAAAGGGGTTTTCGTGTTCGGCTTCGAGGGGCTTGACAGCCATTTTACTGTCGCGCGCGCCGTCACCGCGAAGCGGGTCATCTTGTTCGATAGCTGGGAATACGGGTATTTTGAACGCGACATTCTCATCTGGGGCGCGCCAAACAGGAGCACTAAGTCGGAAAAAGTCATCACCGATCCCAAGGAATTCGACTGGATGACAATAGGTTGATTTGCTCTCGCCGCGCTTGAGCGATCGTTGATGAGCCGCAACTGATGCTTCTCTCGGCTTTCCGAGGACCAGCCCGCGCGACCACGCTCCGGAGGGGCTCTTCCTCCAGATACACTCCGAGTGGAGCCTGCTTTTGTCACTTGGCAGGAGAAAGTGAGGTTCCCGACTAATCCCGCGTAATCCCGGATAAAACCTATTAATGCCGATCAAGCCTGCGGGAAGACGATCCAGTCCGCCGATAGTCGTTGCGGCGACCCGCACCCGCTATTCCTCGGTAACCCGACCTGCCTGCCGGAAGCGGTCGCGGCAGCTTGGCGCCAGAAGCGGAAAGGCCACGGCGACGTGTTGATTATTCTGGGCGCTTGCTTTTCTCGCCGGAGGCCGCCGCTTGATGCCGCCAGACGGCAGGGGCAAATTGCGCTTTAGGCGCACCAATGCAACAAAGCGCTTGAGAAGCCTCCTCAAGGACGCCGCACGTGAACCCGACGGATGAATTTAGAAAGCTGATTTCGCTGTTTCCCGAAGGCGACGAGCTCTTCGGAGGCGCCGAGCACATCCCAGCGTTGCGCACTCCAGAACCCTACAAGCGGCTTCTGGTTCACGATCGTCATATGACAGTTACGATGGAGGAGTTCCACCGTTCGCCGGTCGTGGTAAAAGTCCTCGATCGCAAGTTGGAGGGGAATATATACAGCCGCAAGATTCTGCTGAAACGGAGCGATGATGGAGCTGTGGTTCAGTTCGCGGTTATGAGGTTCGACTTGGATATGGTGCTGCCGGCGGTTCGCGATGAGATTCTGAGCGAGCGGACGCCACTGGGGAGGATCCTGATCAACTACAATGTATTTCGTGTTGTGGATCTTGGCGCGATTTTTCGGATCACGGTCGGTCCCGCATTTGCCCGATTGTGCGGCTGCTCCATGGGCGAGGTGACCTATGGACGATTGGCGACCATCTTCTGCAACCAGCATCCTGCGGTCGACCTCCTCGAAGCTGCCGCGCCCATAGATGGTGGGTGAGCGGGAGTCCTCTTACAGAACGAGTCTCTCTGGCTCGTCAGATGACTGATTGGCTACACCGTCTCCTAGCCGCTCTTGATTGCGTTCCGTGCCAGCGGCAAGGACGGCGGATTCCTTTAAGGCGCGAAATCGCCGTATGCTTTTGTCGCCAGAGGCGTTGCGGGAGGCCGAATCGTTACTGCAAAGTGAAGAGGGTCGGATGCCGGACACGGAGCCCTTCATGATCGAAACCAAGGCTATCGAACCAAGTGGCATGGCGATTGATTGCCCTCATTGCCGCAAAGCGCTCCTCACTGTGTTTCCGCACGGGCCAAAAAAAGCCTTCGATCGCTATCTCTATACCGATTGCGATACCGTCCCGGTTGAGTTAGCCCCGCGACAGCGGCTACTTGGGTGGGATATCGAAGTGCGGCTGGGCACATGCCCTTTCTGTGCTGGCGCTTATTTCGGGATTACCGCGAGATTCATCGACGCGATACCCGACGATGATGTTATCCATGTCTATTTCTTCCGGAATGGCGACCGTGGCGAGGAAAACAATTTTATCGGGCGGCGCAGCGAAGAATCATGGATCATATCGCGCTTCGATACCCCCCTTGGCCCGATGCTCGAACATCAGTTTGGGCCATTCGCCGCAACCTTTGGCGATCGGCTCTGGCCGAACGGCGTTGCGGGTTATGTTATCGGAGGCCCGTCTGATCGCGCGAGACATTTTTTGCTGAGGCAGTGGGATGAGCTGCGCACCATGCCAAAGGGCTTGGGGCTGGGCGCGGCCAACCCTGACGATATCCCTTTATGATTTGCCGAGCACGCCCAACCCCTTTTTTCTGGGGCCCATCTCACATGAGCTAATCGCGGCGGCTCAGTTCACCTTCTTGCCGCTGATCCCGACGATGAGCGCGTCCAGCGCATCGTGCTGACTGCGTTTCGGTCGGAATTCGTATGAGAACCCGAGGAGATTTTCCTCGTGGATCGCACTCAGCACCGCCGCCACGGCTCTCTGGACGATTTTGTCTTCGAGCGCCGCGACTGCGAGCGGGCGTGTGCTTCCATCTTCTTTCGGAATATAGCTCCGACGCGATGGCAGCGCCCGATACGTTCCTGCCTAGCCCGTGCGTAAAGTTCCTCGATCCTGCGATCGAGGTCCCGTTCGTAGGTCTCCCATGTCATGCCATCCACGCCGGGCGCGGCGCCACGCTTCATCGCGTGGAACGCCGTCCGCAATGAGGCCCCGCAGCGAGTTGGATTCGTCAAATCGCGTGCAACCTCGGCGGACTTCATCATCGCTACGTCCGGATTTAGTTTTCGATGCATACAGGCAGCCGGCGTAGCTGATTTTGGTCATCGTCGACGATGGGAGCCAGAGGTCAAAGTTGGCGATCGCCGAATGTGACAATGCCGTCTTCGGTCATCAAAGCGAGACACGCTTTTGGCACGTTAATGAGGCGTTGGGAATTGTCTAGGCTATGCTGCAGTGCAATATATTTCTTGACTAATTTGTGCGGCGCACATAAGCAATAAACTTGTAACGCGCCGGGAAATACTCGGCGGGCCTCCACCAAAAAGGGATATTTTATGTCCGTCAACTTTCCAGCTATCAAAGCGTTCGGCACGGCTCCGTTCGAGGCATTTACTGCGGCGACGGATTCGTCAACCAAGGGGCTGCAAGCCATCGCCGCCGAAACGACGGACTATTCAAAGAAGTCCTTCGAGAAAAGCCGCGCGCACTTCGAGAA
>DATBPZ010000081.1:0-5256 GCA_036561105.1 Methylocella sp. | reverse complement strand
CGGGCGAGCCGCCCAAGTCGGGCGGCATCCTTACCGCTCTGCGGCGCTCGCCCTTGGTGGGGGCCGAACTCGACCTGTCGCGCTCACGTGAAGAGGGGCGCAAGGTCGACCTGTGACACGCTATCTTCTCGACACGAACATCATCAGCAATGTCGTGAAGCCGCAACCGTCGGAATCGCTGCTCGGTTGGATGGCAGCGCAACGTGACGAAGATCTGTTTATCTCCTCGCTAACGGTCGCCGAAATCCGACGCGGCATCCTGGAGAAGCCGCGTGGGAAGAAGCGGGATGCTCTCGATGCTTGGTTCGCCGGCCCTGAGGGGCCGCAAGCCATCTTCTCGGGCCGCATCCTGTCGTTCGACGACAAGGCCGGTTTGATCTGGGCGCGACTCATGGCGGAGGGGAAAGCCGCCGGGCGACCTCGCAGCGCACTCGACATGATCATCGCCGCAGTCGCTGGCGCAATGGATTGTGTAGTCGTGACCGACAATGAAAAGGACTTCGCTGGTATCCCGTTCGTCAATCCCATGCGCGGGGCAGAATGATGTGGTGGCGGATAAAAGAAAGCTCGGGAGGGCAAGGTGGCTGAAACCCAGATCGAGTGGACCGACTCCACATGGAATCCCGTCGCGGGATGTTCGATCGTCACCGCTGGCTGCGCGAATTGCTATGCCATGGAGATGGCCAAGCGGCTTGAAGCCATGGGAGTCGAAAAATATGCCGGGCTGACGCGGAAGACCGGACGGCGCACCGTCTGGAATGGTGTGGTGCGCGAGGATAAGGACGCCCTGACGATCCCGCATCGGTGGCGCAAGCCCCGCAAGATTTTCGTCAACTCGATGAGTGACCTGTTTCACGAACGGGTCAGCAATGCCTTCATCTTCGAGGTTTGGCGGGTGATGCGCGAGACGCCCCATCACAATTATCAGATCCTTACAAAGCGGCCAGAGCGCATGGCAGAGCTAGTCGCCACCAAGATCGGGGAAGTTCTGCCCAATGTATGGCTCGGAACCAGCATCGAGGACGTGAGTGTAGTCAATCGAATCGAGCATCTCCGCCGCGTGCCCGCCGCGATCCGCTTCATCTCCTTCGAGCCGCTGATCGGGTCCGTAGGCGCCGTCGACCTTCAAGACATCCATTGGGCGATCATCGGCGGAGAAAGCGGCAAATCCGCCCGTCCGATCCGCGAGGAATGGATCGATGAAATCTATGCCCAATGTTTATCGGCGGGTACGGCCTTCTTCTTCAAACAGTGGGGAACTTGGGGCAAGGACAACAAGAAGCGCTCGAAGAAAGCCAATGGCCGCGAGTATCGCGGACGGACGTGGGACGAAATGCCAGCCGCGCGGCAAGTGGTCGCGTAAAAGGTCAAGATCGGGCGGGGAGGCAAAATGGTCGAGAAGCGATACGAATGGGCTGATGGCGCCACGCTCGAAGAGCATTCCCGGCGCAAGCACAAGATCCTGCGTGAGTACATTTTCGACTATCTGACCGTCCGTTGCAAACTACCCCAGCAGGAGCGCTTCAGGCTCGCCATCGTTGACGGCTTTGCAGGGGGAGGCCGCTATCAGTGCGGCACTCTCGGCTCACCATTGATCTTTATCGAGGAATTAAAGCGTGCGGTCGAAGCAGTGAACACGCAGCGTGCAGTTCAGGGGCTGGGCGCCATCGAAGTCGAGTGCTTGCTCATATTCAACGATGCCAGCCACGACGCGATCGAGCTTCTGAAAACGCATGTCGCACCAATGCAGGCCGACGTCGGGCAGACCTGTCCAAAGCTGCATTTACGCATCGAGTATCTTAATGAGTTCTTCGAAGCCGCTTACCCGAAGATCAAGGCGCTTCTAGAGAGGGGCCGGTATCGAAGCGTCCTGTTCAACCTCGATCAGTGTGGTCACAGCCACGTCGAGCGGGGCACCATCCTCGACATCATGCACTCTTATCCCGCAGCCGAAATCTTCTACACTTTCGTCATAAGTTCCTTGCTTGCCTTCCTTCAGAAGGATCAGCCCGAGCGCCTGCGAGCGCAGCTCGATCACCTTGGGCTTTCCGGCAACGACATCCAGGCGCTTGACGCCCTTATGAGCCAGAAGGATTGGCTCGGCACTGCGGAGAAGATCGTCTTCGACGCTTTCCGTCTCTGCGCCCCCTATGTCAGTCCATTTTCCATCAACAACCCCAGTGGATGGCGTTATTGGCTGATCCACTTCGCTAATGCCTATCGAGCGCGGCAGGTTTACAACAACATCCTCCATGACAATGCGAGCCTTCAGGCGCACTTCGGCCGGTCGGGTCTCAACATGCTGTCCTACGATCCCCGTCATGATGAAGGGACGCTCTACCTCTTCGATGATAACGGCCGTGCTTCGGCGAAGAATCAGCTCTTCGGTGATATTCCGCGCCTGGTGACCGAGGCTGGCGACGCCATCTCCGTGATGGAGTTCTACGAGAGCATTTACAACGTCACCCCGGCCCACGCCGATGACGTTCACGCGGCGATCATCGAGAACCCGGACCTTGAGGTGATTACGCCGGCGGGTGGTGAGCGGCGGAAGGCCAATACGGTCGGCGTAAATGACGTCATCAAGGTGAAGACCCAGCGTAGCTTCTTCCCCATTTTCCTGAACGCCGGTGTTGGTCGGAGTGGAGGAAAGAAATGACCGCACCTCCAGTTCCTCCGAACGAATACCAGCTCATCGGTCTGACCGAAGACGGCAACGCTGGCGATCTGTTGCTCAGTCTCGATCAGAAGCAGGGGCGCGTTCGGCTCCAGGCGCTCATTTCCGAGTGGCTGCGCATGGAAAACCTCGTCGTTCTGACAGGGGCCGGAACCTCGGTTTCCGCCGGCGGCAAGAGGATGGCCAACTTGGAGACGGCCGTTTTCGCGACGATCGAGGCGATGGCAGACCTTCCGGCATCGATTGCCCCCATTATCAAAGCGCGGAAAGATGCCGTCATCGCCGCTGACCTTCTCGATGAGCCAACTTTGGGATTCGAGGCATGGCTCTCGTTTATCGCCAATGCATTCGTTGTGGTCGAGTCCACCGATACGCCATTCTCGGGCGTGACGTGGCCGGCAACGCCGGCGCCAAGCCCAGCGGACCTGAAATGGTTCGTTGATCGACTTCGCATGGCTATCTTTGCCGAATGCGCGTTGTCGCTGCCCGACACGGCCGCGGCGAAATCGGCAAGCGACATCGCGCCCCAGCTCGCGTTTTTGTCCAAGCTGGTTGCCCGCGACAGCAATCTCGGTCGCACCCACCTCTTTACGTTGAACTACGACACCCTGTTCGAGCAGGCCCTTGAGTTGCTGGGTATTCAGTATTTCGATGGCTTCACCGGCCGCGCAGCCGCCCGTTTCGATCCGTCCGTCTATGGCCTGGATGTCTATTATCCCGGCGAAGTCGCGGAAGGTCGCGTTCGACGCTTCGACAAGTTCCTGCATTTCTACAAACTGCATGGCTCCATTCACTGGTTTGAGCAGGATGGAGAAATGCGGGCGCGGCACCCCGATCTTGCGCCGTTCAAATCCTATGCGGCGAAGAGTTCGGCGGATAAAGCCACTTCGCTCGCTACGCTCGCAGACCACGCGCCCTCGGTTGGCATCCTGCCCACCGCCAATAAATTCGCCCAGACGTTGACGATGCCCTATGCGCATCTGTTCCGGTCCTTTCAGGTCCGTCTTGGCATTCCCCAGACATTCCTGCTCGTCCTCGGCTATGGCTTCGGCGATGATCATGTCAGCCGGATCATCGAGAACGCATTGATGAATCCGTCGCTGGTCATGCTCGTGATCGAGCCCAATCCTGCCAGCCCCGTTATTGAACGGATTCGTCGCTACAAGGATCTCGGCAAGCGCGCCTTCGTCCTGTGTCCGACTGAAGCCGCCTTCGCCGCAGCGAAGTTCAAGCACGCGACCTTCGACGATTTCGCCCGCTCGGTCATGCCCGACGTGCAGTGGCTCAATGACTTCCTGCGCCTGCGGCGTTTCGAAAAGCAGATTGCCTCGTCCGCGACACCGGTCGAACCCGATCCGGGAGCCTGAAATGGACAATCCGCGCCTCGTTGGCCATATCGTTGCGGTTCAGGGCTTTCGCGTGAAAGTGGAGCTGCTGCCTGAAACGCGATCCGCCATGCGCGCGACCCTCGACGGTGTTCAGACCGCGATTGCCATCAACGCCTATCTCACTTTCTCCCTTGGCGCGGGAGAGACAGTCATCGGCATCATCACCGACCTTGAGGCGCGGGAAAGCTTCGATCCAACCAGTGGCGACGATCTCAGCCTGGAACTGATGAAGCCCCGCCGGATCGCCAGCGTGCAGTTGCTGGGCACTATCGATCACGCCGATGACCAGCCCTCGTTCAGTCCCGGCATTTCCGTCTTGCCGACGCTCGACACGCCGGCGGAGATCGGATCGCCCGACATACTGCGGGCGGTTTTCGAAATACCTCCCCGGCGTAACAAGCCAGAGGACTATGACGAAAAGGATTTCGACTGCGATCTGAAGATCGGATTCCCAACCGGCCAGGCTCGCAACGTCTTGCGCGCATCATACAACGATCTTTTCTCGCGGCCCCTGGCGATTGTCGGCAATACCGGCTCGGGGAAATCCTTTTCGGTATCGAGCCTCATTCAAAAGGCCATGAAGGCACTCCATGGCGCGGCCCAGGAGCCGCGAGTCTTCATTCTCGACATCAATGGCGAATACGCCAAAGCTTTTCCGTCCACAGAAACAGCAACGCGGTTACCCGATCGCATTTATCTCAACGGCAAAGAGTTCAGCATTCCGCTTTGGTTTCTGAATGCTGAGGAAATCTGCGCCTGGCTCAGTGCGTCGGAACAAACGCAGGAGCCGGTGCTTAAAGACTGGTGGGCAATCGCCAAGGGCGGCAATGCGACGGCCGCCGCAAATATGGGCTCACTCCAGAATGCGATGAGCGCGCTGGACCAGCTTCTCAGCGAACTGACCAAGATCAAAAAGAAGGCCGCCGGCTCTCATTGTGATGCCGTTACCGGCCATCTCGCCGGCACTGACATCGATACCGCAGCGTTTGCATCTCTCTTCATAGCTCACCGGACCGCCAACGACTACAACACTGAGGTAATGAATAATCAGGGGTCCCGTCGCGAATCGTGTTGGAATTTGATGGCGCGCCTTCGGGCTTCATGATGCTATCCGATCAAGCGGCGAGGTCAATGGTTTGATCGGCAGGCTTTTCGGCGAGACTGTCCCAGCCGTCGACCTTTCGCATGATG
>DATBPZ010000080.1:0-3055 GCA_036561105.1 Methylocella sp. | reverse complement strand
CCGAGGCGCCGCTTCTCGACGGGAGACCTGTAATTCTCGGCACGCTCGCGATCTGCACCTTCTATGTGGGTGTGCGCATCTACGAGCAGGTGTTTGGCTGGTACGCAGGACTTGATTCCTTCGCGCCCGAGTTCACCACCTATTGGATGACCATCCTCTATATCGAGGAACCGGTCGAATTGATCTCCTTCCTCGCCCTCGTGGGCTGGATGTGGAAGACCCGCGACAGGGACATCGCAAGTGTCCAGCCGCGCGAAGAAATGCGCCGTATCTTTAATCTACTGTGCTGGATTCTCGTCTACGGCGTCGCGATTTACTGGGGCGCCAGCTACTTCACGGAGCAGGACGGCACCTGGCATATGACGGTCATTCGTGACACCGACTTCACCCCGAGCCATATCATCGAGTTCTACATGAGCTATCCGATGTATATCGTCGTCGGCGTGGGCGGCTTCATGTATGCGCGGACCCGTCTCCCGACCTTCGCGCTCAAGGGCTGGTCGGTTGCTTACGTTCTACTGTTCGTCGGCCCGTTCATGATCTTCCCGAACGTCGGGCTCAATGAATGGGGCCACACCTTCTGGTTCATGGAGGAACTGTTCGTTGCTCCGCTGCACTGGATGTTTGTGTTCTTTGGCTGGTTCTCGCTTGCGGTGTTCGGCGTTGCCCTGCAGATCCTTGGCCGTGTTGGCGAACTCTGCAAAGGCTACGAAGACCTGCTCGGTGTCGAACCGGCGGAATAAACTAAGCGCTCGCGGGACCGGGTATGCCGGCCCCGCCTTGCTCAGGCCTCTTGGAATAGTTTCCAAGGAGGCAGCTGTTGCACTTTGCTGTCGGAGTAATCTCAACTGAAATTCACTCCGCTAATCCGGCGCCTTTATTTGGAAATCATGTCCGGGGAGCACGAGCGGGGAATGTATCGTTCAACGTATGCGTGATTTCCCCCACTGGATTAATCCGGTGGGGGAATGATTAAGCACTGGAAACTGCTTCTTCGCATTGTGAGTGCCAGCGTCTTCTCAATGGCTGAACGAAAGCTCACAGTCACGACGAGCGCGAACAGAAACTCCTCGTCGAGATGGACGGCTTCGGAGCCAATGAGAGCATCATCCTGATCGCGGCGACCAACCGCCCCGACGTGCTTGATCCCGCGTTGCTGCGTCCCGGCCGATTCGACCGGCAGATTGTCGTGTCGAACCCCGACATCGTCGGCCGCGAGCGTATTCTCAAGGTACATGTCCGCAAGGTTCCGCTCGCCCCGGACGTTGAGCTGAAGATGGTGGCGCGCGGCACTCCCGGTTTTTCCGGCGCCGATCTGATGAATCTCGTCAACGAGGCAGCGTTGCTTGCGGCAAGGCGCGGCAAGCGTGTTGTCACCATGTCCGAGTTCGAGGATTCGAAAGACAAAATTATGATGGGCGCCGAGCGCCGCACCATGGTCATGACCGAATAGGAGAAAATGCTGACCGCTTATCATGAGGGCGGCCATGCGATTGTCGCTCTCAATGTCGTCGCCACCGATCCAGTGCGTAAGGCGACGATCATCCCTCGTGGCAGGGCGCTGGGCATGGTCATGCAGCTTCCTGAACGCGACAAGCTTTCGATGAGCTATGAGCAGATGACATCGCGGCTTGCCATCTGCATGGGCGGCCGGGTTTCGGAAGAGATCATCTTCGGCAAGGAGAAGATCACCTCCGGTGCCCAATCCGACATCGAGCAAGCAACAAATCTTGCCCGCGCGATGGTGACCCGCTGGGGATTCTCTGACGAACTCGGCACGGTCATGTATGGCGACAACAATCGGGACGAGGTTTTTCTCGGCTATTCCATGGGGCAACAGAAAACATTGTCCGAGGCCACTGCACAGAAGATCGATGCGGGAGTGAGGCGTTGAGGCAGGTCTTGCCGAAGCAACGAAAATCATTACCGAGAAGCGCGCGGATCTTGAGACCCTCGCCAAGGGCCTCCTCGAATATGAGATGCTGACGGGCGAAGAGATCGTGGGGCTTTTGAAGGGACAACCGCCGGTACGAGATGCCGGCAATGATGCCGAGCCGCCCTTGCGCGGTTCCCCGGTTCCGACGACCGGTGTCGTCAGGCCCAAACCGGGTCCAGAGGCCGGCGGGTTGGAGCCGCAAATGCAGGGCTGAGTGTGGCCGCAAGTCTTTGTCATATGTGGACATCCGATTATCGCGGTTGGCGCCTGATCCGCCGATAGTCCCGCGATCCGGGTAGTGTCAGCCGACGATTCACACCGTCGGAGACCCTTGATGACCCGCTTTGTCGGATTGGACGTTTCACAGAAGATAACGTCCAGGCCGAGGCTAAGGCGCTTGGGCTTGACCCACAATAGGCATGGATGCGAAGTATTCCGTAGCCGGAGAGGGGGAATCATGGACCCGCATTGCTGGTTTTTGGGACTGACCGGCGCCCCTTTTGGTATTCTCGATTTGGCTGGGAAATCCACTGAATTGATTTGTGGGATCGCTGTTGCCGAAACTGTTGCCACCATCGGGGTTTGGAGCAGTTCACAACTATCAACCTCACCGTGCGAAAAGGCGAGGCTGTCGAGAAGCAACATGTCAACCGGAGAATTCGTCCCCCCAAGCCGAGGCGGCGCTCACGCACGCGGAAGCCAGTCGAGAAGGTTAAGTCCAATTCTCACACAGCAAAAGCCATCAAACATTTGAAGGAAGCGATCGACGAGGGCAAGCAAGGCCATGCCGATGTCGCAACGACTCTTGCAGAAGTAGCGCTGAACCATTTACAACAGATTATGTAGATCAAGGCGGCGCTCATCAACTGTGCAGTTTAGCGACAGTGCGCTTTGATCGCACCATACATCTCATTTGCACAGAATGGCTGAAACCGGGGAACCACCGGGCAAGGCGGCGGGGCGGGCGCTGAAAAAAAGGCACGTGCCAAGTTCAGGAACTAAAAAGACGAATGTTCGATATCCTCCTCGGGCTCACAGTCTTTTTCTTGGTTGGAGCATTTTGTTTGATGCTAGCGGCGTCTTGTTTAATTCTGTGGAAATTCTGGCAAGAGGCGCGGG
>DATBPZ010000079.1:0-18205 GCA_036561105.1 Methylocella sp. | reverse complement strand
CGCCATCACCTTCGCGACGTCGCCATCTTTGCGGGCGACCACGCCCTCATTCTGCGAGGCGATTTCCATTTGCTGCACGATGCTGGCAGTCGAGACTTTCGCGTTCGGACCGTCATCCCAGTCGATGTCGAGCGCGGCAAGGCCTTGCATCGCCGCCCACATATGATCTCCGACCACTGCTACGGCGTTGTCGAGGCGCACCACTTGGCGCACACCCTTGATCGCCTTAGTTTTGCTGTCGTCGACGCTCGCCAGCTTTCCACCAAAGATCGGACAAGCCGCCACGGTGGCGAACTTCATGCCGGGGACCATTGTATCGATGCCGAACACGGCCTTGCCGATCACCTTGTCAGGCGTGTCGAGGCGCTTGGCCGGCGTTCCGATAAGGGTGAAGTCCATGGCATCCTTGAGTGTGACTTTCTCCGGCACCGGCAGCTTCGCCGCCGCGTCCACCAGAGATCCATAATTGAGTCTTTGGCCGGTCGGCGGATGAACCACCTCGCCCTTCTCGGCGCAGCAGGAGGCCGGGTCGACATTCCACTGAGCCGCCGCCGCGGCTATCAGCATCACGCGAGCGGCAGCACCGGCGCGGCGCAGCGGCTCCCACATTCCCATGACCGATGTCGAGCCGCCAGTCACTTGGAATCCGAGCAACGGATTGGCGTAGAGCTTGTCGTCGGGTGGTGCCGCTTCAAGGCTCACCCTTGCCAAGTCGACCTCCAGTTCCTCGGCGATGAGCATGGGCATCGATGTGTACGTGCCTTGTCCCATCTCCACCTGCGGCATGATGAGCGTGATGCTGTCATTGGGGCGAACGCACACGAAGGCATTTGGTCTGAATATTTCTTCGTTCGAGGGCTGGGCTTTTGCCTCGATCCGGGCAGGCACATAGAATCCGAGCAGCAATCCACCACCGGCGGCCGCGCCCGTTACGAGAAAAGTCCTGCGCGAAATGCCAGGCGATACAGTTTCCACCTTATCTTTCACGGGTTTCACTAACCTCTCGAAGCCCATGCCGACTCCTGTGTGGGGCGTTTCAGGATGACTGTGATGCGTGCTTTATCGCGGCGCGAATGCGCGGATAGGTGCCGCAACGACAGATGTTGCCGGACATAGCCGCATTGATCTCGGCATCGCTTGGGTTCGGATTGTGCTCAATGAGTGCTGCGGCAGACATGATTTGGCCGGGCTGGCAGTAACCGCATTGGACAACCTCCAGGCTCAGCCAAGCCTGTTGAATTCTTTTGCCGCTCGGGGTCTCACCGATTGCTTCGATCGTCGTGATAGCCTTGTCAGCGATGCTGGCCACGGGCGTGATGCAGGACCGTATCGGACGACCGTCGACGTGCACTGTGCAGGCCCCGCACAAAGCAACACCGCAGCCAAATTTCGTCCCTGTCAGTCCTAAGATGTCGCGCAAAACCCACAACAGTGGCATGTCGTCCGGAACATCGAGGTCGTGCTCCTGGCCATTGATGCGGAGGCTCGTCATCTAGGGCTCCTCCTAAAACTTCAGCTACACGGCCAGTTAGATTGCGCCTTTCAAGAGGCACTGATCCAATTCAAAACCAAATCTCTGAGCCCATCAACAGTGGCCAGTGTCGCCCTATTTTCGCTGATGCTAACACCAATTCCTTGTTTGAGTCGAGACCGTGCGCAAGTCGCTTGAGGCTCTTGAAGTGGCTTTCTGGCTATGATTCCGTTGGCGATGCTAATTTGGAGGGGACAATGGCACATCGGCGGATAGGGCAGGAAGCCTTTCAGTTTGATGCAAAAGCCGAGCTGAAATCAAATCCACGAAATCCAGAGCCCTGTGGTCACGGCAATGCCTCCAATTGACACCACCTAGTGCCGTCATGAAATTATTGGCGAGGATTTACGCTGCGGTTGAGACCCGGCCCAGCGCGGCTCGATCGTGCGGCACCGTAAAATCGAGGATGGGGCCCTTGGGCACGATACCAGTCGGATTTATGGTGTGATGGCTTTCGTAGTAGTGTCGCTTAGCGTGATCGAGATTGACAGTCGTGCCAATTCCCACCGTCTGAAAGAGATCGCGCGTATAGGCCCATAAATTGGGATAATCGACGAGACGCCGCAGGTTGCACTTAAAGTGCCCGTAGTAGATCGAGTCGAAGCGTACGAGTGTGGTGAACAGGCGAATGTCCGCCTCCGTCAGCGTGTTGCCGACGAGGTAACGTGCTGGAGCCAGTCGCGATTCAAGCCAATCAAGTGTCTCGAACAGCGGCTCAACGGCTTCTTCATAAGCCGTCTGACTCGTTGCAAAACCGGCTTTATAAACCCCATTGTTCAGAGTATCGTAAACGCGCGTGTTGACGGTTTCAATCTCGAGTCGAAGCTCCTCCGGATAGTAATCGCCTGACTTCGCGCCAAGGGCGTTGAACGCGCAGTTCATCATGCGGATTATTTGAACCAGTGTCTGGTTTCGCATTGCAAATAGCATACAAATATCTTTGGCGCGAAAGGCGTGCATTGCGCTCTGACAGGTGAGTAGTTCCTTCAGTCCTCAAGTCTCGTGAAGTGACGTTATTAAACGTTAAGCGCTTGTCGCCACTTTCTCCGTAGACCGGATTGGTACGAGCCGGGGTGTGTGGATCCTCTGTTGACAAACCAAATGTATTGATTCAGCTTTAGCTCTACAGGTGGGGAGGCGCGATACTTTCATCTCGACAGAAGCAGCCATTCGCGGGGGCAGCGCAATGATTCAGGTCTCCACGGGAGTGTTCGTTGCGGCGCCCATCTTAATGGGGTCCTTCCTCGCCTTCGCTTGGTTCATGCTAAATTCGGCAATCAATAGAATTGTGCTTCTCGAAGTGCGCGTCGAGATGCTTGAAAAGGCACTCGGCTCCAATCGCTTCGACCATTAATGGGCGCTCGACGCTGCGCAGGGTCATTTCCGTTTGCCTTTTGCGTGTCTGAGCCGCACGCCGGAGCCTGCAGCAATTCGGCGTCTTCAATAAGAGGTTAAGTACGCACCATGTGTGAACGCTTCGCCCAAAAGTACGCTTGGCGCGAGCGGGTCTAATATAACTGCGCCTGCGCGGGGTTAGTCCGAACCTATTGGCCGCATCTTCGATGGTCTCAAATAGAATTCAACTTATGTTCACGACGCCCGGACAAGGTTGTCACCAACGGGGGTTAGGAGCGGCATCGAATCAAACGGACAAGAACTGATTAATATAAATATTTTCGATGTGATAAATATTTATACCAACAAATATACCAACAAATTTTTGTGCTTCCCGCGTCAGTAGCCGCTGCTGTTCGTGCCGTTTGTCTTTCTGCCGCTTGAAAAACCCGTGCGGGGGCCAAATGTGGGCCATTGGCGACCGGCGGTGATTTCGAGCCAGAGCTGACGGTTCCGAGGCGAGGTGGAAGAGTGTGCCGAGAAGGCATCTTAGCAGAGCACTGGCGAGTGTCGACTGCGGCTCGAAACTTTGTGCGAATGAAAGCGCGTTTAAACGCGCTATAGGCAGGCGCGCGGGCGGGATGGGATTTTTGAAGAGCCAATATTTCGACATGCGGCCGCCCTCCGCCGTTGACAAGCAACACGAATGAGCGTGACAGCGACCCTTGCTGAATTAGCGTGTTCTGCCTGACAGAGCCCTTGGCGTGACAAACGAGGCGAGCACAGCTCCGCGCGGCTCCAACTCCTTCCATGGTCCATCGAAGCGGAAGCTCGCCATTGCACCTGTTGGAAATTTTCCACCGGCCGAGAGTAGCAATTTGTTTAAATCGGCGTGGGCAAGCTCCAGCGCGAGATCCTGCAGAGCCGGATTGTGACCGATCAGAAGCACAGATGTCGCGCTCTCTGGAACGTTCCAGAGTTGCTCCCATAGCGTTCGTTGTGCTCCGTCATGGATCTCTCTGGCAAAGACAATCCTGGGCGGCTTTTTCGTGGTCTTAATAATGGGGTCGAGCGTTAGCTGTGCACGCAGGGCCGTGGAGCAGATCACCACGTCAGGCACGATTTTCGCCCGCCTGAGGTATGCTGCCATCATCTTAGCGGTTTGCCGGCCACGCTTGTTGAGGGGCCTATCATGGTCATTCAAGCCAGGATCTTTCCAGCTCGATTTAGCATGGCGCAATAGATGAAGAGACTTCATCGCCTTCTGGCCTGTGTCTGGCCTGGGACCGCGCCCCGCGTCGAATCGAGAATTGAAGTCCTCCCCATAATCCCGGCTGGCGTCCAACAGCCGGGACGAGCATCATTCAACATCAGACGTTCGGCGATGGCCAATGGGCCGGCGTCATCCCTATGGCTAATGAACCGCCAAAGGAGTCGCCCTGACAACGCCACCTGACGGTTGCCAATTGCTTCGTCAGTGTGATGCGAACTGCGGCTTCTCGACGTCAATCAAAAGCCTCTCGGCAGTCTTGGCCACCGAGAGCCAGACGGTATGTCCTTCCTCATCCCCTAATTGTCTCAACGCGACGGCCCGTCGACGCGCGCAGAAAGGGGCCTTGTTATTCAACCGATGCATAAGCACCCGGGCGTGAATTTCGATCGCTTGATCCAGAGATACGTTCATCGGACCTACTCGTGACGCAACCATCTGCCTGGCCAAATTACCACAGTGCCGTTCTTGCCGAAAGAAACTTACATGCGAATTGACTAGGGAAGGGCGGCATCGGCAATGTCAGTCGGTGTCGGCCGGCAAAGCAGAATTTTGCGGTTTGATGTCTTACGGACATTGGCATTGCTAAAATCTGTCAACAACGGCAATCTCGAGCTCAAAAAACTGTCACAAAAGAGCTACCAAAATGGATTCGTCGCGTGGCGCGGAAAGGAACGACGTAGCTCATTCTACGCCGAATGTTGAATCCGTCGAACTGAGGACGGGTCGCGAGTTGGAAATCAAATTCAAGACAGACGCGGAAGGGCTAAAGCTCGGGCTCCGTTCCGAGCTGCTTTCGAACGGCACCTCGGATACACCGAGGAAAACCCTACGATCCGTGTATTTCGACACGCCTGCCGGCGATCTTCGCAAACAGGGAATGGTTCTTCGGGTGCGGAAAGTGCGCAGCACGCACATTATGGGTCTCAAGAGGGCAAGGCCGCTTGCGGAAGCGCCGTTTTCCCGAAGCGACATGGAGGTTCGCGTCCCGCGTCTCGAGCCCGACATTAGCTCGTTCGACGAGGAGATTGCCACTGAGCTGAACCGTGTCATCGATGAGCACCCGCTCGAGCAGAAGTTTGAGACGCAGATCAAGCGGCGTCTGCGCTGTCTCAATCTCGAACGCTCCCTGATCGAGGTCGCCTTCGACGAAGGGTTCGTCGTTGTCGGCGATCGCCGACAACCGTTGACGGAAATCGAACTGGAACTGAAGGCCGGCGAAGAGGCGGCGCTCTTTGACTTTGCGGTTCTCGTCGCGGACGCTTTGCCTGTGCGGCTTGAAATCATGAGCAAGTCCGAGCGCGGATTCATGCTGGCGGCAAATGATCACCCAGTGCCTGTCCGGGCGGCAGCCTTGAAGTTTCCCGCGGACTTGACACTCGATGATGCCGTCGAAGTTGTCATTTCCAGCGCTCTTTGCCAATTTGTGGCGAATTGGCCCGCGTTGACAGAAACTCACCACCCGGAATCGATCCATCAAATGCGCGTCGCTCTGCGTGGCTTGCGCACGGCACTGGCGTTCTTCAATCGTGTCTTGCCCTGTGCCGAGTTCAGGGTGTTCCGGGCGGAGGCCAAGCGGATCGCATCCACCCTCGGGCCGGCACGGAATTGGGACGCATTCCGGGAGTTGGTGGAAGACGGTCCGTGCACACTCCTTGCGCGAGGTGAGAGCTTCGAAGCGCTCTTGACCACCGTCAAAGAGCGGCGCTCGGCTGCCTATATGATCGCTCAAGACTTAATCGACGATCCGTCAACATCGCGGTTTGTTCTCAACTTGCAGGCTTTTTTGGCGCGCCGAGCCTGGCGGAACGCTTTGTCCGGCGCTGAATTATTGCGGCTGACAGAACCAGCCGTTCTTTTCGCCGGAGAGACTTTGGAACGACTTCACAGGCGTGCCCTCAAACGGGTCCGGGGGCTTCTGCAGAAGCCGCCCGAGGAGCGACACGAGGTCCGCATAGCCCTCAAGAACATTCGCTACACTGCCGAATTTTTCAGCTCTATCTTCGGCGGCGCTCGACCCTATATCCGAGCGGTCGCCAAACTCCAGGACGGGCTCGGCGCTTTTAATGATGCGGCGAGCGCAACACACCATCTGCTAGATGTCGAGGCGGCCGCGGGTCCGCAGGCTGCAAAGGCCGCAGGCATCGTTCTCGGGCTGGTGCGGGCGAGACGCCGTGCTCGCAGATGACAGTCTACGACAAGCACGGAAGTCGTTTAGGCGAACTCGCCCGTTCTGGCGCTGACACACGTATTGCATCAGCTTGCAGAGAATGAAACACTGGTTCAGTCCGATGAGGGAGGTTGGTCTTTAGAGGCGTCAAGGGGGTGGAACCGCTAAAGGGTTTCGAAAGAATGAGGAGATGACAATGCCCAACGTACGTGAGCCGCTTCTCAATCCAGTCCCGATCACGGAACTTCGCCCGACACAGATCACGGTCGGTATGCGAGAGGTGAAGGCCAAACGAAAACATTGGCGCGAGCAAGCTGAAGCGAAAGGCGCCGAATTCCTAGGCAAGCATATGATCCCCGTAATTCTCGGGCCAAAGCAGCGCCATTACGTCATCGATCATCACCATCTTACCCTCGCACTTCATGAAGAGGGCGTGAAGGACATCCTCGTCACGGTCGTGGCGAACCTGAGCAAACTGGAAAAGGACGCCTTTTGGGTGGTGCTCGATAACCGCAGCTGGATGCATCCGTTTGACGATCAGGGACGTCGGCGTGATTACGCCGATATTCCGAAAGCTGTCACCGGCCTCGTTGACGATCCATTCCGGAGTTTGGCCGGCGAACTCAGGCTTGCCGGTGGATATGCTAAGGATACGACCCCTTTCAGCGAATTCCTCTGGGCCGATTTCTTGCGCCGGCGGATGAAGCGCCAAAATGTCGAAAGGGATTTCGATGCCGCTTTGGAGGAGGCCTTGCAATTGGCCAAGGGAACGGACTCTAATTACCTGCCGGGCTGGTGTGGCCCCGTCACCGACGATTGATCTTATCGCCGGTTTCTACAAGCGGCGGCATCACGTTCGGCGACGGCATTCACGGCCGTAAACCGGAAGTCGTAGCAAATGTCGGCGTTACTTATCGAGACGGCGCCGATTCTACCGGAAATATCTCCAAACGAATTTATGATGAGAATTATCTCAATAGATTCTGGGTAGTCGTGCGCAGCAACCACCTGTCAGTAGGTTGGGGCGAGCGGCCGTGCCGAGATGATGCTCCATCTGCACTGTGATTTTTCTTCCAAGCTCGACCTCGCCCGATAAGTAGCCTGCTTTCGACTCATTACGGGGCGGATCATGTTTCAGTGGTGGCAGATCGGGACAGTCTATCAAGTCTACCCTCGTTCCTTTCAGGACTCGAACGGTGATGGCATAGGCGATATTGATGGCATCCGGCAGCGGCTCGATTACCTGGTATGGCTCGGCGTCGATGCGATTTGGATCTCGCCGATCTATCCTTCGCCCATGCATGACTTCGGTTACGATATTACCGATTACTGTGGGATCGATCCCATCTTCGGTTCGCTTGAAAGTTTCGACCGCCTTATTGGTGAAGCGCATCAAAAGCAGCTCAAAATTATCCTCGATTTTGTTCCGAATCACACCTCGATCGTGCACCCTTGGTTCGTCGCCAGTCAATGTTCGCGCGCCGATCCAAAACGTGACTGGTATATCTGGCGGGATGCGGCTCCAGACGGCGGGCCGCCCAACAATTGGATCAGCAACTTTGGCGGCAGCGCCTGGACATGGGATGCGGGCACGGGCCAATATTATTATCACGCCTATCTTGCCGAGCAACCGGACCTCAATTGGCGAAACCCGGATGTGCGCGCCGCGATGCACGAGGCGCTGCGTTTCTGGTTGCGCCGGGGGGTCGATGGGTTTCGGGTCGACGTGATGTGGCATCTCATCAAGGATGCGGCGTTTCGCGACAACCCGCCCAATCCAGCCTGGACCAGGAGTGATCCGGAAATCGATCGTCAGCTCCAGATCTACTCGACTGACCAGCCCGAAGTCCATGAAGTGATTTGCGGGATAAGGCAGGTGCTTGAGGAGTTCGACAACCGGTTATTAATTGGGGAGATCTATCTGCCGGTAGAAAAGCTCGTCGACTATTACGGCAAGAACCTTATTGGCGCGCATCTACCCTTCAACTTCCAGCTCCTAAAGACTATGTGGACGGCGCCGCACATCGCTGACCTGATCGAGGATTATGAGGCGGCCCTGCCGGAGGGAGCCTGGCCCAACTGGGTTCTCAGCAACCACGACAGACCCCGCATCGCGGCGCGCGTCGGACCGGAACAAGCTCGCGTCGCGGCCATGCTGCTCTTGACCTTGCGCGGTACGCCAACGCTGTATTACGGCGATGAACTTGGCATCGGCGAGGTCGAGATTGCACCGAATCTCATCAAGGATCCCTGGGCTAAGCGTGAACGTGACCTAGGTGTCGGGCGGGATCCCGCACGTACGCCAATGCAGTGGGATGTGAGTGCGCTCGCGGGCTTTTCTACACATGAGCCGTGGCTTCCGCTCTCCCCCGACCATGAAATCCGTAATGTTGTGGCGATGAGCAACGACAAAACGTCAATTCTCTTTTTGGTGCGAAGTTTACTCCATTATCGGCGACAACATGCGGCGCTTTCCCAAGGGAAGTGGGGCCTATTGTCGCGAAAAAGTGGTGTTCTCGCCTACGAGCGCTGCGAAGGCGATAGCCGGATATTTATCATACTCAATTTTACCGCCGATCCACAGGCCTGGTCCGCCCCAACATCGAACAAGGCCAAGGTCGCAATCTCCACACATGGAGACCGTCGCGGCGAACCTGTTGGATCAACCTTGGCGCTTCGAGCCAACGAAGGGCTGCTCATCGAGCCGGTATGCTAACGATAACTCAGAACACGGAGACCGATGAACTCGCGTCACGATCTAGAAACTGACACCGTGCGCATTTCGCTTTCGGGAAAGATTAACCCTGCCGCGGGATCGAGTCTCGGTAAGATCCCAAAGCGTTGAACCCGCGCGGATACTGATTTTGGGTCAGACTCGACCTTGATGTGCCAGCCGCCGTATCCGCCCGTCCGATAAGCCTCGCTCTCGCCGTCGTCCTCAAAATTCTCCGTAGCGAAGGAGCCGGAGCCGGTCGGTGGAAAAATCATAAAACTGCGACGGTCCGCACGAGTCGCAAAGGATTGCGCGGCGACGTTAACTGGGATAGCGCAACTTTCCCGGGCGAAAAGAACAGGCCTCGTCCAGGGTGCCGGGCAAGTAACGGTTTGGCCGCCTCTCAGCAGCTCGCCGGACCAGAAATTGTACCAATGTGTGCCGAAAGGCAGATAGACCTCTCGATGGACGTGCCCAGGCTCGACCACGGGTGCAGCGAGCAGCGAGGGGCCGACCATCATCTCGTCGCCCTCCTGCCAGCAGCGCGGATCGTCGGGAAAGTCGAAGAAGGTTGGCCGGACCACGGGCTCGTAGGCGTGGTGGTAGCGCCACAGTAGATTATAAAGGTACGGAATCAGCCGGTAGCGGAGCTTGATCAGATCGCGAATGAACGGTGTTGCATTGGGATGCATCCAAGGTTCATTGACCGTGCCGTCATCATGCCAGGAGTGGATGCTGAAACGCGGCATGAAAACGCCGAATTGCACCCAGCGGACCAAAAGCTCTGGATCGGGCGCCGGACCTGAGAAACCGCCGATGTCATGGCCAGTGTTGGAGACCCCCGAGAGAGCGAGGCCGAGTCCCATTTTCAAATTATATTTCAAGGTCTCCCAGCTGGTCGAATTGTCGCCGGACCATGTCTGGGCGTAGCGGTGCATGCCGGTTGCGCCCGAGCGCGAGACGAGGAACGGCCGCTTGTTGGGGGCATGCTCCCTTTGCGCATCGCGTGATGCGCGCATCATCAAAAGACTTTGCAGAGGCTTGCACGCACGGGCGGGACCTGTCTGGCCGAAGCCGCGGGCCAGCGCCTTGTCGGTCCAGATCTCGAATTCATTGTTGTCGTTCCAGGTCCCGGTTATGCCGTAGTCAAGCAATGTTTCCGTTACCTTCGCCTTCCACCAGGAGAGAGTCTTGGGCTGGGTGAAATCAAGATATGCGCCGATCCCGTCCCAGAATTGCACCCAGCACGGTTGGCCCTTCGCATCGGCGATCAGAAGGCCCAAAGCGGCGGCCTCAGCGTAAAGAGGGTGGTCGCGTAGAAGACAAGGTTTGACATTGGCGCAAAGCCGCACGCCCTTTGCAAAATAGCTCTGTGCCAATGCTGCCGGATTTGGGAATTTGGACCTGTTCCAGGTGAACACATGGCGCCTGTCGCCAATCGAGGTATAGCCGGAGGAGAGGTGGAAGCTGTCGCATAGGATGTCGTGCTCGGCGCAGCGCTCGAGGAACTCTGACATTCGTACCTGGGCGTCCGGCGCGTCGGTATAGGCCATGGACGAGCCCGAATAGCCCAATCCCCACTTCGGCATGAAGGCTGGCCGCCCGACTAGCCAGGTGAAGCTGGGCACCACTTGGTCAATGCGCGGGCCAGCGATAAAATAATAGTCGAGGTCGCCAAAGTCCGCCGTGAATGAACGGTAGGGGCCGTGGTAATTGTCTAGCTCCTTGCCAAAATCGAACACGCAGTCCGATAGGGTATCGTAGAAGAGTCCGAACGCGAGCCCTAATTCCGGCCTACATGTGATATAAAATGGAATGTGCTTGTAGAGTGGGTCGGATGCCCGCGCGTTGTAGCCCATCGCATCGATATTGGTCAGACGGTAGCGCTGACCAGCGCGGTTCATCTCGCCGGCGCGTTCCCCTAACCCGAAGTATTTCTCGCTCCTCTCCCGGCGCAGATAGTGATAGACGCGCTTGTCCCACCATCCGAAATTATAGGCTTGGGTCGGCCGGTCGCTCGCAACCGGTCCCCACCCAGTTTCTAGCCGCAACTCCCACGAACAGAAAAACCCCGCAAGACGAATGGTGAGCCGGATCGTCGCGGTCTCGATTTGCAGGCTTTCCGTGTTGGACCTGATCACGCATTCTGGTTGTGTGAAGCCAGTGAGGTCGAAGCGGTCGCGGCCATCCAGCCCGACATCCTCGGCGCCCGGCGCGATAGCGAAGGTTCGCGGCTGGTCGAGCCGTCCGCCGGGTAACACTAGAACGCGCATAATGTCGTTTTCCAGCACGAAAATATGGGCCGTGTCGCCTTGGTCGCTAGCGAGCGTTAGATGGCCAGCGGCGTGTGCGGTCAGAGCGAACCGCGGGGGCGTCGCGAGCGACATCACGCAGAACCACGCCTGGGAGCCGCGAGGATGCGGACGTCATTCGACATTTGTGAAAGCATTGTCACATCGCCAATCGCACACGATTTTCGAGCCAATTTGGCTTGGCTTCCGAGGCCCTAAGACACTGAAATATAGAATCCGGGCCGTAAGCGCCACGTCCTATTGACGCTTAAAACCCGCAAACGGGACGGCGAAGTCTGATCTGCGCAGCCGGGCGCACTTTGACATCTGCGGCTGGTCTTCGCGTGCCGCCAAACACATTTTTGACTGGATTGTGACAGAAACATGTGGAAATCATATCGGTTCGATGACGGATTCCTCTATAGAGCACCTCATGAACCGAATTCCTTTTCTGGATGTCAGAAGCGGCGGTCCGATCGCTCATGCTCGGGTGCGCGTAGCGGCGGCGGCGGCGTTGCGCGAGGATTGTCTTGCGCACGTTCCCCGCTGGAGCCGCGACTTTTGCCTCTCGTCCATCGACGGGATCATCGCCAGATGGCTGCGCAGTTCGGCCTCGGCCTATCGCGATGATCTCCAGCATGTCGCAGACATTCTTGGGTTTCCCGGCACGATGACGCTCAATCTTTCTTATCTCTTCGCATGCACGACCTCGGCGGATTCCGCAGAGTCGGGAGTGCCGCTGCTGCGGCGGTCTCTCGATTGGCCTTTTCACGGGCTCGGCAGAGGTGTGGCGGTCGCCTGGCAGTCTGGTCCGGCAGGAGATTTCTACAATGTGACTTGGCCAGGTGCCGTTGGCGTGCTGACCGCCATGGCGCCAGGCCGGTTCGCCGCCGTCATTAATCAAGCGCCAATGCGCCGCCGTACGCGCAACTTCCTGGGATTGCCTTACGACTTCGTGGTGAATTTGATGAACGCGTTTAACCGCAAAGATGGCTGGCCACCAGATCATTTGCTGCGGCTCGCCTTTGAGACTTGCGCGAACTTCGAAGAGGCGATTGTTCTGCTCGCACGCGAACCGCTCGCGCGTCCGGCGGTGTTTACGTTGACGGGCGCCGCGCCTGGTGAAATGGCCATCGTCGAGCGCACTGAGCAGGAAGCACGCGTCCTGCGTGGTCCTGTTATCGTCGCGAATGATTGGCAAAAGCCGCGTTTCGGTTGGAAAGCGCGCATGGGTTTTGAGAACAACGAAGCGCGCAAGACCGTGTTACGCGACGTTCGGCCGGGAGGGCCGGCATTTCGTTGGGCCGTGCCGCCAGTTCTCAACATTACGACACGGCTCGTCGTGGAAATGTCGGCTGCCGGCGCGGGCGAACTTGCCGCCAGGGGTTATGAATGTATTTCATACCGCCACGCGCCCGAACCCGTAACGGAGGATTTCCATCTCGGGGAGGCGGTGGCGCTCTGAGAACGTGCTCTATCAACGATAGCCGCGAGCGCTTTGGAAAGGCGTCTTCAAAATCGGTGTGCCTCAAACCTAAGGATCCGCAGATCAACAAAAAAGTACCGGAACGAAGCGGACGGTTCGAACCGCGAAGCCGGGCGAAGCGATGTCGTGAATGGGCAAAGCAATCGGCTCAGACGGCCTGCCCCCTGGCCTAGCTGCCTCCGATAGAGGAAAGAATTTGTCCCAAGCGGGAGTTTTGCTCCAGATCGTGAATGAGCCCATCGGCGGATCTGGCATTGGCAAGCACTTGGTCGTAAAAGGATCGAAGCCACCGAACGACGAATTCTTGCTGAAAATTGACCGGCTGATCTGTGATTCCGTCCGCGTCGAACGCGGTTGGATGCGAGGGGGCGGTGACTCCCATGAAAGCAACGAAACGATTGATGCTCCGTTCGGCAATGGTGGTCGCCTTGGCGGCGGCTTGTTCCGACGTTTCGATGTGTGAGACGGCGACGATCGATGCCTTGATCGAATTTTCAAGGCCCTGCCGCCGCGCCGCCGCGATGAGTTCCTTTGCAAGCTCCTTAAGGGATTTTCTGGGGACGCCGATTGCAATTGCGAATGTTTCGTCGTCGCATATTTCGTGAACAGTCTGTGACCAAAGCGGCAAGGCGACGCGGGCAAGGCTGACGGTCCGGCTATGGCGATTGGGCGAAACGGCTGCTTGCACCGCTGGCCGGCTCACGGCCGGCGCCTCCTTGCCGTTGGATTTAACGATGTCAAGAAGATTGCGGCGCCGCGGCGGATCGCTACTTGAAAACTGGGCCTATTCATCAAAGTGTTCAATTGCCTTGGCCACGGCGTGGAGCGAGGCCCGTCCCGCCCTTTCACTTCCCGAAGGAATTGAAGATAGCGTCGTTTGACTCTCTCGTTTGAGGGGGTTCGTTTCACCGTCGTTGAGGTTCCTCTGTGAAGGCAACATCATGGGAGGGGTCTAGACTATCAGTTATTCGCACCTCTGCAGAATCGTACTCGCTACATTGCAAGGCTTTTGCACTGGGTCTGTCCCTCCGGGAAAAAGCTCTAAATTTAAAACGCCCAAAGTTGATCCGCTGGGCTCGCAAGCCGCCGCCCGCCGCCCGAGGTTGCAGGATGACATTCAATCTTGTCCTGCCCGCCTCAATCGGTAGCAAATGAGTCCCTCGAAACGGAAAGGGAGTGGCCCGGTCATGAGCCATCCGATTTGCGTGCCCGCTCCATCTGATCGGCCAATTGACGGAAGAACTCGGGCGTGATTCCGGGCGACTGGGAAGCTGGCGCGAAGGCCAGCCCTCGGATGATTTCCGCTTGTCTGTGCGGGGCAACGGTTCCATAGCTCGAAAAGGTCGTTAAGCAGTGTTCATGGCCCAAATTTTGTGACCACGCCTTGAATTGCTCCGCATTGAGCTTCAGTTCATACTCGAGTTGAACGAGGGTGTTGCGGAATGAGTGTGGGTTGAAGTAAGGGAGACTGGCCCTTTCGAACGCCTCTTTGAAGATGGACCGAACCGGATGCGCGTTTGCCCAATGCGTGCGCTCCAAGCCGTTGGCCACAAAGCGGAAGTCTGGGCCCGTTTCCACTCGAGACTTCGGAAAGATCGGGTCTTCCGGGCCAAAGCCCTTTTCGGTCCGTAGGAACGCCGCCCATTCAACCACGATTTTCTGAATAGTGTCGCCAACGGGAAAGAACCAGGTGGTGAAGGTCTTGGCGCGCTTGGTGAGTACCTGCCGGGCGTCATGTTCCAGCAATTCGTTTTCTATATCGAAATGCTTCAGCTTGAAGGACACGATGGCGCGATCGCGCGCGCCCGTCAGTATGGCGAAGGCAACAAGCGCCCTGTCGCGGCGTTCGATTTCCGTTTCCGTCGGCATTGCGTCGAGAACGGTTCGAATTTGCGCGAGCGTCGGGCAGGGCTTGTGTCGATGCGCCGTCGCGATGCGCGAAAGATTGTCTGGCGCATTGAAATATTCCGCGTCGGCATATTTGATTCTGTCGCGGTAATCCGTCTCGCCTGCCAACCAGACGAAAAATGCCTTCAGAATTCCAAGGGTGGAATTGATCGTCGAAGCCGACAAATGCGCGCCGGTCCTCGCATTGCGCTGTTCCATCAAATCCGCCTTGAACCCGCGCGCCTGCTCAATATGAAACTTCTTGAAGTCGCGGCGTCGGTTATAATCATCACAGCGTTCAATCGCCTTGGCCACGGCGTCGAGTGAGGTCCCGTCCCGCCCTTTCACCTCCCGAAGGAATTGAAGATAGCGTCGTTTGACTCTCTCGTTTGTGGGGGTTCGTTTCACGGTCATTGGGATTCTTTCGCAAATGCAACATTATGGAAGGGGTCTGGACTATCGATTAGGCGTTGCGATGGGGATTGGTGTGTGACGTTCAAATCGCCACATAACGAGTTGAGCGCCGCGACTTTGGTCATGCGATGAATAAGCAACTCGCAGGTCGGGCATATGCCCCGAAGGAGTCCCATGGTTGGCGTGTGAGGGATATAATCCGCCATGTCGCCCGCCGGCCGTTTTGGCGCTCGACAGCGAACGCAATAAATTTCATCCGCGCGGCAAGGTTGCTTGCGCGGCTTTTGCGCTGTCAAAAAGTCGCGCAGATCGCTCCCATGAATCAGGAACGGTCGTTTCTGTTCGATGAGGGGAAGACCGCGATCAATCCATCGGCTTACGGTGAGCTTATGCACGCCCAAAAGCTTCGCGGCTTCCGAGATTGAATAGCTCCAATGGATTTTGACGCGGCGGACGTTATGCCGCCTCGCCATGCGTCACCCGGCCGTTTCGATGAGCGCGCGAATGTCTTCTATTCGCCAAGCAGTTACGCGCGGTCCGAGTTTGATGGGTTTGGGAAATCGACCTTCTTTGACGCCAGCCCACCAAGTGGAGCGGCCGACGGGAATCGGTCCCTTTGGAGCCAGTATGGAAGAGAGACGAAGAAAGCCGGTATGCGGAAATTGATCAATATTTGCGTTCGGCTGTGCGCCGACGCTAACGCTCAAATTTGACACAGAAAGCCCTTAATCATCGAACGACGAGCCAGCAACTCAATCTTGTTTTGACACACATTGAGTCGCTGGGTAGGCTTGTCCCGCTCCTAGCTGAGCGCGGGTATAAACCCACAGAGCCGCATTGACCCTGCCAGGGGTTGTGCGGCTCTTTTGTCTCGTCCGCCTCCGTGCGCGGAGGCGCGCCGTGAACCATTGTGATCCACGTTAAAATATTAGCGTCTCAAAACGACTATTCACAAGGATTGATGCCTTTATCCCCCAAATTCACAGGCTAAAGTTCAAAGGGTTAGAGCCGTTATCCTCATAGTTCACAGGAAAATGAGAAAAACGATCGCTTGCTTGACAAAACTCGGAAAGTCGATGTTGCCAACGAATCGGCTGAGAGACGCCTGCGCAACGCTCTGTTACGCCGGAATAAGGATGACTTTCGCACCAACGCGAAGCTCGTCCAGGTAATCGGCCCAAAAGTTCATCATCGAAACCCGCTCGGTCCAATAATCCGCCCGGTGATAGGCGCGGCGAACCGCGTCGTTTTCAACATGCGCCAATTGCGCCTCGATCGCGTCGGCGTTCCATTTGCCGCTTTCGTTTAACAGAGTGCTGGCGACGGCGCGGAAGCCGTGGCCAGTCATTTCGTCTTTGGCGAAGCCCATGCGGCGAAGCGCGGCGTTGATAGTATTTTCGCTCATGCAACGTGTATTCGATCGAACGGAAGGGAAAAGGTATTTTCCCTGCCCGGTTATGGTTAGAAGTTGCCGTAGGATGGTGACGGCACGGGTCGCGAGCGGGACCCGGTGCGGGCGCTTCATCTTCATTTTCTCTCCCGGTATCGCCCAAACGCCCGCGTCCAGATCGAATTCCACCCATTCGGCCGCACGAAGCTCGCCGGGCCGGACAAAGGTTAGAGCGAGCAATTCGAGCGCTGCCCGCGTTTCCGGCCCGCCATCATAGTTCGCGATGGCGCGAAGAAGCCCGCCAAAGGCTTTCGGCTCGGTGATGGCAGCGCGATGGTTGACGACGGGGGCGGCAAGCGCGCCCTTCAGCACGCCCGTCGGGTCGCCTTGGGCGCGGCCTGTGGCGACGGCAAAGCGGAAAACTTGCCCAATTGCGCCACGAAGCTTTTTCGCAGTCTCATGCCGCCCGCGCGCTTCTATCGGCCGAAGGATCGCCAATATTTCTGGCGCCGATATTTCAGTGATTGGCCGCGAGCCAATACCGGGACTTGCAAGACTCATGAACCAATTGAATTTTACGATGGTGCGGTCGGCCTTGCGTTCCCGCCGCTTCTTTTCCAGAAGCTCGGCGGCGACGGCGTCGAAAGTGTTGGTATGCGCTGCCGCCCTGTTGGTATTTTCGGCTCGGCGATGTTGGCCGGGGTCAATCCCTTTTTTCAAGAGCCGTTTTGCCCGTTCCTTCGCTTCTCGCGCGTCGCGAAGGCCGGTCGCAGGATAAACGCCTATGGCGAGAGTTTTTTTGATTGCCAGCATAGCGATAGGCCAAACGCCAACGCTTTGCGCCGTCTGGCGTGATCCACAATTGCAATCCGCCGCCGTCCGACAGTTTGACGATTTTGACACCCGGCTTTGCCGAGCGGATTGTCATTTCCGTGAGGGGCATGTTGGTATCTGTGGCGTCGGAATCGAGCCGATACCAACAAATATACCAACATTCGGGGCGGATATCAACGGACAGCTTGGGACGCCGCTGGACAGCATTTTATTGTAACTATATGATTTCCTGTATTATTTTGGACGTCATGAAACGTTATCAAACCACGATTTGGTGCCCAGGAGAGGATTGGCGAGCTCTGCTCGCAAATCCAATAAAATCAACATGTTGACCCGGCCGCTTTCACGCTCTGTGTACCACCGTTGTGTGCCAATTTCAACGGGTGTTTCGGGGCTTGTTTGAGGTGCAATCACGCAGAACGCTGATTCTCTTATAGGTGGTTGGGTTCGAGTCCCTTTGGGGGACTCGCTTCGACTACCTATCCTCGTTTGGCTCAAGGTGCGGATTGAGCAAATCAACTCTGCGATTACTCATGGCAAGAGAGAGCGAGGCGTGGTGTGCCGTCTTTGGATGGTCTATGCGAGCAAGCGAAAATCCTGCCAGAACCCGCCTGACAGCGTTGCGTGGATTCCCGAGCCGACATGAAAAGGGCCCTGGGAAACCCCCAGGGCCTCGTCGTCGTTTGTCGGAGCGCCCGAAAAACTCCTTAGTAATCCATACCGCCCATACCGCCCATGCCGCCGCCAGGCATGGCGGGAGCTTCCTTCTTCGGATGTTCGGTGATCGTCGCCTCGGTGGTGACGATCAAACCCGCGATCGACGCGGCGTCCTGGAGGGCCGTGCGGACGACCTTGGTCGGATCGATAATGCCGAGCTTGACCAG
>DATBPZ010000078.1:0-6209 GCA_036561105.1 Methylocella sp. | reverse complement strand
GCTCGCCTTTATAAAGCCAGGGCGGCTGGGCCTCCCGCAGGTCGAAGACAAGCCTCCTGCGGAAACTGAATTCATCCCCTTTCATCATCCGAAAAAGACAGTTGCGCACCCGCATCGGCCTCCAGCGCGTTGCGGAAATCGACGACACTCTTTTTGAAGGATTGGGACCGCCGCCATAAATCGGTGTTGGTTTGGGGTATGATCGAATTAGATGGCGGATTGCGCAGCACCGTGTAGGCACGTGGCCCAAGTTTTTGGACGATTCCGCCCTGACCGCTTTGGCTGAAGGCGACGAGTTTTGCGCGTGCAACGGCGGCGAGAGATTCCAAGCGCGCCACTTCGGTTGCAAGACATTCACCTTCATCCACAACGAGGGGTTCGGCCGACTCTTTGGCGCGGGCGGTCAACACGGCAACGTCGCGTGTTACCTGCTCGCGCTTGGCCTTCAGCGAATCCAGCCCAGCGGTCGCGAATTCAATGTCTTCAACGGCTTTTTGATGCCGCCGCTTGGTGCCAGCGAGTTGCGGCGGCGTGGTGAGTTCGGCATTGTCGCGCAAAGCGTTCGACGCGGCTTCCGCCATCTGCGCCATCAAGGTCGAAAATTGTTGCGCATCCTCGCGCAGCTTGTCGATTCTTCGCTCGGCATCGGCGATGATGCCGTTGAGATTTTCAAGGTCGCGTTGCGCGGCGTCACGAATCGCGATGGCCTTTTTGAGCGCCTTGCGCGCCATGATCGGATCGAATTCGACGGTCTTCATTGCAATGTTCATCGATCATTTTCCATAGCGTTCGATGTTGCCGCGCTCGATTTGTGCGCGTACATCTTGCATCAACATGCGGTCGCGGGCACGGAAAGCACGATTGGTCGCGGCCTCACGTTCGAATGCCTTGCGGCGGGCGGCTTGCTCACGTTCATGCGCGGCGAACATTTGCTTGGCGGCTTCAACGGTGATGAAATCACCATCGCCGGTCATGCGGGATTTACCAAGCGGGTGCTTTGTTGTGGCTTGCCGATTGTCGCCGCTCGATTCATCCAGCGGGGCATATTTATGCGCTTCGTTGTCGATGTCATGCCGCTGTTGGGATTGCGCATGGCCCGGTTCGGAAGGATCGCCATGCGCTTGGCGATAGGCTTGGTCGGCGCGTTTTTGGTGGCTCTCCAAAATACCTTCGTCCACCTTGCGGGCATAATTTTCAGCTTGAAATTGAGCCGCTTTGGCGGCGGCGGCGTTGATGATGTCTTGCGGTGCTTGACCTTGCGCCATGCCTTGACTCGCTTGATTAGCGGCGTGCTGTTGTTCCACCGCGTCGAGTCTGTCGCTGATATTCCTTAAGGCCAGGACGGCGGCGATCAAATGCGGATGTCCGATGCCGGGGCGCTTGGCATCGCATGTGATGGCTGGCTTTGCGAGTTTACAGGTGCAGCCGGTTGCATGACCGCATGTGCACGTGAGACCGTTCACCGGTTTAAGATTGATGCCAAGGCGGTTAAGAAGCGCCGGGCCTTGGCCCGCTCGCATGTCTTGCGTCGTGATTTTGCGCTGCAATTCGTTGATCATCGGCGTTCACTCCTAGTGCCATCGCCCGCCATAAATGAAATGCCCAAGCCCGGCATAGTCGCCGCGATCATCGCCCGGTAGGGGGACATTGTTCCAAGCGGAATAATCCATCACATTTGCCGTTTCTTCGGTCTTGGCGACGGCGAGGGCAAGGCAATCACTGAGATCATCGTGCAGCGGCGGGATCGCGGATATTTGCTCGCCAGCGGCGGTCATGCGGCGTGAGAGGCCGCAAAGCTCATTGATGAGCAGAGGAACGTCCGGCAGGATCAATTCTTGGCCTGTAAGCCGTGGCAGCAGGGACAGATAATTGGCAGCTTTCGGTTTGACATCTTCGCTGGTGAAGATCAGCCCGCCGCCGCTGGCGCGCAGGAAAGCCCCCTCGCAAAAGCCCATAAAACGCTTGTCGCCGTAGATGCGGGTGATGTTGTAGGGCCGCACGAAATCGATGATCTGCATGACGACGTTGAGCGCGTCGAAAGGCGGACTAACACGCAAAGTGTTGGCGATGACGATCTTGCGCAAAATGCGGTCATAGTAGCTGATGACGCAGGCGGCAGCATCGCCGTTGCTCTTGGCAATCCCAGACGCAAAGTCGCACGCGGCGACATAGTTGGTGCGGGTTGGATCGGGTTCCCAAAACCGTGTGCCATGTTCGATCATCGGCAAGAGCAAGTCGCGGGAAATGAACGCGCTGCGGGCATCGCGCCATTCGGCCAGGATTTCGGAACGGTAGGCAATCGGATCGCGGGCTTCGTCGGCTTTGAGCGCCGCGCGGCTTTCGGGATCGCTCAACAGTGTTGGATTCAAATCGAAGGATGCGCCGCGAATGACAACCGTATCCTCGGGGCCATCGTCGCCCCAGCCTTTTGTCACGGTTTCGAAGAACACACCCTCGGCGGTGTTGGGCGAACTGCACATGATCAAAGGGCCACCGCTGGTTAGCAATCCCGGCTCGATGGCGCGGACAATCTCGGCGTCGGTTTCGGCCAGATGCTCACGGATTTGAAAGAAGGCGAATTCGCTCAAGCCAATACCAATCAGGGTGTAGCCACGAAGGGAAGCGCTTTCGGCGGCGCGGATAACGATCTGCACGCGCCGTTTGCCGAGGGTGATGGTGTCGGCGGTTTCGCCGGTCACGAGTTTGTGCAAGGCGGGCGATTCATTGAAGACGCCAGAGATGCCTTGGTGGGAGACGCGCGCCTGTTCCTTGGAATTGGCCAGGATCAAAAACGTCCCGAGTTCACCGGGTCTTTTCAGGATGGGAGTCCAATCAACACGACCCGCGACGTAAGATGTGCTGAGAGAGAGAAAAGCATCCTTGCCCGCCCTTCTCCCCGCGTCGGCGACGATGCGGCGCGGCGACCGGGTTGGCGGTCTTGTACGGCCGGTCAGCCTAGTGAAAATCGCGCACTCTGCGGGGTCGAGCGGTTCGGCTGGATCGGGAAAGCAGGCGGTCGCCATGACGGCCCAGGCGTCCCAAGATGAATTGGTAAGGTCCATACTTGGCATCGCGGCGAAATAGTTCGGGTCGGCGAGCGCGTGCCTCATGCCGATGATGGGGATGCCTTTCATGGCCGGTGCATCCTTTTGACGGCAACGGCGGACGGCAGGGGCGACCAATGGTCGATCCGCGACTTGGGGCCGTTGGGTGCGGCCGTGACAAGGACGATCTGATCCTTGATGGTTGGCGGGCTAAGGGCGGGCGACAAGCGGCCTTGGCCGAATGCTGGGGGCTTCCGTACTGGCGGCTTATGTTTGCCTGTCATGGGCCGCTGCTTTGGAACGGGCAGGCGTTTGATAATTGGCATCTGCTCACCTCGGCCGGTTGGAAGGAAGCAAGCCGTCAATCTCGGTCGATGGTGCGGGCGGCTCTGGCGGCGTGCTGCTTGTGGGTTCTGGCTCGGACGGCGGCCTGTTACTCGGCAAATGGATATCGCGGCGGGGGGCTTCCGGCTCGGGCGGCCAACTTGGTGCGATATTGCGAACGGGCGGCTGAGCGGATGCGGGTTGGGGCGCGGGTCGAAGCTCTGGGCGATAACCAGAATAGAGCGCCCTCTGGAACGTCGGGATGGGCGATGGGATCGGCGCTGCTGGCGGGGCTGGCGGCGCAGCAGGCGCAGGAGCGGGGGGCGCATAATTCCCATCAAGAGTTGAGTTCGGCGCGGCAGCGGGTTCGCTGTGTGTTGACGGGCTTGCGGCAGGCGGTGGCGAGTTTGCGGCAGGCGGCGCGGGGTTATTGGCTTGCCGTGAAAGATCGGCGGCAGGCGGGCTCGCCACGCGGGACACGAGGGACTCGTCGGCCGGTGAGTGCTCGCCAGCGTTGGTGATTTCCTCGGCGGCGCGATCAATGTCTGATGGATCGTCGCTGGCGAGACGATAAGCCTTGCTTTGCGCGTAGGCGGTCAAATCAAGCTCATTGCTGTCGCGCATCGTGCGCTGAATGCCGAGCGTTTCAGCGATCCGGCGGAGATGGCCAATCAACCTTCCGAACAAGTCCAAATCGACGGGCTGGCCCTCGCTCATAGCGGCTTCGAGCTGTTCGAGCTGGATTTCGAGGCTCGCGGCGCGCTTGCAAAGTCCAAGTTGAAACTCCGTCATCATGTCGGCCCCGCCCAAATCGCCGACATGCAAATTCACCAAATCTTTCCAACGCCGGACCCAAGGGCCTCGGCCATCGCCGCCGCCGATAACGAATGTCTTGAAACCATTCGTGACCTTGCTGCGAAGCTTGCGAGACTTGGTTTCAACAGGCGAATGATCTACGGCCACATCCATCCGTTTTTGACCCTGGCTCATTCTCGATTCTAAGCGTGAACGTTGCCGAGATTTCGACGGGTTTGTTCCCTCGGCGTTTCCCCTGCCAGCATACGCTCATTTCACAGGGCGTAAACGATTGAAACAACAGGACAAAGCGCGACAGCGCACCTTATACGATATGAGATCATCGGGGATTTTTGAGGGCTGCGGGCCTTGGGCCGCGCGAGAGCAGGATGAGCAGCCGGAAGATTGAGGCTCGCTGGGGGACAAAACACGAGTGAGAAAAGTTGGAAGCTTAGGCTTTTGTGTTGGGCTGCTTTTAAAGCGGTTAGATTCCAAAGCCTTGAAGCGCAATGCAGCGCTTCAAAACGGCACCTACAAATTTATGCTCGCCGGAATGTGGTGATTTCCAATGGCTTAGATAATTTAAACCCAGTTTAAGTTAAGGGTTTTGGCGTGTAAGGACGTGGGAAGACTAACCTCAGCTTAAACAATCATTGCTTCGTAGGTTTTTCTATTATCATGGCCCAAATAAGGGTGATAAACCAACCTAACACGGTCCAGCCTAGTATAAAGTTCAAAAACACAATTACTGGCGCTTGACTATGGTTGAAAGATACAGCGATAATACTCGGTAGAAAATAGATTCAAAAAAAGAGGATTATCATAAGAAGGTTTAGCACATTAATGGTCCATTACTGCCGATTGAAAAAGGCCCGGACGGCCCAGACAGCCCAGACAGTTGAGCAAAACCATAGTTACAAAACACTAACCCAGACATGTCTTGCTGGAAGCCCAGATAAACTTCTTAATTAAAAAAAGGAAACTGCGGCCATGTGTTGTCCCGGTCGCAGTCTCGTCAAAGCTTTCTAATTGTTTGGCGTCGCTAGACTCTATTCTACCGTTCCCCGTGCGCGGCCGTCGTACACCTTGCAGGAACAGCCGGTCCCAAGCCATCCCGGCTCATACAGCAAGCACGTTTTCACGGGAGTTGCACAATAATTTCCAGCGGCCGCCACGCTCCGGCCGGTCATTAGAGGCGCTGTCGCGGCCCCGGCGACGGCCAGAGGTGCCGTCGCGAGGGCCGCTAAGCCCGTCCCGACACCATAGCCATAAGGGTAGCCGTAACCGTAATTATATCCATAGTAGGGTCTGTGCCAGCCACGGTGCCAGCCGTAGTGTCTATAGTGATGCCAGCGATGGTTCCAACCGTAATGTCTATAGTGATGCCGATAATAGTGGGCCTGCTCGATATGTATCGGTGGTGTTATAATTCGCGAGCTCGTGATGCTCATGGGACCGGCTGAGGCGTTCGCCGTGAGCGCGAGCAGGGCGGTTCCGGATACAATTGAAATTGTTTTCATACCCATAACACACCTCCTATGAGGCTATCCAACACCTCTGGTGAGGGTCTACGAAAACCTCAAATCCCGAAACGCCCACCAAGCTTTGTTCGTTCCAGTTCGGCCAGAGGATGTGCTACTTGGTGAGGTTCCGAAGGCGTCTGTGGGCAATGCGGGATTAAGCAGTCTGCTTTCGAGTTGGTAAGACTATGCACGACGGGTTGTTAGTTGATGTCCTCTCAAAATGACGATTTTGGCTCAAAACGTGATTCAAAATCGGTTCCAAAACCGGCTCAAAACGCCGCTCGCGGCTCGTCGGAAGGCTCTTGCCAGTCGATTGTGATTTTGAGGGAAGCGGCGAAAGTCGGTGATGGTCGTGATCCGCCCCCTCTGAACTGGTCCACCGTGAGGTATGTCTTTGGACATGGAAAAGGAGGACCGCAAATGCCGATAAAGCGCCACAAGCCTGAGGAGATCATCGCCAAACTGCGCCGGGTAGATGTTTTGGTTTCACAGGGGCAGTCGATTGCGGACGCCGTTCGCGGGA
>DATBPZ010000077.1:0-25693 GCA_036561105.1 Methylocella sp. | reverse complement strand
ATCGAGAACATGTTCGGCAGGCTCAAGGACTGGCGGCGCATCCACACGCGTTACGACCGATGCGCCCATACTTTCATGTCAGCAATCTACATCGCCGCAATCGTCATCTTCTGGATCAATCAATGAGTCCTGACCGTAACTTGCAAGCGTGGGCGCAAACCCGCGCAGCCGTTTATTTCATCAAACGTCCAACCTAGGGCGACAAAATTCTCAATGTGACCTCAAAGTATCGCTGAATGGACTGCTCACCCTCCCAAGGGCGCCACAGTTTCAGCTTAATCTGTGTCGTACCCGGCACCTTGGGATGCAGCGTCCACGTTGCCTCGCCGCCACCACCGATCGCATTGGACTGCCTGATGTATTGACCTTCTTGAGCTTCAACGAGATCCGCATTGAGGGGTTCGATCGCCCAGCGATAGCCCGTTGTTGCATTCTCGGGCAGCTGGAGCATGGTCGTCTCGCCCACATGCACTTCAACAGTTGTCCCGTTGTCGGCCTCGGTTACCGTATGAGCCACGTTCTGTTCCTCTGCTTTAGCAGCTCCGGAAGCGGGGCATGCGCAAATCAGGAGAATCGCGACAATCATACAGTATGACGCTTCGAAACTTGATCGCCAAAATTTGCGTAAGAGGCGACGAACCTCAGCCCCAAACTGTAATTCAATAACTCTCATTTAAAAATCCGGCATGGTTGTATTCTTTGCCCCCGCAGACAAAGGCCTCTTCTTTCTAGAAGCACACCGCCACACGCGGGACAACAAAACACTTGTCCTGCGTGTGGCTCCTCTACTTGAAGCGTGGCTTCACGAACCGTGTGGGGCTGAAAAGTCTCGTTCAGTCCATGCGCCCTGCATCTAAGAGTATGCCGGCCTCGCGTTAAACCTCAGGAAAAGACGCCAGTTTCAACCCACTTGGCGGAGATCATGCTCCACCAATCGGTCGCCAGTGCCTCTAGGACATACCGGTAGGACAACCAGCCGTAGCCTGCGAGGCTCCATCCCGTACCCCACGAATTTCGCACCAGGAGCGCACCGACATCATTGCCGATTTTTAGGGTATCGTCGTAGCCAGCCGCTACATTGGCGTGCCCGCCGCGGGGATGCTCACCGGGACCTGGAAAGCCAATTAAACCTCCGGGAGCCGGGTTGTCATATTCCGGATAGACAGGAAATCCGAACATGCTGGGGAAACCGGCGGCGAGAAAGGTCTTTATGTTGATGAGGGTCTGTGCTGGCGTGGCTCCTGGCGGGCTAAGCCGGAAGTATTTCACCGCCTGGTAGTTTGCGCCCAGCGCATAGCAGAATGCCGACGGCTCGTCATCGAAGTTTGCTATGTTGTATGGCCAATAGCGCTCGGGCGGAGCGCCGGTGAGGACCAACGCTTCCATCGCGGTGCGAAGAAACGCCCCGGTATCGCCGGTCCAGCCCAGCAGGTTGCGCTCGGTCTTATAGAGAAAGAGGCGCGAGGCATCGACCCATTTGCCGCTGGAGTGGCGCTCGAAGTATTCTAGCAGCCCCACCGCCGCTTGGGCTGTACAGGAGCCAAGCGCGCCCTGATCTTCGATTGGTGAAAATGACGCGCGCAGATCGATCTTGGGCGGTAACGCGGCCGGCGCGGCGGTCTTATGCGCTCCTTTGGCGGAGACGGCCAGCCGGGGCGCAATTTTGGTGCGCGCCAGCAGCTTGGTAACCTCGGGATGGTCCTCTGTGTAATCAAGATGACTCGGAATATCTGGGAGCCACCCTAGCCCTTTAAGGTCTGTCATATTGTCCTCCCGTATGAATAGGATTTGTCCGGCAATAAATAACTATCGCAGTGCTTTTGGCTGCATCGCCCCAATTATCGGGCATTCCCCAGATAACCGGCAATGTGCCAAATGTGTCTCACGGACCTCATACCCTGGCATCAGACATTCATTCTATATTCGCCTGGTAGGGTTGAGATTGCCGCGCTGCCGTGATGCTCCGGCATGGCAAAGGCGGCGACACCGGCGCGCCGGGCGCCGGACAATGCCAAGTTGGTTACGATTGTCCAGAAGCGTGCGAGACGCCGAACAGTCTACCAGTGCACCGGCTTCCCGTCGGCCCCCACGACCCTCGAGGGCAGTTCGTCAAAAACGAGATCTTTCGCGGCAATCGTGAACTTGCCGCCTTCGCTGATGAATTCGTCGAGATGGCGTTTCTTTGCCTTGGTCCGTCCCGCCGCCAAGAAATCATGAGTCTCGAAGCATGGGTCGGGCTCTGTCTGCAGATAATTTTTGAAATTTCCTGAAACCATTTTCGCGGCCAATGCGCCGCTGAACGTTGATCTCCGCCGGAAGAGTTTTGGGAGAATGACATTCCCGGCATCGGCTGCCGCATCGGCTGCGCTGTGGTCTCTAAACACGAGGGAACTGTCGAACTCCGTAAGATCCGCGCTCGCAAAACGCCAAATCCCCGCATGCGCCTTGTGGGCCTTCTCGCTGAGCGCGGTCAAATGATCGATCTCTTGCTTGGACATTGAGGCGTAGAAGGTCGGAAACGCCCAGCCGTGCTCGCAAAGCCAGAGATTGGTGTTCAACTCCTTCCCGTTCTCTGTGATGATCACGTCGCCGATGAGGCGGCCGAAGGTGTCGAAGACATCCTTGGGATGATCGACGGCCGTCCGGATCACGCAGCGGAGCGGACTGTGTCCAGCTTTGCCGAGGTGATTCTTCAGTTCCAAGGTCGCCGTCTCTCCGAATTTCTGGCGAAAGTTTTTGTTCACCTTATTGAAGGCGGCACGCTGTTCCGGTGTCGGTTTGATTTTGTTGATCGTTGGGGCGGTGGGCCGGTAATGAAGCTCCGGCGCATCGATTCCCTGCAAACGGATGGTCACATGTCCCGCTTTGATCGCTGGCGTGTTGGTCTTGCCTTTGATAACGGCACCGTCGAAGGCGTGTGTGACACGCGGCTCCGAATGGGGATCTGATCGGAATGTGAAGGCCTCCGGCCCGGACAGCAGCACCTTAACGGTGTCGGCGTCGGATTCTCCAATGGGCCAAAACTGATTGAGATCAATCGTTCCCGAGACTTCCAACAGCCCTTTGAACATGGTTCCCCCTTGTTCAGCGCCGTTGCGCGATTATCTCGCCACGACGCATTTCATCCGCGATATTTTTCATGTGCGCCGGAAGTAAGCGGCTTTTTGCCATAGGTGAGAGGCGCGACTCATCCGTCAATGGAATTGGCACGATGTCGGGTCCAGGATCGGTAATTATGCGGCAGACATATCGCGAGGCCTTCCACCGCTGCATCCCCCGATCGTACGATGCAAAGCGCAACGCGAGCGCGTCCGGCCTTAGGGGACCGGCGGGTGGGGTCGAAATACGGCCTGCGGCACCGGAAAGAAATGATTTGCAGGAACCTTTCGTGGATCCGGGCGTTCTGCGCAACCGCGGCATGGCTGGTGGGTGGCGATTGACCCAACGAGCAAAGGTATCCATAATGATTACAGCTACTTCCAGTCCTGGGTTCAAGTTAATATTGAACCCGAACTATGATGAGACGATGTCAAAGGATCGTAATAGTGATGCGACAGGCAAGAGCGATCTTTTTCTGAATAACACGCTCCCTTCCTCCGTGAGGAGCGGGACAAGGCTTACGGAACGGCAGCGTAGGGGGGAATTCATCTATACCAGCTGGTCAGATCCAGTGTGGGAGACACGGCATCGGCCGGACAATGGGCGATTCTAGCCGCTTGTTTGCGGACGTAGCAAAGCCGGTACGAAAACCGGACGGAATATGAGGAAAAATCAGCGTGGAGAGGGGGAGGTTACGGCAATCAGCAGATGAGGCAAGGAAGCTGGCGATAAGCTTTTCACTGGCTCTTGGCTTCGATGTTGAGTGCCGCAGCTGCACTCGGGGGAAGAATTCGCAACGAATTTTAACACCGTCAATCGGACCAAAATGTTTCACGTGAAACGTTTCGGTCCGATAGGGTATTTAAATGGGGAATGGTCTCGCACAGCGGCAAATCTACAGCGTGTTCATAGACGCAACCACCTTGTATGTTTTGCATTTCACGTCGTCAGCGCCACGAGCCGCGCCGGTCATTCGAAAGGTCGGCATTGAGATCCTGGCGAATGAATTGAACGAGCCGCTGGCGTTGGCTGTTATCGAGTGACTCGTAAAGAGGTTGCGCGGCGTCGGCGACTTGGCGCAGATTGGCAGCTTGCATCGTATAAGCATCAGCCTCGTTTCGCATCTCGTCTATGCCATCGGTTCCACGCGCAATCCGCTCCCGGGAGGCGTCCCGTTCGCGCTCTTCTTTTTGCGTGCCTTGATCCGGGGTCACGTTAGACGCGCTGGATGCGCGCCCGGTTTGCAACTCATTGACCGCAGTCCGTATTTTGGCGCGCTTGACCGCGATGTCATGCAAAGCCGAACTGAGACCGGCCCAATGTTGTGCTTGATCCGGCGTCAAGCGCAAATCCGCTTTGAGGATGGCGATGCGTGCATCAGCCTGATCCGCGCTTTGATCAATTGTTAAGACGTTCCTTTCGGACCGGCGGTCGCGGCCTTCCGCTGTGGTCATTGGTATGATGAAGGCCGCCGCCACACCGATGGCCGCAAAGCTTGAGACGTGAGTGTTTTTCATGACGTTTTCCTTCGACATTTTTGTTGTGGAGCTCGATGGAAGCGATAGCAGCCCCGTACCAGCACAATCGCTTACCGGGAGAACCGACTCTGCGCCCTAACGCGGAGTACAGGCCGCAGGTTCAATTGAGCGGAAGGCCGCCTAGGCCGTGTTCGCGTCAAACGATCGGGCTTTTGGGTTTGGGACGCGGGTCCCCCATGAGTGCTGGCTGAAACAGAACAGCTGATGCGAGGGTGCAAGCAAGCGAGAGCGCCAACAGCTTTCCCATACTCGACATCCCAGGGTTGCTGGAGAACCACAGGCTTCCAAACGCTGTGCCGGTCAAAAGAGCACTAAAGAAGACTGCGCGTGTCAGCGCCGACTGGAGGAAGTCCGTCTGACCACGCCTCCAGGCCATGATGTAGTAAATTTTGAAGGCGACCCCGATCCCCAACAAAACCGGAAAGGCGATGATGTTCGCATAGTTCAGTTGAAATCCGGTCAAGGCACAGATTTCAAGCGTCGCGAGAGCGGCCACAAGGAGCGGCACAAGCGTCAGTACCACATCGCCAAGGCGGCGTAAGGGGATCCACAGCAGAATTGCTATGGCACAAAATGCAATTGCCGCGGCTTCGATGAGGGCTCGGATCATTGTCTCCGCCCAATTTTGAATCTCGACGGCCCGGCCTGTCGCTCTTGGCTCCGCAGCCAAAACCGCACGGGCAAAATTACGAAGCGTTTCGTCATTATTCGGATTGCCCTTGGGCAGCACATCCACGCGCTCATGTCCATCCTTTGTGACCCAATCCTGGACAAGATCGGGAGGCAAGGATTCAAGATCGATAGGCCTTGCATTCAACGCTTGGCTGAGACCGCCGAGATCCATTTTAAGCGGAGTGATAAACGCCTCGGTCGCAGCCTTTCGATGTTCAGCGGGAGCATCAGCGAGTTTAGACAGATCGTGTGCTAGACGTTGGGCCGCCTGCGCTCCCCGAGAGGTCTCTTGTCCGGCGATTGTCCCGAGTTTTTTTGCGGCTTCGCGCAGCATAGCAATAGTGACGGCATCGGTGGGTTCGGCCTGTGGTTGCACCGTCAACGCTGGACCAAGCACCGCTGCGGCGTGGCGGATCAGCGAAAGTTTCCTCTCTTGATCGGATGGCACGAAACCGGCGATCGTTCGCGTCCGGTCGACTTGGGGAAGCGCATCCAACTTGCTCGCAATCGCAAGCGCGTCTTTATGCGAGGATGCGAGAACCTGGGCGGAATTCGCATCGAATTCCGGGTCTTTGCTCAATTCCAAAAATGTCGAAACCGCCTGAGAATGTTTGCTCTGAAGGTGTAGCGGATTGAAGTCGAACTTCAGCTCGGTAAGAACAGGCAACCCGGCGAGTACCAGGATCGCGGTGAGCGAGATGACGGCGACGCGGTGGCGCTTCAAGAAATGGTCGATCGGGGCAAGCGCCGGTTGCCGCAAGGGTTTTGACTCAGGCGGAGGTCTGACGGCGGCGATGAGAGCCGGCAGCAAAGTGAAGCTTGCAACAAAGGCAACGATCATTCCGCAACCGGCAATGATGCCGAGCTGCGCGAGGCCCGTGTAGGCCGTAGGTGTAAAGCAAAGAAAGCCTATGGCGGCTGCCACCGACGCAAGGGTAAGCGGAGCGCCAACACGTTCGCCAGCCTCAAGAAGGGACTGATGCAATTCAGACGATGCATATCGCTGTGCGCGGTATCGCAAGTTGAATTGGACGGCAAAATCAGCTCCAAGACCCACAAACAAAATTGCGAAGGCCATGGAGACCGGATTTAAGGCGCTAACGAGGAACAATCCGAGACCGGCGGTGACGATCAATCCAACCGCGAGGGTGATGGTCACAGCGATAACGAGGCGGAACGACTGCAGCGCCAGCCAAAGAATTGCGATGACGATCAGCCCGGTAATCAGTCCGTTCAACGAGATGCCTTCCATGACGCTGGCGAATTCTTCGTCCGCGATGGGGACTGGCCCTGTCACCCGGACATTTGCCTGAAACTTGGACGAAAGCCGCAGATCGGCGGCCGTCTGCCGGATTGCCTCCGTTGCTTTATGCCCGGGTTCAAGGTCTTGCGTTTGCAGAACGGGCACGACCATGATCATGCGCCGCAGGCTGCTGGGTCCGGCGTGACCGGCCAAAAGCGCATCCCAGGAAAAACTGGCAGGCTTCGCCTCCGCGAGGTTTTCCAATGTCAAGGCCACTCTGTCGAAAGCTGGAGTTGCGTCATCAAGCGAAACAATGCCATATTTGAATTGCTGCAAGCTCAGGGACATCGCGCGGAGAAGCCCGCGCAAACTCGGATCCCTTGCCAAGATACTGATGACGGGTTGCGCATTGGAAAGTTGCGTCATCCGCAGTGCAACCTCTTCGGCGGGCATGAACAGGAAACGGCTTTGCTGGAAAAATGTGCCGCCCTGCATTTCGTCGACAGAACGAATCAGAGGCGAGTCGGAGAGTCTTTGTGCTAAATCATGCGCCGCAGCCCCCGTTTGCTCGGCCGTCGGCCCGTCGACGACCACGAGGATCAGCTGTGACGTCTGCGGAAAAGCAGCCTGATAGGCGAGTTCCCGCTTTCGCCAGGGAAGGTCGCGCGAGATCAAATTGTTGACATCGGTGTCGAGCGAAAAATGGGAGATCGTGTAGGTTCCACAGAGCCCGGCAAGCACAAAGGCCACGATGATCACGGCCCACATCCGGCGGGCGCAGAAATCAACGGTACGAATGATCACCGAACTCAGCATGGGGACTGGCTTCATCTCGAATTGTGAAGCATTCGTGAAAGGAACTCGAAGGAGCAGAGACGGAGCTGCTAGACGTCATTAAAAAGCACACCGGTAACGCTGATGAACTCATATTTTCTGCCGAAGTTCCTAGATGGCGAGCGGTGGTCTAGCCGGGGAAGCCGGTGGCATCCGGATCTCGGACAATCATAACCAGCTAGTGGGGTATGCGGCCCGGTCCAACCATGGCGCAGACTGGATTGTCAAAACGAATACGCGAGCCGCCGGCCGGTATAAAGACCGGCTTAAGGTCATCCCCGTGAGCATGTATCTGAACAATGGCGCCCAGCCGCTGCGCACGCCTGCCGTGGGTCCCAATCCTCTGACAATGTAAGTGTAAAGCGAGCCAGGAGATGCCGACCGCCGGGCAAACTGCTTGATATTGAAGCTGACAAGAACGAGCTCGATCATTCCAAGAAGAAAGCTCAGCCAAGTGCCGTTTCCGGCGACCGCAAGAATCAACCCAAGAATTGCTGCAGGGACCGTGGAAGGGGCGATAACTGAACCGATAGACCGCGATGATAGTGTTGTATCTCGCGTTACGTTTAGTCGCGGGAAAATGGAAAATGCTGCCAGCGTTCGAAGGCGGGCTTTTTCACGACGTTTGTTGGTTCATGCGCTTTCGAAAGTAGGCGTTAGAGTTTCTTGATACGTTCCGCCGTTTTTAGGTCTCAAAAACTCTAACTTTTCTCGGCGTGTCACGCCGGAGGTCGCGGGTTCAAGTCCCATCTTTCTCGCCAGTAAGATCAATAACTTAGGCGTAGCCGGACACCCAGGAACTTTGAAAGCCGGTTCGCTACTTGGAGCGGCTGCCCAAGAGGGTCGCGTAGAGCGAACGCGGGTGGCTGATGAACTCAAAATGAATCGCTGAGCGACCGTGTTCTGACGTCGGCAGAGCGTCCCGCGCCCATGGACACTCGGGTCATACCACCAAAATCACAAGGGAGAGTGCGGCCAGCGCACTGGTAAGGCAGCAACGCGCGGAGAGAAATGAGGGATGGTTGTTGTGAGACCAACACTGCGGGCGCGTTGGGAGGATAGGACGGCGCCCGCAGGCATTGTCAAAATGTTTAGGTGCTCAATTGATGTCATATATAAATGCCAAAGCGTCAGGGTGCTGTGCGCAGGCGCACATTTAGCGACGCTGAGTGTCCGCAAACAAATAAAGCGGGAGGCTGCAATGATAGGGATAGGAATTATTGTCGCGATCATCCTCTTGGTTGGTTTTTGGTGGATCAATCGGCGTGGTTAGGCGGCCTCGGCTTCGGGGGATTCGTCTTGCCCGTCGCGACGATCCCAGCACGTTGTTTACATGCCGCGCCGCAGTCAATATGCGGCCCGGGTTACTCCAAAAATTCAGGCCATGGCAGCCTCGGACTCTTGCCGGATTGATGGGAATGAGGCAAACAGCCAACGCCTGGCAGCTATCCAGGATATTATCGGTGGATAGGGATTCCGGATGACTCAGACAGTTTGCAAATTTCTTGCGGCCGCTTTGGTTCTGGGGGTGACCGCGGTTCAAGCTGCGGTGCCTTATCCCACGGGCGACACACCCAAGTCCGCAGATCGCGGCGCTCTGCAAAATCTCGCGGGCAAGAACGAGATTTCGGTAACGGTCGTTTTGCGGCTGCGCGATCCCGATGGTGCGGAAAACTTGCTCAGCGCGCTCACGACTCCCGGCGACCCGCAATTTCACAAGTTTCTCACGCCGCAACAGTTCAAGGCTCAATTCGGCCCGACCGAGGCCGATGCGACAAAGGTGGCGGCGAATCTGAAACGCTTTGGCCTGACTGTCGAGCGGGCGTCATCCCTGACGCTGCACGCGACCGGGACGCCGGCGAACATCGATAATGCTTTCGGTGTGACGTTGCATGAATTCGCCGTTCCCGCGCAAGGCCGGGCGTCTGCCTATAGTTTTCGGGCCCCGCTGACGCGTCCGAAAGTGCCGGATGCGGTAACAGGTCTCGTGACCGCCGTCGTTGGATTCGATACAAGACCGCGCTTTCGGCCGCACGCCAAGCAGGCTCCGGCCGTCTTGCGCGATGCTCAGCAGCGCGGGCAAAACGGTAGCGCAAATATCATCAATAGTTTTGGCTCTTTGACGGTCGCGGATTTTGCCCAATATTACAATGTAAAGCCGCTCTACGATGCCGGCGTTACGGGGAACGGACGCACGCTGGGTATCGTCTCTCTGGCGAATTTCACGCCAAGCGATGCCTTCGCCTATTGGCAAAGGGTCGGGCTCACGGTCGATCCAGGGCGGATCAAGATCGTCAATGTCGATGGTGGCCCCGGCGCTCCCAGTGACGCGTCCGGTTCCATCGAGACCACGCTCGACGTCGAGCAATCCGGAGGGGTGGCGCCAGGGGCGAAGATCAGGGTTTATTTGGCGCCCAACACAGGCTCGCAACCGTTTATTGATGCCTTTGCGCAAGCGATTGACGACAATACGGCCGATACCCTCTCGACAAGCTGGGGTCTTTGGGAGGGATTTGAATCGTCCGATCCTGTCACCGACCCTTCAACAGGGGATACGGTGCCAACCACGCAGGCCATGCATGAGTTGTTCCTTCAGGCGGGCATTCAGGGGCAAAGTCTGTTCGCGGCCGCGGGCGATAACGGCGCCTATGATGTCGATGGCTCTGTGAGTATCGCCGATGGCGCCGTGACGGTCGATTATCCGGCGAGCGATCCAGCGATCACCGCGGCGGGCGGCACGACCCTTCCAGGCAAGCAGCAATATGTCCTCACGATCCGCGGCGAACCCAAATTGTTTGTCATCAACATCCCAAATGAGCGCGTTTGGGGCGAGGATTACCTCAAACCTCTCTGCAAGGCGTTAAGAGAAGCCCCTATGAGCTGCGACATCTTTGGCGGCATCTTTCCAACCGGCGGCGGCGGCGGGGTGAGCGTTGTTTTTGACATTCCCACCTATCAAATGACCACCAAAGGGAAAAACGCCGTTCCTCTCTCCGGCATCAAGACCAGCGCTAGGGGCCAAAGGGTACTAGGCCAGTTGCTCCCGGCCGGCTTCAAGGGACGCAACGTCCCAGACATCTCGGCAAACGCTGATTTCAACACAGGCTATTCCATCGACTATACCTCGGACAGTAACGGCTTTGGCACTGCTACGTCCTTCGGCGGCACGAGCTTCGTCGCACCGCAGTTGAATGGCGTCACGGCGCTCCTCTGCCAGAACGCCAGCAGCAGGCTCGGCTTGCTCAACTCCTCCCTTTATAATCTCATTCGCAACAATGCCGCGAAAAGGCCAGGGGGAGGCCCCATCAGATATATTACAACCGGCGACAATTGGTTCTATAATGGTGCGAACGGCTATAGTCCGGCGGCTGGTGCAGGTGTGCTCGACGTGGCAAAATTGGCAGCGGAACCCGGGTTCTGAGTTAACCGGTTACCTCGGCCGCCAAGCTCTCTAGCTCTCGTCATCGGTATCGAAAACTTTCGCGTGACGAACATCAGAAACTAGCATTTGCCTGCCGTGAATATCTGATAAATGGTGGCTTCGCGATCGGACTCTCCTCTCGTTCCCGCGGCGTTGCCAGCATCCGCATTCCCATCAAGGGGGGACGCCGCAAATCCCCGCAATTCGCGGAGCGCGTCTTCCCGGCCCTTTGCACGACCGGCTTCATAAGCCATTTTCACAATTTTTTTTATCTCTTCCGCCGTTGGCATTAAAAGCTCCGCGTTCACGATTCTCATTATCGAAACCTCTGGTCCGGTCCTGCAATATGCGGCGAGGTTAATGATAATTGATTGAACTCAACATCACCCATTTGAGGTGAATGTAATGTTCATCGCGTTTTTGTTATCGCATAGCTTTCAGTTCGTTAGTCATTCCCGAAAAGCTGTAAGCGCTTGATTTCCTTGGCGAGCATCCGCAAGTCCTGCCATGCCAGCCTTTTTTGCGCGGGCTGCCGCAAGAGATAGGCCGGATGCAACAGAGCGGCGGCTCGAATGTCTTTTCCGCCCACCATGTAAGATAGCCAGCGCCCACGCATCCGCATAATTCCTTCCTTGGTGCCAAGGAGCGTTTGCGCCGCCGCCGCCCCGAGGCAGATCAGAATTTTCGGGTTCACCAGCTCGATTTGGCGGCGTGTGAAAGGCAGACAGGCCGCCGTTTCAAGCGGCGTCGGCGTGCGATTCCCGGGCGGCCGCCAAGGCACGACATTGGCGATATAGACTTTGCTGCGGTCGAGATCGATGGATGCCAGCATTTTGTCGAGCAATTGTCCGGCGCGGCCGACAAAAGGCACACCTTGCCGGTCCTCGTCGGCGCCGGGCGCCTCGCCAACGAACATAATCTCCGCGTCCGGGTTGCCGTCCCCAAAGACAAGCCGGGTGGCGGTGGCCTTCAGGCCGCAGCCTTCGAAGCGTGAAAGGCTGTCGCGAAGATCATCGAGATTTTGTGCGGTGGCAGCAGAACCAAGCGCTGCCGCCTCGATGGCGCCGGCCGTGAGGGCGGGGGGGGCTTCACGCATGAACCGCCGGCCAGCTTCGCCAGCAGATGGCGGCACCGGCGCCGGCTGTCTTGCATCCAAGGCAACCTCGCCGTTGGCCGGGATCTCGGCGAAGCGGTCATGCGGCATTGCATCAATGGCGATGTCGACGCCCATATCGGCGTACCAGCGAAGCAGTCCGGCCAACCGCAGGGTCACGGTCAAAACCGTTCATTTGCGAGGCAGGGAACCATAAAGCGTCGACTCCAGCCAGCATTCCGCAGCCAAAAAGGCGCTGCCCCTCTATATAGACAATTTACCCGCGCATTGAAGTTCAATGCGCGATCATATACGCCTATCACTTCGTTTTTGGCGTTTGATGAAACCTGATAGATGCGATGACCGAGGCAGGAATCAGATTGCCGCCGCGCGAAAGCATGGATTTCGACGTCGTAATCGTCGGCGCCGGTCCCGCTGGCCTTGCCGCAGCGATTCGTCTTAAGCAGATCGATTCGGACTTGTCCGTGGTTGTCGTCGAAAAGGGCGCCGAGCTCGGAGCTCATATTTTGTCCGGCGCGGTCATCGATCCTGGCGCGCTCGACGCGCTCCTTCCCGAATGGCGAACCGATAAAGACAGGCCGCTCACGACCGAAGTGACCGCGGACCGGTTCTATGTGCTGGGCCCAACGGGCGCACTCAGGCTGCCGAATTTCATCATGCCGCGCCTGATGAACAATCATGGCAATTTCATCGGCTCGCTCGGCAATGTGGTGCGCTTTCTCGGCAGGAAAGCAGAAGTGCTGGGCGTCGATATTTTTCCCGGATTCGCCGGGACCGAAGTTCTGCGCGGGCCGGCGGGCGAGGTTTTGGGAATCGCAACGGGGGACATGGGCATCTCCCGCGACGGACAGCTCAAGAGCGGTTTTACGCGGGGCATGGAACTGCGTGGCAAATATACCTTGATCGCCGAAGGCGCGCGGGGCTCGCTCGCCAAACAGCTGATCGCCAAGTTCGATCTCGACGCTGGGCGCGAGCCGCAAAAATTCGGCATCGGGCTAAAGGAACTTTGGCGTGTCGATCCGTCATTGCACACGCCAGGTCTCGTCCAGCATTCTTTCGGCTGGCCGCTCGACAATCGCACGGGTGGCGGTTCGTTTCTCTATCACTTCGAAGACAGCCTCGTCGCCGTGGGGTTCGTCGTCCATTTGAACTACGAAAATCCGACGCTCTCGCCCTTCGGCGAATTTCAGCGTTTCAAGACGCATCCCAAAATCGCGCCTTTGTTCCAAGGCGGCGAGCGGATTTCATTTGGCGCACGGGCGATCACCGAAGGTGGCTGGCAATCGGTGCCAAAACTCGTCTTCCCAGGTGGCGCTCTCATCGGTTGCGCAGCGGGCTTTGTGAATCTGCCGCGAATCAAAGGTTCGCACAACGCCATTTATTCGGGAATGCTCGCGGCCGAACATGCCGCCGCTGCGCTCAAGAGCGGACGCGCGCATGACGAACTCGTCTCCTTCGAGGCCGCGTGGCGCGGCTCGGCCATCGGCCGCGATCTTTACAAGGTCCGCAACGCCAAGCCGCTCTGGTCGAAATTCGGGACGCGGGCAGGCATTGCGCTTGGCGGCTTCGACATGTGGATCAATGAGATTTTTGGGAGGTCGCCATTCGGGACTTTGCGGCACGGCGAACCCGACTACGCGAGCTTGAAACCGCTCATTGACGTGACGCCGCTGCGCTATCCAAAACCGGATGGTAAGCTCACCTTCGACAAACTGTCTTCGGTGTTTGTTTCAAACACCAATCACGAAGAAGACCAGCCTTGTCATCTGCACCTGAAGGACCCTTCGATTCCCATTGCCCGGAACTTGCCTGAATTTGGCGAACCAGCGCAGCTCTATTGTCCGGCGGAAGTCTATGAAGTGGTCTATGGCAATGAGGCGGCTAAGAGCGATCCGCGTTTCGTCATCAACGCGCAGAACTGCGTCCACTGCAAGACCTGCGACATCAAGGACCCGGCGCAAAACATCGATTGGGTGCCCCCCGAAGGGGGCGGCGGCCCGAACTATCCGAATATGTAAAATGTGATGAGGAGCAATTGAAATTTTTTGCGTTTTGGTCAATTCTGTATTGTGCAGCAAATAATGCATTCAGCTTTTTAAATTGTGACGTGCTTCTTATTAGAAGAAATATATTGAGGAGGGATAGCGATGAGAATCACAGCAATTGCAGCGGTGACGATGATTACAGCAACATCCGCTTATGCCGATTCCTATTGGTACTGCAAAGGTGATGAATGCGTCGGCAGATCGGTAGGACCGTCTAACCCCTTAGGTACATACAACAATCCTATCCAGGATGAGTTGGAGGGTGATTTGTCGGTACCAGTCCACCGCGGGATTTATTGCGCGGCTGGTGCATGGCACCACGGATGGCTGCGGCCATGGGAACGCAGTCCAGTGATTAAGGCTAGCTGTGGCAGCGCCGTTTATCAGATGCCGCACTAACCGAAACTCTGAATCAAACAAATCTCCTAATTTTCGAAAGCCGCGCCACGGCGTCCGCGCGGCGCCGCCGCGCGCGCCAGCCGGTCATTGATGGCTTCGCCCAAACCTTCGTGAGGGATCGGCGCAACCGCGATGCGGGCGGGACCGAGCGCATCGAGCTCATGCAAAAACGCGAAAAGATTTGCGGCCGCTTCCTTAAGATCGCGGCTTGCCGAGAGATCCCGCACATTTTCTCGCCCGCCAAAAACGCCGCCGAAATCAAGGCCCGCCTCGCTGCTTTCCAACTCCTTCGCCTCAAGCCGGAGTTTCGCACGTGGCGCGTAATGAGAGGCCAGCATTCCGGGGGATTGAAGCGCGGCCTGACCGGCAGATTCGGCAAGCGCGTGGCCGAGCACGGCTTCAATCTCGCGGCGCGCGATCGCGCCCGGCCGCAACAAGCGCGGGCCATCTTCGAGAGCGGCAATGACGGTCGATTCAAGACCCATCGGTGATTGTCCGCCATCGAGAATAAGGTCGATCGCATTGCCGAGATCCGCCGCGACATGAGCGGCGGTCACCGGGCTCATCCGGCCGGAGCGGTTGGCCGAAGGCGCCGCCAAGGGCCGCCCCACGGCCGAAATCAGGGCAAGCGCTACTGGGTGGACCGGCACACGCAGGGCGACGCTGTCCAAACCCGCCCGCGCGGTTGGGCAGACCGTCGCGCCGGGCGACAACGGGACCACCAGCGTGAGCGGACCCGGCCAAAAGGCCTTGGCAAGTTGCATAGCTTCGGTGTTGAGCACCCCCTGTTCCAGGGCCTCGTCAAGATTTGCGACGTGTGCGATGAGCGGATTGAAACTTGGTCTCGCCTTCGCCGCATAAATCCGGGCGACAGCAGCGTCCGAGGTCGCGTCGCCCGCGAGACCGTAAACAGTCTCGGTCGGAAACGCGGCAAGGCCGCCCGCGCGGATTATTGCCGCCGCCTTGGCGATTCCAGCCGCGTCGGCGGCGATTGTCCGTGCCAAAGTTGAGAGGGCAGGGCTGCATTCGCGTTTCATTTGAAGCTATTCATTCCCGCGACTGGAAGCGGGGCTTTTGCGGCTGCGTCGCGTTCCGAAGCATGGTCGAAACGGCGCTGCGCATCTTCAATCAAATCGATGTTTTGCATAGCCCAGCTTCCAAGCTGCTGGATTGGCGTCAGCAGCGAATGCCCGAGCGGGGTCAGTTCGTAATCGACGCGCGGCGGAATCGTCGGAAACACGGTCCGAGTGAGAAAACCATCGCGCTCCAGCCCGCGTACGGTAAGCGTGAGCATCCGTTGCGAAATACCTCCAACGCGGCGGCGCAGCTCATTAAAGCGCATCGGGCCGCCTCCCAAAAGCATGACGACCAAAATCGTCCATTTGTCGCCGATCCTCGACAGGACGGGTGCGATGCGGCTGCATTCGCCGGGCACAGGCTTGTGACCAGGTTCCAAAAAAGTGCCTCCTTGCGCGGCTTCCGGCTAGGCACGCATATAGCGCTAGTTACAAACATATACCAGTAAAGGTGCTGTGCCATGAAAGTTCTACACGTCGACTCCAGCATTCTCGGCGGTCATTCTGTCAGCCGGCAGCTTTCCGCCGGTATCGTTGCCAAGCTGCGTGAAGCTACACCGGATTTGGAAGTCACCTACCGGGACCTCGCGGCCGAGCCTGTGCCGCATCTGTCTGGCTCTATTCTTGGCGCGCAGCAATCGGCAGCGGGTGAGCCGAGTGCGGAAGTCCAGCAGGATCTTGCGCTCAGCGCCGAGATTTTGGACGAATTTCTTGCGGCCGACGTCGTGGTCGTTGGCGCACCCATGTATAATTTCGCGATCGCCAGTCAGCTTAAGGCATGGATTGACCGCTTCCTTGTCGCGGGGAAGACCTTTCGCTACACGGAAACTGGCGTCGAAGGGCTTGCGGGAGGCAAACGCGTGGTGATCGCGTCCTCGCGTGGGGGCATCTATTCCCAAGAGGCGCCCGAAGCGGCGGCCGAACATCAAGAAACCTATCTGCGCGCGGTATTTGCCTTCATCGGCGTTCCGGATATCGAGATTGTGCGCGCCGAGGGCGTTGCCATTGGGCCGGATCCAAAGGCGCAGGCCCTGAGCGCCGCGCAAAGGGACATTGCGAATTTGAAAGTGGCATGAGCGCATCAGTGTCACAGGGGGTTTGATATAGAGGAGACTGGATGTAGAGGAGCCTATGCATCTTTGCCGTGCGTTGATTCGTTTCCCGCCAGGATAGGACAAACGCGCCCGGTTCAGATCATTTACGGAGACCTCGATGACCTATCGCGCGCCCGTTGCCGACATCATTTTCAGCCTGTTTCATGAGGTGGGGATCGATCTGGCGCATCAAGACGGGGTCTATGCGGATCTTGCCGATGGATTTGCCGAGGCGACGCTGACGGAAGCGGGGAAATTTGCCGAGAACGTCCTCGCACCTTTGAACCGGACCGGCGATCAGCATGGCGCGAAGTTGAACGCAGGCAAAGTCACGACCGCGCCAGGTTTTGCCGAGGCCTACCGTCAATGGACTGCTGGAGGATGGAACGCAATCACCGGCCCGTCCGGCTATGGCGGCATGGATTTACCGGTGCTGCTCAACACCGCCTGTATCGAAATCTGGAACGCGGCGAATATGGCGTTCAGCCTTTGCCCGCTGCTGACGCTGGGTGCGATCGAAGCGATGCAATCGCACGCAACCGAAGCCTTGAAGACCCTCTATCTCGGCAAGCTCGTGTCCGGCGAATGGGCCGGGACCATGAATTTGACGGAGCCGCAGGCGGGCTCTGACTTGGGCGGGCTCAAAACCAGGGCCGAGCGTCAGCCGGATGGCACCTACAAGCTCGTCGGCTCTAAGATTTTCATCACCTATGGCGAGCACGATATGACGGACAATATCGTCCATTTCGTGCTCGCGCGCTTGCCGGATGCGCCGAAGGGAACACGCGGCATCTCGCTTTTTCTGGTGCCGAAATTTCTTGTCAATGCCGATGGCACGCTCGGCGCGCGCAACGATGAGTATTGCGCCTCGCTGGAGCACAAGCTCGGGATCCATGCCTCGCCCACATGTACAATGGTCTATGGCGATCACGGCGGCGCGGTGGGCTTTCTCATCGGCGAGGAAAATAAGGGACTCGCCTGCATGTTCACCATGATGAACAGCGCACGGCTCAATGTCGGCGTCCAAGGGGTCGCGATCGCCGAGCGCGCGTTTCAACAAGCGCTCGCCTACGCAAAAGACAGACGCCAAGGTCATGTTGCCGCCGATAAAAGCGAGACGATGAGTCCCATCGTGCTGCATCCTGACGTCGCGCGCATGCTGATGACGATGAAAGCCATGACGGCGGCGGCGCGGGCCATCTGTCTCTTGACGGCGGAGTCGATTGACCGGTCGCGCCGCGAAAAAAATGCAGCCGCACGGGAGCGCGCCTTGGCGCGAGCCTCCTTGCTGACGCCCATCGCCAAGGCGTTTTCCACCGATATTGGCAATGAGGTGGCGTCGCTTGGGATTCAGGTGCATGGCGGCATGGGCTACGTCGAGGAGACCGGCGCCGCGCAATTTCTCCGCGACGCGAGGATTGCGGCTATCTACGAAGGCACCAATGGCATTCAAGCCATCGACCTCGTGCAGCGAAAACTTGGGCTATCGGAGGGCGACGCGGTGCGCCGGGAAATCGCCCATATGCGAGAGTCGCTTGCCGCGGCGGGTGAAATCAATGCCGAAAGTTTTGGCGATATGAAAACATGCTTGGGGGACGCCGTGGACTCTTTGGAACGCGCCACGCTTTTCCTGCTGGAGGCATCCAAGACGCGGCCCAACGACGCGCTTGCTGGTGCGACACCCTATTTGCGGCTTTTTGCGCTCGCGCGCGGCGGCACCGCATTAGCCAAGGGCGCGCTTGCCGCGCAGCGGCTCTCGGCGGCGGGGAGCCGCGATCCGGCATTGGCAGCGCGGATCGCGACGGCGCGGTTTTTTGCCGAGAATATCGCCGCGGGCGCGGGCGGTCTCGAACAGGCGGTCACGCGTGGCGCGGGCTCCGTCCATACGGCAGCCACCGCGCTGGACCTCTGATGCAATCGCAAACGCCAAACGTCAGGATTGAGCAGACCGGCGCGGTCCTCTTAGTGACTTTCGACCGTCCAGAAAAAAAGAACGCGCTGACCGGCGCGATGTATATGGCGGCGACGCAGGCTCTGCGGCAAGCAGACCGCGATCCTTCGATTGGTGCCGTCGTCTTTGCCGGGGCGGGTGGAATATTCACGGCAGGCAACGACATCGCCGATTTCCTCGATGGAGCCACTGCGGTGGAGGAATTCCCGGCCTTTACGTTCATCAAGACTCTCGCGGCTTGCGAAACGCCGCTGATCGCGGCCATCGATGGTCTCGCAATCGGCATCGGTGCGACGATGATCCTGCATTGCGATCTCGTCTATGCTGCGCCGGAGACACTGTTCCGTATGCCGTTCGTCGATCTCGGGCTCGTGCCGGAGGCGGCGTCTTCATTGCTCCTGCCGCGCCGGATCGGCATGGCGAAAGCGGCCGAGTTTTTGCTGCTTGGAGAAACATTCGGTGCGGACGACGCCCTGCGGCTTGGGCTTGCCAATGCCATTGTTCCGGCACATGAGCTGCACGGCGTCACGCTTGAACGGGCAGGGCGGCTTGCGGCAAAACCCCGCGCGGCGATTGCCACGACGCGCCGCTTGATGCGCGGCGGCTCCGCAGACATTCAAGCGCGGATCGCGGAAGAGGCGCGGCTGTTTGCCATCGCGATGCAGTCTGACGAAGCCCGCGCCACTTTTGCGGCGTTTCTTGGCAAGACGCGCTAGATCGCACCGCGCAAACCGAATAACCGGACATGTTTGGGGCGTTCCAATCGTACCAAAATGTTTCACGTGAAACGTTTTGGTACGATTGGCAAAAAAAATTGCACAAGGCGTTAGACTCTTGCTGGCCGAAGCCTTGTGCGGTTGCGCGGCAAACTTGTAAGTTGGCGCATTGCCGCGCGCCCTTCAAAAAACTTGGCATGGCGATCAACTCCTGGTGTCGTCGCGGACGGCCGCTGGTCAATCGCTCATTTTTTGCAGGATCCCTTCAGCGCGGTTTTCGGTGACCTCGCCTGTCAGGCCGAAATGCGGAGCCGTTTGTGTCACGAACTGCGTCTTGAGCCCTTCGGAATCCAGCACGATGTCATAGGAATCAACGGTCAACTGCTGTTGAAGATATCCGTCTCTGGCCCGCTCATACCTGGTGCTGAGAACGAGCGTAAGACCGTCCGGCCGCGGCGTGACGGATTCCACCACGTGAGTTTTGACCCCGCCTCCGCGCGGGACATATTGAATTTGCTGCCCCGTTTCGCTGAGCTCCACCTCTTTGGCCTGGCCGCTTTTGTCGACGTAGGTGAGGACCAAATTTCCTGCGTCGCTGAATGTAAACTGGGTGGGGTAGGTTTGCGTGCCAGTGAGCGTGCCGCTCCACCTTCCGGTCAACTCATTCGCCCAAGCCGGCCCGGATAGGATTAAAAAAACCGGCAACATGCTCGCTGCAGCAACGAGGCGGCGGATATTAAAAAATAGCTTCGAGATAGATTTGGAAAGTCCCGCATATTCTTGCATTGTGGTTCTCCAAAACGATGAGGATATGTCTTTATAAGAAATGCCTTGGATGACTGGCTCACTGATCTTTTGCCGGTCTCCGCATTCAATATTCCGAAACCAAATTTATTCTGGAACGTAGCGCACACTTTAGAACTTGCATGGAGCAAGACCTGTTGGCCCCGGGCGGCTCGCAACCTGCAAACGTTGCCTTTGCCGCTACGAGCCGCAAGCGGCGTTGATATCCAAAACTAGTGCGGGCTCATCTCGATGAGGTGGAGCACGCCCTTCACTCTTCGGACCGCTTCGGCCGGTGCGCGGTGCGCGTCGCTCTGATCCACGACGGTAAGACGGAAGGTTTTGTGGGCGGCATGGCGCGATGTGTCGAGAACCCGCGCAGGTGCCGCATCGGAATGCCCACACACTCCAGCAAATCGCGCACATGGAGCTGGCCGGATTTGCAGTTGCTGTGAGCATGCACATCACGAGATTGACGCCGCCCACGCAAGGCGAGCTCGTGCCGTCAGGGCGATCCGTTGTCTTGTGATGGCTGGGTTCGCGATAAGATCACAGCATCTGCCGCTTCTACGAAGCCAGCACCACCCGGTCCGGCCGCGACCCAGTTTGGCGGCGTAGGAATTTCTGATAGATAGTCTGTCACGGTGCTGACGCCAACCGTATGCGGGAAGAAGCCGAACATTGGCGCGTCATTGGTGGAATCCCCCACATAGAGGACGGCATCACGGTCAACATCGACATCAAGATCATAGCTCTCGGAAAGCACGCGACGGGCCATGGTGAGCTTGTCATACCCGCCGAGCCAGCCAAGCACCCAAAGGTTGTTGACCGTCACGTTAGCGCCCGCCGCTCGTAGCGCGGCGATAATCGCGGCGCGGGAGCCAGGATCTTCAGGCTGCGTGAAGGCCACGCTCGTCAGCCGGAACGGTTGATCCTCGGCGTAAGCAGCATCAGGCACGACAGCCCGTACTTGCTTCCCGATGGCGGCGAGCCGCTCCGAAATGTTCTGTCGATCCTTGGCGGGATGCCAGAACGTTCGCACGAGTCCATGACTTTCGGAGTTTCTGTGAAAGAAGCAGCCGCCATTTTCTCCGATGACGCCATCTACAGGCCACATGCGCGCCATCTTATCGCACCATCCGGCGGGCGCTGCGGTCACCACAATAACCTTCACTCCGGCCTGTTGGAGGCGTTCTAGAGCAGCATATGTCCGCGCTGCGAGACGCCCCTGATAGGTAAGAGTTTCATCCATATAGGTGAGGACGAAGCGAACACTTTGAAAGGTCGAAATAGCGGCTCGAGCTAAGGGCTGCACGGGTCTTCCATGGGAGCGTGGTTCGCAAAGTCCTGGGGGAACAGCTCAAGGCGCGCATCGCGAGCAATACGGGATCATCGCAGAATCTGTTCCAAAATGCAGTATAAGCGGCGTCGACGAATTGGCGCGGGGTCTGAATCGGAGACATGCCAATTAGCTTGGACCAATGATTACTGCCTCCACGTGCCAGCCATCAGGGTCAATCACGTATGCGGCGTGATAATCAGGACCATATTGCGGGCGGAAGCCTGGCTCACCATCGTCGCTGCCGCCTTGGGTAAGCGCAGCTTGGTGAAAGGCACCGACAGCGCTCCGGTCCGGCGCGGCGAAAGCGACATGAAACCCGTCTGGGACCGAAATCGGAGCGGACCGCAGCTTAATCGCGAACTTGTCGTCGCGATTCTCAATGCCGTAGCCCACTGCCGTGCCATCAGTCCACACCCTGTGATATCGGAGCGCACTCAGGATAGCGTCGTAGAAACGTGCGGAACGGTCGAGATCAGTGACCCCGATCGAAAGATGATGCAGCATTGTTTTGCGACCTCTGGGGTTGAGTTGGATTTCGCGATAGACGGATGCCGCCACACACCTTAGGGCCCATTCGTCGCGTGACGGCTTGGCAGCAATTCGCCCGTGCGTTCCAATACGGGATAGGCGGCGGCGGCCACGATATGGCTGTTGACGAGCTTCATATCCCGCAAAAGATCGAGATGAAGCGCGCTCGTCTGGGCATTATCGAGTTGCCCCGCGCGAAGCCTGTCGAAGTGCGATGAGGCCGCTTTTGACTCCGCTTCCCGGAACACCACTTTCTCGCCGACGAGAAGCCGGGCGGTTCGCGGATCTTCCGTCATAAACAATGACGCAGCCGTCCTAAGATTTAAGGCAAGGCGGTCCATCATCACGATCAGATCGGCCTGGCCTTGCTTTGTGAAGGCAAGGCCGCGCCGCAAGCGCTTGCCGGCGTGGGGCAACAAGTTACGGTCGACAACATCGCCGGCTTGCTCGATGTTCGTGGCAAAGGTCATGATTTCATTCAGGCGGCGATGATCGGTTTCGTTGAGCTCGTCTGGATCGAGTGACGTGAGATAAGATTCAATCGCCGTATTCAGGCGATCGAGGACGTTGTCGAGGCGCCGGGTCTCCGCGATCAGCTTCCGGTCACCTTTCGCGAGGGCATCGCGGGCGCCGATGAGCATTTCTCCCAGCACGTCGGCAAGACGCAGCGCCTCGCGAGCGGCGGCCCCAAGCGCCACAATGGGTGTTTCCTTGGCGGCGGGATCGAGATAGAGCGGCTGCGACGGATCCGCCGGGTCGGTCCGGCGGGGAAACCAGCGGCGGAGCAGGGCTGCGTAGGGTGTCAGCAACGGAAAGAACACCGCCGCCACGGTCAGGTTGAACAGAGTGTGGAAATCGGCGACCGCACGCGCATTGTCAGGTTCGATCATCACCATGAAGCGGCCAATGGGCGCAAGCATCGCAAGAGCAGCCACGGCGCCGGTGATGCGGGTGCAAAGATTGCCGAACGGCAGCCGCTTTGCAGCGGGATCATCGCCCGCCGGTCCTTCCAGCACGGGGTTGATCGCGGCACCAAGATTGGCACCCAGGACAAGCGCGAAGGCGGCGTCGGGCGGGACCACTCCCTTGGCAGCCAGCGACATAATGAGCAGAACGATGGCGACGCTGGAATGCGCCGCCCAAGTCAAGCCAGCCGCAAGGAAGACATCGAGAAATGGCGTCGTCGAAATCGCGCCGAGCAGCATCCGCAGACTTGGCTCCTCCCCATAGGCGGTCATCAGATCGAGGAGCTGGCGCAAAGCGAGCAGCATCAGTCCAAGCCCGGTGAATACGCGGCCGAGATCGCGGGCCTGCGTGCTCGAATCGCGGCGGAACATAAGAACGCCTACGAGGATGAGGGCGGGCGAAACGGCGGCAACCTTGAACGACAGAATTTGCACAATGAGCGTGGTGCCGACATTGGCTCCCAGCATCACCGCAAGCGCGGGCACGAGATCGACAAATCCGCCCGCCGCAAATCCAGCCGTCATGAGGCCGGTTGCCGTGCTGCTTTGGAGCAAAGCCGTAACGCCTATCCCGGCGAGAAAAGCCCGAAAGCGGTTGCGCAGCGCGCTGCCTAGGATTGATCTCAACTTTGGACCGTAGGCACGCTGGATGCCTGTTTGCACCATATGCGCGCCCCATAAGAGAAGCGCGACCGAACCGGCAAGATCCAGCAAGGTGACGGGGAAGATCAAAATTAACGCTCCCTTTAGCGGTCGCCGCAAAAGCAGCCGGATGGCTAAACATAAATTTGTTCACAGAATCTATAGTCTAAATGCTTCCGCGATGGAAAGACAGAAGGTTGTTGGGCGCATTACGTCAAGGCGGGGCAAGGGGCGGCGGTTGCGCCTATGTCGTGCAGACAATCAGTCGCCGGCACTTATGGCGCGAGCGGCGGAGTGTCGCCCCAGACTGGAGATCGCGGCCCTTCAAAAGGCGAAAGATTGAGGCAATATCGATAAAGAATCCGGCGAGGCTCTTCGGATACAACATGCTTGATGTGGTTGTGTTTCTCGGGAAATTTGGATTTTAATCGCTCAGGGGAAACACAGGGGAAACAGCTTGCTTTCCGTGACGGACAGCGCATAACGCTGTCTCATGTTCGAGATCGAACAGCGCCCGCCCGGTGAGGCCCGGGACGATCCGGGACTGCCAGCGGCGGAGAACGCGCCTGAGCCGCCCTCCCTCAACCTTCCAATCCAAGACTTGCGCCACTGTCAATGCCGCTGGCCAACGGTCATCGATGCCGATGACGTGCAGCGGTTTTGCGGGCTACCGGTCAAGCCGCGCGGCGTGCGGGCCTCGTCGCGGTCTTATTGCACCGAACATGCGGCGCGGCATTTGGGCGAGCGCCCTAATTGACGAAAAGTCTGTTTAGCGAGGATACTGCCTCGGCAATGCCGAGGTGGGATGATCATCTGGCCATGACGCGTTACCAATCTTGATCTCGGCCTTGCATTCGGAACAATTCATCAACTGATCCATCGACTTGTCCCTACGTTGAAGAATGGATTTTTTGCCGCGCAGGTAACATGCTGTACAAAGATCATGAATGGGTTCGCTGTCGGCCATCGCTTTCTTTAAGCGGTACGAGAACACTCCCTCGGCAAGGCTTTTCAGTTCGTAGCGCTGCTTTTCTCCATCCCATGCTTCGAGCTCAGCCACGCGCTTTTTAAGATTGCTTATCGCCTCAATCAATTGCGCTTGCGTCTCTTGCGCGGCGAGAATTTTTTCCTGAAGTTCTATGACCGCCGCGTTGCGACGAGCAACATCGTCGATATCCTTAAGTCCCTTCGCGATCTCGAAGGCGGACTTGATAGCGCTCATGCCCGCGAATACCTCAGCGACCATAAATCTTCCTTATCGGTTGTCGGTTGAACCCGAACATTTCATCTTTTCCTGCATGACACCGTTGGCGGCCTGGCAACGCCAAGATTACATTTCATTTCATGTGAATGATTCCGTTATTTGTCAATGTGCCACAAAGCCGAATTCGCAGATGTGAAACCTTTCGTGCGGCTGCGCGAAATTCAACAAGTCCGGGGCGGCGGCACAATCTCAACCGCCCAATGTGGCGCGGCACCGCCCTGAAATTCGCGTTGATGACCGGAGCAGAGATAGACCGGCCCCGAAATCTTGCGATGACATTTTTCGCAGCGCAGGCGCGCTAAAACCTCGGCGAAGGTGAGATTGCCGTTCACGTCGGCCAGCAAGCGCACCGGGCATATGGTTTTCCCTTTGCAGCAATGAAGCTCCAAAAAGCATTCAGGCCAGTCGAGCAAACGATGGTTCAGTGAGAATCGAGGCGGGTGCATCCGCCTATTTTCCATCGAGAACAAATAAGGAACAAGAGAGAAAGGGAGCGCAGTCTGGTTTACGCGCCTTAGACAAAAAAAGGCCACGCGCGCGTACCCACAGGACGTTAGGGACGCGCTCCGTGGCCGAGTCCTGGCTGGCTGTTATCGCGACCGCCTGTGGCATGATGCCGCGAGAGAAATACACGTAGTTTCTTAAGTTTAGATCGATAATCGCTTGAGCTAAACTTAGTAGTTTTGGTGTAATTTTTGCGCGTTTTTTAAAACCGCACGCAATTTTTCTTGCGCAATGCGGCATTTATACCATATCGGTGACAGCGACCCTCGGTGCTTTCGCCGTCCTGCCCGAGGAAAGACGTCCATGACGGCTTCAAACAAAACTAGGAGATTGTATTGGGAGAGCTTCTTGAGATTGCAAGTTTCATTGCGACACCCGTCGGTGCCGTCTTAGCGATTGGTGGTGCAGCGGCTGCTTATTTTTATGGACGCTGGGTCCTCGCGGATTCCTGAGCCTAACCACC
>DATBPZ010000076.1:0-7024 GCA_036561105.1 Methylocella sp. | reverse complement strand
GCAGCCGGGATATCTCGGTTTCCTGCGCATGGTGGTGGCCGACTCGCGGCAGTTTCCCTGGATCGCCGAGGAGTTCGCGGCCGTCATGGACCCTCAAACCGAGCGGCTCGCGCGCTACCTCGACCATCTGACTGCCCTGGGCATCTTGGATTGCCACAATCCGATGCTGGCGGCTCACCAGCTCATGGGTCTCCTCAACGAGTTCTCTCTATGGCCCTGGATGATGGGTCGCGAAAACGTACCCGTCCCAGACGAGGACGTGATCGAAGAGACGGTACGGATGTTTTTGCGGTCCTATCGTCGCCCACGGCCGCAAGGGCCGTTGTGACCGAACCGAACATCATCGCCGAAAACGACTGACTGTCTTCCGCAGTCCTTCAAGGACCGCCTGGGCGGATAAGGAGAAGGAAGCATGCCATGAATGTCCGACATGACGGATTGTTTCTCTACTATCCACGGCGCGCTACTATCCATGGCACGCTTGCTTAGCCCCAATGCTTCGCGCCTCTATTGACGTGGCAAAGAAAACGCTGAAATCGTTTGAGTGAGCAATGTCCGTTTTCATTCAGCGGTGGACGTGCCACTGGTCGGTGATCTTTGCGATTCGGCTCGCTCTTCGGCCGGACCCTTCTGCCGACTCAAATTGAGCGCACAGTTGATCAGCCCGATGTGACTATAGGCTTGCGGAAAATTGCCCAGCATACGTCCGGTCAACGGATCGACCTCTTCCGCCAGCAAACCCACGTCGTTACAGCGTGAGAGCAACCGCGTGAATAGCTTTCGCGCTTCCGCATGGCGACCCTGCAGTATGTAGTTGTCGACCAGTAAAAAGCTGCACGCCAGGAAAGCTCCTTCGCCTGGGGGGAGACCGTCGCCTGCGCGTTCGGTTTCGTAGCGCAGGACGAATTCATCCTCGATCAAGAGTCTATCCTCGATCGCCCGAAGCGTTCCGCGGACCCGCGGGTCCTCGGGAGGAAGAAAGCCGACTATCGGGATCAGCAGCAGACTGGCATCGAGCCGCTTGGAGCCGTACGCCTGCACAAAGCTGTTCAGGTCGGGGTCGAAACCGCGGTCACAGACCTCGGCGTGGATTTCGTCGGCGATCTCGCGCCATCGCCGCCCTGACTCGTGAAATGCTTGGGCCTCCAGCTCATTCGCCGCACGATCGAATGCGACCCACGCCATAATCTTGGAATGAACGAAATGCTGCCGGCCACCGCGCACCTCCCAAATGCCTTCGTCCGGTTGACGCCACACCGTGGCCAGATAATTCAATACAACCGGCCGCAGTGCTTGGCCGCGTTCCGATGGCCCAATACCTGCTTTCAGCGCCTGAGACATTGCGTCGGCGATTTCGCCGAAGACATCGAGCTGAAGTTGCTGGGAGGCGCCGTTGCCAATCCGCACCGGCGTCGAATTCTCATATCCGGGCAGCCAAGGGACGGTCAGCTCCGGCAGCCATCGCTCGCCACCAACGCCGTACATGATCTGGATCTGGCTAGGGCTGCCGGCGGCAGCCCGAATAAGCCAATCGCGCCAGGCCCGGGCCTCGTCGTAGTAACCCAGATTCATGAGGGCCAGGAGCGTGAAGGTGGCATCTCGCAGCCAGCAATAGCGATAATCCCAATTCCTCACGCCGCCAATGCACTCGGGAAGTGACGTTGTGGCGGCGGCGACGATCCCTCCAGTTGGGGCGTAGGTCAAGGCTTTCAACGTGATGAGGGAGCGTTTGACGGATTCCGTCCACGGCCCGACATCGGGACAGCGGTCGCTCCAATCGCGCCAGAATGCTTCAGTGCGCGCCAGCGCATCGAAGCAATCAAGCGCCGGCGGTGGACTTTGAAAGGATGCTCCATAGGAGAGAACAAAGGGAATGGACTGGCCGGCCTCGACAACGAACTCCCCTACCGTTTTGAGATCTTCGCCGTAGAGCGCGACCGGCGTTCGCAGAAGAAGACGCTCTGGGCCGGCAATCGCATTGATGGAACCGTCATCGAGCTGGTCGACCCACGGCACGGTTGCCCCATAGTTGAAGCGCACGACAAGCTCGTTTTTGAAAACAATTCGCCCCGACCGACCGACCACGATCCGCACGAGATCAGCCCCGTCGGCGCGAGGCATGAAATCGACCAGCGCCGCAGAGCCGCTCTCGGTCTGGAATTCGGTCTCAAGGATCAGCGTGCCGGGACGGTAACGCCGGTTGGTGCAGAACGGTGAATCTTTTGGGGCAATGAGCCAGCGCCCATTTTCAGCTTCGCCGAGCAGGGCTGCAAAGCACGCAGCCGAATCGAAACGTGGCCAGCATAACCAATCAATCGAGCCGTCGCGGCCGACCAAAGCGGCCGTCCTACAGTCGCCTATTAGCGCATAATGTTCGATTCGAAGCGGCATTGCATCGCATTCGCATCATCGGGGTGGATTGAGTTAGCCGCTATCCCGCTGTGTCTTCAAGCCCCCATTTTTTCGCGCGACCTTCTCAGTGAAGCTGTCGGCCCAAGACCGTTCAGGGTACTCCGGGCGAGCTATCGCCGAATCTCGATGCGGGGAGGGATCAGGCGGCGGCGGCTTGGTCTTGCCATTTGACGACCTCCATTCCGGCAGTGAACTTTACAACGAGGACGATTTTTAGGCAATTGGTTGTGACCATCGAGACGACGCCAGCCCTTTTCGGGGCCTCGGCGAGTTTGAAGATCACGCCCGAAGAGCGATCGGACCACTGTCCGTGCGCACACTATAGCGATAGCGCGCACTCCTCCTGCGGCGCTTCGGTTGCTCCTTCTTGGCCTGCTGTTCCAGCTCGTTCCAGCGCAATTTCTGCTGACGTTCCGTACGTTTGCGCAGATCCTCCGGGCTCACCAGATGGCGTGCCCACCGATCAAACGTCATTCTCGAAAGCTTGGGCCGGCGGCAATATTCCTCCGCCTCTTGATGGCCGCGGTACCAAGTCTCAACATGCGCCGACCAGTACGGGTTGTTCGCCTTTGTCCAGGAACGGCGAGGCGCCATCGGAGATCCTCTTTGTTGCGAAGGAACCCGACATGCCGCGATTTTGCACTACCAAAAGTATGTGCAGAAACCAGACGCTTACCACAAAGTACAAAGTGGTAAGACCCGATGACCATTTCAGTGATTGAGGTGGCTCGTCCCACATGTGCTGGAATGAGCGATGGACTTGCCCTGCAAAAGTGGAGAGCCATCCCCTATGAAAGATAGCGGAGGTAGCGATGAGCAGGAATAAACAAAGACGATTTACGACGAGTTCAAACGGGAGGCGGTGCGGCTGACGCTGACCAGCGGACGCAGCGTCGAGCGAGTTGCAAAGGATCTCGGCATAGCCAAATCGACGTTGAGCCGGTGGCGTTCCGAGCACGAGCAAAGCGATTTGCTTGAAGGTCCGCAGCCCTACGGCGTGGCTGACGGCAATCTTATCACGCGCGCAGAGCAGCGAAAACAGAAAGAGGGAACAACGCATGACGACGAAAACGAAGACACGCAAAGCACCGGCCAAATCTACTGCCCTTGCAATTGCCATCGATCGCCATAAGGCCGTGAAAGCAGCGTGGGACGCAAAGACTGATCGCATCGACGATGATCCAGTCGGCCTCGCCGTTGGAGATACGCTCATTGATCTTGCCGAAACTCCGTGCGCCAGCGACGCCGAATTTCTTGAAAAGCTTAAATATCTTTTCGAGGTGGAGTCGGCAGGAATGGCGGCTTTTATGGAGATGCACTGCTATGATTGGATTGGCGATCATAAATTTGATGCGTACGGTTCAATTATTGTCGCAGTCGATGAACATTTCGGAATAGACGAGGCCGCATGACCGGCGCACTTAAAATCCACGCGCTCGTCCGCGCAGCCAAGTTGCTGCTCGTCGTTGCCGAGGCTGCGGAAAACATCAGCGCTCCGTGCAAGCGCCGGGCGGCCCTTATCTTAGACGAGGCCGTGGCATGGTGCGATGCGCGGGATGAGGCTTATCGGCGAGTGCGGCGAGGGTGAGTGGAATGGAAAAACCCCTGGCCTGAGTACGGGCTCAGACCAAGGGCTGCCTCAAAGCTTGGGGACACAAACGTGGCGGCGGGGAGAGGTCGCCGGCGGTTATTTTCGTAGGGGTTCAAAGCGAAACCCCGGGGATGCCTGATAATCGCTGATGGCCCTCTAAAGTTTCCGTCTGGAGCGATAAAAAACTACCTTGGTTAGCTTTCCAAACCAGGACTAATAGCCCGTAAGGGTGGCAGCGGCGGAGCCTTCTTGACCACATTTCGCGCCGCAGGTTTATTGTACGCGACAGCCGCGTGCGCGGCACAATAGGGACAATAATCGAGAGCTGGCTCACCGCATAAAAGCATCTCGCCATTCTCAGCCTCGGCGGGCCAGCGACAATCGTGTGCTTTCAGATCTTCCATCGTGAGCATCGCATTCGCCTTCCTAATCGCGAACGTCAGATTATGTCTTTTGGTGCCTGTTAGGTTCCGGCCCGCTGCAAAAAACTCCTCAGATTGGCCAGGGTTCGTCCGCCTCGTGAGGCAGTCGATCTACGGCAGAAACCTCAATAGAATCAGCAAAATTCATATACATAGTTTATAAATATGTTATAACATCAGTTTTCAAGCTGCAGCAAGACACTTCGATGACTGAAATGGAAAAAAAGATTGCCGAACAAATGGCGGATCTCCTTAGGACTCGGATCAACGAGATTGAGGCGTTGAATAGAACAGGCACCGCGCCCCGATGCGGGGGCGCAAGGCTTGCTCTCCTTCGTCGTTTGCTGGCCGAGCTCGAGAGCTCGTCCCGCGCTCATAGCGGTGTTGAGTTTCGTGACTGGAATGGTTGGCGCAGACGATTCCCCGTTTAGCCCGCGCGGCGAACTAGTCCAGTCCGCACATTTCGCGATACCGCTTGCAATTATCTTGGCCTTGCTCGCGTAGCTGCCCGTTATGGAGACAATCTTTCCGCAATTCTCTGCAGTCCGCGCGCGCAGCGGACCGGCCATGGTGCAAGCCTTCGACTTCGACGCTTCTCGGCCCAACCTGAACCGTCTGCGAGAATGCTGTCACAGGAAAAGCAAAAATCGCTGCCACAGCCACAGCGAGGGCAAAAGTGCGCATAGGGGTATCTCCTCCGAATAGGATACTCCTGCTTGAAAAACCGCAGTTAGACCTAAATGGTTCCGAGGTGGCGAGTTTGCTGCCCGCGCTATTCCTGGCGTTGGCGGTGGCAATGTGGCTGGGGAATTAGGAAACTAGCGGATTTTATTGCAACATGATGCGGAAATAACGTCGAGGGTCCAATGTCCATTCGCAAGCGCACATGGAAGACCGCTAGGGGCGAGGCCAAGGAAGCGTGGGTCGTTGATTATACCGACCAGGGCGGCAAGCGCCGGCTGAAGACCTTTAAGAAAAAGAAGGAAGCGGATGCTTTCGAAACCAAGGCTCAGTTCGAAATAACACAGGGCACGCACACCCCGGACTCGGCCAGAATCACGGTTGCGGAGGCCGCGGAGAAATGGCTTGAGACATGCAGGGCGCGGAAGTTGGAGGGCAGCACAATCGATGCCTATGCGCAGCATGCCAAGTTGCATATCGAGCCGTACCTCGGCCGACTGAAGCTATCGCAGATTTCGGCGCCGGGCGTTCGGGAGTTTGAGGATAGGCGTCGCCTTGACGGCGCTTCCGCGATTATCGGTACTCAGGAAGCTAGGTGTTGCTCGTGGCTGAGTTAAATATTCCCGCGCGGGTCCTGTGTGAGGGTGCTCACAGACGGGGCGCAGCCCGACCAGTACAAGATGGGTCTTCATCACTACGGACTTGTCAGGAACACCCGCAATGAATATTCGTCTTTTGCTCGGCGTATCGGCCATTCTTTTTGGTCCAGCTTCGGACCTTTCTGCGCGGACGATTGTTCTCAACACTCCTGTGGCCATAAACCATGGTGTCGGCCTAGCACAGTTCGCCACAAATATTCCAAGCGCCCTGACGGATTGCGTTATTGCTAACCCAGGGCCGGTCGTAGATCGCCGGAACCTTATGAAGCTAGCAGGCTCCAAGCCTGGTGGCACTGGCGACGGTTACGGCGAATGAGTCTTTTCCGGCTGCCGAAACATGGCGGCCGGTTCGACAATGTCGAATGATGCTCGCCTTTGGGAAATAGCGGAGAACCTGCACCGCGCTGAACTGACCTTTGCGGAACGTGCTGAGCACGTGGCGGAGTGGATCGCGATAACGAATTGAATATCGTCTCAAGTTGAAACGATATTACCTAAAGGGCGGGGGCAGCCTAAGGGTGGTATTAATGCCGCCGTTTTCGGACATGAACTCGACTCCGGTGCTATTCGTCATTCTCAGCGTTCTTCTCGGCGTTCAAATCTTTGACCTTAATCTTCGCTTCCGGATCACTGTATAAAGGTGGCACCCGGAGACTGAGGAGCAGGAAGAGGAACGCGCCCAGAAGGGCGGCAAGGGCTATAATACTTACAATCGACATGGAGTGACTCCCTGGTTTGCGGTACATATGGTGAGCGTGGGTCCTTTTTTCCCGACGCCCCGTGAAAGAAACACTCCCCGATCCATAATGTTCCGCCGCAACCTAACACCCTGCATCTGCGCTTGTTGTACAATATTCTCATCATGAGGAATGGGGGTTGACCTATGACGCGTCGTATCGACATCCTAAAAATTATCGCCGTCTGTGCCGTCTGGGTGGCCTGTTCTATTACCTGGCGCATTACGGTTTATCATGGCCGCAATCCATAGACCGATAAGGGGATTAATCGTCGTCGTCATAATCCCCGCAATCGTCACAACTGCAATCACAATGATGCCAGTGATGCCAGCGCAGGGAGTGCGCGTCGTCTGCGGCGGTCAATGTGCAGATGATGAATGCGGCGACGAGGATTAGGCGTTTCATTTTGCCGTCCTCTTGGCCTTCCGTAACTTTATGCCGGGGGCATCCGCCGTTCTCGGCGATGCACTCTTTCCTCATGATCATGCTCAGTCGCCGGTGCTCTCTCGTTTGGTACTGCTG
>DATBPZ010000075.1:0-13791 GCA_036561105.1 Methylocella sp. | reverse complement strand
CAGCGGAAAATAACACTCAATCCGGCGCATTTGCGCCTCGGAGAGCAAAAACAAATCAGCCATGGCGAAGCCTCCTCGCCCCGCCTATGAATCAGCCGACTCACCTCAACGCAAGAACTTTAATGGGTCCTGAGCCTAGTTGACATAGAAAAAGCGTTCGCTAAGCGCTCCTCAACTTCGTCGGATACGCACAAGCTTCCGCCAAGAAAGTCTGCCATTGATTTTTCGGGAGTTATATTCGATCGAAAAGTATTTTTTGACGGATTTCTCTTCACAAATATGGGGGAACTTGCCTTTGATTGTTCCTTCAAGAAAGCAAACTTCTCCCAGCGAGCCAATTTCGCGAATACGATTTTTCTCGGCTGCACTGATTTTAAAAGCGTGATTTTCTCCGGTGATGTTGACTTCCTTGGTGCCTCTTTCTTCGGAGGTGTGGACTTCAAAGATGTGGAATTTTTACTTGGGGCAACGTTCTGGTACGCGACGTTCTCTCGAGGTGCCTTCTTCCAAGACTCAATTTTCATGGGAGATGCAGGCTTCATGAAAGCGACCTTCTCTGGCTGGACTCACTTCACTGGTGCAAAGTTCTCTCGCGGGGCTAACTTCTCTGGCGCAATTTTCACCAGCACAGACTTCTTAAACGTGACATTTAAGGGGCCTAGCGAGTTCATAAACTCTGAGATGAAAGGTGAAACTTCGTTCGCACGAGTGATCTTCAACAAGGAGCCCCCCCGCTTTTTCGGTGCCAAACTTCACCAGGGCACCGTGTGGCGCGGTATCGTTTGGCCTCCAACTCCGAAAGGCAAGGACGAGGCGGGGGTATTCGTTGATGCCTATGCTTGTCTCAAGCTCGAAATGGACCGGCTAAAAAAGCACGAGGACGAACTCAAATTCTTTTCTCTCGAATTGCGATCGCTCCGGATCTTGCGAGAGAGCAAATTTAGAAGATCAGGGATTCCGATCGCCCTATATGGAATCATCTGCGATTTTGGCCGTAGCTATATCAGGCCACTAATTGGGCTTTTCGTAGTGGCGGCGATCGGTGCCTTGATCTTCTTACCATTTAAAATTCTATCACCTTGGCAGTCCCTCGGTCTCAGCTTCGCGAATACATTCAATGTATTTGGCTTCCGAAAAGATTATTTTGATGCCGCGACGATCAGCAATCTTCCCGATCTCTTGAAAGTTCTTTCCGCCGTTCAGACCATCCTCGGCACCATTCTCCTTTTTCTCGTCGGCCTTGGCATTCGCAATCGATTCCGCATGAGATAGTCATGGCGTCATGGCCGGGCTTGACCCGGCCATCCAAGCGTCCGCCCTTCGTTGGATGCCCGGCTCGGGGCCGGGCATGACGAGTCGGGAACCTCAGTCCTCCCTGAACATCGAGCATCTCACCCTCGAAACTGATAACTCCCGCCCGCGGCGCGGCCTCGAAAGCGGCGACAAGAAACCGTTGCCATCTCCTTACCCTGCGCTGTCCAGCAGCCGCCCTGCAGCGGCGCGCGCTTCGTCGGTGATCGTCGCGCCGGCGAGCATGCGGGCGATTTCCTCACGGCGGGCGTCCATTTCGAGATGGACCACTTGCGTCGCGACGCGCTGACCTTTGTCAGTGGCATCCTTGGCGATGCGGAAATGGCCCTTGGCTCTCGCCGCGACTTGTGGCGCATGAGTGACGGCGAGCACTTGCACGCGGGAGGCGAGCCGCGCCAGGCGCTGGCCCATGGCATCGGCGACCGCGCCACCGGCGCCAGTGTCGATTTCATCAAAGACAAGTGTTGGCGCCGAGCCGCGGTCGGCGAGAACCACTTTCAGTGCCAGCATGAAGCGCGCGAGTTCGCCGCCCGAAGCGATTTTCATCAAGGGGCCGGGCTTTGTTCCGGGGTTGGTTCGCACCCAAAATTCGACCTGGTCGCACCCATCGGGACCATCCGCCTCTTTGCTGATTTCCGTCATGAAACGGGCGCCTTCGAGCTTGAGCGGTCCGAGTTCGGCACACACGGCGGCATCCAATGCGGCGGCAGCTTTCTTACGCGCGGCTGACAAAACCCGTGCCGCCGCCGCATACGAGGCCTCCGCGGCTTCGACGTCTCGTGTCAAACTAATGAGCCTTGCTTCGCCGGCATCGAGCGCGGCAAGGTCTGCGGCAAATTTTTCGGCAAGCTGGGGAAGTGCATGGACGGCGGTTGCATATTTGCGTCCCGCTGCCCGCAAGGCGAACAGCCGTTCCTCGATCCGCTCCAATTCGCGCGGCTCAAAATCGGCTTCTCGCAAGGCCTGATCCACAGCCTGTCCAGCAAGATCGAGGGCATCCAGGGCGGCATCGAGCGCTTCGACGACCGGCGCGATCAATCGAGGAGCTTGAGTCTGACGCCGTTCCAATCTTCGCAGGGCTGCAGAGAGGCCGGGCATCGGCGAATGTTCACCGCTGACCGCCGCCTGCACGTCGCGAAGTTCCCCCGCAACCTTCTCGGCTTGCATCATTGTGGCGCGGCATTCAGAGAGCGCGGGCTCTTCGTCCGGCTCGACGGCAAGCGCAACCAACTCAGCAGCCGCATGGCGAAGGTAATCCGCCTCCGCGCGCGCCTTCTCGACCCGCGCGAGTTCGCGGGCGCTCTCCGCCTTGAGGGCGCGCACACGCGCATAAGCGTCGCGCACAGCGGCGGCCTCGACTTTCAGGCCGCCATAAGCATCGATCAACTGCCGGTGGGTGCTCGAATTGACGAGCGCCCGATCGTCGTGCTGCCCGTGGATTTCGACGAGTTCACTGGCGATCGCGCGCAACCCTTGCGTTGTCACCCGCTGATCATTGACGAAGGCACGGCTGCGGCCATCCGCGAGTTGCACCCGCCGGAGAATGAGGCCGCCCTCCGTATCAACATCTTGCGCCTGCGCCACCGCAAAAGCGGGATGACCGGAGGGAAGCTCGAAACTCGCGCTGACTTGACCTTGCGCTTGGCCCTGACGGACCAAACCGCCGTCCCCCCTGGCGCCAAGCGCGAGGGAAAACGCGTCGAGCAAAATCGATTTGCCCGCGCCTGTCTCCCCGGTCAGAATCGTCAAGCCACGCGCAAACTCGAGGTTGAGTTTGTCGATTAAGACAATATCGCGAATCGAGAGCGAAACGAGCATGGGGTGGAGGGACTCCCCGATGCGGCTTTAGAGGGTGCCGCCAGTGCTCTTTACATCTTTTCTGGAAATGGCGAAAAGAGGCAAATCACCCATATGACCAGAATGAAATGGCCTTGGCGGGATATTGCCTAGCCGAGACGGAAAATTTTCGAGATCCAGGATCCCTTATCCTCGTTGGGCTGCAGGCCGCCGCCTTGGAGCAGCGCGAAGGCATCCTTGTACCAGCTTGACTCAGGGTAGTTATGGCCGAGAACGGCGGCGGCGGTCTGCGCTTCACTGGGCACGCCGAGCGCGAGATAAGCCTCGGTCAAGCGCATCAAAGCTTCCTCCGCATGGCGAGTCGTCTGATATTTGAACAACACTTCACGGAAGCGGTTGATTGCCGCCGCGTAATTGTGCTGGTTGAGATAGTAGCGGCCTACCAGCATTTCCTTACCCGCCAACTGGTCGCGGGCAACCTGAAGCTTGTAGCTCGCATCCTGCGCATATTCCGACTTCGGATATTTGTCGGTGATGACGGTGAAGACCTCCACAGCCTTTGCGGCGCGCCCTTGATCGCGGCTGATGTCCGGGATTTGATTGTAGTAGGACATGCCTTCGAGATAATAAGCGTAGGGGATATCGGGGGACGAAGGATAGAGAGCGATGTACCGCTTTGCCGATGCGATGGCGTCGTCGTAGCTGCCATTTTGATATTGGCTGAAGGTGGTCATCAAACTCGCCTTCCTTTGCCATTGCGAATATGGATATTGCTTTTCAAGGTCAGCGAATTTCTTGGCGGCGCCGTCGTAATCCTTGGACTGGAGTCTGGCTAAGCCCTGATTATAAAGGTCATCCGCCGGAACATCGGGAATGATCTTGGTTTCGTATTTTTCGCCCTTGAACAGATTGAATGGATTTAGAGAATCCATCCAGTCAGCGGAGGCCGGCACCATGGAGGCGGCCATGACAGCCAAAGCCGCGACAGCTTGGATCAACAGCCGGTTCGCGGCGTTGCGCGCCGGTTTATGCGTGTTCCCAGAAGCGATGTTCATAGGCTCTGCTCATTTGTCGAAAATTAAGATAGCCAGGGCTCCGACGGTTTTTGCGCAACCGTTGCCTTTACGCCTGTAATCCTATCTGTCCGTAAAAAAGCATTAATGTGGCAGAAAATGATTAATTTGCGCCCGGGAGGTGTCCGCGCGGCTCAGGTCGGCGTTTTCAAGTTTTTTCCCGGCATTGGGTTACGGTGGGCCGAGGCTGCCGTGCTTGACGCAAACCTCTTACAAGCCTATCTAAATTGGCGAAAACCTAGGGGATCCCCGGCAGGGGGCTGAGAGGCTGGCGGCGCTGACAAAGCGGCCTGGCGACCCTTCGAACCTGATCCAGTTCGCACTGGCGTAGGGATGGTGAATCATGATTTTTCCCTTAATAAATCTGTTTTTCCGGCGCCTTTGTGTCCATAGCTGGCCGAAAGCCTGCGCCAATGAGTAGGGCCAAGCCTATTCGCGTTATTGGTGCCGGTGTTGCCGGGCTCACAGTTGCCTTTGAATGCGCCCGGGCCGGGCTTGACGTGGAAGTGATCGAAAGGCGGGAGGGGCCGGGGCTCGGCTGTTCCTATTTTGCGGGTGGCATGCTGGCCCCTTGGTGCGAGGCCGAGGGTACAGAAAAGCTCGTTCTCGACCTCGGTCTCGAATCGCTGCAATTCTGGACGAAAACCATACCCGTCGCAAAACAGCATGGGTCGCTTCTTGTTGCACCTGCCCGCGACCGGCCGGAACTTGCCCGTTTTGCCCGTCGCGCCTCTGGCTTTGAGCGGATTGACTCCGCGAAAATTGCGGCGTTGGAACCGGATCTCGAAAAGCGTTTTGACGAAGCCTTGTTTTTCCCCTCCGAGGCGCATCTCGATCCGCGCACGGCGATGGACGTTCTCGCAGCGCGGCTTGCTTCTTTCGACAATGTTGTGCTGCGCTTTGGCGTGGATGCGGCTGAGATGTCGAAATCCTCTGATTGGTCGATTGATTGCCGCGGTCTTGCGGCGCAAGACGCGTTGCCCGATCTGCGCGGCGTCAAGGGTGAAATGCTGGTTTTGGCAACTCGTGAGATCACGCTGAGCCGGCCGGTGCAGCTCCTGCACCCGCGCCATCCTGTCTATATCGTGCCGCGTGGCGACGGGCGGTTCATGATCGGCGCGACGATGGTCGAAAATGCCGAGCCTGGCCGGATCACCGCGCGGGCCATGCTCGAATTGCTGGGCGCTGCCTATTGTTTGCATCCAGCTTTTGCCGAGGCGGAAATCGTCGAGACGGGTGCCGGCGTGCGGCCGGCGTTTCCAGGCAATCTGCCAAATATCCGCCGCGATGGGCGCAAGCTCTATGTCAACGGCCTGTACCGGCACGGCTTTCTGCTGGCGCCCGCGCTCGCGAGCCGGGTCGTCAAAATCATCCGCGAAGACGCCTATTTTCCAGAGGTGATGGATGCAAATCCATGTGAACGGCAAAGTGCTTGACGTTATGGCGGCAAATCTGGCCGCATTGCTGCACGAACTCGACTATGAGGACGCTGCGGTCGCCACAGCGCTCAATCATAGTTTTGTTCGCAAAACAGATCGCGTCAAAACACCTCTGAACGAGGGCGACGAGGTGGAAATCCTCACCCCGCGTCAAGGAGGCTGACATGCCGGTGTCTCTAAACAAGGACCGTCTCAAGCTGTATGGCGCGGAATTTTCTTCCCGGCTGCTTACCGGGACCGCGCAATATCCCTCTCCCGCAATTCTCTCGCAATCCATCGCGGCGGCTGGGGCCGAAATCGTGACGGTATCGCTCAGGCGTGAATCCGGCGGCAGCCGGGCAGGCGAGGGGTTTTGGGCGCTGATCCGCGAATTGGGCGTCCGGGTTTTGCCGAACACCGCCGGGTGCCTCAGCGTGAAGGACGCCGTGACCACCGCGCAAATGGCGCGCGAAGTGTTCGATACGCCTTGGATCAAACTCGAGGTGATTGGCGAAGAAGATACTTTACAGCCCGACCTGTTCGGTCTCGTCGAGGCGGCATCGATCCTCACGCGCGAAGGATTTCAAGTCTTCCCTTACACCACAGAGGATCTTGTCGCGGCCGAGAAACTGCTTGGCGCCGGCTGCGAAGTGCTCATGCCTTGGGGATCGCCCATAGGGTCGGGGCGCGGGCTCAACAATCCCTATGCGCTCAGATCTTTGCGCGCGCATTTTCCGGACGTGCCGCTCATTGTCGATGCTGGAATCGGCGCGCCTTCGCATGCGGCGGCGGCGATGGAGATGGGGTTCGATGCCGTGCTCATCAACACGGCAATCGCCAAGGCGGGCGATCCTGTGCAAATGGCGCGTGCCTTTGCTTTGGCGGTGGAGGCGGGGCGGCTTGGCTACAATGCCGATCTGATGCAGGCGCGGGACATGGCAGCTCCCTCGACACCTGTGATTGGACGCGCCTTCAGCGATAGCGCGCGTGCTTGATCCCTTCTATTTGATCGTTGATAGCGCGGCTTGGATCGCGCGGCTTTTGCCGAGCGGTGTGCGGCTCGTGCAATTGCGGCTCAAAGACCAGCCAAGTGCTACGGTCCGCGCCGAGATCATCGAGGCAAAAGCGCTCTGCGCGGGCGCAGGCGCCCAACTCGTCGTCAACGATTATTGGCAAGAGGCGATCGATACGGGCTGCGATTTCATCCATCTTGGCCAAACCGATCTCGATACAGTTGATCTCGCCGCGATCCGCCGCGCTGGTTTGAAGCTTGGAGTCTCGACCCATGACGAGACCGAGCTTTTTCGCGCCCTCGAAACTCAGCCGGATTATATCGCGCTTGGTCCTATTTATCCGACAATCCTGAAAGCGATGGCCTTTGCGCCGCAAGGCCTGCCGCGGATCACGGAATGGAAAAAGAAAATCGGCAAGATACCGCTCGTTGCGATCGGCGGTATAACCTTAGAGAGGATGGCGGGCGTGCTAGAAGCGGGAGCCGACAGTGCGGCAGTCGTGACCGACATTACGCGCAACGCCAATCCGGAGCGACGCGCACGGGGTTGGGTGAAGGCAACTCGGCGGTTTGCCGTGTAGTGTCGATAAGTCGCGAACGAAATTCCTTTACGTCGGGTCTTCGCGATGCAGGTCGTGGACGGTTACGCCCCGCGTAATCGCCGAGCGTTCCAGCCATTCCGGATGGCGAAGCGTGCGCAAGGTATCCTCATAGCCCGAGTCCCAATGCTCGCGCATCGAGGTGCCGGAAAACTCATAGTCCCGCGCGTGGCCTTCATAGTTCTTGTGCTGATAGATAAGATGCACGATATTGACGACGGCGGCAGTCGAGCATTCCGTCAAAAATTCTTTCTCGCCTGGCTTCAGCGCTTCGGGCGGCACTCTTTTCAAAGCATCGGCAAGGCGCATCTTCATATTATGCGCGCGCGCAAAAGCATCCGTATTCTGACGGGTGCGGCTTGAATACATGATCTCCTTATGCCGGGTCAGAACATCGGACATCTGCCGGGGCAAGGTTCCGCGCGCGCTAAAAAGATCCACCTGAAATACCAGTGAGGATTGATGCTCGTCTTGTTCCAGCAGATATTGCAGCGGCGTGTTGGAGACGATGCCGCCGTCCCAATAATATTCGCCCTCGATCTTGACTGCCGGAAGTGCCGGGGGAAGCGCGCCTGAGGCCATGATGTGCTCGGGGCCGATCCTTTGCTTCTCGGTGTCGAAATAGACGAAATTGCCGGTCCGCACATTGACCGCGCCGACGCTGAGCCGTTTGCGGCCATCATTGAGAAGACCAAAATCGATCAGCTTTTCGAGTGTCTCTTTCAAAGCGCCAGAATCATAGTAACTGGTGGAGCCCTGCGCGCCTGGCGGTTGCAGCCAAGGACTCGGTGTGCGCGGCTGAAAGAATCCCGGCTGGCCAAAGAGCAGCGTCATCAGGGAACTTGTCTGATTGCGGAAATCACGGAAAATATCGCCTTCTGGCGTATAGGCCCAGATCTTGCGCCCCGACACCGTGGACCAGAAAGCTTCGAGGTTTTGCAACCGTTTTTCCGGCCCATTGCCGGCAATGATCGCGGAGTTGATGGCGCCAATCGAGACGCCTGAGATCCAAGTTGGCTCGCAGCCTGCCTCGGCAAGAGCTTGGTAGACGCCGATCTGATAGGCACCCAACGCGCCACCCCCCTGTAGCACCAGGGCGACGCGGTCGTAACGTCTGGCGATGGCCTCAATATTGTCCCGGCGAGTCTTTGCGCGCGCCGGGCGCATCTCGTTCATTGCGCGGGCTCCGTCAAGAAAGACAAGTCTTGGAGCGGCGCGTCATTTTCGTTCGCCAAATAGTCATGTACGACCTCGCCGAGACCGAGCGTCACATCGGCGATGAAATGGGTGCCGGAAAGCACTTTCAAGACCGGAAGTTTTGAAACATTTGCCATCGCGTGGGGAAATAATTGCAGCGCTGCCGGGCCGCTCCAAGCGCCTTTCAGCGAAATGTTTTGCCAACGATACCGCACGAGTTCGCAAATCCGCGGGCTGCCATCGACATGCGGTATAATCTTGATCAGAAAATTCGGCGCACCGAGTTCGCGCAGGACCGGCGCGGGGTCGAGCTCCACGTGCTTATAGCCCATGCTGCCTATCGCGCATGGCACGGAGCCAAAATGCATGGTGCCCACAAGCACCTCGCTCTCGTGGTTGAGATTTAGACGAGCGAGTTTTTGCGGAAACCCCCAAATTTCGCGGCCCGCCGCAATCGGAGCTTCGTCGTCAAGATACATCGAATGAACGTAGGTTCCCGTTTCGCTCCCGAAGCCGACGCGAATCATCTGGCCGCATTCGGTGAAATCGCCAAAGCCGGTCGTATCCGGAAGACGGATGAATTCAAATTTGACGATCGGCTCGATGATCTCGAGGGGCTCAGGCACAACGGCACGCAAAGCCTCTGGGTCGGTCAAATATTCGACAACAAAATATTCGCGATCATAGAAATGATAAGGTCCTCGCGGATAGGACGGATTGTTGAGAGGCATGGCGAAAGCGCGCGCGCGGACATCGGCGATTTTCATTTCGAGGCTTCTCGGGAGGGCAGGAAACCTAGCAAACGCCAAGTTATAACGGAAAAGTATGACAGATTTAAACCTGCCTCAAGCCGGCATCTCAAGAAGTCCCGCCGCACCGTCCGCCGCGCCGAACAAAAGTCTTCGGCCCGTGCCATCCCAAGCAAGCGCGCCAATCGCCCGCCCGGCCGCGGGCGGAGGGCGCACCAGGATTTCCGCCCCGTCGGGAACCCGGCAAAGCATCACCAGTCCATCCTCATAGCCTTGCGCCACGACAAGTGATTTTGGATGAAAGGCAACCGAAGTGACCCTCACTTGCCGTGCGCCGCATTCGAGCGGTGCTTTGCCGATGGGTCCTTCCTTATCTTTGAACGGCCAAATGATCGCGGCATCGGCGCCGGACGTCGCCAGCCATTGGCCATCGAACGACCAAGACAAGGACCGCGTCTTCGCGGGGTAGCCGCTCATCCGCATGTCTTTTTTGTCGGGAATCCGCCAGCCATGCAGCGTGTTTTCCTGCATCGAGGTCACGAGAAATCGGCCGTCTGGGGAGACCGTCGCGGAGAGATGGGAGCCCTTCCATTTGAACGGCTCGGGCGGTGCGGCGGTATTTGGAAACCACAGGCTTGCGCCATCATAATGGGCAATTGCGATCCGGTAGCCCTTTGGCATGAAAGCAAGCCCGCGCACGGTTGATGGCGCGGCAAAGGTCTTAATGGCCCCGTGATGATCGCGGGCGCGGACGTCCTTGCCGCAAGACCAGGCAACCGCGCCATCGTCCCGTGCGGCGAGTGCGTCGATCCATTTGCCTTTTTCGTTGGCGATTTCTTGGGCGGTGCCATCTTGCGAGACAACCACCACACGGCCGTCATCGCCGCCGGTGATAAAATGACCCGCCGAAGTGGCGGCGGTGAGAATCGCGGCGTCCGGATGCACGGAAATGTGCTGCCCGCTGCCTGGCATCACGAAAAAGAGAGTGCCATCTTCGAGGGCGAGCGCCGGAATATCTCCAAGGAAACTTGCCGCCGCGACGGGAGCTCCTGCGTCCAGCGGTATGACATTGGCGGTCAGGGCAGCAGCGGTCATCGGAAGCTCATTGCGTGGAATGGATCGCTCGCTGGGCGTTAAGCCGCGCAGCTCAAGAATCCCTGGGTAATTTCGTCTTCCTTGAGGTTGCGGCCAATGAAGACGAGCCGGCTCACACGCTTCTCCTGCGGCTTCCATTCGCGCTGCAGATCTCCATCGAGCAGCATATGCACGCCCTGAAAGACAAACCGCTTTGGCTCATCCTTGAAGGAAATAATACCTTTCGCGCGCAGGATCGAGCCACCTTCTTTCTGGACATAATCTTGCAGCCAGGGCACGAACTTCTCTGGATCGACATCGCCGTTGATTGATAGAGCGACGGACTGCATGTCTTCGTCGTGATAATGTTTTAGGCCATGTGACTCGCGATGATGGTGCTCGTGATGCTCGTGGCCGTGATGATCATGGTGGTCGTGGTCATGTTCAGGATCATCACCGCCGTTGAGAAACTCCGGCTCGATTTCGAGGATGCGCTCCAAGTCGAAGGCGTTGCGACCGAGCACCGCATCGAGCGGCACGGCGCAGTTCGTCGTCTTGTGTAGCTGGGCATAGGGGTTGATCGCCCGGATCCGCGCTTCCACGTCGTGAAGTTCTTCCGTGCTGACGAGATCGGTCTTGTTGAGGATGATGACATCGGCGAAGGCAATCTGGTTCTTGGCTTCTGGCGCGTCTTTGAGACGGTCGCCGAGCCATTTGGCATCGGCGATGGTGACGACCGCATCGAGCCGCGCGGCGTCGCGCACATCGGCATCGACAAAGAAAGTTTGAGCCACGGGAGCGGGATCGGCGAGGCCGGTCGTCTCGACGAGGATCGCGTCGAATTTGCCTCGGCGCTTCAAGAGGCCTTCGATGATCCGGATGAGATCGCCGCGCACGGTGCAGCAGATGCAGCCATTGTTCATTTCGAACACTTCCTCGTCGGCACCAACAACGAGATCGTTGTCGATGCCGATTTCGCCGAACTCATTGACGATGACGGCAAACTTCCGGCCATGGTCCTCGGTGAGAATGCGGTTCAGAAGCGTCGTCTTGCCAGCGCCGAGATAGCCGGTCAGCACGGTGACGGGGATTTTTTCGGACACGCGGAACTCCAAAGTTATGGCCGCTACGGCCGCCATTCCGCCTCGCACGCGTTGGGTCAAACCTCGAGTGCACGGCTTGCGTCAGCGCTCTGAATGTTGGCGCTTAACCCAGAGATACCGGTTTGCATGTCTCACAGTTCAAGAACCGTAATTGCAATTCCGGTTGTTTCTTGTTGAATGAAAGCAGTTATAAAACAACGGCAAAACGGATGGAGGCCTCGCCCGAACCGCGACAATTTAACGCTTTCGAAGACTTAGCGAATAGTTGGACCCATGATTTTCCCGCATTTTACTAAGAAATTTTGCCGTGAGTGTCCAATAGTAGCAAGCTAGGATCGGGTCAAATGCACCTTTGGATTAACGTCTTCTCCGCCCTAAAGGACAGTACATTGAACAGCAAAGAGAGGCTGGTCCTTCTCCCCGGCCTGAACGCCTGGGCTCCCAATGAGTAATCGCCGCCAGCGCCGATTCGATGAAAGGCTTTACAACCGGCCACTGTTGATGTTGCCGGAGGCGGCCGATGCGATCGTGGCTTTCGAAGCTCTCGTGCCGGCCGGCGCGAGTTCGTTTCGCGGAAGGCCGAAATCGGCGCGGCTTGCTGATGGCTCTCGCGCGGAAATGTACAGGGTCGCGGACGGTATTGCCGTGATTCCAGTCATGGGCGAGCTCGTCAACCGGGGCGCTTGGATTGGGGCCTATACCACGAGGGATTTCAGGAGCAGCTGCGCACCGCTGTCGCCGACCCGGATGTGCGCGGCATCCTTCTCGATATGGATAGCCCTGGCGGCGAAGCATCGGGCGCGATGGAAGCTGCCGCCGCTGTGCGTCAGGCTGCAGCGCAAAAGCGGGTTGTCACCTTCGTCAATGGCTTGGCGGCATCGGCGGGTTATGCCATCGCCTCCGGCGCCACGAAGATCGTCACGGCGCCGTCCGGCATGTTGGGCTCGATCGGTGTGGTGCTGCTGCATATCGACCGTTCGGAGCAGCTCGCCGCCGCCGGCGTCAAGCCGACATTGATCCAGGCGGGGGCGTACAAGACCGATTATTCCGGCCCGCGTGCCCTGGAGGACGATGCCCGGTGCCGTATTCAAGCGTCGGTGGATCGCTTCTACGATCTTTTCGTGTCGACGGTCGCTGCGCATCGCGGCATGCCGGAAAAGACAGTGCGCGCGACCGAGGGCGGTCTACTCATGGGCCGGGCGGCGGTAGAGATGGGCCTTGCGGATTGGGAAGGCACGTTCGAAGACGCAAGGGATATTTTTGACGAAGACGAGGGAGCTCTTGGTATTGGTGACACAATTTCGAAGGCCGAACACGAAGCGGCTCTGAAAGCCACGAATGATGCGGCCAGGGCGCTCACCAGCCGCGCGGCTGCAACCGCGGGTAATGCTGTTAGACTCCGAATGAAGGCCATTCTCGGCTCCGATGTCGCCAACGGCCGTGACGCTCTCGCCGAATATCTCGCCTACGAAACCGACATGCCCCCCGATCAGGCGCTCGCGATGCTAGCCAAGGCGTCCGCTGCGGCTTCTGGGACCTACGAGGCGAGGCGCGGCCGTTTGGTTGCTGCGGATGTTCCTGCGAACGCGCATTGAAGAGTCAGACTAACGATCCGCTGCCTTATGTGGCCGAGACAACAGACGGGCAGAGCTTAACCGTTGTTAACTATCGTTTATGTGTTACCGCATTTCATTTTTTAGGGATGATGGCCGCCTCCTAGCCGCGTGCGAAATGGAGACTTTACACGAGCACATAGCCCTTCGCTGGATGCTCATGATCGGCGCCATGTGGGCTCGGCGCTACTGCTGGTCCAGAATGGAGTTGTGGTGTGCAAGTCGTTGTGTTGCTCGGGTTCGTATCGATACGCTTGATGCCTTGCTCGCCCGCCGCAGGCCAGACCCACCGGGGGGGAGACAAAATTCTTCCATCCTGAAATCCCACCACTCAGCGGCCTCTCGGCAAATATCGAGAAGAGCAGTTCAACGGGGCCGCGATCCTGGATCGCATGTTATTTAGTTTAAACAGCTTCGCTGAAGGCGAGGTCGAATATGTCTTCGTGGTTTTCATTGGTGACGTGAATGGACCAACTCGACCAGTCTTGCCGCTCTGGCTCTATACGCATCAAGTCGCAGGCAAGACCCTTGGCCTCCACCCGCGCGGCCTCGATATCTGGCAGCTCCAGCCCGTCTATGTCATTGAAAGGCCGGCCCCCGATGATACTAAAAAAATATCGGATCATGCCAGCGCCTCAGTTCGTGGAAAAGAACTCATCCGTCTTCCTCCGGACTGCCGCATAACATTCGCAGGCCCGTTTTTCCAGCCTGGGCCGATCGATGAGTGCGACCTTGCCTCGCCGGTAATCGATGAGGCCCTCATCCTGTAGAGCGCGTGCCAGCACCGTCACCGTGGTTCTGTTAACGCCGAGCATCTCCGACAGAAACTCTTGCGTCAGAGCCAA